>JAHEEE010000102.1 GCA_024640845.1 Myxococcales bacterium | reverse complement strand
GAGATCAGCGGGCTCATGCATGAGGGGCAGGAAGTCGAGGAGCTCCCCGTGGAAGGCAAGACCGGCATGGCCAGGGGTGCGGTCGTCGGTGCTGCCCTCGGGGCGCTCGGAGGCGCCATCTTGATGCCTGCTGCGGGTTTGCTTGCTGCTGGCCCTCTGCTCGCAGCGCTGGAGGGCGCTGTGATCGGAGGGGCCGCAGGAATGGGTTTCGGAGGATTTGCCGGCCTCGGGTTTTGGCGTGAAGAAATCGATCTCATGCACCGCCACCTGGTCCAAGGAGACGTGATCATCGGTGTGGAGGCGCCTCCCGGACGTCAGGCTTCGGCCGAGGAAGCCCTCCGGACTGCCGGGCCGAAAGACGTGCGCGCGAGCAAGAGCAAACAAGCGGCGGTCCGGGAGGTCGCGTCCGACCGTGACGATTAGCCACACACGTGGCAGTTCGCCCGCTGTTGAAGAGGCTTTCGCCCCGTTCTGCCGTGGCATGAATTCTGCAAACTGAGACACCATGATGAGAGCTCAATCCACGCACGACGAGACGAGGTTCTGGGTCGACGCCGACGGCGCCATTCAACTCGGTGAGCGTCCTTACAAAGAGCATGACTACGTGTTCGTTGGCGAGCGCGATGCATCACGGTGCGCGCTGCTGGTGGGACGCGAAATTCGGGACGACTGGGACCAGCGCTCCGCGGAAGAGGATACCCCGGCGGCCGTGCGCGTCATGGCGCGAGCCGACGAGTTGTTCCTTCCTCTTGCCGATGGAGCTCGCGCAGAGCGACTGGACCGTTTCAGCAAGGGTTTCCGGCAGGTCGTGACAGAGAGCCAAGGCGAGTTACAAAGGGGTGCGAAAGACCGCGCGGGGGAGGCCCCGTCGCTGACACTCACGCTGGCATACATCGATCGCCTTCGCCTATACGTGGGTCACGTGGGCGATGATCGCTGCTACCTGCTGCGAAACGGTCAGCTCCATCGAATGACCACAGACCACACGGTGGTTTCTTCCGCACCACGAGGTCCAAGGGTGAATGATCCTATGCTCAGTCGCAAAGTTCTCAATGTCATTGGGGGGTTCGCAGACGATCTCGAGATGGAGACCCTCGCGATGGATTTGGAAGGCGACGACATCGTGTGCCTATGCACACCTGGCGTGTGGACTGCAGTCTCCGAATCGACCATCGGCGAAGTGCTCGCCAGAGCCGGTGGAAGCTCAGCTCAGCCACTCAGTGCGGTCGCGGACGCCATGTTTCGAGCGGTACCGGAGAAGGAGAGGCGCGCAGATCGAGCCGCTGCCTTCGCACGGTTTCGCCGCCCTGCGGAGCAATGATGCGCGATTCGACCCTCGTGCTCGTAGCGGATGACGATCAAGCGATGCGCAGCATGCTGGGCGCTTCGCTTCGCCGTCGAGGGCTGGACGTTGACGAGTGTCGGGATGGAACTGAGCTTCTCGAACGACTCGAGAGCCTCCGGCTTGGCGACGATCGGCCCAGCCTCGTGGTAAGCGATCTCCGAATGCCCGACGTGACGGGGCTCGATGTCGTCCACTGGATCGGGCGCTGGCTCCCGGAGGTGCCCGTCATTTTGATCACGGCCTTCGGAGACGCGCAAACTCACAAGCGTGCGAAAGCCTTGGGGGCTGCCGCCGTCATCGACAAGCCCTTCGACCTCGAGGAGTTCCACGAGCACGTGGCGCGTGCGCTCGACCCGATTCCAAGCGACCGCTAGGAAGCAGGCTCGATTTCTGGGGGTTGGGTTGCGGGTTAGAGGGGCCGGTACGTCATGGCAGCTTCGCGTCCTCCCAGGCGGCGACGTTTAGATTATGTGTCACCGCTCCGAAAGCCTCACGGACGGCGGAGCGCTTCAGCACGATTAAGGAAAGAACGCCCAGCACGGTGCCGAACGGAAAGTAGATGCAGTTGAGCGCCGCAACGACGGTACAAAACGAATGCCCTCGTCGCTCGGAGATGGACCGCCCCGCCCTCGCGGTGAGCAACGCCATCGCCACAGCAAAGACGATCGCGATGACCGAGAAACCAATTAGGCTCCACCCGTAGGAGGAAGACGCCTCCGACAGCGCCGACGTCTGTCCGGTCACTACGCCATAGCCGCGGGCCAGTGGCACAATGAGAATCACTGCGGACAGAGCCTCCATCGCCGCGACGATGTAGTGGAATACGACGAGCCAATGGAGTTGACGCTCGCCTCGCGCGCTCATGCTCTCAGCCATGCCCACCTTGGTGAGCACGAAACATGCCAAGCTGGGCCGCAAATTCGGCATGCGTCGAAGCGTGCCTTACGAGGCGATGCGCCCCGCCTGTGGCAGATTGCCACTCATTCGTTTGGACATGTCCCACAGGCGGACGCCGCGCTGGCAACGGGTTCGGTAGGCAAGTGACAAGGCGGCAGCCGCGCATGTTGGCGTGGATGTTGCACATTTTACTTGGCTAAAAGCGAAGGGGGGATTTTTGGCTAGCAAGGACAAAGTGAGAGCATACAGCGATCGACTCTCGGCATTGGACGCATCGTTTCTCGACGTCGAGAGCGAAACCGCTCCGATGCACATGGCGTGCGTCCTCGTCTTCGATGGCGAGGCGCTGCTGGACGAGCATGGAGCACTGCCGATGGCGAGGCTTCGTCGATATATCGATCACGCACTAGACGGCTGCGAACGCTACCGGCAGCGGCTGGATTACGTCCCAGGACTCAGGCAGCCCGTATGGGTCGATGACGAACGATTCGATCTCGACTTCCACTTGCGCAGAGCCAGCGTGCCTGCCCCGGGAACGGACCGCGAGCTCAAAGCGCTCGCCGGAACCCTGCTGTCACAGCATATCGATCGAAGCCGGCCGCTGTGGGAGATTTACCTCGTCGACGGACTTTCCGATGAACGCGTGGCGATGATAATCAAGGCGCACCACTGCATGGTCGACGGCGTAGGCGGGATGCAGCTACTGATGGCGCTCCTTCGCCCGTATCGAGACACCAAGGTTCCGCGCGGCAAATCAAGCTGGTCTCCTAGGCCTGCGCCGAGCGGCTTGGGGATGCTTCGGAGCGAGCTGCGCTACCGCCGCAAGGCAATCACGCGCCTCGTCCGCTCCATGAACCGTCACGAGCTGCGAGAGCGGGTCAGTGGTGTGTGGAGCGCGGTCAAGACGGGTCTGCCTGGTTGGAGAACGGACACCACATTCACCTCCAATGACGTCGGTCCTCAGCGCCGTCTCGAGTGGACCACGGTCGACCTCGACGGGGTGAAGGAAATCAAGTCGTCGCTCGGGGGGACCGTCAACGACGTGGTTCTCGCAATCGTCGCCGGTGCCGCGCGCAGATACCTGAAGCGTCAGGGCATCGATCCCGAGGCGGTCGACCCCCTCCGGGCGATATTGCCCGTACATACGGGTGGTCCGGAGAGGCTCAGGACCGGGAACCAAGTCGCCATGGTCATGGCGAAGCTTCCGGTGGACGAACCGAGCCCACGAGATCGACTGCATCAAGTGGTCGAGGACACATCGGAGCTCAAGCACGATTCCCACCAGGTCGAGGGCGCGAAGCTCGTCGAAGACATTGCCGACGTGGCGACGCAAAAGTTGTTGAGTGGGGCCTTCAAGCTTGCAATGAATGCAAGAGCCTTCGATATGATCGTTACGAACGTGAAGGGTCCGTCATTTCCCCTCTACTTGTTGGACGCGAGACTGAGGTGCGTCTATCCAGTCGTCCCGTTGATGCCGAAGCAGAATCTTGGAATCGCACTCTTCAGCTACGAGGGGCGGATTCATTGGGGCTTCAACTCAGACTGGGAGTGTTTTCCGGCAGTCGATGACTTCGTGAGCGACCTTCAGACCTCGTTTGCCGAGCTCGAGCGGACCTTGCCGGAAGCCCCAGAACAGGTTGCGGGTGTGGCAGGCTGACACAGCTATGGTGAATCGTCGCGCCCGACCGAAGGACGCGGATCCACGTTAGCGGGCCCACGACTTTGGCAGACAAGCTGCTTGTTCGTAGGGCTCGAAACCGATAAGAGGAGATCTACATGCGACCGAAAATTAGCTGGCTCATGCTCTTGGCTCTGACCCTGGTGTTGGGCGTGGGCGCGGGTTGCAAGAAAGACGACATTCGCGCGACGAAGCTGATCATCAAGACGGGCATGAGCGCGCAGCACATCTCGGCAGCGGCCGAGGCAGATACCCTGCCAGTGGCTACCAACGACACGAAGGAAGGCCGGGCGCAAAACCGCCGCATCGAGATCGCCCTTCTGGCAGACCGCGATGAACTTCCAGATCTGTCAGCTCTCGAGGACATGCAACGCTCGTGTCGGTCGCAATGAGGTGTTCTCAGGTAGCGAAACGATGGTACCCGTTCCCTCGGGTCGGGACGCACCTCAGGATAGCGCGCTTCACGTGGCTCATCCTGTTCGTGCTTTTCGTCGGCGCTTGCTCCAAGTCGTCGGAACCGAGCGGAGGGGAGTGTGAGGCATCGTGGCGAAAGCCCGACGGGCGTCTGAATCCGGGGTATGTGCTGTTGTACCAGACGATGGATGCCTTCTCGGACATCGACAGAGTCCTGATCGTCAAGCGCGAGAGCGCTCCTTTTGAAGAGCTCCTCGAGTCTGTTGCCGACTATGCCGGTGAGCTCGCCAACCGGCTGGAGGAGCTCGACGAACGCGACCGCGAGATCGACCTCGAGGGCGCGGCAATGCCTGAAGTCATCGCCGAGGCTCGCAAGTCGATCGGTGAAGAAGTTCGCGAAACGGTCGGCGGACCTTTCAAGGGAGCGACGGGATCGGAGCTCGAGCGCACTCTGCTCCAATCGCTCGACGTCGGACTGTCCGAATCACACTATCTCGTGCGCGCGCTCGCCCGTCGCGAGTCCAGCGAAGAGCGGCATGCGATCCTAGAGGACGCGGACGAAAAACTCGGTGGGTTGAGTCGCGCAGTGAAGCGGCAACTCGCGGCCCGACACTTCTGCGACAAGGCGGGCATCGACGAGGATTGAACGCTCCCGCGAGCACAGGCGAGTAGGTCCTCGGGTCTACTCCGGCCTCACCTTGTAGTTGCCGCGGGCAGCGTCGTACTCGAGGGTGATGAGGCCGCGGGCCTCGATGTCTTTCATCATGTCCTGGAAGTTACGATAGCCGTAGTAGCTTTCGTTGAAACCCGGGTTCAGGCGGCGCAGGGTTTGTTTGATCATGGAGCCCCACAAGGTGTCGTAGTCCTGCGCGAGCGAGCCGAGGGTTTCCATGAAGATGTCGACCGCCTCGTCCTTCTTGCTCTTGGTCTTTTTGCGACCCCTGGACGACGAGCCCTTGGGCTTCGCTGCGCGGATCAAGTCGTCGTAGTAGATGAACTCGTCGCATCCTGCGATCAGCAGGTCGGAAGTGGATTTCTTGACCCCGACGCCAATGACCCGCTTGTCGTTTTCCTTGAGCTTGTTCACCAAGGGTGAGAAGTCGCTGTCGCCGGAAAGCAGTGCGAATGTATCTATGTGCTCCTTCGAATAGCAGAGGTCGAGCGCATCGACGACCATGTGGATGTCGGCGCTGTTCTTCCCGCTCATCCGGCTCTGCGGGATGTCGACAAGACCGATCCCATGACCATGAAACTCTCGGACGGCGCTCTTGTATCGGCTCCAGTCACAATAGGCCCGCTTGTAAACGATGCGGCCCTTTTCGAGGAGTCGCTTCAGCACGAGCTCGATCTGGAAGCGGCCGGATTCCGTCACCTGCGCCCCGATGGCCAGGTTTTCGAAATCGATGAAGACGGCGATGAGTGGTTCGTCGGTCATGCTGACTCCTCGGGCTGGTCATCTCGAAGCGCCATTCTGCGTTCTTCGAGGAACTCGAACAGCCCGTTTTGCGGTTCGCCTTGCGGGCGCTCGTCCGCCCAAGCATACAGCGTGAGATTCTCTTTGGCGGCGTGGGCACGGAGCTGTCCGAGCAGCTCGTCGATAGGCTCTTTCCGGAGAGTGTGGAGCTCGGTCTGGATCATCAGCTCATCGAGCGCCTTGCGCGCATGCGCATGCTCGGCACGAAGCTCCTCGAGCGTCTCGGGGTGACTCGCTTCGAAATGGGGGAACAAATAGCGCTCCTCGCCATCGATGTGTGCACGAAGCCCTCGGTCGACCTTGCGAAACACCTCGAGGATTGTCACCCAACTGGCGCCTTCGACGGCATTCGAAAGCTCGTCCAGCCTCTGCTCGATGGCCTTGTGATCATTGCCCAGTGACTCGCGTACACTCATCCAACGCTCCTCGCGAGTCCCGGCTTATCACGCACGGGAGCGACCGCAACGGCCAGCGGAAAACAAAGCCCGGGTCGAGCCCGGGCTTCTAAGGCACAGAAGCGGGGGTCCCCGCCAGCCTCAGCTGACGGTGATTGGAATACTCACGGGCGCGGGCCTTGCTTGCTTCGGGATCTGAATAGTCAGCACGCCACCGTACACCGCCGCCCTGGCCTCGCAGGCGTCAACGTAGTCCGGAAGCGAGAAGGACCGATACCAGTCCTCACCGAGAGGCTCTCCCCAGAGGGGCGCGCCGTCCACATTGTCTCCCCGCTGCACGTGGATCGACAAGCCTGCTCGCTCGTCCCAATGGAGCTTCGTGTTGTCCGGAAACGCCCCCGGCATCGCCGGGCTCCATTTGCTCAGGAGCTGCGGACTTCAATACGCTTTGGCTTCGCGGCTTCCGACTTGGCCAAGTGCACTCGGAGTACTCCTTGGGCGAGCTCGGCGCTCACACCGTTGGGGTCCACCGTGTTCGGCACTCGGAATACCCGCGAGAACGCAAGAGCGCGGGTTTCGGGTTGCCCTTCGGGCACGGCCTGCATTCCTTCGATCACGAGCTCGGATCGATCGAGCCGCACCGAGAGAGCGTCTTTGGGGACGCCGGGGAAATCGGCCACGACGAGGATCTCGTCCTTGTTCTCGTAGATGTCCACCGGCGGTGTGACCGTCACGACTTCGGCTTCCTCGGGTTGATCGAGGTTCGTCGCTTGGCGTTGGGTCAAGGTAGTGCTTTCAGTAGTCATCCTTCACCTCCCTTCCTTACGAAACCTTCACCTGGATCTGCCTTGGTTGCTCCTCGGCAACCTTCGGCAAGGTCATCTCGAGAACGCCGTTCTTCAGATTCGCGGTGGCTTTCTCCGCATCGATTCGGCAGGGGAGCGCGAAGCTCCGCGCAAACGAGCGATTGCCCCGCTCTTGGCGGTGCACGGAGTAGCCCTCCGGAACTTCGGTTCTCCGCTCGCCCCGGATCGTCAGCGAGCTCTGTTCCACGGAGATGTCGAGATCCTTTTCGGAAAGCCCCGGAACCTCGGCTCTGAGCTGAAGCTCCGAGCCCGAGTCATAGAGCGCGATGCGGGGCCATGTCGTGCCGCTCATCCAGCCGCTCTGGACTCGCGGCTCGCGGCCTGGGGACCACCCCCGCTCGAAATCGAGGAAGAGGCGGTCCATTTGATTTCGAAGGTCGTTCAGTGCCGACAGCTCGCGGTCCAAACCTCCGAGGCCAAGCTCACTCCATCGTGTCAACATCGTCATACCTCCTTTCCTAATGCCTCACGAACGAGGCTTCTTTGGAGATCAGTAATCATCGATCAGAGCGGATCAAGGGGGGTAGTCGCGACCGACCCCGCCCGAGTGTCCACCAGGCGGGTCGCGAATAGCTCCGTTCCAAGGGGGTTGTTGACAGCTCAGCAAGGATAATTATTAATTTCCGAAGGCGGTGGAATCCCGCCCTCAGCGGCCCTGGGCCGCGAGAAAACCAAACAACGGCAATCCTTGCCAAGGAGGGAATGGCGATGTTTTGGCAATGCAGTGAATGCGGTGGGTTGATCGACGCGGTCCCCCGGGTTTTCGTCTGCCCCGAATGCGGCACCGCAAGCTCCCAAATCGTGGCGGAAACATCCCACGATGTGGAACTCTTCGAACCTCGCGAGTACTGGGTGCACACGGGAATGGCCCGGGAGGCCCCCCTTCTGTCCTTCGAGGAGGTGAGCCATGCGTAGCGGAGTACGACCGTTCGATCGGCCTTGGGTGATGCCCGAGAGTTGCCCAACTTTGAGTGGCATCCCCCGGCCTTCGTCTGATTTGCGCTCGGCGATCGAGCGCGCCGAACATGCGCTCGAAGCGCGCTCGATCGGGCGTCTCGCTCGAGCGCTCGTGGCGCTGAGGGCGATGCTCCGTTCTCGTGCGACACAACGGGACGCCGAGCATGACGCGCACCTCGCGAGCCCATGGAAGCGGCGTCTCCGACGGCGCTACGCCGCTTCGATGTGTGCGATCGAGCGACTCCTCGAGACGGCATGGGCAACCTGCGACTTCGATGCGGTGCATCTCGAAGCCGAGGAGGAGCTCGCGCGGCTGCGCCGCTTGGAGTCACTGGAGGACGCCGCGCATCTCGACCGGCACTGGACCGATCTCGGCGTCGGCGACTAGACACCGCTCGGGTTTCCCGACTCAGCGCTGATCAATTTCCCGTTCCAGACTCCGTAGCATACAGTTGCGCATGCCTCGCTCCTGCCTGTTGGCGATCTCAGGTATGGTTGTGGCGTTCGCTGGCTGGCAGCCGAGTCTGGCGCATGCCGGGCCGCCACTCCTTGCGGACGATCCGCACACGGTCGGTCCCGGTGTCGTCCAACCGATTTTCGCAGTCAGCACCTTTGTGCAGGGCGACGACACGTTGCTGCGAGGACCGACCGCAGACCTCACCATCGGGCTCGTCGACTCGCTCGATGCGATCGTCGTCGCGTCGCTGGCGAATCGGCACAACGTTTCAGGAGATCCGGAATGGACATTCGGGGGCCTCTTCGTAGTCGGCGTGAAGTGGGAGTTCTTGCGCCGAGATCACGGCTCCCTCGCGTTCTCCCCGGCTCTGGTCCTCGATACACAAGACGCACGGGAACCCGCCGGGCTTCTGCCGGTTCAAGGAGAGCTGACGGTGGGTGCGGGAAAGGCTGCCATCGGATTCGACGTCGGCTATATCGTCGTCAGGAGCGATGCCCACGAGTGGTTCGCGGCGCTCTACGCCAACTGGGCCGCCACTGCACGATTCAATCTCCTCGGTGAAGTGTGGGTTTTGTCGTTTGGCTCGACGGGCGCTGCGGATCTCGACACGGTGATCGCGACGGATGTAGGAGCGTCGCTCGGAATCGATTTCGGCATCGTCGGCAACGAGCTTCGGCTCCTCGCGTCGTTCGGCACGGGGCTCGTTTCAGTGGGCGCGCCGCGTGTCGACCTACGCGCTTATCTCGGTACACAGCACACATTTGGAGCTCGCCGCGAACGCTGGCGCGGAGCCCGCTGAGAGGTGGTGCGGGAGGGCAGGATTGAACTGCCGACTTCCACCTTGTCAAGATGGCACTCTACCACTGAGTTACTCCCGCGATGGTGCGAAGCGGCGTCTTAACCCTGACCCCGAGGGGTGTCAAATTGGTCCGGCCTTTGCCTATTTACGGGGCCACTGATAAGCCCCCGGTTCGATGAGTGCCGATCCGTCGAATGAAAAGAAGCCCGCGATCCTGCGGCCACTGCCGTCGGTCGACATGGCTCTGCTGCCTGATCAGCTTCGGGCTCGGCGGATGCGGAGGCTCGTGGTAGGCGCTTTGCTCGGCACCATCGTTGTGGGCGCACTGTTGTTTTGGATCGCGAGAAGCCTAATTCCGAAGACCTGGTCTTTCATGGAAGACGTGCTGGGCAACCAGGATGCGACGCTCGCCGCCGACCTAGGAGTGCCTGAGGGATTGGCGCCTCTCGATCAGGACGCCGGCCTTGGGCAGGAGCTGACCGAGGCGGAGCGTTTGGCGCTCTATCGGTCGCGGCCGAACGCGCGCTACGAAACCCTGTTCGGCACCGTCCCGAGCTTTCGCGGCGCGCTACTCGAAGCGGGGCTCGAGCCCGAAGAGTGCTCCGAGATCGAACATGCCCTTCAACACATCGTCGACTTTCGCCGATGTCGCCCCGAACACAAGCTGATCGTCGAACGCGATGAAACCGCCGCGCTTCGGCGTTTCGAGTATCACCCGTCGGCCACCGAGTTCGTCGAGGTGACGCGCGGAGAGGACGGCGTCTTTCGGGCGGAGCAGATACGGGTGCAAGTCGAACGCACACCGATTGCGCGCGCGGCCTCCGTGGAAACGTCGATCGGCGATGGGTTGGCGGGGCTTGGACTGCCCGCAGGCCTCGCAACCTTCTTCGTCGAAGCGTTCGAAGGTCGCGTCAACTTCGCGC
>JAHEEE010000101.1 GCA_024640845.1 Myxococcales bacterium | reverse complement strand
GGCAGCTCGCCGGTCAGGCTCTTTAGGAACGTGACGATGCTGTTGACCTGGGCGTCGGTGAGCTCGCGGCCGAGTTGGTATTTGCCCATCACTCGCACGGTGTCTTCCAGAGTGGCTTGTGAACCATCGTGGAGATAGGGAGAGGTGAGCTCGACGTTGCGGAGCGTCGGGACTTTGAAGAAGTGCTTGTCGTAGTCCTGCTTCGTGACGTTGTAGCGGCCGAGGTCGGCGTCGGTGATCTCGGTGCCGCGGTCCGCGAAGTAGTCCTTCACGAGGCCCATCTTCTGGAACATCGCGCCGCCGACGTTGATGCCGCTGTGGCACGCGGTGCAGCCGACTTCCTTGAAGGTCGCGTAGCCCTTTTTCTCCGCGTCAGTGATCGCGGAGTCGTCACCTTTCAGGTAGGCGTCGAAGCGCGAAGGCGTGATCAGTGACTTCTCGTACTCGGCGATCGCGTCCGTGGTGTTGGCTTTGGTGATGCCGTCTTCGTAGAGCTTGGCGAAGGCCGCTGCGTACTCCTCGTTCTTCGCGAGACGCTTGACGACGTCCTCCCACTTGGTACCCATCTCGCCTGGGTTCTCGACCGGGCCCGCTGCCTGTTCTTTTAGGTCCTTTGCGCGGCCGTCCCAGAACTGAACGAAGTTGTAGGAGGAGTTCAACACCGTAGGCGAGTTGATCGGCCCGATGTGGCCGCCGATTCCGGTCGAGGTCTTGCGCGGCTCGGCGCCGCCATGCTCGAGCATGTGGCAGGTCGCGCAAGACACGGTTCCATCGCCGGACAACGCCGTGTCGAAGTAGAGGCTCCGCCCGAGCAAGACCTTGTCCATGTCGACGTCGGCGCTGTCGGGTAGTGGAAGGATCGGCTCGGTAGGCGCGGCAGGTTTCTCTGGCTCCGCGGCCGCTTTTTCTTCAGCGGCTGGCGCCGGCGCTTCTTTCTTCGTGCAGCCTGCAACCGCCAAGGCGGCGAGGATCACGACCATCCACTTTGCTTGCTCCATGCGAGAGACCCTAGCACCCAAAGCGCGGGCCGGTAGCCACTGCTATGCTGCCTGCTCGTGGCAGAGCGACGCAGAGTCTACCTGGCGAGGCACGGCGCCGTGTCCTACTTCGAACCTGGACAAGACCTCGGGGCCGACGACCCTCCGCTCAATCCGGAAGGGTTGGCCCAAGCTGAGGCCCTCGGACGGCTCTTGAGAGACGTCCCGATCGACTTCGCGGCCTGCACGGGCCTCCAACGCACCCGGCAGACGGCCGAGCTCGCGATCGGCGCACGCGTCCTCGACATCGCGGCGATCGAGGGCTTGAGCGAGGCGAAGACGGGGGATTTCCAGGACATCGAAACCGCCGAAGAGATGGAGGCCACGTTCGTTCGTGCCTTCGAGAACGCCGAAGTGCCGGGGGCGCGCTTCCTGACGGGCGAGACCTATGCCGACCTCTGGGACCGAGTGGCCGCCGCATGGCAAGCGCTTCTCGGGCGCGACGACTGGCGCCACGCCTTCGTGGCCGCGCACGGCGTGGTGAACCGTACCATTCTGGCCCAAGCTCTCGACGCGGGCCCCCAGATCTACCGGCGACTCGAACAGGACGCCGGTTGCCTGAACGTCTTGGACATCGAGGGCGCCGGAAGCGACGCGCGGGTCGCCTACGTGCGCCTCGTCAACTTCACGCCTTATAACCAGACGAAGGCCGGAATGCACGAGACCACACTGGAAACGCTCTGGCGGCAGTTCCTCGGAAGCTAGATACGCCCTAGTCGTCGCGGAGGAGCGAGCGGTAGCCGCCTTTGTAGTAGAGGAGCGGAGCTGCGTCCGTGCTATGCACCGCTTCGACTCGGCCGATGTAAATGGTGTGGCTACCCTCTCTGTGGGCGCTAGCGACTTCGCATTCGATGGAAGCCAACGCCTCGTCGATGAGCGGGGCGCCGGTTTTGCCTTCGGTCCAACTGACCCGTTCGAGCCGCGAGTCCTCGTACTCCGAAGAGGCAAACACGTTGGAGACCTCCTGCTGGTGCTCAGCGAGGATGTTGACCGCGAACACACCGCCCTCCTCGATGATTCCGTGCGTGGTCGAGCCGCTGTTGGCGCACACCAATACGAGCGGCGGGTCGGCCGAGACGCTGGAGAAGGCAGAGACTGTCATCCCATGGACCTTGTCGCCGGCGCGCGAGGTGACCACAGTCACCCCGCTCGCCCAGCTCCGAAGCGCTTCTTTGAATGCATATTGGTCTATCGGCATCGTGTTATCCGCTTGAAAACGTGGTCGCGCTCCGGTCCGGACCGGTCTAGGCAAAAATAGAACGTGTTTCAAGTCGACGCTCGGCTGTCGTCTTCTCGAAATTGGGCTAGTTTGCGCGCTCCATGCCTCAGCAGGCGTTTCTAAAGGGGATCCGAGGGTACTGGGACGCGCTCGGACAACCGGGCGCGCCCCCCGAGCTCGGCGAGTCGAGAATCGATGCCTTCATCGATCTTCTTCATGTCACAGCGGACGACGAGCACGCGTTCCGCTTGTTGAAGCTGCTCGATTCACCCTACGCAGGCATCGCGGTGGGCGACACGAGTCGGCCATGGCGGCTGCACTGGGCCCTTCAGGTGGGCGAGGTCGAGCCGTTCGTTGCGGCCGGGATCGACGACCTGATCTTCGTCGCCGATACCATCGCCGACCACCAAGGCAGGCATCGGGTCTACACGCTCAAGGATGGCACGCGCGGCGACTTCGAGTTCGCCGACCTCGCTGGTGCGCTTCGTTGGATGACCGCGCAAGTCCAGCACGCGAAGGGCCGCCTCGACGACGCAGAGCTTCAAGAGGTGCAGAGCGATGCATCGGCGTTGCTCGACGACGAGTGGGAAGAAGGGCCGACGTCGGCGCTGTTCATCGTCGAAGAGCTTCTCGATACGCCGCTTCCCGAAGCATGGGACGCAATCTCGCGCGGACAGTGGCCCATGGTCGAGTCCGATGGCAGCGATGCGCCCGTCGATCGCGAAGATGGTTGGCAGCGGCGCCTGTCGCTTTGGCTCACACGCCGCTTCCTCGCGAGTCGGAGCCTCGCGCTCCCGTCCGAAATCACGGTATCTGACATGGACGCCGTTCACCGCTCTCTGGTCGACCACCTCATCGATTTCGAGCAGGCGATCCACGCCGGTGACGTGCCCAGAATCATCGACGAGGCCGCTGGCGGCGGCGATTCTCGTCTTGCAGCGTTAGCTCACGATTGGATCGAGCGGCACGACAGTTGGCGTACTGCGGCAAGCGTTCCCGCGCCAGATGAAGATGACCTCTTCCAAGAAGAGCCGGCGCCATTCCAGCACACGCCCTTCACTCGCAAGCTCATGCAGGCCTTGTCGGGCTCGCTCGACGGCATGGTAGAGCGGGGCGAGCTCGAGCTCGATCCCGACCGAAAAGACGCGCTCCTGATCGAGTTGGTCACCGCAGGGTCCGACGCCCGTTCAGTCAAGCACATGCTCAAGAAGCTGACATCCACGTTAGTCGACTCGGAGCACGTCGAAGAGATCTACCCGAGCGACGACAAGATCCAGGATCGCCTGAAGGCAGATCTTGGCGGATGACTTCGGCTGCCCCGGCGGACCACTTGGTGGTGTTGCTGCATGGCTTGGGGCGAACCCGGCACTCCTTGTTGCTGATGGACCGTTCGCTGACACGTGCGGGATTCACTACGTTGCGCATCGGTTACTCGAGCATGCGGCAGCCGATCGAGCAGCATGCAGCTGCAGTCGCCAAGCGCCTCGATGAGATCCCGACGCCGAATAGGCTCTCGTTTGTGACGCATAGCCTGGGCGGGCTGGTCGTGAGGCAGCTCTGCACACTGGAGGCTCCATGGCGCTCGGTCATGAGTCGCATCGTGATGCTTGCCCCCCCGAATCACGGAGCGTCACTGGCATCCGCGCTCGATAGGGGCGGCGTGCTCCGCGGCGTCATGGGCCCTTCGTACGGCCAGATCGCGGACGGCGTCGCCGAGACCCTGCCCGTTCCGGACGTTCCATTCGCGATTTTCGCGGGTGATGCGCCTTTCGTTCCCGGAGACGGTTTGCTGACGGTCGAAGAGACGCGGCTCGAGGGCGCCGCGGAGCACCATGTCGTTCCGGTGATCCACACGTTCATCATGAATCACCCGGAGGTGATTCGAGGGACGACTGCGTTTCTACTCTCCGCCCCAGACTGACGGGGAGGGCCGAAGGAGGCCGGCGTCTCGGTCGTGAAGCGCACCCTCTCGGTCGTTTTCGAGCAGCAAAGGTCCATCCAGATCGACGAGCTCTGCGCCCGTGGCGAGAAGCAAGGCCGGCTCGATTGCGAGCGAGGTGCTCACCATGCAGCCGACCATGATCGGCATGCCCAAGCGCCTCGCCTCCTCGGCGCAGAGCAAGGCCTCGGTGAGGCCCCCGCTCTTGTCGAGCTTGAGGTTGATCATGTCGTATCGGCCGTTCATGCGTTCGAACGAGCCGCGGTCGTGAAATGATTCGTCCGCACAGATGAGTACGGACCTCTCGCCAATCGCCTCGAGCGCAGCGTCCTCGCCGGCCGGCAGCGGCTGCTCCAAGACCGCGACCCCCAGATCAGCGAGCTCAGGGAGCCAACTGGCGGTCTGCTCGGCCGACCATCCTTCGTTCGGGTCGACTACGAGCTTGGCGCTCGGCGCGGCCGCGTGCACCGCCGCGATCCGCGCGAGGTCCGGGCCGCCGTCGACCTTGACCTTGATCACCTCGGCCAGAGCGAGCGTCTTAGCCGCCTCTCCCATCTCGCGCGGGGACGCCACGCTGATGGTGCGCATCGTCCGAACGGGAGCGGGCGGGGCGGCGAGTCCGGCGAGCGACCACACGGGTGTATCGCTGGCCCTCGCTTCCCAATCCCAGAGTGCGCAGTCGAGCGCGTTTCGGGCGGCGCCGGCCGGCATCGATTGGATCTGCGCTCTTGCGCTCCTCGCGTCGAGCGCTTCGGCGCTCCTTTCGATCAATGCAGCGACGGAGTCGGAAGTCTCGCCGTAGCGAGGGTAGGGGACGCACTCGGCGCGCCCGACCACACCTTGATGCTCGAGCTCCACCACGATCACATCCGCCGCCGCCCGGGCCCCGCGGGCAATTCGAAAACCTCCTCGAATCGGCCACGATTCCGCTCGGACCAGCACCTTCATGCTGAAGCGCTACTCGACGCCAGTGGCTTCTTTGATCGCCTTGGGGCTGAGCGTTTTGCAGATGAACACGTGCACGTCCCACAGGTCGCGCGGGCGCTGTCCCGCCTCCTGAAGAAGCTCCATCGTCTTCTTGGCCGCCTCGTTGAACTGTTCGTAGGTGGTCGCGTTGGGCGTCGTGTCGTACTTCGGATCGATGTCGAGAATCAGCGCCTGCTTCTTGAAGAAAGTCGGCTTCACGAACACGTGATCGGCCCGGTAGACCAATGCGGGCAACAGGGTCGCAAGCGGCCAGGTGGGCCCACCCTCGACGTCGAGCGCCGCAACCAGCGAATCGAAGCGAATCGGGTAGGTCCGCTCGCCGTAGAGGAGCTCATAAAGCGCGTGAGCAAACGTCTTGCGCATGTTCTCCGGCATGTTCTTGAAGCGAGTGGCCTCCGCCTTCTGTGTGGTGCTCTTGGTGCTCGTCAGGAACTCGTAGACCATCTGGTGAAGATCTTCGTACTTGCCGGCGTCGATGAGCTCCTGAAGGTTCTTCTGGGACAGACGGTCCTCGGCCCGCTCGAGCGCGGCCTCCTTGAGCTTCTCGAAGCCCTTGGTCCCCGGCTCTCCGCGCTCGGCCTTGATGTAGGCCTCGTCCTCGAAGCCGACGGGGTAGAGCTTCATGAAGTAGGCGACCTGCTGCTCGAAGGTGATGTCGGGCTTCTTCGGCGGTGCCTTGGACTTACGCGACGAGCCAGGCGCTGGAGTCTGATTGCGGCGCGCGAGGCGGTCGATTCGAACGGCCTCGTTGCCCTGCACCTCGACGATCTCCATCTTGTGCCAGTAATCCGGACGGAAGCTGCGTTCTGAGCCATCCTCGAAGAGGAAGGTGCGCTTGTCCGGGATCTCCAACAGGAGCACCGAGCGTCCCCAATCCTTGCGACTGACGTGCTCAAACACTCTGGGTGGAACGGAAGGAGTAGTCTCTGCCATCGATTACAGTTCCTCGAAACTCGGGTAGAAGCGGGCCCCGGGGCCGCGAAAGAGAGCCCGTCGCATATCACGGACCCGCGACCGTTGCATCCGGTTGCGATCGGCTGGATGTAGCCGTAGGAGCACCCTGCCGCAAGTTGCCGTTCTCATTGCGGTTTGGCCAAGAATGACAGGTTCCTTTCAAACGCATTTCGGTCCGCTCGTCGTGTGGGTCACGCTCGCTTTGCTCGGATCAGCCTGCGAGGCGCCGCAAAAGGCGGATGCCCCGCCCAGGTTTGAGCCCAGCGCGGGGGCGGAGAGCGACCCGAAGCTGCCCGGTGTCGAGTCGTACGACGAGAAGCTCCAAGCCCGACTCGACCGAGCGCTCGCTGCCCAGGGTCCTCAGTACGAGCCGCGGACCGATCATCTGCGCGACGACGGGACACCGCTTTACACCAATAGACTGATCGAGGAGTCGAGCCCTTACCTTCTCCAACACGCGCACAATCCGGTGAGCTGGTACGCCTGGTCCGACGAGGCCTTCGAGCGAGCCACGCGTGAGAACAAGCCCATCTTCCTCTCGGTTGGCTACTCGACTTGCCACTGGTGTCACGTGATGGAGCGCGAGTCGTTCGAGGACGAGGAGATCGCGGCGTTTCTCAACCGCCACTTCATCGCCATCAAGGTCGACCGCGAAGAGCGGCCCGATATCGACAGCGTCTACATGACCGCGGTCAACATCCTGACCGGCCGTGGTGGCTGGCCCATGACCGTCATCATGACACCTGAGAAAGAGCCGTTCTTCGGCGGCACGTACTTCCCGCCGCGAGAAGGCGTTCGAGGCGCTCGAGCGGGGTTGATCGACATTCTCACCCAGATGGTCGCTCTTTACGAGAACGACGCCGCAGAAGTCGTTGCTCGCGCGCAGGACATCAGCCAGCGCGTCGAGCAAATGACCTTCGTCCGGCCAGGCCCTGGAGTACCGAGCGACAAAGCGATTGCGATCGCGGTGACTGAGCTCGCGACCAAGTTCGACCGCGTCGATGGTGGCTTCACGGGTGCGCCGAAGTTCCCGCAACCTTCACGGCTTCTTCTGCTTCTGCGGTACGCTCGTCGTGCCCGAGACCCCGGGGCGACCGCCATGGTCACGACGACGCTCGGTCGAATGGCCGCCGGCGGCATCTACGACCACGTCGGTGGGGGCTTCCATCGCTACTCCACAGATGCGCAATGGCTCGTTCCGCACTTCGAAAAAATGCTCTACGACAACGCGCAACTCGCCGTTCTTTACCTCGAGGCTTGGCAGCAGACGGGGAACGCGTCGTACGAGCGGGTGGTCCGCGAGGTTCTCGACTACGTCGCTCGCGAGATGACGTCAGAAGAGGGCGGCTTCTATTCGGCCACCGACGCGGACAGCTTGACCCCGAGCGGCCACGACGAAGAGGGATGGTACTACACTTGGACACCGGACGAGATAGAAGCTCTTCTCGGCGCGGAGGAGGCAGCCGTCGTTGCAGCAGCGTTTGGCGTCACGGCAGGCGGCAACTTCGAAGGACGCAATGTCTTGCACCGCGTGTCCAGCGATCGTGAGGTCGGCCGCGAGCTTCACATCCCGACGAAGCGCGTTTCCGAGGTCTTGGCCGAGGCGCGGGCGACCCTGTATGAAGCGCGTGCGTCGCGTCCGCCGCCGCTTCGGGACGACAAGATCATCGCGGCTTGGAACGGTTTGATGATCTCCGCGTTTGCGCGCGCCGGGTGGGCGTTTGGGCACGCCGACTACGTGTACGCCGCGTCCGGAGCCGCCAAGTTCGTTCTGCGTGCAATGCGTGACGAAGCAAAGGGCCTGGTACGAACGTATCGCGAGGGCTCGAAAGCCTCGACCGGCTTTCTCGATGACTACGCCTTCATGGTCGCCGCGTGTCTCGACCTCTACGAAACCACCGCTTTTCCGGGATGGCTTCTCGCGGCGCTCGAGCTTCAAGGTGAGCAAGACGCACGCTTCCTGGACCCGGACGGCGGCTACTACCTCACACCGAGCGATGGGGAAGCGCTGCTCGTCCGAGAGAAGCCGGGCTACGACCGCGCCGTTCCGTCTGGCAACTCCGTGGCCGCCAACAATCTGCTCCGATTGCACGACATCACCGGCGAGGAGAAATGGCGCAAGGCAGCCGAACGCCTTCTCGCCTCGTTTGCGCTTCAGGTCACGCGAGCGCCGACCGGCTTTCCGCAGCTACTCGTGGCCCTCGACCACTACTACGACAGACCACTCGAAGTCGCGGTCATCGTCTCCACCGAGCTCGAGGAGGGTCTGCCTCTCACGATGCCACTTCGCCAGACCTTCGTTCCGAACAAGGCGTTCGTCTTCTTGTCTGAGCCCAACGCGCAGCGTCTGCAGGCCGAGGTTCCATGGCTCGAAGGCAAACGGGCCATTCGTGGCAAGGCGACCGCGTACGTCTGCGAGCGCGGCCGATGCGAGCTGCCGACTTCGAGCCCCTCGGTCTTCGCAAAGCAGCTACGGAAACGAACACCGTATCCGAGCTTTGGAAAGGAACCGCCGGCTCGCCTACCGTTCGAGGCAGACCAATGACCGAGGGCGCTGCGCGAGAGTGGGTTCTGGCGAGCCACAACGACGGGAAAGTCAAAGAGCTCAATCACTTGTTCGCGGGCCTTCCCGTTCGACTTCGCTCCGCCGGCGAGCTCGGGCTTCCCGAGCCTGAGGAAACGGGCGCGACTTTCGAAGCGAATGCAGAGCTCAAAGCCCGCGCCGCGTCGGAGGCAACCGGACTACCGGCCCTGGCCGACGATTCGGGCGTCGAAGTGCTCGCGCTCGGCGGAGAGCCCGGTATTCACACGGCGCGCTGGGCAGGACCTAGGCGTGACTTCGACCTGGCGCGTCGGCGCGTCGAGGAGCGTCTCGGCGAGGTAGGCCCCGACCCGAGCCGTCGCGCCAAGTACATCTGTGTTCTCTGCGTGGCCTGGCCTGACGGGCGCACTCAAGTATTTCGCGGCGAGACCAGCGGCGTATTGGTGTGGCCGATCCGAGGGGATTTGGGGCATGGGTTCGAGCCGATGTTCCTGCCTGACGGCTACGCGATCACCTACGGGGAGATGAGCCCCGAGTCTCGCTCCCGCGTCAATGCGCGCGCCCAAGCCATCCGTAAGTTGCGCGGTGCGCTCTTCGGCCGGGCCCCTATCGGCGGCACTTGAGGTCGGAAAACGGGCACACGAACCGGACGTGCAAGTGGTCCTCGTGGTTCGGGAAGTGCCGAATGACGCCGTCCGGCTCGTACCTGCCGCGCGGGTACTGAATCCACCGATCGAGTTGCGACTTGCTGACGCCACGACGCTTCGCGTAGCGATAAAGCTTCGCCTGAAGGCGGTAGTCGATGAAGATCATCTCGGCCTGATCGTTGCGCAGCCAGTGTTCGAGGAGCGCCCATTGGCGCGCGACGTCGAGCTCGGATGCCTTGACGTGTTCGAAGCGGCATCCGTTCACTCCACAGTGTTCCTGATAATAGCTGATATCGACGTCTCGACCGTTCTGATGACTCTTGTGGTCGCGGATGCTGCCGCCGTTGCGGTCGCTGATGTCGTGAACGCGCACCACTTTCGTATGCTTGAACTTCGCGTCGACAGCGTCGAAGGCGTCGACGATCCAACGGACCGTCTCCTCGGTGCCATAGGCGCGCGCCGGCGTTCGAATGACGTACCCTCGATGAGGGGGGAGCATGACGGGGTTTTCCAGACGCCCGTGGTTCGTTGGGCCGATCGCCTCCGATGCGCTCACCGGAGCCCGCGTATAGATTCGGATGGCGGTTCCGGGCTTCGCATTCAGGCCGTCAAGCCTCGCGTTCCACCGCATGACGTCTCGCGGGCTCACTCCGTATCTTCCCGCCGCTGCAACGAGCGTATCGCCTCGTTCGAGCCGGAACACGACTTCAGGGCGTGGGTCCCCGATGTCGATCGTCTGGCCTGGGTAGATACGGTTCGGGTTGAGTCCAGGATTCGTCTTCACGAGCTCGTCGACCGTGGTGTTGTGCTCGAGCGCGATTCCGGTGAGCGTATCGCCCGTCTGAATGCGGTAGGTGCGGCCTCTCTTCTTCTTCGAAACCGTCTTTTCGGTCGCGCGAACGG
>JAHEEE010000041.1 GCA_024640845.1 Myxococcales bacterium | reverse complement strand
GCGCGCCCTTGCCATGCATGTCGGGGTAGCGGCAAGAACATTCCGACGCCGTGCGACGCCTGCAAAGGCACGGGCACCAAGATGCGGCCCGAATCGATGAGCGTGAAGATCCCGGCGGGTGTGCAAGACGGCGCCGTGCGAACCGTCCGGGGTGCGGGCGAAGCCAGCCCCATGGGAAATGGCGATCTACACATCAACATCAAGGTGACCGATCACGCCTTGTTTCGACGTGAAGGCGCAGACATCTTGGTTTCGATCCCGATCTCGTTTCCTCAGGCCGTGCTCGGAGCCAGCATCGACGTCCCGACACTCGACGGAAAGGTCGTGATGAAGGTTCCGCCGGGAACCCAGTCCGGAAAGGTGTTCCGGCTGCGCGGCAAAGGGATCCCCGTGTACGGGGGCTACGGCAAAGGCGATGAGCTCGTCACTGTGATCGTGGAGGTTCCTCAACAGATCAGTCGCCGCCAGCGAAAGCTCATCACGGAGCTTGGGCAGGAAATCGGGGACGAAGCGCATCCTCAACAGGCCAGTTTTCTCCGAAAGCTTCGGGGCCTATTCGAGGGTTGAGTGCCACTTACTTGCGCGCGAACGCAGGCTTCTCCAAGTTACGGGCATGCGAACCGCAGCCCTTTTGATCATCGCCGGTGCGTTCCTCGTCGGATGCCCGAAAAACGAAGACGCGCCTACCAAGAGCCAAGGTGAGGAGACGCCTCTACCGGTAGAAGAGGAAGTCACCGAGGCCACGAAGGAAGAAGCGCCCGTGCCCGCGCAATACACCGTCGAGCTCGACACCACCAAAGGCACGATCGTCATCGACGTTCACCGCGACTGGGCGCCGAACGGAGCGGAGCGTTTCTACGAGCTCGTGAAGAGCGGCTACTTCACGGACGTCGCCTTCTTCCGCGTGATCGGCGGATTCATGGCCCAGGTCGGGATCAGCGGCGACCCCGCGCTCAACGAAGAGTGGCGCGCGAAGCCGATTCCGGATGACCCGGTCAAGGCAAGCAACACACGCGGCACGGTGACCTTTGCAACCTCCGGCCCCGACTCGAGGACGACTCAGTTCTTCATCAACTTCGGCGACAACTCGCGGCTCGACGGCATGGGCTTTTCGCCATTCGGCAAAGTCAAAGACATGGCGCCGGTCGATGCGCTCTACAATGGATACGGGGAAGGCGCCCCGCGCGGACGAGGGCCCTCGCAACCCCGGATGCAGTCCGAAGGCAACTCGTACTTGCGGGAAAGCTTCCCAAAGCTCGACTACATCAAGAGCGCGAAGATCATCGAGTGACCCGCCCCCCGTCGACCTGAAAGTCGACGCGGTCGTCCTCGAGCAGGATGAACTCGGGATGCGTGGTGGTCAGGAAGACCTGACCCCCGACGTGGCGCAACATCTCGAAAAAACGCCGGTTTCTGCTCCGATCGAGCTCGCTCGACACGTCGTCGAGGAGCAGGATGGGCACTCTGCCGGTGCGCTCGGTGAGTAGATCCAGCTCCGCGGTCTTGAGCGCGAGCACGATCGTTCGATGCTGTCCCTGCGAGCCATGGTGCCGCGCACCGACCTCGTGCAGGCGAAGCTCCAGATCGTCGCCGTGAGGTCCGTCGGCGGTGAACCCTCGCGCGCAATCCTTCTCGAAGGCGCGTTCGAGCGCATCTGCAATCGCCTCCTCCGAAGGCTCCACCCGCGGAAGGTAGCGAACGTCGAGCGGCGTATCACCCGCGAACACGTCCGTGAACGCGCGTTCCACTCTCGGACCGAGGTCCTCGACGAGCCGCCGTCGAGCCTGTCCGACCACAGCCCCTGCCTTGCTCAGAATGGTGTCGTACGCCCGCACAGACCGCCGGTCAGTCCGAGCGTCCTTCAACAGGCGATTGCGGCTGCGAAGCGCCTTCTCGTAGCTGGAAAGCGTGCTGGCATAGACAGGGTCCATCTGCTCGAGCATCCGATCGAGAAACGCTCGCCGCTTGTCGGCAGAGCCTGCAGCCAGCACGAGGTCCCCGGGGTGAAACAACACCATGCGAATCGCCTGATACCAAACGTTGGTCGAGCGTGGACGCTTCCCATCGAGCTGAAGACGTCGTCGTTGCGATCGACTCATGTCGATACGGAGCTTGTGAGGCGCGGGGCCGCTCTCGAACGCAGCCTCGAGGAACGCATCGCTCGCGTCGAGCGCGATCAGATCATCCGTCTTGCCTCCGCGAAAGCCTTTGAGCGCCCCTAGATAGTAAATCGCCTCGAGAAGGTTCGACTTCCCCGCCCCATTGTCGCCGTGGATGACGTTGAAATGGGAGCCAGGTTCGAAACTGAGGGCGCCGAGGTTGCGAAACCCTCGCGCTCGCAACGACATTAGTCGACTTGGGGTCTCCCCGACCACCTGCTGCCTAGATTCGCATAGGCATGATGACACCGATGAATTCGGCGTCGTCGCCGACCGGTTTGATCACGCCTGGATCTCGCTCGCCACTGAGCTCGATCGCGACTTCGTCCTGGGGCATCGCGCTCAACGCGTCGAGGAGGTAGCGCGCATTGAAGCCAATGCGTAGCTCGTCTCCGGCGTAGTCGACGTCGACCTCTTCACTGCCCTCCCCGACCTCGGGGTTTTGACTTTGGATCCGAAGCATCCCTGGTTCGATCTGCAGTTGAACGCCACCACTCTTGTCGTTTGCAACGAGGCTGATACGCCGTAGCGCCTCGACGAGCGGCCCCCGAGCAGCAACGACGGTGCGACTTTGTTTGCTCGGAATCACCTTGCTGTAGGGCGGGAAGTTCTCGTCTGCGAGCTTGACGCTGAGGCTCAGATCGTCGCGCAGGAAGAACGCGTTACCGCCAGCCGTCGCGATGCCGATGGTGGTGGGCTCGTCGGCCTTGCCTTTGCCGCTTTTGATGTCGTCGAGAAGCCTTTTGAGCTCGCTGATACCCTTGTGCGGCACCAACATGCTGAAGTTCATCAACGCGTTTTTGCCACTGACCTTGTGTTCCGCTTTCGAGAGCCGGTGACCGTCGGTCGTTACCATACGCACGACTTTTCCGTCCCCTTCGAACAAGGTGCCAGCCAAGTGCGGTCGCGTGTCGTCGTGGGACATCGAGTACTGCGTCAACGAAATTAGCTCTGAGAGCAGGGACCCTTCGATGTGCGCGAAATCCGCATCTCCGGGATTCGGCAGTGGTGGGAAGTCTTCGCCAGGCATGGCAGGAATGCGATACCGCACTTTGCCGCAGCTGAGCTCGACCGCATGGCTGTCGCTGAGCTTCCAACTCACCTCGCCGTCGGGAAGGTTCTTTACGATGTCGAAGAGCGTGCGCGCGGACACCGCGATGGTTCCGCCCTTCTTGATGTTCGCAGGTACCAACGCAGTCACACCGAGGTACAAGTCGGTGGCCGACAAGCGAAGACGATCCGGTCCTTCAGCCGTAAGCAACACATTCGACAGAATGTGCATCGAGCTTTTGCGATCAGCTACACCGTGGGTCCGCGCGAGACCACGGAGGAACTGTTGCTTTTCGATCGTTAGCTCCATGTCTTCGTTCACTCCATGCAAGGGCTGGTCTGTTTATCCACCAGGTTAAATCTATAAATTTTAAAATTAGTCGTCGTCTTAACAGCTGTGGATTGTGGATGAAGCAAGGTAAGCGCCGAGAAGGACTGAGCTTTGCGCGATCTTTAGAGTCTTGGTTGATCGTTGCGAGAATGTGGAGTCTGCGAACCCAGATTGATCCCCAGGCCCACTCCCCAGGTTGATCTCAGCCCGCACACAGGCGCTGGTATACACTAAAAGCGCACGGGAGGCCCGGCATGTCCGAGCCCCCCGCACAACCCCCATCGAGGCTTGGATTTGCTGTACACGCTAGACGCCGAGCTTGCGCTCGATCGCATCCACTGCGCCCAAGACACGCTCGTCTTGGGCCTCGACCAGGCCGCCAATCTTTCGTACGGCGCTGATGACCGTGGTGTGGTCTTTGCCGCCAAAGCGCTCGCCAAGCTCGGGATAGCTGGTCCCGAGGCGGTGCCGGCAGATGTACATCGCGATCATACGGGGAAAGCTCACAGCGCGGTGACGTCGCCGCGACTTCAGGTCCGCCAAACGAATGCCGAAGTAGCCGCAGACGATGCGCTGGATCTCTTCGACGGTCATTGCGGTATCCTGGTTCGGGGCCACGGCTCGAAGCGTCTCTTTGGCGAGCTCGAGGTCGATAGGAAGCCCGAGGAGCTCTGCTTTGACGGCAATGCGTAGGAGGGTTCCCTCGAGCTCGCGAACGTTGCTGCGGACTGCCTGCGCGAGAAAGAGAGCGACCTCACCGTGAAGCTCGATGCTTTCGCTTTCCGCCTTCTTCTGTAGGATGGCGATGCGGGTGTCGAGCTCGGGTGCCTGAACATCCGCGACCATTCCCGACTGGAAGCGACTGATCAAACGCTCCTGCATCTCGGGGATCTGTTGCGGGTAAACGTCCGAAGTAACGACGATCTGTTTGTCCGAGTGGTAGAGCGCGTTGAAGGTGTGAAAGAACTCCTCCTGCGTCTGCTCGCGGCCGGCGAGGAACTGGATATCGTCCATCAGCAAGACATCGCACTGAGATCGATACCGATTGCGGAAGGAATTGATCTCGTGGTTCTGCAGCGACCAGATGAACTCGTTGGTGAATCGCTCGGCCGAGAGATAAAGAATCCTCGCGCGCGGGTTCCGCTGCAGAATGGCATGACCGATCGCATTGACCAGATGCGTCTTTCCGAGACCCACGCCTCCATAGATGAAGAGCGGGTTGTAACGACGGCCTGGGTCGGAGCCACACGCGACGCTCGCTGCATGCGCGAGCTGGTTCGCAGGACCCACCACGAAGTTTTTGAAACGATACTTGGGGTTGAGATCGGCCGTTTCAGGGGCGCGCGGCGTCGCACGAGGTGCACGGGGCGCTGGGGGGGGAGTCGACTCACGGGCAGCTTGGGCCTTCTCGCGAAGCGTTTCGTCGAGCTCCCAACGAACCTTCGTCGGCATTGCCGTATCGCCTGCTGTGCTCTGCAGGGTTTCGAGGATCATGTCGAGGTAGTGCGCGGAAATCCACTCTGCAAAGAACTGATTCGGAATGCGCAACACGACCGAATCGCTCTCGATGCCACCGAACTGAACCGGCTCCAGCCAGGTTTCGAAGTTCTCAGCCGACAGGTTCGACTTGAGGCTGCCGAGCGCTTGTTCCCACAGTTGTTCCATCGTCACAAGACCCCCAAAAAAAGGCGCAATTCACCGTCAACGTCCCCAAGCAATCCACACCTCGCTTGGGACGAGCGATCCAACCGTTTATCCACCAACTTCCGTCGACGTGGCGAACGCCAACTGGTGTCTTCTTTGTGAAGGCCGCCGAAGCTAGCAGCGAGTTTCGAAGCCGTCTACGGGGATCAACGAACTAATTCCTAACCGCCTGTGATCGTAAAAGATTCGAACGCAGTTTTTTTGACATGCGAGTGCGCTCCTTTACTTGGTGTTTCCTCGCTGTTGACAAGCTGTTGCAATCATTCCGAATTACGACTTGTTATCGTTCGCGCAACATCGAACAGATTCTCGTCCGCAATGAGTCCACAACTGTTGCTACGATTTCCGTAGCCGAATGCTTCGGCAACGCTGCACGTTGCGCGTTTCATCCACAGCTTATCCACCAACGAGCAACGAGTTTTTCACAAACGCATCGACCTCCCCCCACTGCGCGTACAGCCAGCGAAGACGATCTTCATCGCCACGAGGGATCTCTTCTGCGCTGATCCGCCAGAGCTTCACGCGCACCGAGGAGCCGACCACTTCGCCGTCCAGCAAGCTCGAGATCTTCGCGAAGGACTCGAGGCCTGAATGTGCAACGAAGACGCAATCGACGTTGGGCAGCACGTCCAACAACGCGAGCACGCCGCCTGGCTTCGGCCGCAGTACGTGCGTGAGTTGCTTCGCCGCTTCTGCCATCGGCGAGCCGTCGGATGCTAGCTGTGCGAGCGATCTCTCCCGTTTCTCTTCGGAAAATCGGGTTCCTTCGGGGAAGATCAGTATCCCATCCGTACCCAAATTCTGCGCGAGACGCCGCACTCCTTCGAGCTCGGCGGCGCGATCACCCGTCCGGTCGACGAAGTAGTTGGGGAGCGCGTTTCCAACGACGTCGATGCAGGGATCAAACAACAACTCTTGCTTGAGCACGTACCGGATGCGAAACCCGTACGGCCGCTGGATGTATGCGCACGGCAGGAGTGTATCGAGAATGCTCGCGTGGCGGATCAAGAGAATCGCGGGTCCGGGCAACGCCCGCTCAGCACCGTCGACCTGGATCTCGAGGCGCAAGGCCCTTTGCGCAAGGCGCAGGTTCGTGCTCGCCCACCATGCCTGAAGACGATAAAGCGCGCCATCGCGGGCCGCGCCCGGCCGGTGCGCAACGAACACGCCGGCAATCAGCAATAGAGCTATCAACTCGAAGCCGAAGTAAAACCACCCGAACGCGAGGAGGCGCAACACGATGAAGGAACGCCCCCTCAGCGCGCCAACGATCGCTCCGATCACGAGCCATACCGGCGCAAGCACGGTGAGCAACACCCACGCCAGCCCGTAAACTGAAATTGTCACCGCCCGGCGGCGGGCCGTGCCCGCCTTTCGCGGTTTCACCTTCATGCACCGAGCATACCTTCGAGTGCCGTCCAAAGGGCCCTTTGCTGCTCCGGGGTTTCGCGCGTTCTTTTGGTTCGATGGGTCGGCCGAGGCCGCCGGTCATGCCAGAAGAGGCCGGTCGTGCGCCCCGCTTCCTCCGATGCACACAACCAGACGATGGTGTCTGCCCCCTGTTCGGGGGTCCGGAGCAGCGGTTTGGTGAGCTTGTAGAAGCGAGGAAGGGATTCGGACACCCCAGGCGTCGCGGCCCAGCCCGGGTGCATCGAGTGAACGACGACGCCCCGGTCTTTCAGCCGTTCCGCCCAGAGCTCGGTCAGGATCACCTGCCCGCGCTTGGTCCGCGCATAGGCCACCACACCGTCGTACGGCTCCTTCTTCATCTCCAGGTCGTCCACTCGGATTCGCTGGGTATACATTCCGCCCGACGAGACGTTGATGATGCGGGCAGGCGCCTCGAGCTTGTCTGTGAGGAGATTGGTCAGCAGAAAATGGCCCAGCAAGTTCGTTGCGAAGGTCCGCTCGAACCCTTCGCCGGTTTCCTGCCGCTTGGGGAGGAGAACCCCGGCATTGTTGACGAGAAGATGGATCGGTTTCTCGATCCGACCCGCAAGGGCACGGATCTCCCGCATCAGACTGAGATCGGCGATCTCAATGCGGATGTCGGGGTTGCCAGTTTCATCCTGGATTTGCTTGCAGACCGAGGCGGTCTTCTCGGGGTTGCGGCCGACGATGATCGTGGAGGCTCCGAGCCGGGCGAGCTCGGTTGCCGTTGCCCTCCCCAGTCCGGACGTCGCGCCGGTCACGAGGGCGACCCTAGCGCTCAGGTCCGCATCGATCTCCGGATGGGGGCGCCATCGGTACCCAAGCGAGGTGTAACCAACAACGGATTTGTCCAGTAGAAAGTCCAACACGAGACGCTTCTAAGGCGGAGTCGACAATTTGGAAGGGTGATCTATCACTGTTAGCTTCCCCCAGGGAATCACCCATGGGGGCAAAGCGAGTGTTTTGGGGGGCGGCGATCGTCGGTCTAGCGACCGTCGTGTGCCCGTGGTCTAACGCTGCTGCGCAAACACAAGCGCCGTCGGGTGTGGGCGGTGTCTCGAACCCACCGCCGCCCCCCGAAGACACCCTCGAGACGACCTACGGGCTCGCAATGGGAAGCGGCGCCCGCGCTGGCGCGGTCGGGACCTCGGCGTTGGCGTACAACACGTCGAACATGGCCGCGGTGCCCACGTACCAGGTCGAGGCGTTCTCGCAGATCATCCCCGGCAGCAAGAGTGATGGCGGCACCTACTGGACGATCGGAAGCTCGGTCGTCGATTCGACCACCGCGAAGAAGATCGCGATGGGCACGAGCTTTCGCTACGTCTTCAGCGGCGAGGGCCGCAGATACCAGGGCTGGGACTGGCGCTCCGGCATTGGCATTCAGGCGATTCCCCAGCTCGCCATTGGGATCGGCTTTCGGTGGGCGAAGTTGAAGTCCAATTGGTCAGACGGCGTTCGTCTCGGCCCGAGCTTCGACGGAATCACCCTCGATGCGTCGATGACCATCACGCCCATTCGGTTCCTCAAGATCTCGGGGCTCGGCTACAACCTCGTCAAGACCTACTCGTCACTCGCGCCTCAGATGGCCGGCGGAAGTGTGGCGCTCACCCCCATCGAGTCGTTCACCGTCGGTGGCGACGTTCTCGTCGACTTCACCACGTTCTCGAGCAACAAGATCATCGCAGGTGCGGGCGTGAGCTACGTCGCAGCCGAGCTGGTGCCGATTCGCATTGGCTACCGCCGCGACAGCGGCCGCAATTTGAACCAAATCACGGCGGGTGCTGGCTTCAACAAGGGCAAGATCGGCGTCGGGATGGCCCTTCGGCGGGACCTAGGCGGGCCCAAAGAGACCCATCTGCTCGTCATGTTCCGCTTCCTCGTGGAGTGATCGCTACTTGCGGTTGCGTGTCATGCCGAAGTGGACGAGTCCCGGCATGTGTCGGCCGGCGAACGCGCCGACCTTGCCATGACCGGTGAATGTGTACTCGCGTTTCCGTTTCGCAATCGCATCGACCATGGCGCGAGCGGCCCGGTCGGCAGGCCACATGAGGTTCTTCGGCCGGCGATCTTCGCGCTGCGGATCGAAGCGGCCCTGATTGTCGACCTGAGCGATCTCACTCTCGATGTACCCGGGGTGAATGGTCGTGCAACTCACGCCGCTTCCATGGAGCTCGGCGGCAAGTGTTTGCCCAATCGCCCGAACGGCGAACTTCGAAGCCGCATACGCACCGATTCCAGGCGCTGCCAACATGGACGCGACGCTGCCGATCAGGGCGAGCCGGCCCTCGCGCTCGCGGAGGTGTGGAATGGCGTAACGGGCTGTCATCGCCACGCCGATGACATTGACGTCGAGTTGGCGTCTCCAGTCGGCAGCCGACAGCTTTTCGACTCGACCGGCGACCGAAAATCCGGCGTTGGCCACCGCTACGTCGAGGCCGCCCAGGGTTTTCACGATTTTTTGCACAGCCTCGGCCACCGAGGCCTCGTCCGTGACGTCACAGCGCACCGCCAGGCCTTTTGCACCCTGCGACTTGAGCTCGTCGACGACCTCCTGGAGCCGATCCTCGCGCCTCCCGGACACCGCAACGATCGCGCCTTCCTTGCCAAACGCCAGCGCCAGTGCCTTCCCGATTCCGCTGCCACCACCCGTGATCCAAACGATCTTGTTCTCGAAACGCCTCGCCATCCTCTGCGCCTAGCAGCTCCCAGGCGGGGCTGCCACGCGCTACTCGGAGGTGGTGTCTGCGGGCTCCGCCGCCGCCGCGCCCGGGTCGGTCAGCCAACGCGTGACCGGCGCGAACCAACGCCCAGCGCGGTCGGCAAGGTCGACGTCCAGGCGGTACAAACATGGCACGACGACTAGCGTCAGCAGCGTCGAAAAGGTCAAGCCGTACACGATGACCTGAGCCATGGGCGCTAGGTGTGGCAAACTCTCGACGGCAAGAGAGAGCGGGAAGAGCCCCGCGATTGTCGTGATGCTGGTCAGGAATATGGGTCGCACCCGCAACAGGCCTGCTTCGACGATCGCGTCATCGAGCGCCATGCCGATCGAACGTCGCTTGTTGATGAAGTCGACCAAGACGAGCGAGTCGTTGACGACGATGCCGGTGAGCCCGACCACACCGACCAGGGAGATCAGCCCGATCGGCGTGGTGCTCAACAAGAAACCACCACACACACCGATCAGCGAAAGCGGGATGGCTGCCATCACGACCGTGGGCTGTGAGAAGCTTTGGAACTGCGTGGCGAGAATCGTGTAAATCAGCAACATGGCAACGATGAACGCGCGAAACAGCGACACGACCGATTCCTGAGTCTCTTCGAACTGCCCACCATACTCGAACCGAACGTCCGGGTTTGCGGCTTCGACCTGAGCCAGCTGCCGCTGCAGCCTCTCGTTGACCTCGCCGCTGTTGGTGACGGTTTCATCGATGCCGGAGAGGACGCTGACTACCCGCTTTTGTTGGTAGCGCTTGATGACCCCCGGACCGCGGCCGTGAGAAACGTCGGCGATGTCCTCGATGGCGACTTCATCGCCGCTCGGTGCGATGAGCTGAAGAGAGGCGATTCGGCTCGGGTCACGCAGCGCGTCTTCGCGCAGTTGGACCACGATGTCGATTTCATCGTCGCCCTCCTGCAGCGTTGCGACGGGTGTTGCGCCGAACGCGCTGCGCAGCCAGGCACTGACGGCGTTGGGCGTGAGACCATGAAGTGCGGCGCGCTCCTCATCGACTTTGATTTGGAGCTCCTGCTTGCCGAGCTCGTGGTCATGGTTGGCGTTGCGAGTGCCCGGCGTCGTCCTTACCTCGGCGAGCACTTGCTCGGCAAGCTCGACGAGTCGCTCGTGATCCTTTCCGCGGATGCGCACGGCGACCGGCGCCCCTCGAGGGGGCCCCGGTCTGACCTCGACGATTTCGAGACGGGCGGGTCCGACGACGTCGTCGTAGAGGTGGCTGACTCGTGTAACCAAATCACGCCCTGCGTGGAGACTACTTCTTTCGGTCGCTGGAACGACAAACACGCTCACGTTCCCCAAGTGGTCCCCCGTTCGCACGCCCATGTCGGTGCGCGTCATGCCTCGCACCGCGACCGTTGCCTCGATGTCAGGGCTGCCGAGCGCGAGGATGCGCGCATCGAGCTTGGCAAGAAGCGCTTCGGTTTCTTCTTTCGAGGCGTCGGTTGGCATGTGCACCCGAACGTCGAACATGTCCGGGTCGCCCTCGGTAAACAGGATGACGTCCTTCACTTTGAATGTCAGGGCAATCATCGCGAGGAACACTCCATACGTCGCCAGTACCACCCACCCGCGGTGGTGAAGCGACCACCGAAGCACGCGCTCGTAGACGCCGAGAACACGCCCCCCGAATCTCTGTAGCCGCGTCCTCGGGGGACCGGCCCCGTCCGTTTTGAGAGCGCCGAGCTTGCCGAAATCCGCCATGTGGCTCGGGAGAACGAACATGGCTTCGATCAGCGAGGCAGCGAGGGCGGCGACGACCACCTTCGGAATGATCGCGAAGAAATCCCCGAGCACCCCCTCCATCAATAGCAATGGCAGGAAGGCCGCCCAGCTCGTCAGCGTGGACGCGACCACCGGCCAGAATACTTCTTGTGTGCCGATGACGGCGGCCTTCCTCCGCGCCATCCCCTCTTCCATGTGTCGATAGATGTTCTCGATGATGATGATCGCGTCGTCGACCACGACCCCCAAGCACAAGATCAGCGCGAGCAAGGACATGATGTTGATCGTGATCTCCATCACGGACATCGCGATGAGTGCGCCCGCCAAGGCCACGGGTAGGCCGATGGCCGCCATGGTCGCATTTCGTGCGCCAACCGCCACCCAGAGTGTCAACAACACCAGCACGAGCCCCACAACCGCATTGGCGTAGAGCGTGCCTAGTGAATGCTCGACCTCGGTCGCCGCGTCGCCGAAGAGATCGATTCTGACCCCGGCCGGGAGCGTCGGCCCGAGTCGCTCGACCAGCGCGCGAACCTCTTCGCTGATGCGAACGCTGTCGGCCTGCTCCTCCTTTCGAACGGTGAGAACGATGGCCGGTTCCGCGTTGACTCGTCCGCTGAACTCGCCGGCCGCGAACGTGTCCCGCACATCGGCAACGTCGCCCACGCGCACGGATCCACCGCGCGCGTCCGGTCGGATGACGACGGAACCGAGCTCCTCGATGTCGTTCACCCGCGTCATGCCGCGGACGAGGCGCGCGTCACCCTCACCCTTCGTGGTCCCGGCGGGTACGTTCGATGCGCGAAGTCGGAGGGCGCTCGTCACCGCCGTCAGCGGAAGCTGGTAGGCGGCAAGCCGATCCGGAACGACCTCGACTCGGAATTCCCGATCTCGAATGCCGTTGCGCCAGATGCCCGAAACGCCTGGCAAGCGCTCGATTCGGTCAGCGAGGTCCTTGCCCACCTGACGCAAGACGACCTCGGGGACCTCCCCGCGCACCGCGACGCTGATGGTCGGGAAGTCGACCTTGACCTCGCGTACCACGGGTCGCTCGGCGTCGATCGGAAGGTCGTCGATCCGGTTGATCTCGTTGGAGACCTCCATGATCGCGCTGGTGACGTCCTCGACGTCGGAGTCGAGCTTGAAGCTCACGTACGAGATGCCTTCTTTCGACGAGCTCCAAATCTCGTCGACCTTATCGACATCTCCAACTGCATTCTCGACGGGAATCGTGACGAGCTGTTCGATCTCCTCTGGGGACGCGCCTACGTAGACGGTCGTCACCGAGCCCCAGCCCGTAGGCATGGTCGGCAGCGACTCGCGATGCATCGCACCAAGTACCAGCCCTCCGACCACCACCATCGAGATCGCCACGAGGTTCACGAGGACGGGTTGGCGAACTGCGAACGCGGGAATACTCATGGCTCGTCGACGGGTACGATTTGAACTTCCGAGCCATCCACCACGCGGGTAACCCCTTTACTGATCACCACGTCACCTGGTTCGATGCCCTCAGCGACCTCGGCGTAGCCTGCCCGGACCGCTCCGAGAACGATGGGTCGGCGCTTCGCAAGGCCATCCTCGACCACGTATACGTGTTGGCTTCCAAAGCGCTCGAACACGCCATCGAGCGGGACTTGCATCACTTCCCGCGACTTGCCCGTTTGAACCGAGAAGCGGGCAACCAAGCCTGGTCGCAGCCGATCGCGGTGGTCATCTAGCTCGATCTCGACGGGCAGTCGCCGGGTCCCGGGGTCGATGACCTCACCCACTCGCACCACCACGCCGCCGAACTCTTCGTCGGGACGCGCATAAGCGAAAACCGTGGCACGCGCGCCGACCGACACATCGAGCGCTTCCCGCGGATCGAGGAGCACCCGCGCCTTGAGTAGGCTCGTATCGGCGAGTGTGAGCAGAGGGCTCCCTGGGGAAAGATACTCGCCGAGCTCGACCGCTCGTTCGACGACGGTTCCGTCGAAAGGCGCGCGAACGACCGCATCGCTGATCCCTCGGCGAGCCAATTGGGCCTCCGCCCGAGCTGCCTCGCGTGCTGCCGCTGCGAGCCTCAAGGCGTCCTGTGCATCGTCGAGCCGCTGTTCGGGGAGGCCGCCAGTCTTCACGAGCTTCCGTGTCCGGACGAGCTCTCGTTCGGCCTGGTTGAGGCGAGCCTCGCTTTGCTCCACCGCGGCTCTCGCAGCTTGCGCAGCGGAGGCGGGTTTCCCGACATCCAGTCGTAGCAGAATTTGGCCTTCCGCCACGTGGTCGCCCGCCTCGACCAACACCGACACGACCCGACCCGCGGTCTCCGAGCGTAGATGTGCTTGCCGCTTCGCGAGGATTTCAGCGGTCGCGATCGACTGCGGGACGACCGGCTCGAGCTTCACCGTCACCGTGTGGACCGGAGGTGGAGGCGCCTGCACGGCAGCGGGGGCCGTCCCCGTGCAACCGGTCATCGCAATGATCGGCGCGAGGAGCAACCATGTCGCCAGGGAACGCATCAGCACGAAGATCTGGGTGTGAACCTCACGGAGGGCAAGCAGACCTCCCGGGCCGCTCAGCGTATCACGGCGTAGGCGTTGGCCAGGCATAGCTCCGCCGGGCGTTCCTCCGTGGTCACCGTCACCGCCGTGCGTCCTTCTTCGCGCCAGCCACGCACGACCAACGTGTCTCCGGGAAAAACCGGGTTGGCAAACTGCCCGCGAAACCTCGACAGTCGCGTCGGGTCGCCTGCACATGCATGGGCAACCAGCGCGCGACCCGCGTATCCGAAGGTGCAGAGCCCATGAAGAATGGGCCTGTCGAAGCCCACCTTGGCAGCGAACGCGGGATCGGCGTGGAGGGGGTTGTAATCCCCACTCAAGCGATAAAGTAAGGCCTGGCTCCGCGCGACCCGCTCGCGCGTCTCGAAATCCGGGTCGCGGTCAGGGGCGGGCGCGCGGGGAATCCGCGGTGGTCGCTCTCCGCCGAAGCCGCCGTCTTTGAGCAGCAGGAGCGTCACCTCCCCACGGGCGATCAGGTCGCCTTCCTGGTCGTATGCGTCGATGACGAACACGGCCATCGCCATCCGCTTCAGATCGTACAGCCCGTCGACGCGACCCACGACCTTCAGGACGCCGCTCGGCTGAAGCGGTTTGAAGAGATTCATCTCCTGGCTGTGGTGAACCATCCCGCTACGGTCGCACCCGATCCGATCGACGAGCGAGTCGAACGCCGCGAACGTGGGAATCGTGCAAAAGGTTGGCAGCACTTGCGGGCCCCGACCTTCGTAGAGGAAGTCGAGCTCCGCGTCTGGTGTGGCGCCCACTCCGAGCGCATACATCACCGTGTCGCGCCACATGTACCCGAACTCGATGGCCGGTGTCTCGTAGCCCAAGCTATCTTTGTCGATCCCCATGGCGCTTCGGCCGAGTAGAGCGCCTGTCGTCGAGGATGGCAATCCGGCGCCCTCCATCATACAGTGCGCGAGGTGAAGTCCGCACGCCGAGTTGCCATCGTATTTTCCGGGGGCCCCGCGCCCGCCGCCAACGCCGTAATCGCCGCGGTCACCACCTCGTTTCTCGAGGCGGGGATCGAAGTACTCGGCATCTTTCACGGCTACACCAATCTTCAAGAATATGATCCTGTCCACCATCCGATCGTCGAGTCGGAGCACTATCGAATCCTGGCTCCGACGGACATCCGAGGGCTCCGGAACAGCCGTGGGATCATCATCGGAACCGCGCGCGTGAACCCCGGCGCAACCATCAAGACCCCCGCCGACCTACTCGATCCAGAAAAGACCGAACGCCTGGCCCGAATTCACCACGCTCTCTCTGATCTCGAGGTCGACGCGCTGATCTCCATAGGCGGAGACGACACCCTCAAGACCGCGAACTTCTTCTACGAATATCAGCGGCACCACGTCCTAGAAAAAGACCGCATTCGCGTCGTGCACTTGCCAAAGACGATCGACAATGACTACCGCGGCATCGACTTCACGTTTGGCTTTTTCACTGCAGTCGACGTGATGGCCAAAGAGCTCTTGAATCTTCGCGCCGACTGCATCGCCACGAGCAGCTACTTCATCGTCGAGACGATGGGTCGAAAGGCCGGCTGGCTTTCCTACGGTGTCGCCATTGCCGGCGAAGCCAGCATGGTCCTCTCCACCGAAGACGTACGTGACGATCTAGCGATCGAGGAAACGCACGTCGACCCGATTACCGGCGAGTCGACTACCGAGCTTCGCCTCTCCGTGACCGCGCTCGTCGACCGGATCGTCGACGTGATGCTGGAACGCGAGCGGCGCGACCAGTTCTACGGGACTGTCGTCCTCGCGGAGGGGCTTGCGGAGCTTTTGCCCGACAATTCCGTGGTGAGAATGCCGCGCGACGAACACGGACACATCCGCCTGAGCGCGTTCGACTTGGCCAAGGTGGTGAGCGATCGTGTGCAGACGCGCTACGAAGAAAGGACGGGGCGGCGCAAGAAAGTTCGTCATATCCAACTCGGCTACGAGTCGCGATGCGCACCACCGCACGCTTTCGACGTGATGCTTGGAAGTCAACTCGGCATCGGCGCGTACCGCGCTCTCATCGAGGAAGGTCTCGACGGACACATGGTGAGCGTCAGCGGCCAACTCCAGCTCCACTACGTCGAGTTCTCGAGGTTGATCAACCCGCAGACGCTTCATACCGAAGTGCGCTTGATCGAATCCGGAAGCGATTTCCACCGGCTTGCGCGCTTCCTCGAAGCGCAAACCGGAAGGTGGTTTGCATGGAGCCCAGGCAGGCGCCGCGAGCCCGAAATAGAAAAGCCGCCGAAGTAGCTCCGGCGGCTCGAGGGCGAAGGCCCATGGCTATGAAGTTGCTTTCGCGTACCTAGTACGGACGCTCGCTGACCATGCGGACACGCTTACGGCGACGTCGAGCGGCCTCGGCAGCCTTCTTACGCTTCTTGATGGAGGGCTTCATGTAGTGACGGCGCCGCTTGAGCTCGCGGAGGATGCCCTCGGTCGCCATCTTGCGCTTGAGGTGTTTGACCGCGCGCTCGAGCCCACGCTCACCCACGTGAACTTCGATTGGTTTGCACTGTACGGTCTCGACCATGAACGCTTCTACTCCCTTCAAGAGCCCCCGAGGCTTACACAGTGTACCGGGGCGTGCAAGGAGGCCGAGGTTTCATGTGCCGACGCCTGTTAAACATCTGGAATTGCTCGCTTATCGAGATTGTGGCGCGAGCTCGCTCCAAGTCCTATGCCGTGACGCTGGTCTCTGCGTCCGCCGTATCGCCGCCGCGTCGAAACACGAGCTTTCCATCGCCGGCATCGACCAAGATCGTGTCCCCCGCGCTGAAGCGCCCGGCGAGGATATCCTCCGCCAGCCCGTTTTCGAGATAGCGCTGGATTGCGCGCTTGAGTGGGCGGGCGCCATAGGCCGGGTCGTACCCGACGTTGGCGAGAAAGTCCTTCGCGGCATCGGTGATCTGAAGTCGCATGTCGCGCTCGCCGATTCTCTTTTCGAAGATCCGAAGCTGCACGTCGACGATGTTTCGAAGCTGCGCGCGATCCAGCCGGTGGAAGATGATCGTCTCGTCTAGTCGGTTCAAGAACTCCGGGCGGAACGCATCGCGCAGATCTTCCATGACGGCCTTGCGCATCGCTTCGTCGTCGTCGAGGGCCATGATGTGATGCGACCCGACGTTCGACGTGAGAATGATCACGACGTTCTTGAAGTCGACCGTGCGACCTTGGCCGTCCGTCAGACGGCCGTCATCGAGCACTTGCAGGAGCACGTTCCACACATCGGGGTGCGCCTTCTCCACCTCGTCGAATAGTAATACCGAGTACGGTCGACGCCTCACAGGCTCGGTGAGCTGACCGCCTTCTTCGTAGCCAACGTAGCCTGGAGGCGCGCCAATCAACCGGGCGACGGCGTGTTTTTCCATGTACTCGCTCATGTCGAGACGAATCATCGCCTTGTCGTCGTCGAACAAAAACTCGGCGAGCGCTCGCGCGAGCTCGGTCTTTCCAACGCCGGTCGGACCGAGGAATAGGAACGATCCGATGGGACGATTGGGCTCGCTCAACCCCGCCCGGGAACGCCGGACGGCGTTCGACACCGCCACGACGGCTTCATCCTGACCGATGACGCGGGCGCGCAAGCGCTCCTCCATGTGAAGGAGCTTTTCCTTCTCGCCTTCGAGCATCTTGCTCACCGGCACGCCGGTCCACTTCGAGACGATTTCTGCGATGTCTTCGTCGGTAACTTCTTCCTTCAGGAACGAGGCGCTTTCCTGGACTTCGGCAAGCTTTTGTTGCGCCTGGGTCACTGAGGCTTCCGCCGCGGGGATCTCCCCGTATTGCAGGCGGGCGGCGGTTTCATAGTCAGTCGTTCGCTCGGCGCGCTCGAGGTCGAGCCGCAGGCTTTCGACCAGCTCCTTCTTCTCGCGAATCTCCGCGATCAGCTCTTTCTCGCGGAGCCACTGGGCACGCATCGCGTCCCGCTGCTCTTGCAGATCAGAGAGCTCTTGCTCGAGAGTGACGAGACGCTTCTTGCTCGCGTCATCGGTTTCCTTCTTGAGCGCTTCGCGCTCGATCTCCAGCTGCGTCACCTTGCGCTCCACGGTATCGATCGGCGCGGGCAACGAATCGATCTCCATTTTCAATCGTGACGCCGCCTCGTCGACCAAGTCGATCGCCTTGTCCGGCAAGAAGCGATCCGTGATGTACCGCTGGCTCAATGTAGCGGCGGCGACGATGGCGGAGTCTTGGATGCGAATGCCGTGGTGAATTTCGTATCGCTCCTTGAGGCCGCGCAAGATTCCGATCGTGTCGGCCACCGATGGTTCGCCAGCAAAGACTGGCTGGAAGCGCCGCGCGAGAGCCGCGTCCTTTTCGATGTGCTTGCGATACTCGTCGAGCGTGGTCGCGCCGACGCAACGAAGCTCACCTCGTGCCAGCGCGGGCTTGAGCATGTTGCTTGCGTCCATCGATCCTTCGGCCGCTCCCGCCCCCACGAGAGTGTGGAGCTCATCGATGAATAGAATAATCTCGCCCTTGGCGTCTTCGATTTCCTGGAGGACGGCCTTCAGCCGCTCTTCGAATTCGCCTCGGTACTTCGAGCCCGCGACCATCGCCCCGAGATCGAGTGCGAGGAACTTCTTGTTCTTGAGTCCCTCCGGCACATCGCCCTGCACGATTCGGTGAGCAATGCCCTCGGCGATCGCCGTCTTTCCGACGCCCGGCTCCCCGATCAGCACGGGGTTGTTCTTCGTCCGGCGTGACAACACCTGCATCACACGACGGATCTCCTCGTCGCGGCCAATGACCGGGTCGGTCTTGCCTTGCCGCGCCGCCTCGGTGAGGTCGCGCGTATACTTCTCGAGCGCCTGAAATTTACCCTCCGGGTCCGGGTCGGTCACGCGCTGGCTTCCGCGCACTTCCTGCACCGCGTCGAACAGCTTATTCCTGTCGACGCCCTGCGCTTCGAGGGCCTTCGCGAGCTGTTTGTCCGAGTAGGCGGCCAGGAGCACGTGCTCCGCCGACGTGTACTCGTCCTTGAACGCCTCGGTTTCCTTCCATGCTTTGTTCAGGAGCTCGCGAAGGCGCGAGGACAGATCGGGCTGCGCCCCGCCAGCCACTTTGGGCATACGGTCGAGCACCGCGCCGAGTGCCCGAATCAGCCCTTGGAGGTCGGCCCCGGCTTTCTCGAGGATCGCGGGTCCGAGCCCACCCGCTTGGGCCAGAAGGTCGAGCAGCAAATGCTCGGGGTAGACCTCCGGGTTGCCTCGATCGGCTGCGTTTTGCTGGGCCGCGAGTAGTGCCTCGCGCGTTTTGGTCGTGAGTCTGTCGAGTCGCATGGCAGCCTAAACTAAGCACGATGACGCCCCAGTCAATAGTTAGACACCCGTCCCGAACAGGGCAATAACCACCTCGTGCGGCTTCTCTTCATGGCTGTCTTCGCGCTTGCTTCGCTTGCCTCTTGCACGAGCGACAAAGCCCCCACGGGCTTCGAGTCCCCAAGCGCGACAATCGACTCTTTGTTTCGCGCCTACGGGGTGCAAGACATGTCTCAAGACGAGGCGCGACGACGGCTGCAAGCGCATGAGCGTTTCGAGCTCCTCGACCCCGCTCTCTTCCGTTCGTGCTTTTCCGATTGGCAAGGCGAGCACGACCAAGCGCTTGGGGGCTTCGTGTTCGGCCAGCTGGTCGCTGCGAAAAAAGACATGCAGATCGAGGTGCACGGGGACACAGCCCGCGTTCAGGTGGCCCCGGCTTCCCCCGAGCTCGAACCGATCGTCCTCGTCAAGCAGGACTTCGCCTGGAAGATCGATCTACGCCAGAGTGTTCCACCCCAGATTCGCCAGAGCCTCTACGAGGTCTATCGACGCGCGCGCCGCGCCGAGCGCCGTGCTCAATAGCGGCGTTCACTGAATCGTGAACGAGCTCAAGTCGATCGGCTCCCCGGGGGTCGCCTCCTTGAGCGCCTCGCGAAGCAGCCGAAGCTCGCGCGCGTGCGGGTTTAGCGCAAGCCCGGCCACAACGGTCCGGAGAGCGGCGTGGGTATCGCCGACGCCCGCGAAATAAAGGGAATCCGCGTAGTGCCGCCACAATAGCTGAGTCTTGGTGTGCGGTTCGATGGGCCGAGGTATTCGAGCGTAGATGTCCGCCCACTGCTCCGTGTGGGCTTGCATTGCGCTGGTTTCGTCGACGTCGGTCGTGTCAGCCGTCAGCACTCGATAATAGAGCTGCTCGGGAACGATCAGGTCCATCAGCTCACGATCGACGCGCACGTCCATCTCGACGAATACCGGACGAGCCGCGGCAAGGCTCTGAAGCTCGGCAGCACTCAGTCGTCCATCGAGCAGGTAGCTTCGGAGCAGGGGTTTGAGCTCGGGCTCGCTCGTCACGAATCGCTCGACGAGCTTCGGATAGGTCAGAAGCGGGAGCGGCACCATGGTCACGTCAGGGCGGCTGCCCTCTTCGGCCTCCCCACCCCAGTATCGGAAAATCGTTTGCGGATTGTGCACTAGAACGACAGAGCGTGGTGGCAAGTTGCGTCGCAATCCGTCGTCGAACACGTCGGTGTCCACGAAGGTCGCGAGCGATGTGGCTTCTGCCGAGCGCGCCACTTGAAGAGTCGCAAGAAGGGCCAGCGCGACGCCGATCGCGGGACCAAGCTTGGGTTGGCTGGGCACGGCTTCTGCGAGCGCAGAGAGCAAGATCCCGGCCGCGAACCCCGCGAACACGGCGATCGAAGCGTAGGAGATCATGAAGTATGCAATCGCGTCCGGGTTGCCGCTCACGAAGCCGAGCGACGCGCGCCCGAGCGCGTAGACGAGCCACAAAGTGAGCCAGAAGAGGCCGTACTTTCGGGCGCTCTTGATCCTGAGCATGAAGTAGGCGCCCAAGAGCCCCGCCATGAGCGTGGCGATGTGGAGGTCCTCACCCGTGACCAGCATGACGTCTGCGAAGCGTTCCCCGAACGGCGCGACGGCATCGGGGCCGAGGCTCTTCTGAAAGGCCTTTGCCGTCACGACCCACCAGAATCGTCCCGGCGACGACGGATCGCCGAGGTTGAGGAACGGCTCGGCGGACGCCCGCAACGGCAGGAACACATAGGTGACCAGGCCGGCCGCGACGAACGCGGCCGACCAGACAAAGGGCCTCCAGCCGAAAGTCCGCCAGACGCCGACGACGAGCCAAAGCGCGGGCACGACGGCCAGGGCCGCGAGAAAGTGGTGATTCGCGAGCGCCAACCCAAACGCGAGCGCGGCATGATAGAGGGGGCGCACGTCTCCTTCGCCGTTCGAAAAAGACACCCGCACCAGACGCTCGATCACGATGCACATCAGCGCCGCCTGCAGCGCATAAACCTCCGGCCGCACGGCTTGGAACCACCAGGCGTGCGTCCCTGCGATCCACCAGGCCGCGGCGATGGCGATGGGCAGACGCAGAGACGGACGCACGACGTCGCCGGCTCCGAGCGTCTTCTCGAAGGCCAATGCGATGGCGGCGACTGCGATCGCACCGAGCGCCGCGCAGAGAATCGCGATTCGGAATGCGATCGCCCCGATGGGAATCAGGTTGGCGGCCCCGAGCACGATCGCTGCCAAAGGCTGGCCGGGGGGGTGCGAAATTCCGAAATCGGCGGCGACGGCGACGAACTCCCCACTGTCGAACCAGTGCGCGTAGCCGGACGCCGTGAGCGCATACAGGATCAGCGGTGGAATCCCCGCGATCGATGCCTTGGTGAAGGTCGAAGTCAAGACCACGCCATGATCAGTCGAGCACCGCTCCGCGGTCAAATCTACGTCGAGCGAATGGGCATTCGTGCCATAGTCGCTCCATGGCGAAACGCGGAATGAAGCTCTGGCTCATGAAGAGCGAGCCCGATGTGTACTCGATCGATGATCTCGCGCGCGATGGCACCGAGTCATGGGAAGGCGTGCGCAATTACCAGGCGCGCAACTTCATGCGGGAGATGGCGGAAGGCGACCTCGCCCTGTTCTATCATTCGAACGCAAAACCACCCGGCGTGGCGGGTGTGTGCCGTATCCGTCGCGAGGCGTACCCGGACGACACCCAGTTCGACGAGAAAAGCCAGTATTACGACGCCAAGTCCAAGAAAGAAGACCCGCGCTGGTCGATGGTCGACGTCGAGTTCGTGGAGAAGTTCGACGAAGAGATTTCGCTGCAGGCGATGAAGGATGACCCAGCGCTCGAGGGGATGCGAGTGACCCAGAAGGGATCAAGGCTATCGGTACAACCGGTGGACAAGAAGCATTTCAAGCGGGTGTTGAAGATGGCCAAGGCGAAGACGAAGGTTTAGCTAAACTGCCAAGCTCCCTACCCTGCGCAGGACGCCCGGGCGTCGAGGTGCACACGGGTCTCGGAAAAACACGATGGGGGTTTCACGGGACGGCTCGGCTTGCAAAGGTGGCCGGGGATGGCGCTCGACGGCCCGAAGAATCGGTCGCGACGCACGTGCTCGGGAGCGGGTCCCGCTCGGCCGACTCGATACGCCGGTATAAGACTCGCCTCCCGCCCACTCCCTGTGCCGCGCATCCCGATCGATTCTCCTCAGTAGACGCGAGCGACCCCAGGACATGCGCGGCAGCGCGAGCCCGCAGGGCGAAGCCCGGCGCGAAGCGCCGCCAAGCCCGAGCGAAGCAAGGGGCGCGGAGGGAGGACTACGCGGTGGGGGTGGGCGGGTGGATGTAACTAAACCTCCCGACGCCAATAGCCGTGCGCAGACGCTAGTCCCCGACCCCGAGCGCCAGTGTCGCTACACCCAGACGTCCGCAGCGGTCGCGGCGTTGGCTGTCAAAGTCAGCTTCACATGATGCCGCCGCGTTGAGCCATTCACCTTCCGATGTCTGGGCACTTCGGCGGCATTCACGTAGAGCACTCCGTCCTTCTCGACCTGTCCTGGCCGCCTCTTGCCGGACTTGGTCTCGCGATGCATGTGCCCCGCGACCGTTGCGAGCACTGTTCGGCCGCTGCGCTTGGCATAGCGGACGGCTTCTTCGAGGTCTCGGTCGCCCCAATCCTCTTCCTTGCGCCTGAAGTCGCAGCCCCAGATCGAGTCGGCCCGATCGCCTAGGCCGGAAGGCCCGTTGTGGGCGACAAACAGGATTGGCGCCTCATCGCAGTGATCGACCAGTGACTTCAGCATTGCGATCGATGTCTCCATCGAGTCGACTCCGTACGCACTCTTTAGGTAGCGCTCGCAGGCCAAGCGCTTTCCGCCGATCGAGTGAGGTCGCCCGGCGACGACGTTGAGTGGGAGCCCCGAGAGAGCGACGCGCCGGTGGCTGTAGCCGACCATTTCGACGTGCCCGAGCGCGCGGTCGAAGCTTCGGCACCGGCGCTCTTGGCCTCGGCAGAAAGCGTTGCGCAGCCGGCGTGCTCGGGGAGCGATTTCGGCGCCCAGCTGAAGTGCGTGCAACCCGTCGTGGTTGCCAGGGATACACATCGCGGGGACGTCGAGCTTGCGAAGCGACCGGGCCGTACGAAGCCCACGCACCTGTATGTAGCCTGCGAGATCTCCTACGAAGAGGAGCAAGTCGTAGCCGCTGCCGTTGAAGAAAGTGATGTCCTCTTCGTCCCAGAAGAGATGAACATCCCCGATCACGCCGATGGTGGCCGCTTGCGTGGCGCCGCCGTTCATGGAACGAAACTTAGCGGACGCCGAGCCTCATGACAGCTGCCATCATCCAACGCCGCGACCCCGCTTTGGTGCTGGTTCTCAGCATCGTGACGCTGGGGCTGTACCTGCCGTTTTGGTATCATGGCGTCTACGAAGACCTTCAACGCCTCGACGGTCGCACGCCCACGGGACGAGGGTTCTGGCTGGACTTCTTCTTCGTGATTCTCACCTTCGCGATCTACGGCATTTGGGTCGACTATCAAATCTCGCAACAGATCGCGGAGTTCGAAGAGCGCAGCGGGCTAGGTCCTGTACAGGACACGTCCATCGTCGCGGTCATCCTCGATGCGGCCTCGTATTTCACTGCGTTCTTCACCAACTTCGTCACGAGCGCGATTCAACAAGACCAGCTCAACCGCCTCGCGGACAAGCTCGAAAACCGCTTGCTCACCGAGGCTGGGGTTACGGCGTAGCCACCGATGTCGGCGCGCCCGCTGCTAGCGGTCTTCGCTGGCGGGAAGTCGCGCCGCATGGGCACGCCCAAAGGGCTTCTCGAAGCACCCGGAAGCCGCTCGTCCATCCCCGAGCATCTCGTTTCGCTCGGACGCGAGGTCGGCCTCGACGTGGTCCTCGTCGGCGATGCGACGCCCCATGAGGGGTTGGCGAAAGGCGTTGCGCGTCTTGCGGACGACCCACCGGGCGCCTGGCCGCTCGGCGGCCTGCGCGCTTCGCTTCGCTATGGCGTGCAGGAGCACCACAGCCACGTGGTCGGGCACCGCTCTTTTCAACGCCTCTTCGCGTCGCTCGAGGTCGAGCCTTTGCGTCTCAGTCCAGCCGTCGAACGCGCCCTTCGAGATTGGGACACCCCCGAGGACGTCGGCACCTAGCCTCGGGCCTGCTAGGCTCCGACCCAATGACCGACATCGGCCACGCGCTTCGCGACACGCTGCTCGCGCTCACCCGGATCCCAAGCCCGATTGGCGAAGAGGCGGAGCTCTGCGACCACGTGCAGAAGCGTCTCTCCGCGAGCCTTGGCAGCGAGGCCATCACGCGGTTTCACGACAGCCTGATCGTGCATGCCGCTGTACACCCAGGCGCGCCGCGCATCGCGCTGGTCGGTCATCTCGACACCGTGCGCACGCAACACGACGGGCCACCGCGGGTCGATGGAAATCGCCTCTATGGAGCCGGTGCAGCAGACATGAAGTCCGGCCTTGCGATCATGATCGAGCTCGTCGAGCGGCTCGACTTGAAGACGCTTCCCTGTGACCTCACGCTGATCTTCTACGAACGCGAGGAAGGTCCCTTCGAAGAGAATCGCCTGGGGCCGATCCTCGATACCCATCCGGACCTGCACACGCTCGACCTCGCCGTATGCCTCGAACCGAGCGACAACGAGATGCAGCTCGGCGCCATGGGGTCGATCCACGCTACGCTCACTTTCCAGGGTCGCACAGCCCACAGCGCGCGTCCTTGGCAGGGTGAGAATGCGCTTTACAAAGCGGCGGCGTTCCTACAGGAGCTCGAGCGCCGCGAACCACACGACGTCGAGATCGATGGGTGCGTCTTTTGCGAGGTCATGACGCCAACGCTCCTCCAGGGAGGCCGCGCCCGCAACGTCGTCCCCGGCGAAGCCGAGCTCAACGTCAACTACCGGTTCGCGCCCGGCCGCACCCCTGAACAAGCGTTTGCCGAGCTTTGCGATCTCGTTCGGGACAAGTGCAAGATCCAAGCGACCGATCTCTCCCCGGCAGGGTATCCACATGCGACCAATCCGTACGTCCAGCATCTCGCGACTTGCGGGGTCAGCGGCGTACGAAGCAAACAGGCTTGGACCGACGTGGCCCGCTTCGATTCGATCGGCGTCGCAGGCGTCAACCTCGGCCCGGGAACGGCGGCCCAGGCACATCAGCCGAACGAGTACACGGAGCTCGATCGCCTCATCGAGGGTTACGCGATCTTCCAACGGTTCTTCGACCGAACCGAAGGCAGCCCCTTCGCCTGACCGTCGCTACCTTTTCTTACACTCGCCGAACGCTTTGAACGCGCGAGCGGGCGACACCGCGCGAACGATGACTTCACCGCTCGACTTGGGCCCGACGCTGAGTGGCTGTCTGGGTGTCGGGTCGACGTCCGTCCATACTTCGCACTGGAGCTCGACCTCGCAGCGGTTTGTGACGATCACGATGTGCTTGTACGCGAGCGCGCCATAGCGGGCTTCCCCGTGAACGCCGTAGCAATCCTTGATGTCGTCCTCGGTCTCTGCGGCGGCTTGATTCCATCCCGGAACCGTCAGAGCCAGCACAAAAAGACCAGCAAAAATCATTCGAGCCGCGTGTTTCATGATCACCATTGTCCTGGAATCGAGACGGCCGGCAAGTTCCATTCATTCACCCACCGTACTCGACCCCCCGGAAAGAGGGGGCTGACCCTTTTTACGAAGTGCGAATCACTCGAGCGTCTTTATTTTGAGGTCGAGGAGTTGTTCGGGGTCCACCCTCGAAGGGGCGTTGGTCATCAGATCGTTGGCTCGCTGGGTCTTCGGGAAAGCGATGACGTCGCGGATCGACTCGGTCTCGGCGGCGAGCATTGCAACACGGTCCATGCCGAACGCGATGCCTCCGTGGGGTGGGGCCCCGTAGGTCAGTGCGTCCAGCAGGAAACCGAACTTCTCGCGCGCCTCTTCGTCGCTCAAACCGATGACCTCGAAGACTTTCTTCTGCACCTCGGGGTCATGAAGACGAATCGAGCCGCCGGCGATCTCGAAGCCGTTGAGCACTAGATCGTATCGGTAGCAGAGGACGTTTCCGGGATCACTATCGAGAAGCTCGACGCATTCGTCGTGCGGCCTCGTGAAAACGTGGTGAGCCGCCTCCCAACGCTTCTTTTCTTCGTTGCGTTCGAAAAGCGGGGGGTCGACCACCCAGAGGAAGTTCCATTCGCCAGCGCTCCCGGTCTCGGGAATCAATCCGAGCTTGCGCGCCACGTGTAGACGGAGGTTCGCCATGACCGTCTGCACTTTCGAAGCCGGACCGAATTGGAAGAAGATCAGATCTCCGTCCTTCGCGTTCACCGCCTCGTTGACCGCCTTGCGGAATTCGGGGGTGACCATCTTCGCAAGCGGGCTTTGCAGCCAGTTGCCTTCAGCGTCGACCTTCGCGCGAGCCAAACCCTTTGCGCCCATCTGACGAACGTACTTCTCTAGCGCATCCAAGTCCTTGCGCGAGAAGCCATGCCCCGCTGGTACGACCATCGCTTTGACGATCTCGGTCGGCAAATCGCGACGGTAGGTCCCATCGGCGAACTTCTTGGCGATGGGCTCCAGCATACTGATGCCGCCGCCGTCATGCTCGACCGTGAGTTGCGTCAGGTCGACGTGTTCCATTCCAAATCGCATGTCCGGCTTGTCGTTGCCGAAGCGTTCCATGGATTCTGAAAAGGGGAGCCGGGGGAATTCGCCGCTTGGGTAGCGCTCGCGGAGATCGATCCCGAGCACCTCTTTCCACAGGCGGAACACCAGTCCTTCCAGGACCTTGAACAGATCGTCCTGGTTGATGAACGACATCTCGATGTCGATCTGAGTAAACTCGGGCTGCCGATCGATGCGCAGGTCTTCGTCCCGGAAGCAGCGGACGATCTGGTAGTACTTGTCGTAGCCAGCACACATCAGCAGCTGTTTGTAGAGCTGTGGGCTCTCAGCGAGCGCGTAGAAGTGCCCACCGTATAGTCGTGAAGGCACGAGGAAGTTGCGCGCGCCTCCCGGCGTGTAGCGAACCATGAAGGGCGTCTCCACCTCCAGAAAACCATTCTCGTTGAAGTAGTTCCGTGCGTGGTGGTTGAGCTGGCTCCGCATCATCAGATTCTTCTGAAGCGCAGGTCGCCGTAGATCCAGGTACCGGTATTCGAGACGCTTGTCCTCGCCGGTCGTGATGTTGTCCTCGATCTCGAACGGTGGCGTCTCGGCCTTGTTGAAAATCGTCGCCTCGAGCGCGATCACCTCGATCGCCCCGGTTGCGAGCCTGGGATTGCGAAGGCTGGTGCCATCGTCCTTGGTGCCGCGGTCGCGGACCTTGCCGCGAATGCCGAGCACCCACTCGGAGCGGGCTTTGTCTGCGGTCGCAAAAGCGTCCTTGTCGGTCGTCTCTGGGTCGAACACGACTTGGGTCAGGCCCTCGCGATCCCTGAGGTCGATGAAGATGCAGCCCCCATGGTCGCGGCGGTTCTGCACCCACCCGAAGAGAACGATCTCTTGACCGATGTTCTCCTCTCTCAACTCACCACAGGAATGCGTACGCTTGAGCTCGTCGATGAAACGGGCCACTTCAGGCCTCCTTCAGCCCGGTTTTCTCGGGCGGTGCGGGAAGGTAGCCGCCCCTTCCGGCACGTCAAGTACGCCGCGATTCCTCCGCACGTACAAGCAGTTGCGCTCCGGCATTTCGCCATAGACAATAGGTCGCGGCCTAACGCCACTAGTCGACTGAGGGGGATATGGCTCCGGGACACATCGAATGCCACGTATGCGGGGCGGCCAATGATCGAGGCACGGAGCGGTGCCAATCGTGCGGCGCCCGGCTCTCCGACCTCTCTGCCGAGCTCACCGAAGAGGAGCTCTATGCGCGCCGCCACCAACCCGACGAGTTCGACCTGCGTTGGGTTTTCATTTCCTTCGGCCTGTTTCTGGTGGTGTCGGCGCTCGTGCTCGGTCTGCTGCCGATGCTCATTCCTCCCTACGACCCCCAGGGTTTCCCCGGGATCATGATCACCATCGTGCTTTGGTTCTTTGGTGCCGCCGCGATCAACTACGTGTCCCCCGGAAAGAGATTCCTCGAGCCGCCCGTCGGTGGCTTGCTCGCGGCCGTGCCGACGATGTTTTACCTGTCGAGGATCGCGGACGTGTATCAGCTCTCTACCGGCGCCTACGTGCTCGGCGTCTTGATGGCGATGATGATGGCGCTGATGGGTGCGTTCGTCGGCAATCTCCTGCGCGGCGATCGCTCGAATCCACCGCCGACGACGAACAAGCGCAAGCGGTCGAACCGGCCCAAGGCCGCATAGCCTGCTAGAACCGAAGACGAATCCCGAAGCCCGGGATCAACACGAAGCCGCCTCGATTGAGCGAGGCGCCCGCGTGGTCGATGAACCAGTACTCGTAAGCGGCCGTGAGCTCGACGAGCGCGTGAATTCGCCGGACTCCGAGGGCCATCCCGATTACCGGGCCAGCGCGGATACCGGCGCCACTGGCCCTCTCTTCCGAGCCCGCGATCTGAAAATCCCCAAACACGTATTCTCCGCTTCCGCGCGCGCCGAGCCACAGCTCGTAAATCCCGCCGATCTCGACCCCAAACACGAAGGGCACCTCGAATCCAACGCGACCGCCGCGCCCGGACTCGTCCCGATCGGGGATCCACCCGCCGTATGGTGCCATGCCGACCACCAGCGCTTTTCGGGTCGTGCCTTCCGCGAGCACGCGCTCGTAGCGAAAGTCTAGGCGCACAGTGCTGCCAGACACCATCAAGCCGAGGTCCCAGTTCTCCGCGAAGCCATACCGACCGTAGGCCATCGGGACCACGCCCCCCGCGTCAGCAGCGTACCTGTACTGAGAATCGCCCGGGTCGAGCACGGCAGGGTCCTTCAAATCACCGAGCGGCACACGAGCGGCTCCGCCGAGCCCGACGTCAGTCCGCTTCCTCGGGGTCGTAGAAGCGCCCATCATCGCTGGGACAGCGGTCGCGCAGCCGCCAAGCGCGGCAAGCGTGAGGAGCACGAAGCCGACCCCGATCCACTTCACGTTAGCGTTCGTAGCTTAACTTTGGGCAGCCGTGGATCTTTTGCACCTGGCGGGGCGTCCCGCCCGCCGGGCCCGTCGATGAAGTCGGCCATCAAATCGTAGTCCGCCGCGTCGGTCACCAGCACTCGCCGGATCTCACCGGTCCGGGCGGTGCCATTCGCGAGATAGACGCTGCCGTCGACCTCGGGCGCCTGACCCCACCATCGGCCCTGAAGCAGTAGATCGCTCTCATCGCTGACCCCCTCGACCAATACGTCGAGCTCGGTGCCGACGCGTAGCTCCAACCGCCCCCGGCTGATCGGGCGTTGGAGCGTCATCAGCTCGTCGCGCCTCGCTTCGGCGACGGCCGGGTCGACGCTAGCTTCTAGCTCGGCGCTTCGTGTCCCCTCCTCCGGTGAATAAAGAAACACTCCGACATGGTCGAGCTCGGCCCATTCGACGAACTTCCTGAGCTCGTCAAAGTCTGCGTCGGTTTCGCCTGGGTGGCCGACGATGAACGTCGTTCGAAACACCATGTCGGTGATCGCGCGGCGTAAACGCTCGACCACTTTGTACATCCGCTCGCCCCCATGCCCGCGGCGCATCGCGCGAAGCATGGCGTCCGATGCATGTTGCAGCGGCATGTCGATGTAGGGCAGTACTTTGTCGTGCTGGGAGAGCACCTCGACGAGCGGGTCGGTCAGGGTCTCCGGGTAGAGGTAATGCGCGCGAACCCACTCGATGCCTTCTACCTCGGCAAGTGCAATCAGCAGCTCTGCGAGCGAGTGGCCTTCGCGTAGGTCGCGTCCGTAGGCGATCGTGTCTTGGCTGATGAGATTGAGCTCGACGACGCCAGCCGCGGCCAGTTGCTCTGCCTCGCGCACCAAGTCGTCGATGGTGCGCGAGCGTTGCTTGCCCCGGAACGAAGGAATCGCGCAGAAGCTACAGCTGCGGTTGCAGCCCTCGGCGATCTTCACATAGGCGCGGTGCGTCTGCCCCGTCAGCACCCGCGGGTCGTCGGCGCGCATGGTGTACAGCGCTGGGTTTCCAACGAGCATTCGCTCGCCTTTGCCACCAAGCACCTTCTGGAGCTTCAGCATGTCGCTCGAGCCGAGGAAGTGATCGACCTCCGGGAGCTCCCCCGCGAGCTGATCGGGATATCGCTGCGAGAGGCAGCCGGCGACCACGAGCTTCTTGCAGGTGCCCGCCTCCTTGTGGGCGCCCATTTCGAGGATCGTCTCGATCGATTCTTCTTTCGCTGGCCCGATGAAGCCGCAGGTGTTGACGACAATCACCTCCGCGTCGGCCGGGTCGTCGACGATGTGAAAGCCCGATTGGTCGCTCACCCCGAGCATGACCTCGGTGTCGACGCGGTTCTTTGCGCATCCTAGCGACACGAAATGAATGGTCCGGGGCTCCCCCATCCCGCTTGATTACAGGGAAATTCGGGGCCGAGCTACCCGGCCGACCCGAACGGGCCCGACTCTCGGCCCCTCAATTTGCCTACCCCACAGATTGCCGTATAAGGCCCGCCTCGCGCGGACCGGGGAAAACCCCAGGGATTTCGTGCCAGGAGCTTAGCGAAATGTCTCGATACACAGGACCACGGGTAAAGCGGATGCGTGCACTCGGGCTCGATCTGCCCGGCCTCTCCCGCAAGAGCATGTGGGATCGCCCGTACCCCCCCGGCGTGCACGGGCCGAAGTCGGCGCGTCGCCGCAAGATGAGCGACTTCAAGAAGCAGCTGCTCGAGAAGCAGAAGCTCCGCTACAACTACGGTCTCAACGAAGGCCAGTTCCGACGCCTCTATCATGAAGCAGTGCACAGCAAAGAGCCGTCCGGTGACAAGCTCCTCGAGTTCCTCGAAAGCCGCCTCGACAACACGGTCTTTCGTGCCGGCTTTGCCCCGACGATCCCAGCGGCCCGTCAGCTCGTCTGCCACGGTCATTTTCTCGTCAACGGCAAGCGCCTCGACATCCCGAGCTACCGAGTCCGTGAGGGCGACGTAATCAGCCTTCGCGAGCGCAGCCAGAACCTGAGCACCGTCGAAGCCGCCCTCGGTGACGTCCGGCTAGCCCGCCCCGACTGGATCGAGTTCGACGAGGGCAACAAGACCGTGACGGTCAAGAGCCTTCCGAAAGTCGACTCGGTTCCCTTCCCCCTCGAGATCGACCTCGTCATCGAATACTACTCGAAGCAGCTCTAAAATCTCGCTTCCAGCTACCTCTCCGCCGACCATCGACGTCGTGATCCCCGCTCTGAACGAGGAGCGCGCCCTTCCCTACGTCCTCCGTGAGATTCCTCGCCCACCCGTTCGCCGCGTGGTGGTGGCGGACAACGGTTCGACAGACGCGACGGCCGCGGTTGCTGTCGAGAATGGGGCCGAGGTGGTTCACGAACCCGAGCGGGGTTATGGCGCCGCCTGCTTGCGAGCGCTCGCCCATCTCGATTCGGATCCCCCCGATATCGTCGTGTTCCTCGACGGCGACTACAGCGATCATCCGGACGAGCTTCCTTCGTTGATCCAGCCGATCCTCGAGGGGCGCGCCGACGTCGTCATCGGCTCGCGCGCGACAGGGCGTCGGGAGCGGGGCGCGCTGAGCCCACAGCAACGGGTTGGCAACGCGATAGCGAGTACCGCGTTGGGCCTTCTCTATGGCGTTCGTTATACCGACCTCGGTCCCTTCCGTGCGGTTCGTTGGGAGACCCTCGAGCATTTGCAGATGTGCGACCGGAACTATGGCTGGACGGTCGAGATGCAGATCAAGGCCGCGCGCCAACGCATTCCATATTGCGAGGTGCCGGTTTCCTACCGGCGCCGCATCGGCGTGTCGAAAGTCAGCGGGACGGTACGTGGATCCGTGTATGCGGGCGCGAAGATCCTCTGGCTGCTAGGCCGATACGCATGGAGTTAGCTCAGCTCGCTGTCTTCGCGCGGCCTCCAGCCACGGGTGCGGTCAAGACCCGGTTGAGGCGTGCGCTCGGCGAACAGGGCGCAGCAGCCCTCTATCAGGCGTTCGTCGAAGACACGCTCGAGCTTTGCGCACGCGTCCGGGAAGCCGGCAGAGTCGACATCGAGCTCTGGGCGACGAGCCTCGATGATCCAACCGTCATCGAATGGGGTCGCAGGCTCGGCACGGTCCCCCGCCTGCAACCGGATGGCGATTTGGGTGTCCGACTTTCAGCCGCGTTCGACGAGGGGCTCAGGCGCTACGAGCGTGTCGTCATCATCGGAAGCGATCTGCCGACTCTTCCGCTTGGACTCGTCATTGCCGCCTTCGACGCGCTCGACGCTGCGCCCATGGCGCTCGGACCGGCCAACGACGGCGGATACTACGCAGTCGGGGCGACCCACCGCGTTCGACCGCGCTTCGACAGGGTTCGCTGGTCGACCCCAAACGCCCTCGCCGACACCGTGCGCGCCAACCGTGATCTCCAAGTTGCCATGCTTCCGCCATGGTACGACATCGACGAACCCGCTGACCTCGACATTCTTCGGGCGCACCTATCGGCGCGCCCGAAAGCCGCCCCGGCGACGGCGCGCTGTCTTGCCGAGCTCGCCGTCAAAGGTAGGGCCTGAGCAGACGCGCCGTGCCGTCGCGAAGGTTCTCGAAAAGCGAGCGTTGGTCGAGCTCCTCCATCGTCAGAAGACGGGCCTCTGCGATCCGTTGCCGCGCAAGCGCATCGAGCCTCTGCCCCAGCGCTTGGTCGTAGCATTCGAGGTTGAACTCGAAGTTCAGTCGCAAGCTTCGTGGGTCCCAGTTTGACGATCCGATGGACACCCAATACGAGTCGACGACGAGCAACTTCGAATGATCGAAGGGAGGCGGCGAGAGCCACAGTCTTGCGGCTCCTCGCAAGAACTGCCGGTAGTGACCCCACATCGCCCAGCGCACGACGGGAAGGTTGCCTACCGCGGGCACGATGATGTCCACCTCGACGCCTCGCTGCGCAGCGAGGTGCAACACGTCCATCAGAACGGCATTCGGCAAGAAGTAGGGGGTCATGACCCGAATGGAACGGCGGGCAGCCGTGATGGCAGCCAGAAACACCCGTTCGAGGTTGTTGACCTCCCTGTCGGGGCCATCGACGATTCCACGAGCGAGGACTTCGCCCTCGGGCTCGAGACCCGGAAACCATTCAGGTCCCGAAAGCTTCTCCCCCGTGGTGAACGCCCAATCCCGTGCGAATGTGTCCTGCAGTTGTGCAACCACCGGCCCGGACACCTGGAAGTGCAGATCGCGCGTGGGGTAGCTCGGATTCGAGGACAGAACGCAATCCTGCCGGATGTTCATTCCTCCGGTGAAGCCCTTCACCCCATCGACGACCATGATTTTGCAATGGTTGCGCAGATTGAAGTGCGTGAATGTTCGCGGGAAAAACGCGGGCAAGAAGTTGGCGACTCTGACGCCGCGCCTCCGCAGCACCCGATGGATTCGCGGGCGTGAATAGCGAGTTCCAACGTCGTCCACGAGCACGCGGACCTCGACACCGCGCTCCGTCGCATCGACCAAAGCATCCACCAACTTTCCCCCCATGCCGGTGGCATCGAAGATGTAGCTCATGAAAGAAACGGAGGTGCGCGCGCCTCGGATGGCCTCGATCATCGCCGGGTACGCCTCGTCGCCGTCGACGAGCGTCTGGACGGAGTTGCCGACGAGCAGCGGCCATCCGGTGACGCGTTCCACGACTCGTGCATGCTCGACCAGTCGGGCTTGGCCGACGCCGAGCTCCCGTTCCAGATCCTCGGGGGATTGTGGCGCATCGTCGAGAGGCACCCGATATGGCGTGGCGTTCTCTCTCAGAATCTTCGCGCGTCGTTCGATCCGGTTGATGCCGAGGAAGAGATAGAGCATCGACCCGACGAAAGGAACCAGCCAAATCAGACCGACCCAAGCGGTCGCCGCGCGCGTGTCGTGTTTGTTTAGAATCACGTGCGAAGACGCGACCAGCGCCAACACGAAACCGACCCCGACGCCGATTGCGCCCCACTCGGGCGCGATGTCACGAAGGTACTGCCAGTTCACCGACATCGTTGGCCCGCAGAAAAGACTACGGTGTATCGCTCTGGCGGTCGACTGTGCGGCAAGGTACATTGGTCTTGGTGGGGCATGTCGGGTCAGTCTCTGGCTGAGAAATTTGGGGTGAGTCTTTCCCGGGGTACGACGGTTTTCCGTGAGGGTGACCCAGGGGGGTCGGTCTACGTCATCCGCACGGGCAAGGTGCGCGTTCTCAAGAATTCGGCCGGTCGCCAGCGCGTGGTGATCACGCTCGGTCCGGGTGATTTCTTCGGCGAGATGGCCGTCGTCACGGGTCGTCCGCGCTCGGCGACGGTCGAAGTCGTCGAAGACGCCGAGCTGCTCAAGGTTCCCGCGGGCAAGCTTCAAGAAATGGTTGCGGGTACGGGAGAGGTCGCGATTCGATTGATACGGCATCTCGCCGAAAGGCTGGAGCATGCGAACCGATTCATCGATCTACTGCTGGAAGACGATCTCACCGCGCGCGTGATTCTCTCCATCCAAGAGACGCTCGAAGATACCGAAGGCTCGGCTGCGCCGGACATCACCGATGCCGATCTGGCTCTGCAACTCGGCGTCAGCAAGAGCGACGTTCGCGCGGGCCTCCGTCGGCTGACGCGGGTTGGCGTCCTCGACGTATCGAGCGGCTATGTCCTCGTCAAAGACGACGAGCGATTGGCGGAGTTCCTCGATTTCATCCGCAACTCGGGGAAGTCTTGATGCAGCTTCGCATCCTAGGTTGCCACGGAGGGGAAACGCCGAAGCATCGGACATCGAGCTTCCTGGTGGGAGATTCCCTCGCCGTCGATGCGGGAGCGATTACGAGCGGACTGTCGCTGCGGGAACAGGAGCGGATTCAATCGGTGCTCGTGAGTCATCCGCACATGGATCACATTCGCGATCTTGCAACGCTCGCGGACAACCGCTGCCAGCAAGGCGGCTCGACACTCGACATCGTTGGAATACCGGCGACGATCGAAGCCCTCAGGAAACACTTCTTCAACGATGTAATCTGGCCGGACTTCAC
>JAHEEE010000040.1 GCA_024640845.1 Myxococcales bacterium | reverse complement strand
CCGGGATTTTTCCTTGAGCACGCAGCCGACGCGCTGGCCCCTTTCCGCGTGAATCGCGGACCTCAGCCTGCAACGTCGTCGTTTCCATTCTCTATTGCTCCATTTATACGAACAGCGAGCTCACGGAGTCGCTGTGGTGAATGCGTTTGATGGCCTCTCCTAGCAAACCCGCCACCGAAAGCACGCGGAAGCGACCGGTTTCCTTGGCCTCCGCCCTAAGGGGGATGGTGTTGGTCACGATGACCTCTTCGAGGGGCGAATCGATGATTCGTTCGATCGCCGGACCCGACAAGACCGGATGGGTTGCGGCGGCCAGGACTCGCTTGGCGCCTTCCTCTTTCAAGGCGCGGGCCGCGTTCGTGATGGTGCCCGCGGTGTCGATCATGTCGTCCAAAATCACACACTCACGCCCCTCGACGTCGCCGATGATGTGCATGACTTCACTGACGTTCTTCGCCTCACGGCGCTTGTCGATGATGGCCAAATCGGCCCCGAGGCGCTTGGCATAGGCGCGAGTTCGCTCCACGCCGCCTGCGTCGGGCGAAACGAACACGGGTGGCTCACGGAATCGGGGGCTCAAGTGCTCGAGAAACACTGGCAGGGCGTACAGATGGTCGAAGGGCTTGTTGAAGAAGCCCTGGATCTGAGCCGCGTGCAAATCCATCGACACGACGCGGTCGACACCCGAGGCGCTCAGAAGATCCGCCACGAGCTTGGCCGTAATCGGAGTGCGAGGAGCGGCCTTGCGGTCCTGCCGCGCATATCCGTAATAAGGGATGACTGCGGTGATGGAGCCGGCGGATGCGCGCTTGAGCGCGTCGATCATCACCAAAAGCTCCATCAAGTTATCGTTGACTGGCGCGCAGGTTGGCTGAATCACGTAGACGTCGACGCCGCGCACGTTTTCCTGAATCCGAGCGAACACTTCCCCATCCGAGAAACGCGACACGCTCACACGACCCATCGGCAATTCCAGATAGTTGGCGATCTTCTGGGCGAGCTCCGGGTTGGAGTTGCCGGAGAAAATACAGGTCGATTTGAACATCGGTGGATCCCTTCGACGGAAGAAAGAGGTGCCACCCCGGCAGGAAGGCGCTCGGAAGTAGCAAAGCGACAGTCAGGTGTCAACCGTGGCTGCGCCCCGTCGAGTGTTGACAAAAACCGTGCCGTCCTTTGCGAGGATACACGGTTGTAGATCGGAACGTGGCGGTGTACACCTCATCGCTCCCGCACTCGGAGGAATGATGACACTGAGCGTGACATTGTTGACGGAGCGTGAGCAACTCGCGCACCGCTGGCAGCAGGCCCTGGCCAAACATGGCATCACGACCAAAGTCGTTTCGCCTGCGGATCTTGCAAGTGCGGTGAACGGTGAGTCGGCCGTCGTCGTGGATGTAGATGGCTTGCACCTCGACTCTGACGAGCTTCTCGCGACGATCGGTTTCGTGCGCGCATCTGGCGCGCTTCCCATCGCGCACGTCGATCGCGACCGCGATGCACTCGAAGACATCGTGACGGAGCTCTGCCACGGCCTCGTCACGAGCGACGAACGGGACGTCGCGCAGGTAGCCGCCGCAATCTCGCGGCGTGCCGATCGGCAGCGCGGGTTTCGTTTCGAGTATGTGACGGTGTCGCCAGTGGGCGACGATGTCCTCGCGGTACTTGGCAACGGCGATGCTTCACTTCACCGTCGTCCGATCGACGCATCGGACGACGGCTCTGCGATCGTCAGCATCAACATCGATCCAACAGCGACGAAGGCGACCCTCTTGTTCAAAAGCGGCGCATCGTCTCAGCTCACGGTCGTCGCCGCGCAAGCATCTGACCTGACTAACGGCGATAGCGACATCGCGATCGATGGGGAGAAGCTCGGGGCGCGCTTGCGCCAATTGCGACTCGCCGCCGGTCTTACGCAAGCCGAGCTCGCGCGACGCACCGGGATCCACCGCCCCAACATCGCACGCGTCGAAGCAGGGCGTCATACGCCATCACTCGAGACCCTCGCCCGCATCGCAAACGCCATTGGAGTGTCGACGACGCACGTGTTGGTGTCGCGCGAGTCATGAGCGCCGACCCCGGCGACAAACCAATAAGGGACGCGTCGACCGTCATCGTCCTCCGCGAGGCGAACGGGAGCCTCGAGACTTTCATGCTCTGCCGGCATCAGCAGAGTGGCTTCATGGGCGGCGCACACGTCTTCCCCGGCGGAAAGGTCGACGCGACCGATAGCGATGAGCGGTGGCTCGGTAGAGTCGACCGTACGCCGGAAGAGATCAGCGAGCTCCTCGGGGAGACAGAGCCTACGCGGGGCTTGGGTCTCCTGGTCGCCGGAGTGCGAGAGACGTTCGAAGAGGCTGGCGTCTTGTTGGCACGCACGAGGGAAGGCGCGCGCTTGAGCGACACCCGCCGGCAGCTTCACGACGGCGCGAGGTTCATCGACCTCGCCGATGCGCTCGACCTGAAAATCGATGTGATGGCGCTCGCGCCGTACGCGCGATGGATAACCCCCAAGATGGAAAGCCGCCGATTCGACACCCGGTTTTACATCGCCGTCATTCCCGAAGGGCAGACCGCGTCGCACGACGGAAGCGAGACGACGTCTGCGATTTGGCTTCGGCCAGCGCAAGCGCTCGACGACATGATCGCGGGCAAGATCAAGCTCGCGCCCCCAACCGTGCGCACCCTCCGATGGTTGGCGGAGTTCCGCGATGCGCAATCGGTGATCGACGACGCGCTCTCGCGAAAGCCGCCTTTGGTGCGGCCGCGGCTCGTCACCGGCAAGAGCGGTTGGTTTCTCGCGTTGCCCGGCGATCCCGAGCACCCCGAAGATGAGGCTGTGCTTCCGGGCGCGACCCGGATGGTGTTCGACAACGGTGCTTGGATCGACGCCGAATAAGCGTTCGCTGGAGTACAGTTTTACCGGATTTCTGACGCTGCTCCTTGTAAGGGTTAAACGCCTCCCGCTACCCAATTGGGGTGGTTGCGAGCGTCCGAAAACCCCGGGATCTCTTCACCGCGTCGCAGATCGCCCGCTTCTGTCAGGTGGATCTGAAGACGATTCACAACTGGGCCGACCGCGGCCAGATTCCTCACTTTCGAACCCCAGGGCGACACCTGCGCTTCCTTCGCCCGCACGTCCTCGACTTCCTCCGCAAGTATGGCTACCCGATCCCGGAAGAGCTCGATGCAGAGCGGCCACGGGTCGGGCTGCTCATCAATGGGATGAACGCCGGCGGCGAGATGGCGGCAGCGCTCGAGCCCGATTTCGAGGTCGTCGTATACGAGAGCCCGGTGACGGCCCTACTCCAAATCGGCGAGCAACCGCCCGACGCCATCGTATTGGCCCCCGCGTTCGGCGCGCTGTCCGGCGCAGAAATCATCGAGGCCCTGAAGCACGACCAGAACACCCGTCACGTCCGGGCGATTCTCCTCGAGGGTGATGACAGAGAGAGGAACGCGGCACTCACCGCGGGAGCATCGGCGCACGTCCAGGCATCAGACCTCAGCGGACTGAGGGATACCCTGGAAGCCCTGATGGGCGTTCGGCACTGACGCCCCGTCGAGCGACTAGGTCGCCACGGGGCGCCGCTGGCGCCGAAGCCCCGTCGGCAATGGACAGCGTCGCCTCTACGGGCTGGCGCGGGCGCTCGCGCTGGCTAAGGTACGCCCATGTCTCTCTCCGCGCTCCACTACAGCTCGAGCGGTCTCGTGCCGGTGATCGCTCAAGATGCCGAGACGGGGGAAATCCGGATGGTGGCGTATGCGGACGAGATCGCGATCGAGAAGACGCTCCAGACGGGCTTGGCTCACTTTTTCAGCCGCTCGCGCGGCGAGCTCTGGCTGAAGGGCGAAACCAGCGGGAATACCCTCGCCGTGCGGAGCATCTGGGTCGACTGCGATGGCGACACCTTGATTTACATGGTGGATCCGGCGGGCCCGTCTTGTCACACCGGCGCTGAGACCTGCTTCTTCCGCCGCCTCGACGCCGACGGGAACCTCGTCGACGACGCCCGCGATGGCGCGCCCACCCTCTTGCGCCTCGAGCGCACCCTCGAAGCCCGCAAAGCATCAGACTCGGAGCGGAGTTATACGAAGTCGCTGCTCGACCGAGGCGCAACGAAGATCGACGAGAAGCTACGCGAAGAATCCGTGGAGCTCGGTCAGGCGTTGATCAACGAGTCCGACGAACGGGTCGTCTCGGAAGCCGCCGATGTGATCTACCACCTGTTGGTGGGCCTCGTGCTGCGCGAGGTCTCACTTCGAGATCTACTGAGCGAGCTGTCTCGCCGCTTCGGCATCTCTGGGCACGACGAAAAAGCGTCGCGCTGAATTTCCATGGGCCGGTACGCCAAGCCACCGGGGCCTCCGAACCGTTTCAAGATCGGCAACCTCCGCTCGATGATGAGCGACCCCCTGGGGTGCATGATGGATGCCTCCGAGTACGGTCCGCTCTCGAATCTGCCGCTCCTTCACGAACCCTACGTGTTGGTCCGGGACCCCGAGCTGATCCAGCAAAGCCTGGCGCAGGGACACACCGTCATGCGCAAAGACCGCTTCACCCGAGAGTTAGACCGCGTGCTCGGGAAAGGCCTGGTGACGAGCGAAGGCGACCTCTGGCGCAGACAACGCAAGCTGGTCGCGCATGCGTTCATCCCGAGACGCATTCGAACCTACGGCGATGCGATGGTCGCAGCGGCACACCGATCGCTGGCGGACTGGAAGGACGGACACGAAATCAACATCTACGAGTCGATGGCGGAGCTCACGATGGACGTCGTGGGACGAACGCTCTTCGATACCGACGTCCGCGACACCGCAAAAGAGGTCGGCGACGCCCTGAATGTGATCAGCGACTACTACTCGCAGGTTCTGGAGAACCCCATCAAGCCTCCGGACTGGTGGCCCTCGCCTGGGATGTTTCGGTTCCGCAGGGCTGCGAGGAACGTCGATCGCATCGTCGCCGAAATGATCGAAGCCCGACGAAAAGCCGGTCGGGATCGAGGCGACTTGCTGAGCGCCCTTCTTCAAGCGCAAGACGAGGAAGGCGGCGGCATGAGCAACCAGCAGCTCCGTGACGAATGCATCACGCTCTTCTTGGCGGGACACGAGACCACGTCCATCGCACTCGGCCACACCTTTTACCTCTTGTCGAAGCATCCCGAGATCGAGTCGAAGGTGCACCGGGAAGTCGCGGCAGTCCTCGAAGATCGGCGCGCCACCGCGGAGGACTACCCACGGCTCGAGTACACCGAGCGCGTCATCAAGGAGTCAATGCGGCTCTACCCACCGGTATACGCGATCGGCCGGCAGCTGCTCGAGGACTTCGAGCTCGGCGGCTACACCCTCGAAAAAGGGGTCACACTCCTCTTCGCGCAGTGGGTCACGCACCGCCGGCCAGAGTCTTTCACCGACCCACTACGCTTCGACCCCGACCGATGGCTTCCGGAACGCGCGGCAAAGATTCACCGGTACGCGTATTTCCCGTTCGGCGGAGGCCCGCGCATCTGCATCGGCAATCACTTTGCCATGATGGAGGCCGTGCTCCTCCTCGCGACGTTGATCCGCGCCTACCGCTTCGACCTGCTCCCCGAGCAATCGCTCGTTCTCAAGCCGTCGGTGACTTTGCGCGTGGAGAAGGATCTGAGAATGCGCCTGCGGGCGCGGTCGTGAGACCCAGACTTCTCAGTTCAGGATCTTGTCGATATCCCGCTCGATCGTCTCTTCGCGGACGCGGCGGGCCAGCGCTAGCTCGGTGATGAGGAGCTTGCGGGCTTGTTCCATCAGCTTCTTTTCGCCGTAGCTGAGCTCGCCCTTGTCGGAGCGGACCTTGGCGAGGTCGCGAAGGACCTTGGCGACCTTGATCGGCGAGCCGCTCTTGAGCATCTCGGTGTATTCGCGGTAGCGGCGGTTCCACGGCTGGGAGGTCACCGCCATCTCATCTTTGCTGAGCTCCTCGAGGACTGTCTTGGCGGCCTTCCGGGACATCACCTGCCGGAGGCCGACACGATCGACGGCGTTCAGGGCGACTCGGATCGTCCCCGCCTTTCCGTTCACCAGCTTGAGAATGTAGAAATCGATCTTGTCCGAGCCGATCAACCGCTCTTCGATTTGGGTGATTTCCGCCACCCCGTGCGCCGGGTGCACCGCTTTGTCGCCTACGCTGAAGCTCATGAGCTAAGTCTCCTTCGGGTCAAAAACGACGAAAACCCGCGCCTTTTGCGCGGGTGGAATTCCAATCGTCGACGGGCGTGCAGTTCACTTCATGCACGTGATCTGTATAGCAAATCGCCGCCGGAAAGTCAATGCTTACTTTCGCGCAAACCCTTTTGATTTCAAGAGCTTAGCGCTATTTCGCAGATTGATTTTAGGGTTGACGAATCCGGCGCCTGAGACGCCGCTCGAGCGGAGCTAGTTCGGGCGCGCGCGCTTGCTCGCGGCGGCCGGCTTGGCCGGCTCGGGCGCCACGGCCTCCGCCTTCGGCGCTTCCTGGGTATCTTCTTCCAACAGCCCGTGCTTCTGTAGCAGCTGACGCTCGACGGCCTCGAGAATATCGGGGTGTTCCTCGAGAAAGGTGCGCGCATTGTCGCGCCCTTGGCCGACGCGCTCCTCGCCGTAGCTGTACCAAGCGCCGGACTTGTTGATGATACCCGCCTCGACACCGAGGTCGAGCACGTCCCCAGTGCGGCTGATGCCCTGACCGAAGAGGATATCGAACTCGCAAAGCCGGAACGGAGGCGCCATCTTGTTCTTCACGACCTTCACGCGGCAGCGGTTGCCGACTGCAGCGTCGCCCACCTTGATCGTGCCGATGCGGCGAATGTCGAGGCGCTGCGAAGCGTAGAACTTCAGCGCGTTGCCCCCGCTCGTGGTCTCCGGGCTGCCGAACATGACGCCGATCTTCATGCGAATCTGGTTGATGAAGAAGAGGGTCGTGTTGCTCTTTTGGACGGTACCGGTGAGCTTGCGGAGTGCCTGGCTCATCAGGCGGGCCTGGAGGCCCACATGGCTGTCGCCCATCTCACCCTCGATCTCGGCGCGAGGCACCAAGGCCGCCACCGAGTCGATCACGACGATGTCGACCGCGCCCGAGCGAACGAGGGTGTCGGCAATCTCGAGAGCTTGCTCGCCGTGGTCTGGCTGACTCACCAGGAGCTCGTCCACATTGACTCCGAGCTTGCGGGCGTAATTCGGGTCGAGGGCGTGCTCCGCATCGATGAAGGCCGCGATGCCGCCTTTTTTCTGAGCCTCGGCGATCGCATGGAGCGTCAGGGTCGTCTTGCCGCTCGATTCCGGGCCGTAGATCTCGACGATGCGGCCCCTCGGATACCCGCCGATGCCGAGCGCGAGGTCGAGGGAGATCGCCCCGGTCGAAATCACAGGCACCTGGATTTTGGCGTCGGAGTCCCCGAGACGCATGATCGAGCCTTTTCCGTAGGCTTTTTCGATACTTCCGAGGGCTAGGTGGAGGGCTTTTTCGCGGTTCGAGTCGGCCATGGCGCGGATTCCTTTGCGGTCAATTACCTGAACACCCGTCTAGTCGGGTTCCTTCGCTTAGTCAAGTTTGCGCGAGGCGAAGCGCCCGGCAAAAGCCCCCACCCCTGCATAAGGCCATACCCTACCCCGACTAGGCCCGTGCGCGAAATCGAAGAAGACCTCCCGACGAGCTCATGCGGCGCTTCGGGTGGAAGGCGCGCGCCATGATCGTCCCGTCCGGAGACCTCGGGGCGGCTCAACGCTCACCGAGGTTCAAATCACGGCCAAGCACTGCTCGACGCACGAGCTCGAGCGCCACGTAGGCCGACAGCGTCTGCACCCGATCACGGCCCCATGGGAGGGTTCGATGCTTGGTGATCGTCGGCTCGCCTTTGCGCGCCAGACCAAAGAACACGGTCCCGACGGGCTTGTCCTCGGTTCCCCCGCCCGGCCCGGCGATGCCTGTAATCGAGACGGCGATGTCGGCCCGCGCGACTCGAAGTGCGCCCTCGGCCATCGAGGCCGCCGTCTCGGCGCTCACCGCCCCGTGCGCCCGCAGCAGCTCCGGGCTGACGCCGAGGACCGCTTCCTTTGCGCTGTTGGCGTACACCACGGCGTCGAGGAGCAAGTAGTCCGAGGCCCCAGGAAAGCGCGTCAACATCTCGCCAACCTGCCCACCCGTGCACGATTCGGCCACGGCCAAGGTCTTGCCTTTGTCTCGAAGCGCTGCGCCGACGACCTCTCCGAACGAGTCCTCTTTGCCTCCGAACACCGCGTCGCCGAGAATCCTCCGCACCTCCGAGGCGATCGCCTCGGCGCGCTCGGTCGCGTCATGGGCGGTTGCGGCGCGCACGTGGACCTTCACCTCGATTTCGGGGAAGTGCGCCCGGTATCCGAGCGTGAGGCCCTCGTGCTCCGTTTCGAGATGCCGGACCGCCTGAGCGACCCCCGATTCGGTCATGCCGAACGTGCGGATGTGCACCTGATGGGTTCGGCGTTCGGCTAGCGGCGCAACCGCCGGCAGAATCGATTCGCGAAAGATGTGTTTCATCTCGCGCGGCACACCGGGCACGAAAAAGAGGCGTGCACCCCCGAGCGTCATCGCGAATCCGGGCGCCGTGCCGATCGCGTTTGGCAACACGTCTGCTCCCAGTGGAAAGTCGCCCTGCTTCGCGTTCGATTCCGGCATCACGCGCCCGAACGCCTTGAACTTCTGACGAATGCCTTCGACCACACGTTCATCGCGACGCAGGCCCACTTCGGCTGCCTTGGCCGCAGCCTCCGTCGTGAGGTCGTCCGATGTCGGACCCAAACCGCCGGTGGCGATGACGACTCGGTGATTTTCGGAAAAACGCCTTACCAAGGTCACGATTCGATCGAGGTCGTCGTCGACCGTCGCGTGCTCGGTGACGTCGAAGCCTAGCTTGGTGAGCTCTTCACCCAACCAGGCTGCGTTGGTGTTGATCAGCTCACCACGAGTGAGCTCGGTCCCGATCGAAAGGATGGCGGCGGTCATGCGGGCCCGGGAGTTTCGCAAAACCCCCGAACGCGTCAACCGCTTTGCTCCCCAGGTGGTATGTGGTAGCGCCTCTGGAAGTTTTTCCAAGCTTTGTTTGTTGATAGGAGTCACATGAGCCGGGTTTTGATCGGAACAGCACTGGGGGTGCTCGTGGCCGTCGCGACGCTATTGGCGGCGGAACGCGCGGGCGCCGAGCAAAGCGCGACCGCCCTCTCCAACTTGCAGGTCAGCCGGGCGACGCTCGAAAACGGCCTCCGCGTTGTCATGAACCAAGACGCCACGGTTCCGACCGTCGCGGTCTCCGTCTACTACGATGTCGGCTCTCGGAACGAGGTCAAAGGCCGGTCGGGCTTCGCGCACCTCTTCGAACACATGATGTTTCAGGGCTCGGCAAACGTCGGCAAAGGCGAGCACTTCAGTCTGATCATCAATCGAGGCGGCAGCGCGAACGGCACGACGAGCAACGACCGCACGAACTACTTCGAGACGCTGCCCTCGAACGAGCTCGGGCTTGGCCTGTGGCTCGAAGCCGATCGAATGCGATCGCTGGCGGTGACCCAAGACAACTTCGAGAACCAACGAATGACCGTGATGGAGGAGCGTCGTCAACGCATCGACAATCAACCGTACGTGCCGAGCATGCTCCGCATCAACGAGCTCGCCTATGGCGACTACTGGCCGTATGCGCACTCGACCATCGGCGACATGCAGGACCTGGTCGACGCGCCCCTCGAGGCCGTCCAGGAGTTCTTCAACACGTACTACGCGCCAAACAACGCGGTCATCAGCATCGCCGGAGACTTCGACCCGCAGGAGGCCATGAGGTTGGTCACCGAGTACTTTGGCGACATCCCGGCGCGCCAGACCCCGACCTTCGGCGCACCACCTCCGGCCGAGCAAGCCGCGGAGCAGACGGAGACGATGTATGACGCCAACGCCACGCTCCCCGCGTTTCACCTCGCCTATCACATCCCGACCAGTCGCACGCCGGATCACTATGCGCTCGAGATGCTCGCGCTCGTGCTGGGCGACGGGGAATCGAGCCGTCTCTACCAGCGCCTCGTGAAGAGGGAGGAGATTTGCCAGGAGGTCGCGGTCGGCACGGATGACCGTCGTGGCCCCGACCTCTTCAGCGCGTGGGCCGTGATGGCGAGCGGCCATCCACCAAGAGCCGCCCAAGAAATCATCTATGCAGAGCTCCAGTCGATCGCCGACGCAGGTGTGACCGAGCGCGAGCTGCAAAAAGCCAAGAACCGGGTCAGCGCAACGTTCGTATTCGGGCTTCAATCCAACATGGCACGCTCCCAACGGCTCGCCGAGTTCGAGCTTTACTGGGGTGATGCCAACCTCCTCAAGCTGGAGCTCGATCACTACCTCGCGGTCACCGCGGAGGACATCAAGCGCGTGGCAGGTCAGTATTTCGACGCCACGAACCGAACGGTGCTGAACGTCTTGCCGGGCGAAGCGCCCACCGGGGAGGGACAGTGATGTTGTTTCGATTCCGTTTCGCTGTCCTGTGCGTCTCAGCAGCTCTGCTGCTCGCGGCGTGTTCGAAAGAGGCTCCCGAGCCTGAAACCGCCAAGGACGCTCAGGTCAAGGCGGAGCCAGACCGCGAGCTGCCACCCCCTCCGACCGCGGCGAAGAACCTGGAGCTTCCGCCAGTACAAATCGCCAACCTCGAAAACGGGCTGCAGGTCAACACGATCGTCACCGAGCCACTGCCGGTGGTCTACGCCACACTCGTCATTCGAAGCGGAGCGGAGTCGGATCCGGCGAAACTCCCCGGCCTCTCCGGACTGGTCGCGCAGATGCTCAAAGAGGGCACCGTGAACCAAACTGCCGCGGAAATCGCCGAGAAGATCGAGTTCCTCGGTGCTGATCTGTGGACCAGCTCCGACGAGGAAAACACGTACGTCGGTGTACGTGCGCTGGCGGAGCACTTCGACGTGGTCATGGGCATCCTCGCCGAGGTAGCGGGCAAGCCGGCGTTCAGCACGAGCGAGCTCGCCAAGCTCAAGCGACGCGAGCTCGATCGCCTGTCGTTGTCCGAGCGCGAACCTCAGTACATCGCCCGCAGAGAGTTCTATCGCGTGCTCTACGGCGAGCACCCTTACGCCAGGGTCGACACGACGCCGCAGGCCGTCAAGCGCGTCCGCCGAGAGGACCTGGTTCGATGGCACCGGAGCCATTTCGTGGGCCGAAACGCGTTCTTGGTCGTCGCCGGCGAGGTCGACCCGAACCACGTCGCCGAGGTCGGCCAAGAGACACTCGGTGGCTGGAGGGCGGGCAGTCGAGCGGTGCCTGTATACGATGACCCACCGAAACCAACCGATCGCACCATCCTCGTGGTCGACCGCCCAGGCTCGGTACAGTCGGTGATTTACATGGGGAATCTCGCGATTCGTCGAGCTGAACGCGAGTGGATTCCGCTGCTTGTCGCCAATCAGGTCCTCGGCGGCTCCGCGGCGTCGAGGCTCTTCATGGACCTTCGCGAGAAGCGCAGCCTGACCTACGGCGCATACAGCGCGGTCGCCGAACGCGTCGACATCGGACCGTTCGTTGCATACTCATCGGTGCGAACCGAGGTCACGACCGAAGCCGTTGGCGCGTTGCTCGAACACCTGGAGCGCATCAATCAGGAACCCGCGGGGGGAGAGGAGCTCAAAAACGCCAAGCGCTACCTGAGCGACTCGTTCCCCCTCAAGGTCGATACGCCGGGCAAGCTCGCCGATCTCGTCGTCCAACTACGGACGTTTGGCCTTCCAAGCGACTACTGGGACAACTACCGGCAGTGGATCCGTAAAACCAGCGCATCCGAGGCGTATTACGTCGCCCGCAACTACATCCGCCCCAAGGACGCGCTCGTCGTGATCGTGGGCCAGGCCGCTGATTTCGCGCCGTCGCTCGGCCAATTCGGCCCGGTGACGGTCGTGTCACCCGATGGCGAAGTCAAAGCACGGTTCAAGGACGAAAGAACCACCGGAACAGGTGCAGCCCGCAGCCCCGTCCACTAAAGTCAAACCATGTGCGGAATCGTCGGGTACGTAGGTAACGAAGAGGCTGCGCCCATCCTGCTCGACGGGCTGCGGCGCCTCGAATACCGCGGATACGATTCCGCGGGCGTGGCCATCCAAGAGGCAAGCGGCATCGAGGTCGTCAGGGCCGTCGGCAAGCTTCGCAACCTCGAGAAGGCGCTCTTCGACAGGCCCCTTCAGGGAAGCGTGGGGATCGGACACACCCGCTGGGCAACCCACGGCCGCCCCTCGGAGGTGAACGCACACCCGCACGTCGCGGGACCGATCGCGGTCGTCCACAACGGCATCATCGAGAACCACCTTCGACTTCGGGCCGAGCTCGAGAAGGGAGGCTTCACGATCACGAGCGACACCGACACGGAAATCGTGTCTCACCTGATCCATCGGGAAACGCGGGCGGGGCACGATATGCTCACGTCGATTCGCCGCGCGCTCGCACAGGTGGAAGGCGCCTACGCCATCGCTGTGGTGTCCGAGGCGGAGCCTCGCCGCATCGTGGTGGCCAAGAGCTCGTCCCCGTTGGTCCTCGGCGTCTCGCGAAACGCGACGTACTGCGCAAGCGATATCCCCGCCCTCCTGCCGTACACCAACGAAATGGTCTTCATGGAGGACGGTGAGATCGCCGTCCTCGATCCGGACGGTTTCTCGCTGTCGACCCTTGCGGGCGAACCCGTGAACCGCCGCTCGCGCAAGATCTCGTGGTCGCCCGTGATGGCCGAGAAAGCCGGCTACAAGCACTTCATGCTCAAGGAGATCTTCGAGCAACCCCGCGCGCTCGAAGATACGATGCGCGGGAGGCTCGACCGCGAACGCGCCGACGTCGAGACCGCCGAGATCGGCCTCAGCGACGAAGACGCAAAGGCGATCCGGCGAGTCATCCTGTTGGCATGCGGCACCAGCCATCACGCCACCATCGCCGGCCGGTACTGGATCGAAGAGCTCGCGAAGTTGCCTGCCATCACCGAGCTCGCCAGTGAGTTCCGCGGGCGCGATGCGGTGATCGGCGAAGGCGATCTGGTCATCGCCGTGAGTCAGTCCGGTGAGACCATCGACACGCTCATGGCCGCCAAAGAGGCCAAAGCGCGCGGCGCCAAGGTGCTGGCGATTGCCAACGTCAACGGCAGCGCGATCCCGCGCATGGCCGACGCAAGCTTCTACACGCACGCCGGCCCCGAAATCGGCGTCGCCTCGACCAAGTGCTTCATGACCCAGCTCGCCAACCTTTTGATGTTCAGCATCTGGCTTTCGCGCCGTCGGGGTACCCTGAGCGAGGGGGAGGCTAGGGAAATCGTCGAGGGGCTGGTGCGAATCCCGCACCAGATCGAGGAGCGACTCGAAGCCATGCACGAGAAGATCAGCGACATGGTCCGCGAGTTTTCGAACGCACGTGACGTGCTCTTCCTCGGTCGTGGGCTGAGCTTCCCGATGGCGCTCGAAGGGGCGCTCAAGCTCAAGGAGATCTCCTACGTGCATGCGGAGGGCTATGCAGCCGGCGAAATGAAGCACGGGCCGATCGCGCTTCTCGATGCAGAGGTCCCGGTCATCGTGCTGGCTCCCCAGGACCGCCACCACGAACGCGTCTGCAGCAACCTTCAAGAGGCGCGCGCGCGGGAGGCGAAGATCATCGGCGTGACGACCGCGGGCGACGCCCAGACACAGTCGCTTTGCGACGCCTTCGTCGAGGTCGCCCCCGTGCACGAGGTGTTGAGTCCGTTCCTGACGGTGGTGCCCCTGCAGCTCTATGCATACTGCGTCGCCGACCACAAAGGTACGGACGTCGACCAGCCGCGAAACCTCGCCAAGACCGTCACCGTGGAGTGAGCGGTCGGTGAAAGTCGGCCTAGTCACGACGGGGTTTCCGCGTTTCGAGGGCGACCACAGCGGCGCATTTCTTCTGACACTCGCCCGCGGCCTCGTCGCACAAGGACATGAGGTTCGCGTCCTCGCGCCGGCGCCCGCCCGCGTGCGACCGCCACCACGATGGCCCGGAATCGAAGTGGAGTGGGTCTCCTACGTCCGGCCACGAAGGCTCCAGACAACCTTTTACCAAGCCGGCGCACCAGACAACCTCCGCGCTCACCCACTTCGGTGGGTGGGGGCGGCGAGCTTTTCGATCTCGTTGCTGGTTTCTGCGGCGCGCGCGCTCGATGATTGCGACCTGCTGGTGAGCTCCTGGTGCCTGCCGAGCGGATGGGTCGCCTCGATGGTTGCTCGAGGCCGCAGCCATCTCTGCATCTGCCACGCGACCGACTTGCGATGGCTCGGGATGGTGCCCGGTGGCGCCCGCATCGCCGGTCGCATCGCCGGGGGCACCAGCGCCTTTTGGTTTCTGAGCGCCACTCATCGCGATCGATTTTTCGAAATGGCGAGACTCGACCCATCGAGCGTCGCGGCGCACCTCGGCCCCATGCCGATCGAATCGCCAGGCAAAGCGGGGTTCACCCGCGCGACGGCCCGCCGCGCCCTCGGCCTCGACCGCTTCACGCTTCTATTCCTCGGACGGCTCGTTCCGGTCAAAGGCGTCGATCAGCTTCTGCAGGCGGCCGCCAACCTCAGCGAGCCCGTCCACATCCGAATCGCTGGAGATGGTCCCGAGCGCGACCGGCTCGTGACGCTATCCCAACGCCTCGGCGTCGATGCAAAGTTCGAGGGCTGGGTCGCAGGTGCGCACAAAGAAGCACTGTTTCGCGGATGCGATGCGTTGCTCGTGCCGTCCCGCCCGGGGGAAGGTCTCCCGACCGTTCTGATGGAAGCGCGTTCCTACGGCCTGCCGATCGTAGCCACGCGCGTTGGCGCCATCACCGACGCGCTGAAGCCGAATGAACGAATCCGGCTGGTGGCGCCGAACGACCCGGCAGCGCTCGCCGACGCCATCGATGCTCTCAGGGCGTGACGCGCTCTGTCCCCTTCGGCGGACGGTAGTTGAAGCGCTTGTCCGGTATGTCGCGGTTGAACTTGATCTTCGAGAAGTCGAAGCGGTTGCGGTTGCCGGCCGAGTCGATGATCAAGACCCTTTGCACCACCCCGGCGCGTTTTCCATCGTTCGTCAGCGCACGGACGTAAAAGACGAGTTGCTCGTAGTTTGGCGTCGGTTTCCGCGGAATGAGTTGCAACACATAGCCGTCCTTGAGCTTGTCGTCGTCGTACTCGAGAAGACGCACCTCGAAGTCTTTGTCGAGATCCCCGCCGCCCGTGAGAAATGAAAACGCCGACGGGAGCTGATCGTCGTCGAGGTCACGATCGATCAACTGGCCGCGCTTCTCGCCTTCCTCGGGGGGCTGGTAGATCAGCAGCCTCTTCCCGTTGCTCACGTAGACCTGCTGGTTTGGCATGGAATAGTCCCAGCGCATCATGCCCGGCTTCTTGAATGCGACCTGCCCCTTCGCGTAGTCGTAGCGATCGTAGAGGCGCGTGTAGCGCGTCTGCTCGAAGTCCGCCTGCAGGGTCTTCGTTTGATCGTAGAAGGTCTGCACCAACGCGACGATCGCGGCCGCGTCGGGGGTCGCTTTCTCCTGCCCGAGGGCGCGCCCCACCGGCGAAACCACGGCAAAACAAAGGCCGATCGCCAAAACTCTCGAGGTCATCAATGTGTACAACGCTCCCGGGCCGGCAGTATTCACCCTGCGGAAACGTACACAAGTCGACCACATATCCCCGAAAGTGGGATTGATCATTTGCGGCCATAACCTTAGACTAAGAGCGTTGGCGTTCCGTGCGCCCGCGTTGGCTTGGCTTTGAAACTCCGTCCGCACCTGGAGGTGACATGTCCAAGCAGCACGCTCGAATCATTCCCGAAGATCGCACGCGATCGCACCTCGAAAAGAAACATGCCGAGCTGGCCGCGCGCGTCGCAGCCCTCGACAGTCGCATGAGCCTGACACCGAGTGAAGAGCTGGAGCTGCACCAGCTGAAGAAGGAAAAGCTTTGGGCGAAAGACGCCCTCGAGTCGGTCGGTTGAAGCACGGCCCTGCCGCGCTCTGCTGAGCGCCCCTATCGACGGCCCACCTGCATCCGGGTGGGCCGTTTTTCGGTTAATTCCATCCCCCACCACCCCACCCGAGCGGGGTTCCATCCCCCACCACCCCACCCGAGCGGGGCTTAAAAGCAAAATGGGTCCCCCGAAGGTGACCCATTTCAAACGAAAGAATCGATGCTAGAATGATAAGCTAGGTGATAAGTTAAGCCGTAAGAACCTGAGTTTTACGGAGTAAAGGACGACCCACCGCCACGCGGATGCCGGGCAAGCTGGAAAGTGCGCGGCGTGGGTCTTAAGCAAGTGAGCGAGTCCATTGCAATCGCAGTGCCAACTCGTTCTTGCAGAAAAAAGCCAGAGGTTTTCTCAGCGAGCGGGTGATTGGTAGGACATTTCTGTCATGGACCCGCACGCGATGTCGTGGTTTCGACACACCAACTCCGGAGCGCGGCCTGCACACATCCCCACACCCGGTAGGTTGAAGTTGGCCGCCGGTCCCGCGTATGATCTGAGCACCGGATAGGCCGGGCCCAATGCCAACGTGCAAAAGCTGCAACGCTAAAGTCCTAAGAACCGATGCTTTCTGCGGAACCTGCGGCGAGCCGGTTCCCGGCGCCAAACCCGTCGTGCCGATTGCGCACGGCCGGCGCCCGAGCGGCGTCCAGTCGGGGCCCGAGCGACTGAGCGGCGCGTTTCCGCCTGTCGCGGGGAGCGCGACCTCTGCGCGCGCCATGGCGGTCGTCGCCTTGTCGGACCCCGTAGAAGCAGAGCCTTCCGATATCGGACACACCAAGGTCAATCAGACGGCCATTCGCGAGCGCGAGACGAGCGAACCAGCGCCGGTCTTGCCACTGCACCGCCGCAAGGACGGGACCCTCTCGGAGCAAAGGCTCCGCCAGACGGGTAGCCTCCCTCCCAGCGAGGAGCCATCCGAGCCGTCCGGCGAGCAGCCGCGGCCTGCCCTGCCTGAGCGGGACAAGAGCCTCCCGAACATGCCGGCCCCGCCCGGACCGCCGATTCTCGCCTCCGATCTGCTTCGCGAACAGATGCGGCCCTCGAGCCCCGGGGCGAACACCCTTCGTGTCGTTGCGGTGACGCTGAGCACGATCGGGCTGGTCGCTGCTGCGTGGGCGGGTGGTGTCCATCCGTTGACATTCGTCTCCGCGGCGCTGCTCATCATGATGGGCACCCTGGCGCTCACGCCGCTGTCCTACAGGGCCCGCGCGATCTCCCTCGGATTGTGTGGGGCGGTCGCCACCGGCGTCGCGCTCTGGCAGCAGAACGTCCACGACCTGTCTCCCGAGGGAGTCATTTTGGCGGGAGCCACGATCCTGTTGAGCGGGGCTCTCCTGTTTCGCGCCTATTACCGGGGTGCGCGGCTTTCACGCTTCGCAGTCGCCCTCGGTGTGTCGGCCCTGGGCGCCTGGTTCGTCGTCTCTGGCGGCCCCGAGAGCCTGGTCATGCTGGAAGGGCACTGGCAATCTTGGGCGCCGGCGGCCTCGCACATCGGCTTCGGCCTCATCGGGCTTCTGGCGCTGATGGCGTTCATGGAGAGCAGCACTCGCGGGGGCGCACACGTTTGGGCCGGGGCGCTTCTGGTCCTGTACGGCATCGACATGGGTCTGCTCATCGCGAGCGAGGTCTGGCCAATCGCGGGGCGCGCAGCGAGCATCGAGGGACCGACGATCGCGGCACTGCTGACGGGCGCGGTCGGTACGATCATTGCCGGCCTAGCCCTCGCGCAGGTGTTCGTCGCGATCTACCAATCGGCCTCGAACCGCCAAAAAAGCAGAAGCTCGAGCTCTGATTGAGCTCTAGGGGGCTTTGCGCGGCCAGGAAGCAAGCAGAATGACCGCGCAGGTGCGACCCTTGTCATCCTTTGCTTCGCCGAAGCCAGCGTCGGTGAATCGTGGATCGGTGACGGTCATGCGGTGGCTCGGGCTGTCCTCGATCGCGTGAAGCGCCTCCCGCATCGTTCGAGCCCTGGCGACCGCCTCGCCAACGACCCGCGCCTGAATCCCCCGTTTGAGCAGCCGAGCCTCGGGGTCGCCGTCCGGATCGAGCTCGTGACCCAGCTTGCCGGAGTCGCAGACGTGCTGCGCGTGGCTCGTGGCCTCCTTGCTGAGCAGGCGGTTGGTGCGCACGGTCCGCGCGCCGGTCGAGCGCCGAACCTGCATCAGCCAGGCTTCCGGCGACTGTGACCCTCCCTGAACCGGTGTGTGTTGCGGGATCTTTCCGATCCAGCGCTCGGCAACCGGGCGGGGACCGTTCGGGCCGGTGGCGACGAGCTGAACGAAGAGCGGCCTTCCCCACTCGACCGGAAGCGTGATCGTCGACCCATAGGCCTCGCCGTCGACGGCAACCCGTCGAGACGCGCCATCGGGATCACGCACCATGAGATACGGATCGCGGAAGTCCTCGATGACCTCGGCGTGGAGACGGTTCGTTCCCTCGGGTGTGAGGGCCCCTGCCCTGACCGCAGCGACGAGTACGACGCGCTCACCGGAGCTCGCACGGCCGCAGATCAAAGGCGCGTCAGCGGTTTCGATGAGATCCTCGACCCATGCCTTGAAGCTCGCTACCTCGCCGCCCACCCCGAACTTCGCGTACACCGGGTTCGCATCGACACCTTGCTCGCGAGCGGTCTGAACGAGCTCGGAAGACGGCGGGATGTGTTGCAAGTCTGCGAGGATTTGGGCCACCTCCTCGAGCTTCTCGCTTCGAGTGCACAGGGGCTTGGGCGGCGCCGGGGCAGCCTGAGCCTCCGGCGGAGCCTGGTCGTTTTGGTCAGCGTCCGCTGTCGTATGGAGCGCGAGGAGCGACGCGAGAAGTAGAATCGATTTGCGGAGCATGGCTTTGGATCAGGTCCGATAGTCGGCGTTGATCCGAACGTACTCGTGACCGAGGTCACAGGTCCAATAATGACCGAGACCGCGCCCACGTCCGACGACAAGCGTGATCACGTACTCGCGACGCTTCATGGCGGTGGCGGCTTTCGCTTCGGTTTTCGGTGTCATGATCGGTACTCCGTCCTCGAAAACCGAGACCTGCCCGATCTTCATCGAGACGTGATCAGGATTGAAAACCGCGCCCGATCGCCCCGCGGCAGCGAGGATCCGGCCCCAGTTCGGATCACAGCCGTGCAGCGCGGTCTTCACCAGCTGAGAAGAGGCGACCGTTCGGGCGATCTGAACGGCGTCGGCGTCGGACTTGGCGCCGCGAACCTCGATCCGGACCAGGTGCTCCGCTCCCTCACCGTCGGATACGACCTTCTTTGCAAGCGTTTCGAGGACCTCCGTGAGGGCTTGTGCGAACCTACTGCCGGCGGCGCTCTTTTCAACGACCGGGCGGTCCGTTGCCGCGCCCGAGGCCAGCGCATAGATCGCGTCGTTGGTGCTGGTGTCGCCATCGACCGTCGCGCGGTTGAACGTGTGTTCCGCGGCGCGGACGAGCATCCGGCGCAGCGTCGTGCGATCGATCGATACGTCGGTCATCACGAAACCCAGGGTGGTCGCCATGTTGGGGTGGACCATCCCGGCGCCCTTCGCGACGCCGAGAACACGGCACGTCGTCCAGCCGACCTTGACTTCGGCTCGAGCCACCTTCGGGCCCCGGTCGGTCGTCATGATCGCGCGGGAAAAACGAGCGGCGCCGCCCTCGGACAAGTCATCGACCAGTGGAACGATCGAAGCCATCATCGTCTCGCCAGGTAGCTGCACGCCGATGACCCCCGTCGACGCAGGGACGACCAAGGCCTGCGGCACGCCCAACACGGCCGCCGTGGTGCGGGTCAGCGCCAGCGCCGTCTGCCGGCCTTGCTTCCCCGTGCATGCGTTGGCATTCCCACTGTTGACGAGGACCGCCTGGCACGCACCCCCAAGAAGCCGTCGCTCGCTGATGACGACCGGGGCTGCGCGCACGCGATTCTGCGTGAAGACACCGGCGGCGGTCGCGGGTTGGTCCGCTGCGATCAGCCCCATGTCGAGCGCGTCGCCCTTCTTGACTCCGCCGTGCACCCCAGCGAAGCGAAATCCCTTCACCCTTCCGCTCATAGCCTGCCTAGTATCAGATGAGGGTTATTGCGGCGAGGCCGCGGCCTGGTCTTCGCGATAGTGGCAGTTCTTGTATTTCTTGCCGCTGCCGCAGTAACAGGGGTCGTTGCGGCCGAGCTTCGGACGCTCTCGCATGACCGTCGCCTGCTGCGGGGCCGGCTGTGGCGGCGGGGCGGCCACACCAGCCCCGGCGCGGCGATCTCGCGCTGCCGCGGCGCGGCGCTGCCGACGGCTCAAGCCAGGTTGTTGTTGGCGGCCGCCCTCGGGCCCGGCCTCCCCTTGGTGCGTGGCGCGGATCTGGCGTTGTCGCCTCTCGGTGGCCTGCCGACGACGTTCCTCGAGCTGCCTGAGCTCTTCCTCGCCGGCGCGCTCGACGGTGAACATCGATGCGGTGACCGAGGACTTCACGCTCTGTACCATCTCGAGGTACATATCGAAGCCCTCGCGTTGGTATTCCTTCTTGGGATCACGCTGGCCGTAGCCGCGCAGCCCGATTCCGTCGCGGAGGTGATCCATCGCTTGCAGGTGGTCCATCCACTGCTTGTCGATGTCTTGCAGGTAGAGGTCGCGGAACAAGCGGAGGAAATTCTCCGTACCAAACTCCTCTTCCTTGCGAACGAGCACGGCCTCCGCATCGCCGTAGAGCTTGGCGAGAAGCTCGTCGCGATCGGTGATTTCTCGGATCCCCGTCGCTTCGATCCCGAACTGCTCTTTGTAGGCGCGCTCGAGCCCATCGAGGTCCCAGTCCTCGTAGTGCTTGCCCGGCGGGCACGCGTGTTCGGTCATCGTGACCGTGATCTCGTCGACCAAGTCGAGTAAGCGCTCTTTTTGTTCGGAGAGCGACATGCCGACCGCGTCTTCGACACACTTGTACGCGCCGACCGGATCCTTTCGGTACTCTTCGAGCGGGACGACGCAGCCGAACCACAGGTAGATGTCTTTTTCGAGCTGCTCGACCCGCACGTCCGTCAACGACGCCAGATCGGATTCCATCGCGCGCTTGCGGTGCGCAGGGACCTCTTCTTGAGTCAACCCCGTGTCTGGCAGCGGGTATGCGTGGAACTTCACCATGTTCTCGAGCACCTTGGCCACGCGGGACACGAGCTCGGCGTCGACCTCGTCGACGAATGGCTCCGGCTCCACGCCGGCCTTGCGCTCCTCATCCGTGGGGACGCTGCGGTACTCGCCTCGCAGAACCTGCTTGCGCAAGGCGTACATGCTCTTGCGCTGCTGGTTCATCACGTCGTCGTACTCGAGCAGGTGTTTTCGAATGTCGAAGTTGCGCTCTTCGACCTTCTTTTGCGCGTTTTCGACCGCCCGGGTGACCCAGCGGTGCTCGATCGGAACGTCTTCTTCCATCCCGAGGCGGTCCATCATCGCCTGGACGCGCTCGCCTGCGAAGATGCGCATGAGGTCGTCCTCGAGTGAGAGGAAGAACCTCGATGCGCCTGGGTCGCCCTGACGTCCCGAGCGGCCGCGGAGCTGGTTGTCGATGCGGCGGGACTCGTGACGCTCGGTGCCGATGATCCGGAGGCCGCCCGCATCTTTCACGCGCTGCGCGTCTTCCTTGCACTTGGTGATGAAGTGCTCGGTGGCCTTGGCGATCGCGGCGTCCCGACGAACGGGATCCGACAACAACTCTTCGGTGGAGTTCTCGAGGACCTCCATGCGCGCGATCATCTCGGGGTTGCCCCCGAGCACGATATCGGTGCCTCGACCTGCCATGTTCGTCGCGACCGTCACAGCGCCAGGCGTGCCCGCCTGAGCAACGACGTACGCCTCACGCTCGTGCTGCTTGGCGTTGAGCACGTTGTGCGGAATCCCGCGTCGGTTGAGAAAGTGAGCTACGGCGTCGGACTTCTCGACGCTGGTGGTGCCGACGAGCACGGGCTGACCGGCCTTGTGGGAGGCTTCGATCTCCTGACAGATCGCTTTGAACTTCTCGCGCTCGCTCTTGTAGATGAGGTCTTCCTCATCGACGCGGGCGATCGGCTTGTTCGTCGGGATCACCACGACATCCAGCTCGTAGATGTTGTGGAACTCCGTCGCTTCGGTGTCGGCAGTGCCGGTCATGCCGGAGAGCTTGCGATAGAGACGGAATAGATTCTGGAACGAGATCGTCGCGAGTGTGAGGTTCTCGCTTTGAATCGGGACGCGTTCCTTGGCTTCGACCGCCTGGTGAAGCCCATCCGACCAACGGCGGCCTGGCAGCGCGCGACCCGTGAACTCGTCGATGATCATCACCTTGCCGTCATCAGCGACCATGTAGTGCTGATCGCGGTGGTAGAGGGCGTGCGCGCGGAGGCATTGCTGCAGGATGTGAAGCGTCTCGAGGTTCACCGGATCATAGAGATTCGCGCCTTCGCCGCCGAGCAGACCGCGCCCCGCGAGAAGCTCTTGGGCGCGCTCCATGCCGTCTTCCGTCAGGGTCACGCTGCGGTTCTTCTCGTCGAGGTCGTAGTGTTCCTCGACGCGAAGGCGCGGAATGATCTCGTTGATCTCTTGGTACTTGTCGCTCGCGGTTTCGCCCGGGCCGCTGATGATGAGCGGTGTTCGCGCCTCATCGATCAAGATGGAGTCGACCTCGTCGACAATCGCATAGTTCAGATCACGCTGGACGTAGTCGTAGATGCTGAACTTCATGTTGTCGCGCATGTAGTCGAAGCCGAACTCGTTGTTCTGCCCGTAGGTCACGTCGCAGTTGTAGGCTCGCTTCTTGACGGCGTTGCTCTGCCCCGGAACGACCACGCCTGTGCTCAACCCGAGAAAACCGTAAAGCTTGCCCATCCACTCTGCGTCACGACTCGCGAGGTAGTCATTGACGGTGACGACGTGCACGCCCTTGCCTTCGAGCCCGTTGAGATAGCACGGCAGCGTGGCGACCAAGGTCTTGCCCTCGCCGGTTTTCATCTCGGCGATCTTGCCCTGGTGCAGGACGATGCCACCGACGAGCTGAACGTCGTAGTGCCGCATGCCGAGCACGCGCTTGCCGGCTTCCCGGGCCACCGCGTAGGCGGGGATCAGCAAATCATCGAGCGGCGCGCCGTTGTCGAGTTGCTGTCGGAACTCGGCGGTTTTTCCGCGGAGCTGGGCATCGGACAGCTTTTTCATCTCCGGTTCGAGCTCGGAGATCGCCGACACCATGGGCTGCATGCGCTTCACTTCGCGCTGGTGCTTGGTGCCAAACACCTTCTTCAAGACCGAACTTAGCACGGCTGCAATCTAGGTCGCCCCGGGGAGGCGCGCAAACGACTGTCAAAACCAGCGTTTAGAGAGCGCGAGCACCGCCATCAGCATGAACACGAGGAGCACGAAGGCCCAGAGTCCGCGTCCGAAGGTGGGGTCCCGGCGGAGTGGCGCCCCCTCGCCCAGGTCTTCGAGGAGTTGGCGAGCCTCCGCTCGTGCGATGAGCTCGACGCGCAGCAGCACCATGCTCACCACGAAGCCGAGAAGAAGGATTGCGGCGGCGGCCCACCAGCGGCGACGCTCCTGGGCGAACGCCAACGCCTCGTCCACACCGACCGTGGTGCTGACACCCGGACCCATCGCAACCACGTCGAAGCTCGGGACGGAAAAGAGGGCCGCGAGAGCGTCATCCTGGTCGCCGGAGAAGGCGCCATCGACGATTGACATCGCCAGCGGGTCCAAGCCGTCGCGATCGGCCTCGGCGAGGACCGAATCGGCCGCGAGGCGGAGGGGATCGCCCCCGGTCGGGCCGGTCACGACCGCGAAAAGCACGGCGGCCGTGTTGTCGGAAAAGAGGTCGGTCCGGACCTGGAGCCGCCAGACGCCGGGCGGGAGCCGGCCGAGGCTCCCCTGGCCGGGGACGAGGGATCGCGCCCCGGTCCAGCGATGCTCTTGAAAGATGTCCACCAAGACAGGCTGCGGTCCGCCGAGCTGTTCCCATTCGAGCCGCACCGATCCGGCATCGACCGACGCGCGAGCGACGAGCCCACCAGGCAGCACGGGAAGGCGCGCCTCGCGCGCGGCGAGGACGGCCCCGTCCTCGTCGATCGCTTCGACCGTAACGCGCCCTTCTTGTCCCCGCACGGTCGGAAGGAGGCGGGCGAATCCTCGCGAGGCGCGTGCGGTGTCGGCTGCGAACTGAACCCCCGCAAGCGAGCGAGCTCGGACCCGCCCCTCCCAATCGCCGACCCATACGACGAGCGTACAGGGAAGATCGGGCACGCAGACGCCTTCAGCGGCGCGAACATCGAGAACGGCCGGGGCGCGCTTCGAATCGACGACGCGCATGGAACCGAGCTCATACGTTTGGAACGCATTGACCTCTCGGCCCGCGGGTCGACGTGAGTCGATCCCCGGACGCACATGAAGCGCGCGATCGACCTGGAGCGCGCGACCGTCGATCTCGGCGCGTGCGATCAACGAATGCTCACCATCGAGGCCAGACGGGATCCCGAGGCTTCCCTCCACACCCTGAACGAGCGACCTCGAAAGCTTCGTACGCGCGACCGTCAGACCCGCATCATTGCGAAGCTCGACTGCGACTTCCGGAGCGAAGACGACAGGGTATCCATCGTCGTCGCGATCGATCTGCCATGCTCGCAAGCCAATCGAGCTCCCGGGTCGCGCGACGAGCGGGGCGGTGAACCGGAGATCAGGGACATCGGCGGGCGCCCCCGCCAGCCATAGCGTCGCGAGAATGATGGCGACCAGCATCGGAGACAGCCGAATCGCCCAGCCGAAACGGGTGAAGCGGGAGTCGCTATTTCCGACAGGGATGGACAGACTCGGCATGTTACCTTAGGAACGCTTGGAGTATAGACCTCGAATGGGAGCGACCGCCGAACATGACGTCGAGCAATTGCGCGCTCGCCTGAACGATTACATGGCCCGCCACGGCCTGCGTTCGACCGAGCAACGACGGGTGGTCACCGAAATGTTTTTCGCCAGCGATGGGCACCTCTCCATCGAGGAGCTTCTCGACCAGGTGCGCCTCCAGGAGCCGCGGATCGGCTACGCAACGGTCTACCGGACGCTCAAGCTCCTGAAGGAATGCGGGCTCGCGTTCGAGCGTCACTTCGGCGACGGGGTCTCACGGTACGAGGTGGCATGGTCCAATGAGCACCACGATCATTTGATCTGTGTCGAGTGCGAGAAAATCATCGAGTTCGAGGACGACGAAATCGAGGTCCTCCAACATCAGGTTGCCGCCAAACACGGCTTCAGGCTCGTTCGCCACAAGCTCGAGCTCTACGGAGTGTGTCCGGACTGCCGAGCCGAGCGGTAGGCGTAGGCCGCTCATGCCTGACGAGTCGGTCGTCCCCTTCGCTCAGGCTGCCGCGAAAGCTTCGTCGGGGATCTCCACGGGAAGCGTGTCGATCGCACTGAGATGTTGCACACGGCTCGGCAAGGTACTGAGGACGTTGTTGGCGAAGTATAGCGCCGAGAACTTCTTGCCTGTGTAGAAGGCATGATCCGGATGCGTCTTCGAAGTCTCGGGAAGCTTCCGAAGAGCAATGGACGCCTGGTCGAGGAGCAGCCAGCCGACCGCTAGCTCACTCATGATCCTGAGGAACGGCTCCGCGGCGAGCGGGATGTGCTCGAGCTTGCCGCCCTTGAACCAGCCGGTGAGCTGCGCGACCGATGTAGCGACCGCCTCGTGGGCAGCCTGGAGGTGCTTGATGGCCCCCGAGAGCTCCGGGGTGTCTTTGTTCTCGTTGATGAAGCTCTGGATATCCGTCAGGAACGCCTGCGTATTGGCGCCGCCGCCCTGGCCGAGCTTGCGGCTGACCAAGTCCATCGACTGAATGAAGTTGGTCCCTTCGTAGATTTGAAAGATCTTCGAATCGCGGCAGTACTGCTCGACGGGGTAGTCACGGAGGTAGCCGTGGCCGCCGTGCACCTGAATCGCGCTCGAAGACACCTCGAACGCGGCGTCGGTTCCATAGGCCTTGACCAGCGGGGTGAGGAGATCGATCTGTCCCTTGTGGTACGCCTCGGACTCGTCGTCCTTGCCCTGTGTCGCGCGGAGGCGGTCGCCGTGGTTCGAAAGCTTCATGATCAGAGCACGGACGCCCTCGACCCTCGCCTTCATCTCCAACAAATCGCGCCGAATGTTCGGATGATCGAGAATCGGAACACGGGGCGCGTTGGCGTCTTTGAACTGTTTGACGCTCGCGCCCTGCTTTCGCTCGCGCGCATAATCGAGCGCGCTCAAGTAGGAGGCAGCCGCCACGGCGAGGCCCTGGATGCCGACGCCGATGCGGGCGGCGTTCATCATGTGGAACATCTGCCGAATCCCTTGGTGCTCGACACCACCGACCACCTCGCCGAGGCACTTGCCCTCGTCTCCGAAGTTCATGACACATGTCGCCGAGCCGTTGATTCCCATCTTGTGCTCGATGGACGGTACGGTGACGTCGTTTTCCTCACCGAGGGAGCCGTCTTCGTTGATGCGGACGCGCGGCACGATGAACAGCGAGAGGCCCTTCGTGCCTGGCTCCGCGCCCTCGATCCGGGCGAGCACGAGGTGAATCACGTTCTTGCCGAGGTCGTTGTCGCCGCCGCTGATGAAGATCTTGGTGCCTTGTACGTTGTACGTGCCGTCGTCGTTGCGGGTCGCGCCGCTCGACGCCGAGCCGACGTCCGAGCCGGCATGCGGCTCCGTCAGACACATGGTGCCGGTCCACTCGCCGCTCAGCATCTTGGGCACGTACTTCTTTTTCTGCTCCTCGGTGCCGAACTCCAAGATTAGCTCGGCAGCGGAGAGCGTTAGGCCGGTGTACATCGTGAACGCGGTGTTCGCGCCGCAGAGCATCTCCTCGACGAACGAGCCGAGCATCGTCGGCGCGTCCTGGCCACCCCAGCGGGAGGGAGCTGCGATGGTCCGCCAGCCGGCCTCGAAGAGCTTGTCCCATGCGTCCTTGAAACCGTCAGGGGTCATCACGCGGCCGTTTTCGAGCCGGCATCCCTGCGCGTCGCCGCTGGAGTTGAGGGGCCCGGTCACCTCACAAACGAATCGGTAGACCTCGTCGAGTACCATGTCGCACTCTTCCACGCCCCACTCCGCGTAGGGTTCTTTGCCGAGCACGGCAGGCAGGTCGAATTGCTCGAAGAAAAGAAATCGGAAATCCCTGAGATCCGCACGGTAGCGATTAATTGCTTGCGCCACATCAGCCTCCAATGGTCGAAGCGGTCACCCTCGAGCCGCAGCGGGATTACGCGCGACGGCCCTGATGGATGCCAGCTGTAATGGGATCTGAGGTCGGCGCGTCTTTGGGTCAAGAGCGGAATCCTGCAATTCTGCCTGCCTGATTGCGCGGCACCGCTGCACCGACGCTGGCGCCGACCCCGCGGAGTGACTTCGTCACCACGGGGCTCCGCGCCGGCGCCGAAGGCCCGTGGGCGATGCGAAGCATCGGTTTTACGGGCTGGCGCTGGGGCTGTCTGGCTTGTAAGGGTCCGGCCATGCTGCTCGAGCGGTACTTGGAGACAATCGGATCGGAAGCCATTCAGCGGGCTTTGAACCTCGATGGGCCCCGTCCGGCGCTCGTACGGCCGACCACCGACCCGAAGTTTGGCGATTTTCAGATCAACGGGGCAATGAAACTCGCCAAGGAGCTCGGCAGGCCGCCCCGAGAGCTCGCGCAACCGATCGCGGAGGCCCTCCGGGGAATCGACGCGATTGAAAAAGCCGAGGTCGCGGGCCCGGGCTTCGTCAACATCCATCTCTCCAACGCGTGGATCGCCAAGACGCTCACTGAGGCGCTGCATGACCTCGATCGGGACGGAGTTCCGCCCGTCGAGGATCCAGAGAAGGTCATCGTCGATTTCTCGAGCCCGAACATCGCCAAACAGATGCACGTGGGTCATCTGCGATCGACCATCATCGGCGACGCGATCTCGCGTATCCTCTCGTTCGTCGGGCATGACGTCGTGCGCGACAACCACCTCGGCGACTGGGGTACGCAGTTCGGACTGCTGATCGTCGGCATGCGCGAGTGGGGCGAGGAAGCGGCGCTTCAGTCCGATCCAATCACCGAGCTCGAGCGGGTATACAAGCTTGCCTCGGAGCGCGCAGGCAGGGACGAAGCGTTCGCCGACCAAGCGCGCGCCGAGCTCGCGAAACTACAAAGCGGCGACGCCGACAATCGCAAGCTCTGGGAGCACTTCGTCGAGGTGAGCCGGACGGCTCTCGATGCAGTTTACGCCGAGCTCGATGTGTCGTTCGACGTGTGGCTCGGAGAGAGCGCGTATCACGAAGCCCTCCCCGGCGTGGTCGACGCCCTGCTCGGCAAGGGAATCGCGCGCGAGGACGATGGCGCGGTTTGCATCTTCTGGGACGAGCTCGACAGCGCGCCCAAGAACCTTCGCAAACAGAAGACCCCCTTCATCGTGCGCAAGAAGGATGGCGCATTCCTCTACTCGACGACGGACATCGCCACGGTCCTTCACCGCGCAAACGCGCTCCATGCCGACCGCGCGCTCTACGTGGTCGACAACCGCCAGGGGCTGCACTTTCAGCAGCTGTTCGCGGCGATGAGGCTTCTCGGAGTCGACATGGCGCTCGAGCACATCGGCTTCGGCACCGTCCTCGGCCGCGACGGCAAGCCGCTGCGCACCCGGGATGCAAGCGGCCACGTGATCACGCTCGCTTCCCTGCTCGAAGAATCGAAGCAGCGAGCCCGCGCCCGAATCGACGAAGGGATCGCGGAGGGTCGGCTTCGTGTCCGGCCCGAAGAGATGGACGAGGTGTCGCGAGTCGTAGGCATCGGCGCGGTGAAATACGCGGACCTCCGCCAGAATCGGCTCAGCGACTATCAGTTCGATTGGGACAAGATGATCTCGTTTCAGGGCAACGCGGGCCCGTATCTTCAATACGCCTATGCGCGCTGCGCCTCCATCTTCGCGAAAGGAGGCCTCACCATGGACGACTCGGCCGCGGAAGCCTCCATATTACTCGAAACGCCGACGGAGCAGACCCTTGGCAGGCACCTGATGCGATTCGCCGACGTCGTCCACCAGGCTGCGATCACGAGCCAACCGCACCTCATTTGCGAGCACGTATACGAGCTCTCGCGCGCTTTCAACGGCTTCTACGCGGAGTGCCCCGTTCTCGATGCCGACGGCGCCACGCGAGAAAGTCGGCTCGGGCTGACCGCGATGACCGCCCGCCAAATCCGCCGGGGCCTCGACCTAGTCGGAATCGGCGTTGTCGATCGCATGTAGCGAAAAGCGCGGAGGAGTCCCCCTCAGCCGAAGCCCGATGTGCTATGCGAACACGACCGATGCAGGGCCGAGTCGTTCGCACATCGCATGAGAGCGCGTGTCTTCAGGGCAATCCCCTCGGGGATCCCTACGAACGCGACATCTACGTGTACCTGCCGCCGGGGTACGACGGCACGCGTCGGTTCCCCGTCGTCATGATGCTCGCAGGGTTCGGCTCGACCAACCATTCCATTGCGGCGTGGAGCCCGTGGGCGCCCAACACCGTGCAACTCTTCGACAAGCTGATCGTAGATGGGGAGTGCGGACCGGCCATCCTGGTCTTGCCGGATTGCTTCAATCGCTGGGGCGGTTCGCAGTTCATCGATTCCGAGGGCTCGGGGAGGTATCAGACCTACTTGGCCGACGAGGTGTTCCCTTTCGTCGATGCGGAGTTCAACACCATTGCCGATCGGCAGGCGCGTGCGGTCGTCGGGCGATCCTCGGGGGGGTTTGGGGCGTTGCGGCTCGGCATGGACCGACCGGACGTGGTCTCGGTGATCGGAAGCCACGCGGGTGATGCCGCGTTCGAGGTCAGCATGCGCCCGATGCTCACCAGCGCGGCGATCGCATTTGACCTCGCCGGCGGAGTCGAAGCCTTCGCCAAGGAGGTTCCGATGTCGGGGCCCCAGAACGCGACGCAGTTCGACGCGATCTTCACACTGGCCGCCTCGGCCGCGTATTCCCCGTCGTCGAGAGGCTTTCCGTTCGCCGACCTGCCGATCAACCCGGCCACCGGCCGGCTCCGGGACGAGGTCTGGGCGCGCTGGCTCGAGCACGATCCGCTGAACCGGATCGAGGCGTCTTCCCCCGCTTTGCAAGAGATGTCGCTTATTTACGTTGATGCAGGCAACAGGGATGAGCACGGGCTACACTTCGCTGCGCGATTGCTGAAGGACGCGCTGCTCCGGCACGGGCTGCCTGTCCACTACGACGAGTTCGAAGGTGGACACCGAGGCACCTCCTGGCGATACGGAGTTTCGCTGCCGCAGATCGTTGAAGCACTTCGAGGACCCGAATGACGACCAAAAAGAAGAGCACGAAGGAAGAGGACACTGTGGAGGCGAAGCCGGCAAAGCCGGCCAAGAAGTCCGGGGGTGCGGCCGCGGCGGCGCGAAAGATTCTCGCCGACGAGAGCCCGCAATCGAAGCTCGCCGAGCACGGCGAGACGATGATGGAGGGTCCTCGCACGGCCGCAACCCAGTCGGCTCGCGTGCTGAGCGAGGTCATCGCCGAGAAGCCCGAGCTCGTGGTGCCGCTGGTCGCCAAGTTCGCCAAAGGCGTGTCGTCCTCGAACAAGCGAGTGGTCCAGACCTCCGCGGAAGCGCTGCCGGCGATCGCCCGCATCGCGCCGGCGCGCGTGGCGCGGCAGCTCGACGTCCTGAAGAACTCTTTCGAGCAGGCCAACGACGTCGGCAAGGACGGTCTGGTGCGAACATTCGCAGCGTTGTGCACGGCATCGGTCGCCTACCAGAAGCGTCTCGAACCGGTTCTGACCCTCGCCCTCAATGGCGCCAACGGCAAAACCCTGTTCGAGTGGACCCAGATCGTGTTACCCGCCCTCAAAGGCGAGCCGCACGCGCGCGCACGCGCGGTGGTCGAAGGGCGTTTGAACTTGATTCCACGTTCGTACGCACAACAGATCGCGGACTTTCTGGGCATCAAGCTCCGCCTGCGCTACCGCTGAGCGAGAAGCGAGGGCAGGTAGCCCTCGGGGCGCTCGAAGCCCAACAGTTGCAGCGTCGTCGCGGCAATGTTTGCGATCCCCGGATGTTGGACATGCGGATCGATCGAGAGAGAGTCGTTACCGGGCGTGTAGATGTAACAGGGCACCGCGTTGAGCGTGTGACTCGTCTTGTTCCTGAGATGCCCCGCCGGGTCGCGCTTGAAATCGCCCGATTTCTTGTCGATCTCGAACATCTCGTCGGCATTGCCGTGATCTGCAGTGACGATGAGGGCGCCATTGAGCTTATCGATTACCGGAATGAGTCGCCCAAGTGAGAGGTCGACCGCCTCGACGGCAATGACCGCGGCATCGAGATTGCCGGTGTGCCCGACCATGTCGCCGTTGGCGTAGTTGATTCGTCCGTGGCGAAGGCCGCCGCTGCGCAGCGCTGTGATTGTGGCGTCGGTAATCTCCGCAGCCTTCATCCAAGGGCGCTGCTCGAAGGGGACGACGTCGCTCGGCACCTCGACGTACTCCTCGTACACCTCGTCGAACATGCCCGTGCGGTTGCCGTTCCAGAAGTAGGTGACATGACCGTACTTCTGCGTTTCGCTGCAGGCGAACTGACTGACTTGATTGCGCGCGAGGTACTCGCCCATCGTGCGATCGATCGAAGGCGGCTGTACCAGATAGTGGCGTGGCAAGTGAAGATCGCCGTCGTATTCCATCATGCCAGCGAAGGCGACGTCGGGGATCGGACCGCGGTTGAACTCGCTGAGCTCTGGCTCGGTGAACGCGCGCGTGAGCTCGAGCGCTCGGTCGCCGCGAAAATTGAAGAGCACGACGGCTGCCCCATCACGGATGGGACCGACAGGCGCGCCATGTTCATCCACGATGATGAAACCAAGCAAATCTTGGTCGATCATGCCCGGGTTCTCGTCACGGAGAGTCTGAATGGCCTCGGTCGCGCTCGAGAACCCTCGCCCTTCGCCTAGCACGTGGTGCTTCCAGCCCCGCTCCACCATGGACCAATCGGCATTGTACCGGTCCATGGTCATGAACATGCGGCCACCGCCTGAAGCGATGCGGTAGTCCCGCCCGCCCTGTTCGTTGAGCTCGTGAAGGACCTTTTCGAGAGCCTCGACGTACTCGAGCGCGCTCGTCTCGGGAACGTCGCGCCCATCGAGAAGGATGTGCACGCGCGCTTTTTGGACCCCCTCTTCATTGCAGCGGCGGAGCATGGCGAAGAGGTGCTTGATGTGGCTGTGGACGTTGCCGTCCGACAACAAGCCGATGAAATGCATCGGCTTGCCACTCTCCTTCACCCTACGAACGAGCCTCTTCCACTCGTCGCCTTCGAATATCTCGCCACTGTCGATCGCCATCTGCACGCGCTTGGCGCCCTGATCGAAGACGCGGCCCGCGCCAAACGCGTTGTGACCGACCTCGCTGTTGCCCATGTCGTCGTCACTCGGCAGACCCACGGCCGTGCCGTGCGCACAAAGCCGGGTGGTCAGCGAGACCTCTGCCAAACGGTCGAGAGTCGGCGTGCGGGCGAGCCAGACCGCATCCCCGTCGTTGGACGCGCCACAACCCACGCCGTCCATGACCACGATGAGCACGGGGCCAGGAACGCCTCCGAACGTGGGATGCTTCTTCAGGTGCCAATCGGTCACGCGGGGTCCTTAGCATAGTCCCTCGGCCGTTCGATCGAGGCTCCGCTACCAGGTATCGAGTCACGGGCGACGGTTCGAAAATCGGGCGGTGGCCTGATCATCTTGGGCACGCGGTCCTCACCGGTGATGAGACGCGCGCCGCGCCCGCCGGTGAAGTAGAGCCACGCCCACTCGACGAACACCACGAGCTTTCTGCGGAAGTCGACGAGGAACAGGATGTGAATCAACGCCCACAAGAGGAACGCGAGATATCCACCGAAGCGGAGCTTTCCGATGTGTGCAACCGCGCGGTTGCGCCCGATGATCGCCATGGAGCCCCTGTCGCGATAGATGAACTCCTTTCGCGGCGGTGAAGCTTCTCCTCGGCTTTGCGCCTTGATTTCCGCGGCGATGGTCTTGCCGACGAACTCCCCCCCTTGGATGGCTCCCTGCGCGACGGCAGGAACCGGCTCGCCGGTGTTGGGGTCGATCCGGAGCGCGATGTCGCCGGCGACGAACGCATTGGCGTGACCGGGAATGCTGAGGTCGCTCTCGACGACGACCCTGCCGGACCGGTCCAACTCGACGCCGAGTGCGTGGGTGAGTGAAGAGCTCTTTACCCCGGCAGCCCAGAAGACGTTGTTGGCGTCGATCCGAACTGGACCTTCGGGAGTCTCTGCGCTCAACCCCTTCTCGTCGACGTCGGTCACTCTCGTGTTGAGAACGACCTCCACGCCGAGGCCCTCGAGATCGTGAAGCGCGCGCGCGGAGAGCTCTTCTGGAAACGAGGTGAGCACGCGATCGGCGAAATCGAGAATGATGATGCGCGTCGTTCGCGTGTCGATCGAGCGGAAATCTCGTCGGACGTTGTCCGCGATCTCGGCGAGGGCGCCAGCCATCTCGACGCCGGTGGGGCCGGCCCCCACGATGGCGAAGGTCAGGGCCGCACGTTTGGCGGCTTTGTCTTGCTCGAACTCGGCTTGCTCGAACGCCAACAAGAAGCGCGCCCGAATGTCGGTTGCCTCGTCGATCGTTTTGAGGCCCGGGGCGAACTTCTTCCAGTCATCATTGCCGAAGTAGTTGGTCTCGAACCCGGCCGCGAGCACGAGATAGTCGTAACTGTAGGGCTCGCCACCTAGGACGACCGTCTGGGCATCGAGATCGACGTCCTCGACCTCCTTCATCAGAACGCGGCAGTTCTTCTGGCCGCTGACCACGCCCCGAATCGGCGCAGCGATCGTCCCAGGATGCAGGGCCGCGGTCGCCACTTGGTAAAGGAGCGGCTGGAAGAGGTGGTGGTTGTGTCTGTCGATGATGACGACGTTGGCCTCGGTTCGCCGCAGCGCCCGGGCCGCAGCAATTCCAGCAAACCCGCCGCCGACGATCACCACGCGTGGTTTCGTGAGGTCCATAGGGTCTCTCTAGCGCACCTGCGCTGAACCGGAAGCGCGGCTATGCTTAGCCCATGATTTGCGTGACTAACCGCATCCCCGTGGCCGAAGGCTATGAAATCGATTTCGAGGACCGCTTTGCAAAGCGCGTTCATCTCGTGGACCAGGCAAAAGGCTTCGTTCGAAACGAAGTGCACCGCCCGCGACCGATGAAGCTCGACCATCAGACGGGTGAATGGACGCGCGGTCCCGCCGGTTCCGGCTACTACGAGGTAAAGACGTGGTGGCGATCGTTCGACGATTTCGTCGCGTGGACGACGAGCCCGGAGTTCGCCGAAGCCCACCGCAACCGCCCCCCCAAGGAGATGTTCCGCGGCCCGAACGAGCTGACGATCCACGAGGTGTTTCTAAGCACCGACGAAGCCACTAGCGGCGCGGATTGATCGATGACCGAGAAGCCTTCTGATCCGGTGAGCACCAGGCTTTGGATCACGTTGGTGGTGTTGCTGGGTCTACTGGCAGCAGTGGGCGCCGCGATCGCGCTGCTGGGTTAAGGCTCGTCGGGAGGCTGGAGGGCGCGATTGGCGTCGGGAGGTTTAGTAACATCCACCCACCCACCCCCGCCGCGTAATCCTCCCTCCGCGGCACTCGCTTCGCTCTGCCTTGGCGGCGCATGCGCGCCGGGCTTCGCCCTTCGGGCTCGCGCTCCCGCACTTGCGTGTGGAGGAGAATCGGTCGGGATGCGCGGCACAGGGAGTGGGCGGGAGGCGAGTCGTACATCGGCGTATCGAGTCGGCCGAGCGGGACCCGCTCCCGAGCACGTGCGTCGCGACCGATTCTCCGGGCCGTGTATTGCGACCTCAACGCATCTGCAAGTCGACCGTCCCGTGAAACCCCCATCGCGTTTTTTCGAGACCCGTCAGCACCTCGCCGCCTGGGCGTCCCGTCACGTTGTGCAGCTGTGATGCGCCAGGTGTTGTATTTCTCGTGGGCTAGGCGCAATCTCGTTTCTATGACTGATGTTGCCTCCGACAATCTTGGGTTCGTCGAGTGTTGGAATGAGATTCTGACGCCGAAGTGGATTCGGTT
>JAHEEE010000100.1 GCA_024640845.1 Myxococcales bacterium | reverse complement strand
GGTGGGGCACGCTAGACTCGAACTAGCGACCTCACCCTTATCAGGGGTGCGCTCTAACCACCTGAGCTAGTGCCCCGTGTATTCTCGCAAATTGTCAAAGAGCGTCAGAAGGTGTTTTCGCGAACCGTTGACGAAGCTGATTTCGAGCTAAGCCCTGAAAACTACTTCGTTTTGTTGGTTCCCGTCCCCAACTTCCTCCGCAAAGGGACGCCTTCTTTAGCGGCCTTCCCGAAATCGGTCAAGCGGCTTTCAAGGATTGATCCAGAAAAACTGAGGCGCTCAGCTCAAGAGCCTAGAATCTTTGACCTTTAGCGGCTCAGGTCGTGGGCGCCTGAAGGGCTCGGGCGTCGTCGAGGCGCTCGCGGTAATGCGCAAGGCAGCGGGCAATCGCCTCCTCGGGCGTGACGACGGGCTCGTAGCCGAAGTCGCGTTTCGCTGCCTCGCTGCTCGGCCTGTGGGAGATCGCGAGCTTGCGAATCTCGTGAGGCGTGAACGGCGGGGCCGGAAACCCGATGCGGAAATGCAGGTACTGCCACAGCCGCAGGAAGCCGAGCACAGGACGATACGGGATGTTGAGTCTCGGCATCTCGTAGCCGAGCCCTTCGATCAGCGGGCGCATGAACTCGAAGAGGGGCAAGGGGTGGTTGTCCGTGACGAAGTACGCCTTGCCGCACACGGGACTTCCCGCGACGAGCTGCTTGGCGATCTCGATCTCGGCGTGCACCAAGTTGTCGATATAGATGTGGTCATGAACGGCGCCAGGAAAACCGATGGTAGCGACGAGTCGACCTTTGATGAGCTGCGTGAACATCTCGTCGAGCATCACGTTGTTGCCGGGGCCGTAGATGCCATCCGGCCGCAGCACGGTGGTCAAAAGCCCGTTCTTGCCGTTGGCGGCAAGGACGATCTTCTCTCCTGCGATCTTGGTCTCGGTGTAAAGGCAACTCATGTTGGTTGCGTACGGCGTGTGCTCGTTCATCTCGAGATCGACCTCGGAGTTGAAGCAGACGTCGACCGAGCTCGTGTGAATGAAGCGGCGCACACCGTGCGCGGCGCATGCAGCGATCAAGTTCTCGACGCCACCCACGTTTGTTGCATACGCGGATTGGCGATAACTCTCGGAGGCTGCCTTGCCGCCGAGTAGCGAAAGCTGGGCGACCGTGTGGAACACGGTGTCGACGCCGTGGCAGACTTCGAGCATGCGCTCGGCGTCTTCGACGGCACCGCGGACGATCTCGAGATTGGGGTGTTCGAGGTGGAGTGGAGTGTTTCGAATGACCGCACGAACGGTGTAGCCCTCATCGAGAAGACCCCGAACGAGGTGGCTTCCGAGAAAACCAGCAGCGCCGGTCACCAGACAGTTGCCAAGATCAACCATGCGGCTTCTTCGCACGCTTGAGCGCCGAAAGCTCGTGTTTGGCGACTGCAATTAGGGCCCGAGCACCACTGAAGCGAGCCGTAGGATCGCGGCCGTTCGCGATCGCGGCCATTTGAACGACGCTCATCGCTGCGGCGCCTGCGCCCTTCAGCCACGACAGCCCGAGCACGGGCGGCGGGTCCAGAGCCTTGTCGATCTCGCCGCTCAGTAGCTGTTGGGCAACGCGGGTGTTGTTCGTGAAGGGTCGTGCCATTCCGACGACATCCAGCCATCCCGACTCGATCGACTCTTCCATGATGGCCCGCGTTCGAAAACCGCCCGTCACCATCATCGGAATGTCGACGAGTGCCCGCGCCTTCTCCGCGTAGTCCAAGAAGAAGACCTCGTTTGACCGTGGCTCCTGGGCGCCGTCGAACATCGCGCGTGCCTCGTAGCTCCCGCCAGAGATCTCGACGAGATCGACCGTGTCCTCCTGCATCATTTGGAGAACCTGCATCGATTCTCGTTCATTGAAGCCTCCGTGCTGGAAGTCGGCGGAGTTGAGCTTGAGGCCGATGGGAAAATCGGGGCCTACCGCATCTCGGATGGCGCGAATGACGGCGCGCAGGAATCGCGCGCGCTCTGCAATGGTGGAACCTCCCCAGTGATCGCTGCGTTTGTTGATCAGCGGAGTCAGGAACTGATTGACCAAGTAGCCGTGCGCCCCGTGAACTTGGACACCGGTAAAGCCAGTGTCTTTCGCGATCGCGGCAGCGCGAGCAAAGGCCTCGATGCACGCATCGACCTCTGCCAGGGTCATCGCCCTCGGAGGAGCGAATGCGCCGGCTCGCTTGAACAGGTCCACAGCTTCTCCAGCGGACGGCGCGCACGGCTCCGGATGAACGCTCGCGGGCGTCTGCCGTCCGGGATGATTGAGCTGCATCCAGAAGTGGTTCCCGCCCGACGTGCCGGCCCGAGCCCAGCGTCGAAAGGCGTCGACATCGAGGTCCGGCTTCATCGCGACGTTCCGACGGCTTTCGAGGTGTGTCGGGTCGACCATCACGTTGCCGCTGAGCAGCATGGCGGCCCCGCTCCTCGACCATTCGCTGTAGAGCCGGATCAGACGCTCGCCGGGCATCTGACGCTTGGTCGCCAGGTGCTCGCTCATCGCCGCCTTCGCGATACGGTTGGTCAGGGTGGCGCCGCACGGAAGGGTGAGCGGGCGGCCGAGTACGGTGTTGCTGTGCATCATGCCTTGCCCCTAGATGTAACGTTCGTTATAGTCGAGCTCTTTCGAGGCACAAGTTGGAGCGCAGGCGATGAACGAACCCCATTTTCTGTATGAAAAACGAGGACATACGGCGATTTGCACCTTCAATCGACCCGAGAAACGGAACGCGCTAAGCATGGAGATGCTCGTCCGGATGGCGGACGCTTGGGTAGAGGCAGACGGGGATCCGGAAGTTCGCGCCATCGTCTTGACCGGAGCGGGGGGGACGTTCTGCGCGGGCAGCGACCTCGGCTCGATGTCCACCGGAAACTGGGACGCGGGGGACGAGTGGCTCGCCCGCATGAAAGACGACCCCGATATCCACTGGCGAGCGTTGCTTCGGCACTACCTGACCAAGAAACCCCTCATCGCTGCCGTAGAAGGATACGCGCTTGCCGGAGGCACTGAGATTCTCCAAGGCACCGACATTCGCGTCGCCGGGCAAAGCGCGGTGTTTGGCGTCACCGAGGTTGCGCTCGGCTTGTTCCCACTTGGCGGTTCGAGCGTGCGGCTACGACGGCAAATCCCGTACACAATCGCAGCGGACATGTTGTTGAGCGGCCGGCGCCTGAGCGCACAAGAGGCGTATCAGTACGGCCTCATCGGCTACGTAGTTCCCGACGGAAGTGCGCTCGACAAGGCGCTCGAGATCGCAGACCGCGTTGCCGCTTGCGGGCCCGTAGCAGTGCAAGCAGTCAAGAAGTCGCTCGTGACCAACGACGGACTGCCCGCCGAGGAGGCGCTCGCGCGTTCCTTGAAGATCGGCCAGCCGGTGTTCAAGAGCAAAGATGCGATCGAGGGTCCGACCGCGTTCATGGAAAAGCGCAAGCCGAACTTCAAGGGCGAGTGACGCGATGCGAGAAGAAACGACCACTGGGCGACGGCGCGCACGGCGATGAGCATCGCGGAGCGCTCGACGGGAACTCGCGCGGCGATCCTCGACGCTGCCGAAGCGCTCTTTGCCGACCGTGGCTTCGCGGGGACGAGTGTGCGCGACATCGTGCGCGATTCAGACAGCTCGCCGCCGAGCCTTTATCATTTCTTTGGGAGCAAGGAGAACTTGCTCGTGGAGCTCGTGGCGGACCGGTACGAAAGCTACTGCGACGGGCTCGAGACTCATCTCGAAGCGGCAACGACGGCGTTCGAGGTGTGCAAGCTGCTGATCGATTTCGTGCTGACGAACATGAGTCAGCAGCCGAACACTGCGAAATTCCTTTTCTCCATCATGTTCGGCCCTCAGCAAGACATCCCCAAAGGGCCGCTCCGCGAGCTGCTCGTACGTTGGGAGCTCATCGTTCACAAGCGGCTCGTAGACGTAGCGCCCGAGGCGCCGGAGGTGCGGGTCGTCTTTGCGCGCACGATGCTCAACGGTTTGATCACGCCTCCAGTCCTTCTGTTCTTGACTAGCGGTATCACCACCTTCCCTACCAATTTGTCGACCTGCTTCGCGTTGCGCGTAGCGGACGTGTTGACTGACCATCACCCGGTCTGCGCATTGCCTAGCTTTGCCGTAGACGCCGAACGAGCGGACTGACCCAGGAGAGAACCCATGGCTATCGTCGAACCCCTTTCGCCAACGCCGGACGGCCACCGACGGCTCGGCCTGCGCAGCACGTCGAGCAACGAGCGTTTCCATGAAATCACGGTGAACACCCAAGAGGACGTGGCCGCGGCGCTCGCCCGGGCAAGGGCTGCGCAGAAACTTTGGGCAAAGGTTCCGATCGCAGAGCGCGCGCGGATCGTGCGCGGAGCGGTGGATTGCCTGGTGGAGCATCGTGCGGAAGTGATCAGCGACATCCGCGAGGACACTGGAAAGACGCGAGCTGAAGCGATCATGGTCGAGATCATCGCTGCATGCGACGCCATCAACCACTGGAGCGCGTGTGCCGTGAGAGACTTGTCCGACGAGGTCCGAAAGACGCACGCCTTCATGAGACCGCTGAAGAAGCTGCTCATTCACTATCGACCATTGGGCGTGGTCGGTGTCATCACGCCCTGGAACGGCCCGTTCGCGCTCGCCGTCAACCCTAGCGTCCAAGCGCTGCTGGCTGGGAACGCGGTGCTTCTCAAGCCGTCCGAAGTAGCCCCTCGAAGCGGCGACTGGGCTGTGCGGATCCTCCATGATGCGGGCGTTCCCGAGGATCTGATTCAAGTGCTCCATGGGGACGGCGAGACCGGCGCTGCTTTGGTGAACGCCGGGGTCCAGAAGATCTCGTTCACGGGTAGCGTCGCCACCGGGAAGAAGATCGCTGCGGCATGCGCCGCACAACTCATCCCATGCACACTCGAGCTCGGCGGAAAAGACGCGATGATCGTCTGCGCAGACGCCGACCTCGAACGGGCGGCGAACGGCGCGGTGTTCAACTCCATCTTCAACACCGGCCACGTCTGTATGGGCGTCGAGCGCGTCTACGTCGTCGAAAGCGTGGCCGACGAGTTCGAGCGCCTGGTCGAAGAGAAGGTACGCAAGGTTCGCTATGCGGGGAGCCACAGCGAGGAGGTATCCGAGATCGGGTCGTTGTTCTGGGATCGTCAGCTTCCCATCATCGAGAGCCACGTCGAGGATGCTCGGCAAAAAGGCGCCGACGTCGTGGTGGGGGGCGAGGCCGACAAGAACGGCGGGCTCTTCTACAAGCCAACTTTGATTCGCAACGTGGACCACACGATGGACATCATGCGGAAAGAAACGTTCGGGCCCATCGTCGCGATCATGCGCGTCAGAGACGAAGACGAGGCCATTCGGATGGCGAACGACTCGGACTACGGCCTCAGCGGAAGCGTATGGACGAAGGACGACCAAAAGGGAATCGAGATCGCCAAGCAGATGGAAACCGGCTCGGTTCAGATCAACGACGCATCCATTTCCTACGGCGTCCTCGAGGCGCCTTTTGGCGGGATGAAGGATAGCGGTCTCGGCCAGGTCAACGGCAAGGGGGCGCTTCGGGCCTACACCTTCCAGCAGCCGATCATCATCGACCGCTGGACGCGCAAGACCGAACAGCACTGGTACCCGCACACCGAGAAGACCGCGGAGGAGCTCGATCAGATGGTGAAGTACGTCTACGGCACTTGGATGAAGAAGCTCCCCTTCATGCGTAAGTAGCCATGGCATCGAACCCCGCACGACCCGTCCCGCAAAACCCGATTGCCGTCGATGGAGGCTTGATCTTCGACGACATGGCCGACGTGCGCGCGAAGGTCGAGGAGCTCAAAGCGATTGGCTACGACGGGATCTACTCTTTCGAAGGGTCGAGTGACGGTTTCATGCCGTTCGTCATCGCCGCGGAACACACCGAAACACAGCTCCTGAGCACACAAGTCGCCGTGGCATTTGCGCGCAACCCTCTGACGCTCGCCTATCAGGCCAACGACCTTCAGATGCTCTCGAAGGGACGCTTCATTCTCGGGATGGGTACACAAGCAAAGCCGAACATCGAAAAGCGCTTCAGCATGCCGTGGGGGAAGCCAGTGACTCGGATGCGCGACATGATCGGGGCGATTCGAGCGATTCAGCGCACCTGGCAAACCGGAGAGCCGCTCAACTACCAAGGTGAGTACTACCGGCACACGAAGATGCAGCCGTTGTTCACGCCGAAACCGAATCCCTATGGGCCCCCACCGCTGATGCTCGGCGCGATCGGAGCGCCGATGACCCGCGCGGCTGGCGAGCTCGCGGACTGGTTCGTGGTGATTCCCTTCTGCACCGAAAAATTCGTCCGGGAGACCACGTTCCCCGCGCTCGAGGAGGGCCTCGAAAAAGGCGGGCGCACCTGGGACGACTTGAAGATCGCGGCGCAGTGCATGATTGCGACCGGCGCGAACGAGAGGGCCTACGCCGAGGCGATCGCGAGGACGCGCTATCAAATTGCCTTCTACGGCTCGACGCCGATCTACGCGAAGGCGTTGGAAGCGGAGGGCTGGGGCGACCTGCACCCTAAGCTCCACCAGATGACGCGAGAGAATCGGTGGTTGGAGATGGGTCAGCTCATCACCGACGAGATGTGCGAACGGTTTGCCGTGGTGGGGGAGCCACACGAGATCGGACCCAAGTTGGTCGAGCGTTTCGGTGGATGGGTCGACCGGCTAAGCATCATGACCACGTACCAACTCGAGCCGGAGGTCGCGTCGCGAATCGTCTCCGACGTCAGAGAGCGCACCGCCTCGAGGGGCTCATGAAGATGATGACGCTGCCCGAGCCCTCTGTCTGCTTCGAGCTCGACACGGGCGTTTCGATCGCGGCCGACACCTATGGCGACCCATCGAAGCAGCTCGTGCTTTTCCTTCACGGCGGCGGGCAGACGCGGCACGCTTGGGGTGGCGCTGCACGGGCGCTCGCCGAGCTTGGCTTCTACGCGATTTGCACCGATCACCGAGGACATGGCGATAGCGGTTGGAGCAGCGAGGGCGGCTACACGCTCGACGTGTTTGCAAGGGATCTGCTGGCTTTGCTGAAGCAATTGGACCAGAAGCCGATCATCGTGGGCGCGTCGCTAGGCGGAGTCTCGGCGCTCCGGGCCGAGGCGCTCAGTGAAGAGCCGGTGGCCAAAGCGCTCGTGCTCGTCGACACGACACCTCGCATGGAGAGGGCTGGCGTCGCGCGCATCCTCAAATGGATGCTCGACGGCCTGGATGGTTTCGCTTCACTCGAAGAAGCCGCCGACGCGATCGCCGCGTACCTGCCTCATCGAGAGCGGCGCACGGACCTCACTGGACTCGCGAAGAACCTCCGTCTTGGTGACGACGGCCGCTACCGGTGGCATTGGGACCCCGCAATGATTCAATCGTGGGACCCGGAGGACTGGAGCGACGCCAAGGCCGCGCAAGACGAGATTCAGGCTCGACTGGAGGCGGCGAAAGAGCTCGAGCTTCCAGTTCTACTGATCCGCGGCCGGCTCAGCGACGTCGTCTCCGAGGACAATGCGCAGGAGTTCCTACGCGTGGTCCCCCACGCGGAGTACGTCGATCTCGAGCATGCCGCTCACATGGTTGCCGGCGACCGTAACGATGCGTTCACCGAATCGGTCGCAGATTTCATTCTCAGGCACTTCGCACCCGAAGGAGAGAGACCCGATGACCCATGACCGACTGTTCGACATGCCACTCCTGCCCCATCTCATCATCGATGGGCTGAATCGCTACGACGACCGCCCTTTTCTGTTCCTTGGCGATGCGACGATCACCTATGCCGAAATGCGCGCCCATGCGAGCTGCTTCGCGCAAGCATTGGAGTCGAAGGGCGTGAAAAAGGGGTCGGGGACCGCCATCCTCTCGGCGAATCGGCCGGAGGTCCTCTACAACCTCTTCGCGAACATGGTCATCGGGTCGTGCGCAACGCCGCTCCACCCTCTTGGGTCGGCCGAGGATCAGGCCTATGTGCTGCGAGACGCAGGGATCGAGACCCTAGTGTACGACGCCGCGTACTTCGGGCCGCGCGCCACCGAGCTCAAGGAACGTGTGCCGGGGCTTAGGAATTTGCTCGGTTTCGGTCCGAGCGACGCCGGAGAAGATCTCAACGCCCTTGCAGCGACTTTCGAGCCCAAGCCTCTCGTGGCGCCCGACATCGGCCCGAACGACCTCAACACCATCGTCTACACCGGCGGGACGACCGGGCGTCCGAAGGGAGTGCGGCAGCCCTACCGCTCCGCGGCCTACATGACGATGGTGCAGATGGCCGAATGGGAGTGGCCCGAAGAAGTTCGCTTTCTGATCGCGACGCCGCTTTCCCACGCGGCCGCGGCCTTCGTCGTGCCGACTCTTCAGCGCGGTGGGGCGTTCGTCGCGCTGCAGGGCTTTACGCCGGACTTGTTCTTCGACGCGATAGAGCAACATCGAATTACAGCCACCTTCTTGGTGCCGGTCATGATCTACCCGCTGCTCGATCATCCCCGAGCAAACACGGCCGACCTCTCGAGTCTCGAAACTCTCTTCTACGGTGCGTCGCCGATGAGCCCCGCTCGGCTCCAAGAGGGCGTCGAGAAGTGGGGGCAGATCTTCTTCCAATGCTTCGGCCAATCCGAAGCACCGATGGCATTGACGCATCTCAAGAAGAAGGAGCACGATCTCTCGAAGCCCGAGCGCTTCGCGTCCTGCGGGCGGCCGAGTCCTTGGGTCCACCTCGCGCTCCTCGACGAGAACAACCAACCGGCGCCGGCAGGGGAAGCGGGCGAGATCTGCGTCCGCGCACCGTTGGTGATGGAGGGCTACCATGGCCTGCCGGAGCAAACAGAAGAGGCGTTCGCAGGCGGGTGGCTGCACACCGGCGATGTTGGTCGCTTCGATGACGAGGGGTTTCTACACATCGTCGACCGCAAGAAGGACATGATCGTCACCGGCGGCTTCAACGTGTTCCCTCGCGAGATCGAAGACGTGATCTCCGCGCACCCCGCGGTCGCGATGGTGGCAGTCGTCGGTGTTCCGGACGAGCGTTGGGGCGAAGCGGTGAAAGCTGTCGTCGTCTTGCGACCCGGCCAAGAGGGCAGCGATGCGCTCGCAACCGAGCTGCAGACTGCCGTCAAGGACGCAAAGGGCTCGGTCCAGGCGCCGAAGTCCGTCGACTTCGTCGCGCAGATCCCCCTCTCCCCTCTTGGGAAGCCGGATAAAAAGGCCCTCCGAAAGCAGTTCTGGGGCGACCAGGCGCGCGGTGTGAACTAGGCCCGTACAACCGACGCTACGCGTTGCCCACGGGCCTTCGTCCTCAATCCCGCGCGAGCGAACTTAGGGTGGCCCGCGCGAGGAGCGGGGTCATCAACCCCGGGAAGTGGCGGAAGAGGAACAGGATGAGCCGGTTGCTGGTCGGAAAGACGATGAGCTCTCGGTTGGCGCGGATGCCCGCAAGTATGTGCTCGCCGGCGCGTCGCGCGGAAATCGATTGGATCGGCAAGTTTTCCATCTCGCGCTGGTAGTCGTATTCGCCGACGACCTTCGCCGAGGTGAAGAAAGCGGAACGAACGAGCCCTGGGAGAACGGCGCTGACGCTCACCCCGTACACGGCCGCTTCGAGGCGAAGAGATCGAGACAGGCCGACCACCGCATGCTTCGTCATCGCATAGGCGGTCTGCATGGGGACGGGCATCACGCCCGCCGAGGACGCGATGTTGACGATGTGGCCATGTCCCTGCGCCGCCATGACCTCGTATGCAGCCTTCGTTCCGTAGACGACGCCCCAAAGATTGACGTCGACTGCGCTCCGAATGTCGTCGAGCTGGATCCTGCGGAAGTCGCCGACCACCCCGATGCCGGCGTTGTTCACCATGAGGTCGAGTTGGCCGTGTTCTTCGCTCACTTCGCCGATGATACGGGCGAAATCGCCCTCCTTGGTGACGTCGAGCACGACGCGACGAATCTCCCCGGCCCCGGCCGCAGCCTGAGCGAAAGTGTCCAGCTCCGCCCCCTCGATGTCGGCCGCGTAGACGATGGCGCCCTCCGCACTGAGCGCTTCGCATATTCCGCGCCCGATGCCCGATGCGGCCCCGGTCACCACCGCTACTTTGCCGGTGAAATAGCCCATGCGCTCCGCCTCCTGAACCGCGCTCGGTCTAATCGACCGCTTCCGCCGTGTCCACCGTTTGCTACCCTGCCGAGTCGATGGCCAGAAGCAAGCGACGCCTCTTCGTCAAGACCACCTTTGCCGAACGAGTGGATCTCGATGGCAAGACGATGATCGTCACGGGCGCCAGCCCACGCTCGCTCGGGTTCGAGACCGCCCGTACGTTGGCCGAATGGGGGGCGAACGTCGTCGTCACGACGCGGAGAAACACCGAGGCAACCTTGTCAGCGTTGTCGAGCGCGATTGGCCCGGGCGAAGGAGCGAAGCGCCTGAAAGGCCACCCGCTCGACCTTTGTGATGCCGATTCCGTCGTCCGATTCGTCCGGTGGTACCTCGACACGCAGGGAGACCTGCTGGATGTCCTCGTCAACAATGCAGGCGTCCACCTCGACTTGATGTCGGAGTGGAAAGAGCCGCACCTCACAGAGGACGGCTTCGAGATCCACTGGCGCACCAACTATCTCGGGACCATGCACCTCACCCA
>JAHEEE010000039.1 GCA_024640845.1 Myxococcales bacterium | reverse complement strand
CGCGCTCATCGCCTTGCTTGCTCGGCAGCGTCCCGCCGTGTACGTAGCTCGCAATAAGGACACTCTCCGCGTGGTGCAAGGGCAAATGAATCTGGATTCCTGGATGGCCGACATCCGGCAGGACGTCGACGCCCTCCTGGGGGCGTTTTTCGACGCCAAGGCAAAGGAGGCCGAAGCGCTGTCGCCTCGGGCGATAGAGCTGGTGACCGAAGTCCGGGACTTGACGATGCGAGGAGGAAAGCGGCTTCGTCCAATCGTGACCGCTGCCGCATTCAGGGCAGTGCACGGACCGGACTCGGTCGACACCACCTTCGAGGTGGGCGGCGCACTCGAGCTCTTGCAAACGTATCTGTTGATCCACGACGACTGGATGGACGAAGACGACGAGCGCCGAGGTGGACCGGCAGCTCACTACGCCTTTCAGCGACGACACGGTGACGCCCACCTCGGGGCGAGCCTCGGCATCCTCGCGGGGGATTTGGCGTCCACCTTCTGCTGGGAGCTTTTCCTCCAGGGCCAGTTTCCCGAGAGTCGCCGCAACGACGGCAACGCGCTCTTCGTGAGGATTCAAAAGGAGGTGTTCGCAGGCCAACAGCTCGACCTGATGGCCGACAAAGAAGTGGAACGCATGCATGATCTGAAGACAGGCAGCTACACCACACGCGGACCCGCAGAGCTCGGCGGGCTTCTGGCCGACGCCGATTCGGACACCATGCACGCCTTGCGCGAGTGGTCAGGGCCGCTCGGGGTTGCGTTTCAGTTGCGCGACGATCTCTTGAGCACGTTCGGAAGCTCCGAGGAAACCGGCAAGCCCGGGGACGACTTGCGCCATGGCAAGCACAATGCGGTGATCGGCGCGTTTCGAAAGAGCGCGCCCGGCCGTTCGGCTCTCGAGATCATCGATGCGGTCTGGGGACAGCCAGATGCCAGCGACGAAGCGGTCGAGGCAGCGACGGCGGTGCTCTCGGAAGCAAAAGCCGACGTCGAAACGCGGCTCTCTTTCCTCGCGGATGAGGCAACCCGTGCATTGGTGGCTGGGCCATTCGACGAAGAGGCCAAGCAGATGCTCGAGGAGGTCACCCGACGCATGACCGATCGAGAAAGCTGATGGGCTTTGGACGCGGAAAGGTCATCCTGCTCGGTGAGCACGCGGTCGTTCACGGCTACCCGGCGATCGCGGTTGGGATCGAGCGGGGGGTTCACGCCGAGGCCGCGCCGGCGAAACGAGACCTTCTCCGGCTCGAACCCTGGGATTTGGCGCTCGAACCGGACCCTGATGGACGAGAGCCGCTCGAGCGCGCGTTTTCCGCGATCCTCGGCGAATATGAGGACAGACCGCCGCTCGAGGTTCGGGCCACCGTCGAGCTTCCGGCCGGCGCTGGGCTCGGTTGCTCAGCCGCGATCGGCGTTGCGGTTCTCGACGCGATTGATGAAGCGCTCGGGCGCAAGCGACCCCGAGCGGAGCTCGGCGATGCCGCCCTGGTGTGGGAGGAGGTCTTTCACGGCGATCCTTCCGGGGTGGACAATGCGATGTCGGCCGTGGGAGGTGTCGCGCTGTTCGTGCGGGGCATGCCGCTGCGTCCGATTCACTCGAACAAGCCCCTTTGTTTGGTGGTCGGCTACAGTGGCGAATCATCGAGCACCAAGGAGATGGTCACGTCGGTCCGCCGGCAGCTCGAAAGCGATCCGGAGCGCGTTCGCAACACGTTCGCCGCGATCGAAACCTTGGTGCACAATGCAACACACGCAATCGGGGCCGGCGACCTGATCGCTTTGGGTCAGCTTCTCGACCTCAATCACACGCTGCTGGCCTCGCTGATGCTCTGCACGACCAAGCTCGACGCGATGTGCCGCGCCGCACGCGAGGCTGGCGCGCTCGGCGCGAAAATCACGGGCGCGGGCGGCGGGGGGTGCATGTTTGCGCTGGCCCCCAAGCGCAGCGAGGCAGAGCGGATTCGCGAAGCTCTCGGGAGCGACGCGTTCGTCGCGGAGGTGAGCGCATGAGCGGCCGGCCCCACGAGGCGAGTGCGAGGGCGTGCGCGAACATCGCCCTCGCGAAGTACTGGGGTAAGTCGGACGTGAAGCGAAACTTACCGGCTGTCCCGAGCATCTCCATGACGCTCGACCAGCTCGTCACAGAGACGAGAGTCCGATTCGACCCCAGTCTCGACGCCGACAACGTTCGCCTGGACGGTAGGCGCGCGAGCACCGAGGAGGCGGCGCGCGTGGTCGCCATGCTCGACCGAGTTCGGCGCCAAGCGCGCCTTCAGACGCGCGCGCGTGTAAGCAGTCACAACCACTTTCCGACGGCCGCAGGCCTCGCCTCGAGCGCTTCCGGGTTTGCCGCGCTTGCGGCTGCTGCGTCCGCCGCGGCCGGGCTTCGGCAAAGCGCGCGCCGATTGAGCGCTCTCGCAAGAGCCTCCAGCGCTTCCGCCGCGCGCTCAATCTTCGGCGGCTTCGTCGAGCTTCCTGCTGGCAAGCGAGGCGATGCGGATCTCGCGGCTCGACAGCTCGCGCCGCCGGGGCACTGGAACCTCCGATTGATCGTCGCGCAAACGGCGACGGGTCCCAAGAAAGTTGGCTCGACGGAAGGAATGGAGCGTTCGCGAAAGACCTCGCCGTACTACACGACCTGGATCGGACAGGCGCCCAAGTGGGCTCGAACGATCAAGCGTGCGATCAAGGACCGCGATCTGGACGCGCTCGGCCTGGCGATGGAACAGAGCACGCTCGCCTTTCATTGCTGCGCGATCACCTCGACCCCGTCGATCGTATATTGGGCGCCGCAAACGCTCACTGCGCTCGATACCGTGCGTGGGCTCCGAGAGCGCGGCGTATCGGCTTGGGCCACGATGGACGCGGGGCCGCACGTGAAGACGCTCTGCGATGCGAGCGATGCGGCCCGCGTCCGACAAGCCCTCGACCGAACCGCCGGAGTCACGCGGACGTGGGTCACCAAGCCCGGTCCCGGCGTCGAGGTACACTCGTGAATCGAGTGGGCGCGAGCGCGCCAGGGAAGGCACTCCTCTCTGGGGAGTACGCTGTCCTCGAGGGGGCTCCTGCAGTCGTGGCCGCGGTCGATAGGCGCGTCACTGTCTCCTGGGCGGACGACGTGGCGTCAATGCCGCCCGAGGTGCAGGCCACTTTGGAGCTCGGGCGGGCCAGGTGTGGAGACGTTCCTGGGATGCTCGCGGTCGACGCGAGCGCGCTCCGCCGAGAAGACATCAAGCTCGGGCTCGGGTCTTCCGCCGCAGCCGCCGCAGCGACGGCCGGCGCCGTGTTCGCGACGCATGGCCACTCACTGCAGGACTCGGCGGTCGCGCGGCGGGTGTTCGAGTGCGCCTTCGAAGGTCACGCTTCCATCGCACCGCAAGGGAGCGGTGTCGACGTCGCGGCGTCGACGCTCGGCGGCTTCCTCCGATTCAGGCGGGGAGACGAGTTTCAGCTCGAGCCCCTCTCGGCGCCCGTAGGGCTCTGTATCGAGCTCGTGTGGACCGGCCACGCTGCGCGCACCAGCGACCTCGTTGCGAAGGTCCTCGAGCTCCGTGAACGCGCTCCAGGGGAGTATCGTCAACGGATGGCGCGACTTGGCGCTGTCGCCGCGGACTTCGTCGACGCGTTCGGAGATGGGAGCGCAGCCGACGTCATCCTCGCCGCCGAATCGTACGCAGTGCAGATGGCAAACCTCGGAGACTCGGCAGGCGCGCCGATCGTCGAAGTCCACCTGAGACGCGCGGCGGAGCTCGCAGCCCGGTTTTCCGGGAGCGCAAAGCCCTGCGGCGCAGGCGGCGGGGACGTAGCTGTGGCGTTCTTCGCCGATCCTGAGGCGGCGGACGCCTTCAAACTGGCCTGCAAGGACGAAGGGCTTCATCCTATCGAAGTCTCTTGGGGCGCGCCCGGGGTTCGGGCGGACTGAAGGGACGAGAGACCGATGTTCATCAACCTCTACATCTTGTCCCTCGTGCTGGGAGCTGTGCTTCTCGCGGTTGCGCTGTTCTTCGATGGCAAGCGCGTCGACGCCGATGATCAGACACGCGCGCACGACGACACCACGCGACCCAGCCAGCTCGGACAGCTCGATGGAGTCAGCGGCAATGACTTCGTGGTTCGCACCATTCGGTCGAGACGCTTCTGGACGTTCTTCGTATCCTTCTTCGGGATGACGGGACTCATTCTCGATGGGCTCAACCTATTCGTGCCGCCCGTCGCGTTGCTCGTGGCGATCGGGATAGGCGCAATCGCCGCCGCTGGCGCGTCTGCAGCCGTGCGAATCGGCTCGAGCTAGATGGAGTACGCGCGCGCTTTCTCTTCGAGCCTGTCGATCACTTTCACCGAGAGGTTCGCGCCGCACAGTCGGGACATCTGCTGAATGAGCGTCGGGCTCGTGACGTTGACCTCGATGAGCTTGCCCCCAATGACGTCGAGGCCGACGAAGAACAAGCGGTCCGCGATGAGCCGAGGCCGAATCGTCTCGACGATCTTGCGGTCGGCATCGGACATCTCCGCGGGCGCGGCGGAACCGCCGACATGGACGTTGCTACGGAGGTCCCCTTTGCTCGGGACGCGGCCTACGACGCCGAGGAGCTCGCCATCGACCAAGAGAATGCGTTTGTCACCCTCGTCGTAGATCTCTGGAATCAGCGCCTGCACGATTGCGTTGCGCCGGCCGAGCCGGGTCACCGCCTCGATCAAGCCATTGACGTTGTTGTCACCCTGAGAGAGAAGAAACACGCCCTCACCACCGTGGCCGTCGATCGGCTTGATCACGGCCTTCCCACCAACATCGTTGACGAAGCGCAAAATCTCGTCCTTGTGACTCGTCATGATCGTCGGAGGCACAATCTCCGGAAAGTGATGCGCGTAAAGCTTCTCGTTGGCTTCCCGCAAGCCCCGCGGGCTGTTCACGACGAGCGTGCTGCCTTCCAGATGGTCGAGAACGAGCGTCAACCACAGATACGCGTCCGTGAATGGCGGATCCTTGCGAATGAACACGGCATCGACGTCAGCTAGATCGATGTCTTCAGGCTCCGCAAGGATGATCGGCTTGGCGGGATCGAGCTGCATGGTCGCTCGCCGAACCCTTCCGACGACCCGACGGCCGCGAAGACCTACGTCACTCGCGAGGCAGTGATCGACCCGGTGACCGCGGGCCTGCGCCTCGAGCATGAGCGCAAAGCTCGTGTCTTCGTCGACGATGACGGTGGACACGGGATCCATGACAAACACGAAGCGCATCAAGCCCTGCGGTAGCATCCAGGCGGCTTTGGAGGCAAGGTGCGAGCCATGAAGCGTTGGGTTTCGATGGTTTCATGGGCCGTGTCAGCAGGTCTGATCGCGGGCCTCACCTTCAGCACGTCCTCCGAGCATTCCTCTGCTTTTTCTGCCGAAGCGGTCGCGGCCGACCACTTCGAGGCGTCCAGGGCCGGCGCGGAGGTGCTGGCTGCCGGTGGCAACGCAGCAGACGCAGCCGCGGCCACGATGCTGGCCCTCGGCGTGGTCAATCCGGCGAGCAGCGGCCTCGGCGGCGGCGGCTTCGCACTCTACTATCGCGCGGAAGACCATTCGCTCACGTTTCTCGATTTCCGCGAACGCGCACCACGCGCGGCCGATGCCAAAATGTTCGACGCCGAGGGCGCACGGCCCCGAGGCCCGGCGAACGCCCCGTCACAGCTGGGTGGTCTGGCGGCCGGCGTGCCCGGGGAGCCAGCCGGCATCGAAGCACTCGTCGATCGATTTGGAAAGCTCCAGCTTCGCGAGATCATCGCTCCGGCCCTTCGTTTGGCCGAAAAGGGTTTTGCCGTCAGCGAAGCGCTCTCGAAGATGGGCGAGGCCTTCGACGTTCAGCTTCGCGAGGACACGGTGATGTCGAAGTGGGACCTCCGACCTGGTGCCGTCCTCAAAAGGCCGGCCCTCGCCCGCGTCCTCCGAGCATTCGCTGAGGAGGGCGCACGGGTGATTTACGGCGGCATCATCGGCCAGGAGATGGTCGCATCGGTCCGAGAGCACGGCGGCGTAATGACGCTGAACGACCTCTACGCATATCGGGTGCGAACCCGAGAGCCACTCGAAACCAACGCGTTCGGCTATCGCTGGGTCACCGCCCCTCCGCCGAGCGCCGGCGGTTTCACGATGATCCAGAGTCTTTCGATTCTCGAGTTGGCGGTCGGCGAGGCCCCAGAGCTAGGCGCCCCGCTATTGCACGCGATGGCCGAGTCGTGGAAAGGGCCGTTCCTCGATCGGCAGCGGTATTTCGGTGACCCCGACCAGGTCATCCTTCCCATCGAAGGCATGCTGAGCCCCGCGCGAATCGAGAAACGCGCCACGCTCGCCGGAGACGGTGTTGCTCACCCAACGAGCGACTACGACCTCCCCGTCGAATGGAAGCGCCGACCAGCGACGACGCCGGACAACGCCGGCACGTCTCATCTTTGCGTCGTGGATTCCGAAGGCAACGTCGCGTCGGTGACGACGACGGTGAACCTTCCGTTCGGCGCGCGGTTCACCGGCGCGGGCATCGTCATGAACGACGAAATGGACGATTTCTCGCGCGGAGGGGGCAAGGCCAACGCCTTCGGTCTGGTCGGAGGCGATCGAAATCTTCCCGGACCTTGGAAGCGCCCCGTGTCGACCATGTCTCCGACGATAGTGCTGCAAGGTGGGGAACCGGCGCTCTGTGTCGGCGCCTCGGGCGGCAGCAGGATCGTCACAGCGACCCAGCAGGTAGCGATGAACGTTCTCTTGCACGGGATGACTGCTGGCGAGGCCGTCGCCGCCCCGCGCATTCACCACCAAGGTATTCCCGGCACACTGAGGGTCGAGACGGTCGCGCCGCTCCCGCGCGAGCTACAGGATGCGCTCGTCGGGCTCGGTCACACGATTGAGCCCATCCACAACGTCGCAAACGTCCAAGCGATTCAGATCGAGCGTTCGCCCGAGCGTCTTCTGCGCGCGGCAAGCGACCCACGCAAGGGCGGGCGCCCCGCAGGGCGCTAGACCCAGATCGGTCTAGCGGAAGCCTGCGAGGTACTCGTTCACGAGCGCGGCGTTCTTCACGTACTGCTCACGGGTAGTGGCGACGAAATAGGCTTCCACCAACCGTCCGAGGCCGAGCACATTAGCGTTGATCTCGAGCGTGACCTTGCGCTCGCATTGATGCTCGGAAATCCCTTGGACCACCACCACGCCTTCTGCGCGAATGCGATCCGGTAGCGCCGACGGAATGACGCGAAACTCGTATCGCTTAGTGCTTGGGTCGAACCTACCCTCCTCGACGTAGCTGAACCGCTCCCCGAGGACCTTGGCAACCGGTCGAGGCATCTGATGCCCGGGCGACACCTTCGCCCTGCGGTATCCGGTCTCCGGGTTCCACTCTTGAAGCTCGTACTCGAAGCCGAGTCCTTCGTAGAGGTACTCGTTGAAGTCCTCGCTCCCGAAGATCCGCTCCCAGAATTCTTGTTCCGAGCAGTCGAGCAGCTGCCGTATCACGAGACTCTTGCTCATGACTATTCCGTAATCCGAACGAGGACGACGGTGATGTTGTCCTCGCCGCCGTTTTGGTTCGCCTCGCCAATCAATGCCTTGGCTGCCCACTCGATGTCGCCATTGGAGGTGCGAACGAGGTCGAGAATGCGCTCGTCCCTCACCATCCCGTTGAGGCCATCGGAGCAAAGAACGAAGACGTCGCCGGCCTCGACGCGCTCGACACAAACATCGACGGCCACCGCATCCTGCATCCCTAGCGCGCGCGTGATCACATTGCTCGGGAGCCGTTCTTTTTGAGCGTCGGTCAGGTTCGGCATGACGAGCAAATAGTCGTTTAGAAGCGAGTGGTCGCGCGTGAGCTGGGTGATGGATCCTTCGCGGACGAGATAGGCCCGACTGTCGCCTACATGCGCGATGTGGATCTTCCGATCGCCACGGTGGAAGAGGGCGCCAACGACGGTGGTGCCCATTCCTTGGACGGAACGGTTGCGGATCGAAGCCTGAAAGATCCGCTGATTCGCCAGCTTCACGGCCGAGACGAGACGCTTCTGCTCCTCATCGAGGTCCGAGTCGCCAGCGTGAGGCCACTCGCTCGCGTTGCGCTCGAGGTCGGTCGCATCGAAGAACGCCTTGATTTCGGCCGTCGCCATGCGGCTGGCGATGTCACCGGCGCGATGGCCGCCCATCCCATCGGCAACCACGAAGAGTCGGTGCTCCGCCAAGATGCAGAAGCTGTCTTCGTTGTGCTCTCGTTGGAGTCCCACGTCCGAGAGCCCTGCGGCAATGAAGTTCATGTGCGTCTACGCGCCCTGTCGAGGTGGCCGGTCCTTTCTATTGGCCTTCCCCTCAGCGACAGGCAACCCAAATCGGTCCAATTAATCTATCGCGCTGGCGGTGCGGCGCAAATCAGGGGTTAACGAAGCGAGGCAAGTGCGGCCAGCCCGACGCGGGATCATCCAAGTACGAATACCTCGTGTAGTGCGTGCTCACCCTTCGAACGTAGTTGCGCGTTTCGTTGAACGGAATCCGCTCGACGAAGCGATCTAGCTCCATCTTGCCGCTTTCTTCGAGCCACCGCCGGACCCGGCTCTTGCCCGCATTGTAAGCTGCGATGCTGAGCGGATACACGTGGTCGAGCTCATCGGCGAGCGCGGTCATCTCCTTCAGGCCCAGCGCGATGTTGACGTCGGGATCTCGGAGCTGGTAGCGATTGACCGGTTGGCCCGCCAGCTTGGCCGCGAGCTCTGGCATGACCTGCATCAACCCGACGGCGCCTGCGCGGCTGACGACCTCGGGTCGAAAGCCACTCTCTTGCCGCATCGTCGCATACACCAACCCGCGCGGCAGATCACCGCGGTGCGCGTCGACGACCTCGAGCCACGGCATCGGGTACGCTGCATCCCACCACCACCTGTGCTCCGCGGGATCGCTTTTCAGAAACACCATTTTCCTTCGGGCGGTGAGCATGGCTTCGCGGTACGCGCCGGCATCGCGGTACAGCCGCGCGAGGATTGGGATGCGCTCAGCCTTGTCGACGTCCTTCACCAAAGCGCTCTCGTGCGCGCCGAGCCAAGTGATTCCGTCGACGTCGAGGCCGAGTCGGCGGTACGCCTCGAAGGTCTCTGGCAACGGCAAGAACGCTGTCGGAACGACGACTGAACCCGGTGAAGCGGCGTTTTCGAAGGGTTTGGGAGGCTCGACGGCGAGCCGTTCGAGGCGGTTCGCGGCGAGGACCGCATACCAGTGGAGCGGTTCGACTGCGATGGCTGCGCGATACGCCTCTACCGCCTTTGGGCCACGCCGGTAAGAGCGGCCGATCCAGTAGTGGCCGCGCGCTTCGTCCATCGCGGTCGTGGTGAGCTTCACGTACTCCGACAAATAGCGAACCGCGCGCGCGTAGCGGCGTGTTTCGAACGCTCTGAAACCGAGCTCCCAGAGCGCGGAACGGCGCCAGCGGCCGCGAACCTGCGACTTGCCGCGCACGAGCCGCTCCATTTGCGTTTCTCCGTTGGCTCGGCCTAGGCGAATCTCGAGCCACGCTGCCAGGAACCGCGCCTCCGGGGCCCGCTTGCTCTTGGGATAGCGCGCGGCGAAACGCCGATACGCGCGGATCGCGCGAACATCCTTGTCCGCGCGGGACAGTGCGCGCGCCGAGTGGAAAGCGTCTTCGATCTCGCTCGACCCCCCAAGGACGGCCGAGCGGTGAAGGACCCGAGCGGCGTCGAGATAGCGCGTGCGCATCCGAAAGAGCGCCATGCCGTAAACGTGGTGCCAACGCTCGTCGAGTGTCGGGTCACCCTCGACGGCCTCGGCGCCGATCTGTTCGAGCTCTTCGACGGCGCGGGCGAAGCGGCGCGCGGCCATCAGTGCCTCGGCGCGGGCCACGCGGTCTTCGAGCGTGGGCGACGCGCGGCCAAGGAGCTTCTGCGCGGCAGCCTGTTGGTGGGGGCTCACGGCCGCTTTCCAAGCCTCGAGCGCGGCCGCTCGCGCATCGTCCGGGCGGTCGAGATCCACGTAAACATCCGAGAGCAGAGCGAGCAAGGCGACGCGGTTGTCTAGGCTCCCCTTGCGCCGAGTCAGATCGGCGAGCTCTTCCGCTGCCGTTTCGAGCTCGCCCATTTGAACTGCGCAATCCGCGGCGACCGCACGGTCGCTGCGCGTGACGATGACTTCAGTCGAATCGGCGCCCAGCAAGATCGGCCGCGCTTCTTCGCAGTGCCCGCAGCGCGCCGCCGCCCGCGCCCACCGGCGCCTCGAATCTTCGCGCATGGGCTCGGGGAGCGTCGCGGGCGTTTGAGCGAGTGCCTCCATCGCATCGCAGGGCCGACCAGCGTCGAGGAGAAGTCGTCCTCGGAGGTAGCGAAGCGCGTCCTCGTCTCGGGTCTTTTCGGGAAGGGCTTCGAGCGCTCGTAGAGCCGCCGAACGGTCCCCGGTTCGCACCAGAGACGCGATTCGGGCCAGGTCGTCCTCGGCCAGTGCCCAAGCACAAACCAACCACACGACCGATGCCCCCAGCAAGAAATGTCGCAATGCGCCGGGAATCTATCACCCTTTGGCCCCGGTGCAGCTTTGCTCGGCAACCGCTGCCACCAGCGGAGGCGAAGCCTCGTGGCGACGAAGTCATTCTAGATGGGCGATTGGCGATCGTTCGACGCGTCTCGTATGCTCCGGCGCCAGACGATGCGACTTGGAATTGCTTTATTGCTGACCGCGGTGGCGGTCGTGGGGTGTCAGCAGAACATCGGAGACTCGTGCTCGGGCTCCTCCGACTGCTCCCAAACCGGAGAGCGGCAGTGCGATCTCTCCCAGCCGGGGGGCTATTGCACCGTGTTCTCGTGCGACCCGGACACCTGCCCGGAGGGCGCGTGCGTGGAGTGGCGCTTCATCCCGAGCCGCACCGCGGAGACCTGGTGCATGCAGACCTGCAGCGACGACGGCATATGCCGGTCTCAGTACTCCTGCGTCCTTCCCGCCCAAATCAACATGGAAGGCGAGTACCAGGAGGAGGTCCCCGTCGCTGAGCGCGTCGCACGCATCATCGACCTCGCCACGAACAAGGCGACGGCGAAGATCTGCGTCGCCCTAACCACACCGCCTCCACCCGAGTCTGAGCGAAACGCCGTAGACGACGCGCTCGAGCCCCAAGCCGGCGAGCTGGACGCGGGTCTCTAGCCATCCTCGCCGGGAACCCGACCGAAACAGCGATTGCGGGTAGTATCACTGAGAGATGTCTCCGGGCCTCCTGCGGTACTTGGCCAGCCGCCTCGCCAGGGCGTTGCTGACCGTCATCGGCCTGGTGACGATCGTGTTCCTCCTGGTGCGCTTGATTCCGGGCGATCCGGTGGAGGCGATCCTAGGAGACCAGGCCGGGCCGGAAGAAAAGGCGGAGCTCCGGCGGGCGCTCGACCTCGATCGACCGGTGACTGAACAGTACCTGTCGTTTCTCGGCGACATGGTGGATGGGACGCTGGGCACCTCGTTTCGCCAACCCGACCGATCGGTGTGGTCATTGATGCGTGATGTGCTGCCGTACACGATCGCGCTCGCGATCGCGGCCCTTCTGGTCGCCTGGCTCGTCGCTGTGCCGCTCGGCACGATCGCCGCGGCGCGCGCGGGTCGCGGATGGGACAAGGTTGCGTCGGCAGCGGCGGTCTTGGGCTTGGCGATTCCCAACATTTGGCTCGGGCCCCTACTGATTCTCGCCTTCGGGGTGAAGCTCCGCTGGCTCCCTCTTCCCGGGGACGACCTCGCAGGGCCCGAAGCGCTGATTTTGCCCGCAATCACGATTGGGACGGCGCTCGCCGCCGTCTTGACCCGACAAACCCGCGCCGCGATGATCGACGTACTCTCACAACAATACATCAGCGCGGCTCGCGCGCGTGGCGTTCCGTCGATCCCGCTGCTGCTTCGTCATGCGCTCAGGAACGCTCTGCTTCCCGTGATGACGATCGGTGCGGCGCAGCTCGGCGCCTTGCTCTCCGGAACCGTCGTGACCGAAAAGATCTTCGAACGGCAGGGCCTCGGAACGCTCTTTCTCGATGCGTTCTTCGCGAGAGACATCCCGGTGGTTCAGGGCTGCGTCTTGATCATCGCGGTCATCTACGTGGGCGTCAATCTCGTGGTCGATTTGGCGTACGGGGTGGTCGACCCGAGGGTGAGGTTGTCGTGAAGCGCGTTCGAGCCCGCCTTCGAAGGACGCCGATCGGATTGCTGATCGTCATCGCATTCTTCGTGCTCGGCACAATTGGTCCGTGGATCGCGCCCTACGACCCCATGGCCATCGACTTGCTCCACGAGTACCAGGCGCCGTCTCTCAGGCACTGGCTCGGCACAGGCGACAACGGCATCGACATCCTCAGCGCGTTGCTTCACGGCGCCCGGCTGGCGGCCATCGTCGGCATCGTGGTGGTTGGTATCTCGGTCTCGTTCGGGACCGCCCTCGGAACCTGGGCCGGCTACTACGGGAAGCTCCCCGATCACGTCGTGACGGGCATCGCCGACCTGGTGCAGGCGTTTCCGGCGATCGTGCTCAACATCGCCGTGCTAGCCCTCGTGGCAAAGCCGGGGCTCTTGCATTTGATCGTCGCACTCGCTGTGAATGGGTGGGTGCTCTATGCGCGGCTCGCGCGAGCAGAAACCCTCTCGCTGCGCGAGCGCGAGTTCGTCGAAGCGGCGCGCGCGCTCGGTGTCCCAGCGCACCAGGTGATGCGCCGACACGTGGTCCCCAATCTGCTGGGCCCGCTGGTGATTCAAGCGACGACAGGACTCGGGGTCGTCATCTTGGCCGAATCGACGCTCTCGTTCCTCGGTCTGGGTCCGGGGAAGGCCGTGTCTTGGGGGGCGCTCCTCGACCAGGGCACGAGCGTGCTGCTGCGCTTCCCCCACGTCGCCCTATTCTCGGGGGGGGCGATTGCCCTGACGGTGCTGGGCTTCAACTTGATGGGCGACTGGCTGCGCGACCGACTGGACCCGCGCCTTCGTTGATCATGCCTGAGCTTCCCGACGTCCAGCTCTATCTCCATGCGCTTCGCCAGCGGGTGGTCGGTCGCGAGCTCGTCGGCGTTCGGATCACGTCGCCTTTCGTCTTGCGCAGCGTCGATCCCGCAATCGGGGTCGTCGCTGGCAAGCGGGTGACCGGGGTCAATCGACTCGGAAAACGGATCGTCCTCGAGCTCGAAGATGATCTCTTCGTGGTCATTCACCTGATGATCGCCGGAAGGCTGCGTTGGAAGCCCCCGAAGGACAAGATCCCGGCGCGGCTCGGACTCGCTGCGTTTGATTTCGATGAGGGCACACTGCTCCTGACCGAGGCCAGCAAGAAGAAGCGTGCGTCGCTCCACGTATGTCGAGGACGGGCGGCGCTCAGGGAGCACGATCCGGGCGGGATCGAGCCACTCGAGGCCAGCTACGATGCGTTTCGCAAAGCGATCACCGAGCGCAACCACACGGTCAAACGTGCGTTGACGGATCCACGCATTCTGAGCGGCATCGGGAACGCCTATTCGGACGAGATCCTGCACCGGGCGAAGCTCTCGCCCCTCGTTTGGACCCAGCGACTGACCGACGAGCAGCTCAAACGACTTCACGCCGCAACGCGTGAGGTGCTTTCCGAGTGGGTGGAGCGACTGATCGCACAACATGCCGAGCGCTTCCCGGAGAAGGTGACTGCCTTTCGACCAGAGATGGCAGCACACGGCAAGCACCGTGAGCCTTGTCCGGTGTGCGGTAGCCCAATCCAACGCATCGTCTTCGCCGATCGCGAAACGAACTACTGCGCTGCCTGCCAGACCGGCGGCAAGCTCCTGGCCGACCGGGCTTTGTCGCGTCTGCTCAAAGGCGACTGGCCTCGTTCCCTCGAGGAGCTCGAATCCATGGACCGAAAATAGCGGATCGTGGGGGCCGCTCGGCCGCACGAGATATGACCCGGGGCCGTCTTGTGCGTTACGGTGCCGTTCGAGCCATGCGCCTTGCCTTTCGCCGAGAAGACCGCAGAAACCTAATCGTCGGCTTCGTCGGCCTGATGGCGATCATGACCGCGCATTCCGTCATGGAAACCGCGCGCGACACGCTCTTTCTCACAAGCCTACCGGCGACTGACCTCCCCCGCGCCTACCTAGCCATCGCGCTCCTCGCAATCCTGGAGCTCAAAGTCCACGAGCGGGTGCTCCCCCACGTGCGCGACCGGCGCACGCTCCTGGCCGCATCCTTGGTTTTCGGCTCGTTGATCACCCTCGGGTTCTGGGCGCTGCTCGACGACCTCGGCGCGTGGGCACCGTTCGGTTTCTACGTGTGGACGGGTCTGTTGATCACCGTCGTTCTGGTCGAGTTCTGGTTGCTGCTCGACGACGCGGTGACCGTGACCCAAGCGAAACGCATCTTTCCCGCCATCGCCGCTGGCGGCGTCACCGGCGCCATGTTGGGCTCTGCGCTGTCCGAGGGGTTCTTACGCTTCACATCCCCCGCCGGGCTGGTGCTCATGGCCTCGGCGATCCTCGGCATGGCCGCAAGCTCGGCGTTTCTGTGGCGAGTCGGAGAAACGCGACACCCCTCTGATTCGGAGCGGGGGCCATCGCTCGGGTGGCTCCTGCGGGACAGCTATCTGTCGCGTGTGCTCGGACTGGTGGCACTCGGCACGATTGCGCTCACGATCATAGACTTCATTTTCAAGAGCACCGTAGCGCAGAACATTCCTCCGCAGGCGCTCGGCCCGTTCTTCGCTCGTTTTTATCTCGGACTCAACAGCGTCGCGCTTGTCGTGCAGGTCGTCGGAGCGGGCTGGCTTCTCCGAGGGTTCGGGGCTCACCGGAGCTCCGCGTTGCTGCCCATCCTCATCTTCGGCGGGGCCGCCGGCTTGGCGATCGGGCCGATTTTACCATTCGCAGTGGCCCTCAAGGCCGTCGACGGGAGCCTCCGCCATACGCTCTACCGGAGCTCGGTCGAAGTGCTCTACTTGCCCCTCGACAGCGGCCAACGCGAGCGCGCCAAGGGCATCATCGAGGTGTTTGGGCACCGCGTCGGGCAGGCGATGGGCTCGATCTTGATCATCGGTGCAGTCGCGCTCGGTCTCACGACCGAGGACCTCGGCCTAGCGCTGTTGTTACTGGTGGCTGCTTGGCTTGCCGCGATTCTGTCGACACGACACCAGTACGTGGATCAGTTCCGCACGAGACTTCGTCAGGGCTTCATCGACACCGAGCTCGATCTCGAAGAGCTCGACCGTGACTCGATCGATGCTCTTTTGGACGCACTCGATGACGATCGAGATGAAGAGGTTCTCTCGACGATCGCCGACGAAGATCTTCTCGAGGAGCAACTTCGCTGGAGCTTAGAGCGCGTCGTCCAGCTCTTGCAGTGGCGCGCTGCAGTCGACGCTGATGAGGAGAGCTCCTCTGACCGAGAGCTGTTGCGCGGCGCGCTGTACGACAAAGAGCTGGCAACCTTGGAGCGAGCTTTCTGGCTGATGGGGCTTCGTCATCCGGAGGAAAATTTCACGTTGGTGTGGCGAGGTTTACGAAGCGACAACGCGCGTCTACGCGCTGCCAGCGTCGAGGTTCTAGAAGCCGTCCTAGTGGGTCCTTCTCGAGAGGCCGTGCTCGCGATCGTCGACGACGGCGAGTCGCCAGAACGGCGAGCGCGCACCGCCGCCGCTGCCTTGGGAATATCGGGAGACGATTCGGCGAAACGCAAGCTTACAATCGCATGAATTAATAGTAATTCCATAATGTTGGACAAGAGTTGCAGACTGCTCTTGCCACTGGTTATTTGTTCAGTATAGTGAGTGGTCCCATGGCTTTTGGGACGGTCACCGAGATTGGAGAGCAGAGGGTCCAGCCCAAGGTCCTGCCTCTGTCGGAGTTGTTGCCTCGAGCTCGGTTGGTCGAGGTCTCTGGACGACACGCATGTGCGCGAACGACCACGGCGGTTTCCTGTGTGATCCAAGCACAGGCACAGGGAGAGCTCGTCGCTTGGGTGCAACCGAAAGACGGCAGCTTGTTTCCTCCCGACCTCGAAACAGCCGGCGTCGATCTCGATTCGTTCGTTGCGATTCACGTGCCTCGTCACGCGGGCCCGTTTGGATTGGTGCGCGCGGCCGAGTGGCTTGCACGTTCGGGCGCCTTCGGGTTGACCGTCATCGATCTCACTGACGCTTTGCCGCCCGGCTCTTCGATCAATTGGCAAGGGCGGCTTCAGGGCCTGTTGCGCCAATACGAAGGTCGCATTCTCTTGCTCACATCGAGCGCATACGAAGATCCTTCTTCAGGTCCGTTGGTGGGTTTGCGCGTCGAACCACAGCGCGGCCCACTTCAGGAAGATCGATTCGAAGTTCACACGCAGGTTCTCAAAGACAAGATCGGCCTCGATGCCGAGCTTGCAACGAGCTCTTCGATTGCGCCGGCAGGTTTGCGAGGACCATCATGAAACGGGTGAGCTGTGTTTTGTTACCGCGGCTTCCGTTGCAGATCGTGCTGCGCGACAAACCACATTGGCAGGGCGCACCGATTGCCGTCGTCGACGATGAAGGCCCGGGCGGTCGGATCACGCAACTCAACACGCTGGCGAAAAAGAGCCGGCTCCGCATTGGGATGCGACAAAGCGTTGCACGCGATCTGCTGCCGAACCTACACACCGCGCTCGTGTCACCCGAAGAAGCAGCCGAGGTCACCCGAGAGCTTCGGAGCGCTCTTCAGACCTTCTCTCCTCGGGTCGAGCCAGCGAACGAGGCAGGTGTTTTCCACATTGATCCCGAGGGGTTACGTCGCATCTACGGCGGGTATCGCACCTGGGCGACCTGCGTCCACCGCTATCTTCGAGCTCGTCATTGGAAGAGCTCGGTGACCGTGGGCTTTCATCGCCATCGAGCGACGGCCGTCGCGATGACTCGCGACGGTGTGACGGTACTCGGAAGCGCCGATCAGGAACGCGAGCTGGCGAATCAAACCCCTCTTCGCGAGCTTGGCTTGTCCGGCGAGGTCTGCGAAAGCTTGATGGCGTTGGGCATCGAAACGCTGGGCGACTTTCTCATCGTTCCCGTGGGTGAGCTTCATAGTCGTTTCGGCGAAGAGGCGAGGGCACTTCACGATTTGTTCGCGGAAGATCTTCAACTTCCAATTCAACCCCATGCTTTTGATGAACCAGCGCGCATATCGTTCCAAGTCGATCCGCCGGACGAAGATCAAACTCGTTTGCTCTTCGCGATCAAAGGCGCGCTTCATTCGTTGTTGCATCAAGTGCGCGCTCGCGTAGAAGCCGTGCATTCACTCGAGCTCACGCTTCACCTCGAGCGTGCGCCCATTCATCGAGAGCACATCGAGCCAGCGTCGCCGACGTTGGACTTGATGTTGATCCTCGAGCTCATTCGTCTTCGGCTTGGTGAAACGAAGTTGCAAGGCGCGGTCGAAGAGGTCGAGCTTCTCGCTAACACCGTGCGCGCTCACGCCGAGCAAGAAGCATTGCCCGGTCATCAACCTCGGCGGGACATGAGCGCGGCACATCGGGCACTCGATCGGATTCGCGCAGCCTACGGCGAGCAGTCGGTGACCAAAGCCACTGTCCGAGAGGCACACTTGCCCGAGGCTTCCTTTCGATGGGAGCCCATTCAGCATGCACGCACCGGCGAGCAAGCCCGGGTGCCTCCACTTTCCTCAATGGTTCGACGTGTTTACAGCCGCCCTAAGCCCTTGGCGGCCCGCCTCCCAATGGAGCCAGAAGCCGGTCCTTCGCTCGCTCGCGATCAGAGCATCGAGCACATGTACGGGCCCTATCGTGTCAGCGGAGGTTGGTGGAAGCGTTTGGTGGAACGCGACTACTACTACGCCGAAACCGATCACGGTGATTTGTTGTGGTTGTTCTACGACCGGCCGCGGAAGCGTTGGTTCTTGCATGGCGTGCTCGATTGAATGAACACGTACGTTCCGTTGTGGGTCAAGAGCAACCACAGCTTTTTGGAAGGCGCCTCGTTTCCCGAAGAGCTCGTTGATCGCGCTCATGCGTTCGGCTTACCTGCGATTGCCATCACCGATCGCGACGGTGTGTATGGTTTGGTACGGGCGCACATGCGAGCCAAAGAGCTCGGTATTCGGCTCGTGACCGGTGCACAGCTCACCGTCGACGTCGAAGGCGCCGATCATCGAGTCATTGCGTTGTCGAAGACCCGTCTCGGCTACGCCAACTTGTGTAGAGCCTTGTCGCTCGGTCACTCACGCTGTGAAAAGGGTATCTCCCTGATCAAGCTCGAAGACCTTCGTGAGATCGAAGACGTACTGTTCCTCTGCAAAACACCCGAGGCTTTGCGCGCGCTACATGCCGCGCATGGACCTTCATCGCTTTTCGCGCTGTGCGTTCGCCACCTCAGCGACTACGAAAGGCCCAAAGAGCGCCGCCTGCGCGGAGTCGCGCGCGAGCTCGGCGTGTCTTCGGTCGGTGTCAACGAGGTGCTCTATCACGACAAATCGAGGCGCCCTCTTCAGGACGTTCTATCATGTATTCGCAAGGGAAAAGTGCTCTCGGAGGCTGGCTTTGTCATCCGCGGGAACGCCGAGCACGATCTCAAGTCGTTCGAAGAAGCAGCGCATCTCTTTCGGGACGACCCCGCATGCCTTCGGCGCACGCTCGAGATTGCCGATCAATGCGCATTCAACCTCGATGACATTCGGTATCGATACCCCGAAGAGCACTTACCATCGGGCAAGTCCGAGGAGAGCTGGCTTCGTGAGCTCACGTTCCATGGAGCGCGTGCCCGCTACCACGGCAAGGTTCCGAGCGATGTCCGCTCGCAGATCGAACGTGAGCTCAACATCATTCGCAAGCTCGACTATGGCGGCTACTTCCTGACGATGCACGAGATCGTCCAGTACTGCAGGCAGAGCAACATTCTATGCCAAGGACGCGGAAGCGCCGCGAACAGTGTCGTGTGTTTTTGTCTGGGCATCACGGCAATCGATCCCGTGCGCATGGACCTCTTGTTCGAGCGATTCTTGAGCGTCGAGCGCGCAGAGCCGCCTGACATCGATCTCGACATCGAGCACGACCGGCGCGAAGAAGTCATCCAACACGTCTACGCGAAGTACGGACGCCGACACGCGGCAATGGTCGCCAACATCATTCGCTATCGCATCCGTTCAGCGGTGCGCGACGTCGGAAAAGTGCTCGGTTTGTCACGAACCGATCTGGAAACCGCCACCCGTTTGCTCCGGCATCGCGACGATGTGCTCAACCCCGAGCTCTTGCGCGAAGCCGGCCTCGACAAAGATTCCCCGGCCACCCATCACCTCTGGTCGCTTGCCTCGCAAGTGCTCGAGTTTCCTAGACATTTGTCGATCCACCCAGGTGGCTTTTTACTCGGCCACCGACCGGTCGACGAGATCGTGCCCATCGAGCCCGCCACCATGGAAGCCCGCACCGTCATCCAGTGGGACAAGTACGACGTCGACAACCTCGCCTTGTTCAAGGTCGACCTCTTGGGTCTCGGGGCGCTCACGTGCATCCATCATGCGTTCGACCTCTTGGCCGAGCACAAAGGGCTGGCGTTCGAGATCGCAACCGTGCCTGCGGAAGACGAAGCCACCTACCAGATGGTGTCCAAAGGCGACACCGTCGGGGTGTTCCAAATCGAAAGCCGGGCGCAGATGGCGATGCTTCCTCGCCTTCGCCCGCGAACGTTCTACGACTTGGTGATCGAGGTCGCGATCGTTCGTCCCGGTCCGATTCAAGGCGACATGGTGCATCCCTATCTTCGTCGTCGAAAGGGCGAGGAAGAAGTCGTGTACCCACACCCAAAGCTCGAACGGATCTTGAAGAAGACGCTCGGCGTGCCGATCTTTCAAGAACAAGTGATGAAGTTGGCGGTCGAAGCAGCCGGTTACACGCCCGGTGAAGCCGATCAACTCCGACGCGACATGGCTGCTTGGCGAAGATCGGGGCGTATCGAGAAGCACCGGTCTCGAATGGTCCCGCGCATGATCGCACAGGGCATCCCCGAAGAGTTTGCGGAGCGCGTGTTCTCGCAGATTCGCGGCTTTGGCGAGTATGGGTTTCCCGAAAGTCACGCTGCTTCGTTTGCGTTGCTCGCCTACGTCACTGCATGGCTGCGCCGCCACCACCACGAGGCTTTCGCCTGCGCGATTCTGAACGCCCAACCCATGGGGTTTTACACGCCCGCGACACTGGTCGAAGACGCCAAAAGGCATGGGGTCGAAGTCCTCCCCATCGACATCAACAAAAGCAGCTGGGATTGCAAGCTCGAGAAGGGGCAAAGCCCCGTGGCGAGCGCTAAGCGCTCGCTTTACGGGGTGAGAATGGGCCTTCGGTATGTGAAGGGCCTCGGTGCCGTCGAGCGCGAGCGAATCGAAGCCGCCGAAGCCCCGCACCCGAATCTACCGAGCTTCGTGCGGCAGACACGGCTCAACAAGAAGGCCCTTCATGCACTCGCCGAAGCGGGCGCCTTCGAGTGCTTCGGCCTCAATCGGCGAGACGCGATTTGGCAGGTCCGAAGCTTGTCTCGATTCACGCGGGACTCGTTGCCGCTAGAGCCGGCGTCGAGCCAGATATCGTTCAGCTCCCTCGCGAGCGACGACAAAGTGATCTGGGATTATCGGACGAGTCATCACAGCACGCGCGGTCACCCGATGCGCGTGCTTCGACACGCGCTGCGGGCTCGCGGCATCCCAGAGGCCACCGCGGTGCAGCGCCGCGCCCATGGCGACGAGCTCCGATACGTCGGTATGGTGATTTGCAGGCAACGCCCCGGTACCGCATCTGGCGTCACTTTTTTCACACTCGAAGACGAAACCGGCTTCGTCAATGTCGTCATCTGGAAGCGCGTGTTCGATCAACACGCCGCGCTCGCCAAAACCGCTGCGCTGCTCGGAGTCACGGGCGAGATCCAAAAGGCCGATGGCGTCATCCATCTGATCGCCAAGTCCCTATGGGTGCCGGACGTCGCTCTTGTAGAGCAAACGCACCGCTCACGTGATTTTCACTGAAAGCCGAGCATACCGAGCTGGTACACCCACAATACCATGATGCCGACCTGCACCATGAACAGCGTGACTCGAATCGTGACGGCCGTCTCACTGGTGGAGATGAGATGCACGGTGGACTGCGCGACACGGGCAACCAGCACCCAACGAGCAAGTGGATCCGTGATGGCGCCGTTCCCAGTCACCATCGCGAGGAGCACGAGGCCCGCAAACATGGGGAGGTTCTCATAGCAGTTCGCGTGCGCGCGGCAGATTCGTCCGGAGAGCTCAGAAACGTCGTAGCCGCCGGGGTCGAACCCGTTTGCCGCGTGTTTCTTGGTGAGGAAGAGCCCCGTTCGATAGCCGATGATCCCGATCGCCAAAAGCAGGGTCCATGCAACGTATCCGACGAGTGCGAGCGCGGAGGGGGACATAGCTTTCTCCTGGTTGCCACGACGCGTAGCGCGCGGACTATACTGAATGGGGACACTGCCGAACAAGGAAGCTCTTTGGGGAGGGCACGCGCATGAAGACACTGGTTTTGACCCGCGCCGAGGTCGAACGCGTCGCCACGATGGATTTGGCGGTGGCTGCCGTCGAATCGGCGTTCGAGGCCTTTGGCCGTGGGGAAGCCTCGATGCCCCCCAAGGTCTACCTCCCAATCGAGGACCACGACGGCGACTTTCGCGCGATGCCCGCGCGCCTCGGGCCATCCGCCGGCATCAAGTGGGTCAACGTGCACGGGCACAATCGCGAACGGCACGACCTACCGACGGTGATGGGTGTCTACGTGCTCAACGATCCCCGCAATGCCTTCCCTTTGGCTGTCATGGACGGCACGTCGCTCACCGCGCTGCGAACCGGCGCCGCGGCGGGTGTCGCCTCGAAACACCTCGCCTCTCCCTCGCCTAGGACCATCGCCTTCATCGGCGCCGGCGCGCAAGCGCGCACACTCCACGGTGCTCATCGGGCGATCTTCGGCAGCTTCGAAGCCCTCGTGCACGATAAGAGCCCCGAGAACGCCGCGCTGTTTGCCAGCGAGGTTGGCGGGCGCGTAGTGAGCCTGCAGACGGCCGCTTCGGCCGACATCGTCTGCACGGCAACCCCGTCGCGCGTGCCATTTCTAGAGCCCGACTGGGTCACTCCCGGCGCCCATATCAATGCGATGGGCGCCGACGCACCGGGAAAGCAAGAGCTCGCGTCAGGCCTTCTCCGCGCGGCGGCCGTCTATATCGACGACATTCACCAGGCTGAGGGAAGCGGTGAGATCAACGTGCCACTCGCGCGAGGCGAGTTCGCGATCGACGACATCGCGGGGACGCTTGGAGAGGTGGTCGCGGGATTGCTTCCAAAGCCTGCCTACGCTGTCACGACGATTTTCGACTCGACCGGTCTCGCGATTCAAGACGTCTCGCTTGCCCGGGCGATCTACGATGCAGCGCGGGCCCACGGCCTTGGCGTCGAAATCGACCTCGTCGGCGTCGACGGGTAGGCTCCCGCGGGTGCTGAGAATCGTCCCCGTTGCCTTGCTCGCTCCCCTTCTCTTCGCGCTCCCAAGTGCCGCAGATGAAGCTACGCCGGCGTTCCTCGGGGAACCGGACGGTCCACGCATCGCGTCGCTACGGGAGTCTCCGATTGCCGAGGTGAAGAAGGGGAAGGGCGGTCGAAGCCTCGCGTTTCAAATCACGCTCGAGGACGGAACGAAGGGCTATTTCAAACCGAAGCAGGCGTTTTCTGCCGCGCACTGGTACTCGGAGCTCGCCGCGTACTATCTGGATCGCGAGCTTGGAATCGGACGCGTTCCGCCAACGACGGGCCGCAGGTTCGAATGGGACGAGCTGAGAAAGGCCGCGCGGGGCGATGATCGTGTGATGGAGCTCGGCATCGCTCCTGATGGCACGATCAAGGGCGCATTCGTCTGGTGGATACCCGACCCGCTGAAACGGCTGCGCATGGGACGACAATGGGAGAGTTGGGTGAGGGTCCAGAAGACACTGCCAGTCACTCCGTATCAACGGCCAGTGGACTACCGCGCCGATCTCAATCGCCGACCCGGTGTACGTGAAGCGACCGATCCGAGCCGACCGCTCGCGAAATCGCCGGACACCGAGACGAGGCCGGCCGAGCTCTCGGATCTGATTCTCTTCGACTACCTCACGCAGAACGTCGACCGATGGGGGGGCAACTTCACCAACGTTCGAACACGCGGCGACGGTGGGCCGCTGATCTATCTCGACAACGGAGCCGGATTCTGGCTCGGGGAGCAGCGTCTCGGGTTGATGGAGGCGAGGCTCAAGGCGCTACAACGCTTTCGTCGCGCGACGATCGACGCGGTGCGAGAGCTCGACGTCGACGCCTTTGCCAAGCGACTCGAAGACGACCCGCTGGCTCCCGTTCTCAACGAGAAGCAGCTCGACGGGTTGCGCCAGCGGCGCCAAGCCGTGCTCGATCACGTCGATGATCTCGTTGCGCGCTTCGGTGAAGCCGCGGTCCTCCCGTGGTAGGATCGGCCGGTGAAAGAGCGGTTCAGAGTCCCAGGAGAGTGGGAACGGCACGAGGCGTGCTGGCTCGCGTTCCCGCACCTCGCTGAGGAGTGGCCGCTCGGCCTTCCGATGGCGCAGCGCTCGATCGCTTCGTTGTGCCTTGCGATCGCCGGCCCGGGCAAGGAGCCCGTACGCCTTCTCGTCCGCAACGCGGACGTCGAGCGGCAAGCACGCGCGCTACTCGGAAACGCGGCCGGCATCGAGTATGTGCCCGCCGCCTACGGCGACTGCTGGCTTCGCGACACGCTCCCGCTCCTCGGGCACGATGCGCAGGGCCGGCTCCATGGGCTCCGCTTCCGGTTCAACGGGTGGGGAGGCAAGTACGAGATGCCCTTCGACAATAGCGTCGGGGACTGGTGGCTCGACCGCCTTGGCGCCCGCGCCGCGAAAAGCAAGCTGTTCTTGGAGGGCGGCGCGCTCGACTCGAATGGCGGGGGGACCTTCCTGACGACGGAGTCGTGCACGCTCAACCCGAACCGGAACCCGGGGCTCACGCGCGAGGCCTTCGAACACGCGCTCGCTGAGCTCTGCGAGCTGAGGCGAGTCATTTGGCTCGAACGGGGCCTGCGGCACGATCATACCGACGGGCACGTCGACATGATCGCTCGCTTTGCATCGGCCGACACGGTGCTCAGCATGCGGCCCACCGGAGAGGTGCCGAACGCCGGGATCCTCCGCAAGATAGCGGGGGTGTTGCGCGATGAGGGGCTTTCGATCGTCGAGATCCCGGCACCTTCCGCCCTCGCGGACACACGAGGCGCGCCGCTGCCGGCGAGCTATTGCAACTTCTACGTTGCCAACGGTGCAGTGATCGTCCCGACCTATGGGTTGCCGGAAGACGATGCCGCCCTTGAGGCCATCGGCCATGCGTTTCAGGGGCGCGAGGTGATCGGCCTTCCCGCGCGAGACCTGCTATGTGGAGGCGGCGCGTTCCATTGCGCCACCCAACCCGAGCCCCACGCCCCATGACCGCCGCTCAGCTTTCAATTGCCGTCGTTCAATGCGCCCTCGCGGAAAGCCGCGACGACAACGTCGCACGCGTGAGCTCCCTCGTTCGCGAAGCTGCGCGCCAAGGCGCCAAGGTCGTGCTCACACCCGAGCTCCTCGAAGGGAAGTATTTCCCGCAAGCCGAGGACGAGAGCGCATTCGACCTCGCCGCGGCCCTCGAGGGGCACCCGACCATCGGGCACATGCAAAAGCTCGCCGACGAGCTCGACGTAGTGCTCCCCGTCTCGTTTTTCGAGCGCGCGGGCCAGGCTCACTACAACAGCGTTGCCATGGTGGACGCCGGCGGCGCAATGCTCGGCGTCTATCGCAAGAGCCACATCCCGGACGGGCCAGGCTACGAAGAGAAGTTCTACTTCCGGCCCGGGGACACCGGATTTCGCGTGTGGAATACCCGACACGGCCGGATAGGCGTTGGAATTTGCTGGGATCAATGGTTTCCCGAAGCGGCGCGTGCCATGGCGCTCGGTGGGGCAGAAGCGTTGTTGTACCCGACCGCGATCGGCAGCGAGCCGGGAGCCCCCGAAGAGGACACATGTGCCCCGTGGCAGCGAGTGATGCTGGGACACGCGGTGGCCAATGCGATGCCGGTCGCCGCGGCAAACCGAATCGGCTCCGAAACGGCGCTCCGCTTCTACGGAAGCTCTTTCGTCTGCGATCAGCGCGGTGACATGAGGGTCGAGCTCGGCCGCGACGAGGAGGGAGTCGCGGTGGCATCGTTCGACCGCGAGGCGCTTCGCAGATACCGGGCCAACTGGGGGTTTTTCCGAGATCGCCGACCCGAGCTCTACGGGAGGCTCACGAGTGACGACCCCACTGAGTAGGGTCTACGCCATCGTCGACGTGGAGGCGTCCCGCGAGCCGATCGCGCTCGCCCGGAAGGCCCTCGGGGCTGGGTGTCCTGTTTTGCAGCTCCGGGCCAAGCGCCTCGACGACCGAAGCTTCGTCGAGCTCGGCATCGAGCTTCGCGCCCTGTGCACCGAGGCGGGCGCCAGGTTCGTCATCAACGACAGGGCCGATATCGCGCGACTCGTTCGCGCCGACGGGCTTCACCTAGGACAAGACGACCTCAGCCCCAAGGACGCTCGGGGAATCGTCGGGGACATGCAGATCGGGGTCTCGACCCATGATGCGGATCAAGCCGCAGCAGCAGAACGCGGAGGCGCGGATCTGATCGCGTTCGGACCTGTCTTCGAGACGAAGACCAAAGAGAACCCCGATCCCGTGGTAGGGCTGAGAGCGCTCCGGGAGGTCTGCCGGCAGGTCTCGCGCCCGGTCGTGGCGATCGGCGGTATCACGCCGAAAAACGCGGACGCGACGCTGGAAGCCGGCGCTCGCTACATCGCAGTGATCTCGGCTCTGCCGAGCTTCCTCGGAGGCGCCTGACCGCAGCGTTTAGGCATCCTCGTCGAAGTACTGGATCGCCGTCTCGATCGCGGCGCCGAGCGCTTGGTTGACTAGCGTCGAAGTCGCGTCCTCGCCGTTGCGCAACGCTTCGTAGTATCGCTGCCGCTCCGTCGCGTGAATGACGACGGGCGGATACCCCGCGCGCATCAAGATCAAGTTCATCACCAGCCGCGCGACCTTGCCGCTGTGGCGCGGGAAGGGATAGATGTGCAGCAACTGGAAGTGCGCCTTGCTCGCCATGCGCACCGGATGCATCGTCTTTTTGGTCTCGGGATCGGACAGCCACTGCACGAGTTGTCGCATGCGATAGCTGATCTTGTCGGGCTGGGAGATTTCGTGAAAGTACAGCCGGTGAAGCGGCATGTCTTTGCGGTACTTGGGCGGGCCCTTGCCTTCTAGCTCCTCCGGCGCGAGCTGCGCGAAGAGCTTCTTGATGACCTCGAGACTCACGTTGAAACGACGGCGCGTCGACATCTCGCGAATCATCTCGATTGCGCCCATGTGATTGCGAATCTCGTCGTAGACCGGGATCATGGATGTATCGGTCACGATCTCATCGCTCATGGCCGCGCGGAGCTCGTCCATCGAGTACACGACCCCTTCGAGCGCGCTGTCGTGATAGATCCACGCGATGTCGAAGCGCGCTTGATACTCGGTGAGGACCTCCTCCGACGAAGCGTCGATCAACTCGCGTAGCGTGCTAACCCGCTCTTCTAAGCTCGGACCCTGAAGCGCTTGAACCAAGGAAATGCCTCCAACTACGACGTACCCGCACCGCCGGCCCCATCGGGGCGGCCGACCTTAACAGCGCCGCACAGAGGCGTCAACCACGGCCGAATCCAGCTAATTCAGGGCCTCCGAGATCGCGCTGCGGAGCCGCAATTTGCTTGGAACTCCGGTAGACGCCCAGCGGACTACCCCCGACCGGTCGATGACGATGACCGTTGGAAGCATCTTGATGGCGTATCGTCTTTGAACCTCTCCGCTCCTGTCTTGCAGCGTGGGGAATTCGGTGCCGAACGCAATATGGGCCGCCTCTAGCCGCTGTCGATCGATCGGTTCGACATTGACTGCGTAGAAGGCTACCGGCTGGTCACCGAACTCGCGGTTGAGGTCGTTGAGGACAGGCGTCGTGCGTTTGCACGCGCTACACCAACTCGCCCAGAACTCCAGCACGACGACCTCGTCTTGCATCTCGGCGAGATTTACGTGCGTTGGCCCGTCGGGGAGTGCGCCCGCGGCGACTCTCAGAGAAAGGGCCGGCGCCGGCTCACCCATGAAAGGCGAGGCGGTCCCACGCGTCATCCAAGCGTAAAACGCGATGAACACCGCCGCGGTGATCGCCCATTGGATCCACTTGCTCGAGCGCTTCTGTACTGCCTGGGTCAACGTGACTCCAATAAGGGTAGCTCGATGCGGAACCGTGCACCGCCCTCCGGAGCCCGGTCCAGACGCAGCTCACCGCCGTGCTCGAGGACGACTTTCTTCACGATGGCCAAGCCGAGCCCGGTCCCTTCTGCTCGGGTCGTATAGTAGGGGTCGAAGACCCTCTCCCAGTGCTCCTCGGAAATGCCGAGGCCGTTGTCGCGCACCTCGATGAAGCCGCGATTGCGTGTCTTGTAAGCGCGCACCAGCACGCGTCCACCGCCATCGGGCTTCGCCTCGTTGACCGCTTGAATCGCGTTCCGAACGAGATTGTCCACACCTCGCTTGAGCATCATGGGGTCCATACGCACTTCGATGGGTTCCGTTGTGGCGTCCACGACGACTTCCACCCCGACGGGGGTTCCGTGACCGACGTCTTCCAGCATGGCCGGCACGGAAGTCTCGATTGCGTGGACCACCTCGCCGAGGTCGGCGGGCGCGAGATCCGCCTCCGGAAGCTTGGCAAACGAGCTGAATTCGCCGACCAGCCGTCGAAGCGTGGCCACTTCTTCCTCGATGATGGCGCGCGCGTTCTGAAGCTTGCGCCGGTACGCTTCGTCACCACCGACGTAGGTCTCGTCCAGCTCCTGCGCCGCGAGTTGAATCGGAGTGAGCGGATTCTTGATCTCATGGGCGAGGCGGCGAGCGAAATCCTGCCACGCGCCGATCCTCTGAAGGTACTCGATGCGGCTGCGCGAGTCGCGCAAGTCCCGCACCATGTCGTTGAAGGCCTCTGTGAGCTCGGTGATCTCGTCCGTCGCACTCGTCGGGAGCTCGACGGTGAGGTCTCCTGCCCCGACTTTGCGCGACGCCTCGGCCAGCGCGACGACGCGTTTCGTGACGCGTCGCGAAAGGATCGCGCCAATGAGAAACGCGACCAAGATCACGACGAACACCAAGACGCCGAACACCCACACGTAGACGTCGGACACCGACGCGCTCCGGCGCTGCAAGCGGGAGTAGACATCCGCTGCCTCGCCGGCCTCCTGGAGTCGCTGGAAATAGACCTCGGGAACGGCGACCTCCACGGCGATGTTCAACCTGCGTTCGCCGGCCGAAGCGATGCGGTCGCGGGTCGTTACACGCATCGGCTCCGCAGTCGGATCGACGGGGCGCGACACACTCTCGACGATCCTGCCGTCGACCCCGGTGACCCTGATCCCCCGGACGAAGGGATAGCGTTCGAGCAGCTGTTGGAGCAGGTCCGAAAGTCGTGTCGGTCCGCGCTTGCGTGCCATCTCGGCTTCGACTGCCCACTGGACGGCGTCTGCGGCCTGTTCCGTGCTCGAACGAAGCGCCATGAGTTGATTGCGACGCGCCTCGACGCCGTGGACCAGCTCAGCGCCGAACCGCTCGTTGATCCCGACGCTGTAGACCTCGCGGAGCGCCCCTTGAGCCAGGAACACCGCGCCGCCGAGCGCCAGGAACACCGAAAGCCCGATGGCGAACAAGATCTTTCGCTCGAAGCGGTTCATTGCGGCACCTCGAAGAACTCGCTTCGGAATTCGACGGTGCGCTCCGCTTGGCAGATCCTCCTACGAACGATGCTGACCGTGATGGGCCCCACCGGATCGCTTCCCGATGTCGGACGAATGAGCTCACGACACTGCTTCTTCGAGATCGGGTTGAACTCCGCCGCAACGAAGAAATAGATCTCCTTGCCCTTGTCCCGCTCGTATTGCTGGGGCTCTCCGACGAACAGCCCCTCGACGGCCAAACAGTGGTCGAGCACCCGCTCCAATGTCTTGAAGCGCATGGTCTTCGTCGCAATGCGAACGAGGTATCCATCCTCCCAGAGGTCGCGAGTGACGTCGCACGCAAAGGTGCGATGCGTGATCCGGCGGTTGGAGCCCTTGAGGTGCGAGCTGACGTGTACGACGAGGCGCTTGCGAAGCCCGCCCGAGAGCTCACTGCGGACGCGTTCGTCGGCCAGGTCCTTGGCCGAGAAGGAGACCTTGGGAGCCCCGCGGTCCCACACGACCCGCATGTCACGCGCAGGAAGATTCGACTGCGCGTACGCACCCGCACTCGCGAGCAAGACCAGCGCTGCGAGCCAGGGTCTCACAGGCGTATGAACCCCAGAATCGTGGAAAAACCGACCTGAAACACGCCCGCGCGCGTGTCGAAGCGAAACCCGATGTCGAATGTCAGGTCGAGCGGATAGCGCGAGAACCCGGAGTACCCGGAGAGCCCGGGCCGAGGATCTCGGAGGTTCTCCAAGGAGAGCAAGCCGATCAGCGTGTAGAGGTTGATCTCGCGAAGCCCGCGTTCGCGCGCGCGCTCGTAGACCGGCACGTCGTACCCGAGGTCGATGCGCCAGGCGAGCTCACCGAGGTGGTTGTCGTCAATCGAGGTATTGAGAAGGTTGGGCGGCCGGCGAGCGTCGAGCTGCATCTCGAGGAACCGCGGCGGGATCAAGTCGCTCAGGTCCGAGATGTGGAAGAGGTAGAAGAACGGTGTGTTGCCGAACGCGGCGCCACCGTAGGCCGAGACGAGGAGCGTGTGCTTCCAAGGAAGCAGCCACCAACGACGGACTCGCGCTTCGATCTTCAGGTAGTCGTAATCGCTGCCGAGGAATCTAGTTCCGACGGAAACGTCTCCCTGGAACAACACGCCCTCTTTCGTGATCCCAGGGTCGTCGCGCTTGTCGAAGATCAGGGAAAAGCGAATCGTCGAAACGAAGCTGTGGCCATCTTCGATGGCGAAATTGATCGGAAGAATGCCGTTGCCCCGCACATCGCTTGCGGCCTCGGGACGGTTGAGCACGCTGACGATGTCGCCAATCCAATCGAGTTGGTAGCGCAACTTGTTGGTGAAGTCTTTTCCGGTGCCGAGCACGAAACCGCCCCGGCGGTAGCGGACCACGGCGTAGTTGACGACCGAGGTTCCAGGGCAAGTCGACATTCCACACGGCACACTGACCAGAGGGTCGTTCCCGTAGAATTCACGACCATTGAGGAAATAGGAGGCGAAACGAATGCCATACTCGTTCTTGATCAGCTTGGGGTAAGCGAGGTCGGCGCGACCGCCCTGCTGAAACCCGCTGACCAAAGCCGTTCCCGACAGTCGAATGCCGAGGCCCGCCAAGTTAGTCTCGGTCACTTTGAACCCGAACCAGGGAAACAGATTTCGACTGCGATCCGTCGTTTCCTTCACGCTTTCGGAGAGACCGAGAACGACTTGCTCGACGATGACCGTATTGCGCTCCTGCACCTCGACGACCATCACGACGTATCCGCGCTCCGCACCGCGCTCGAGACGGATGTCGACCTCGTCGAACCAACCAGTGCCCATCAGCCGCCACTCGGTCTCCAAGAGCTCCGGCGATTCAGGATCGAGGAAGTCACCCGGCTTGAGGGGAACGAACTTTCGAATCAGGCGGGCCTTGGTGCGAGTGTTCCCGCTGACGACGATACCCTCGAGCACGTACCGAACCTGGGACGTGACCGCACCGATGTCGGTCTCGTCACTCGCGTCGCCGTACCGATCGACGAACGCCTCATCATCCGCGCTGTCGTCAGAGGGCGCTCGGGCCTGGACCACATCTCCCGGTCGGTAGGGCTCGCCCTTCGGATCGGAACCCTGCGCGCCCGCCACGATCGGAGACGCGAGAAGCATTACGGCGATCAGGCTCGAAAGCCAGCGTCTCGGTCGCAAGCGCGGGCCCACGAATCGGAGGTTACTCCAGGGGCGGGAGCGACGCGAGAAGCCAAAGGCAGCCAGCAACGACCACGAACACGGCGCCCACCCATCCGAGCGTGCGCCAAAATCCCATCGGTCGGCCGTCGTCTTTCGACTTCACGGGTGCAGTTGTAGCAGATTCCACAGCGAATGAGGGAGAATAGTCGAGGCCGTTCCACCGCGCGTTCGGCCTGTCCGAATCCTCAGCGTCCGGCCGGCGGATGATGCGGATCGTCGCATCCTCGTCGGCTTCTTCCATCCTTGGGCGAAGACCCGACACCGGCGTCTCGTCGGCGCGGCGAAGCTCCGCCAGACCCTCTTCGAATGCCTGCACGAGTGGAAGCTGCGTCGGATCCTTTGGAGGTAGATCGGAGGTCGCGTATCGCAGAGCAGGAGGAAGAGTCTCGCGAGGGGGCGGCACGGCGTCGACTCGAAAGCTGCCCTCCGTCCACTCCAACGCGGTCACGAAGTCCGCGGGGCTTCCGCCGTCGATGCTGACGTCGCTGAGCTCGCCTTTGTCATAGTAGCCGATCGCCAGACGGCCGCGATGCTCCAACAACAGGCGGCCCGTAAGACCCGCATTCTCGCAATAGCGCATCAGCTCGGTGGGCGGATGGACTGCGAGCGAGCCGCGTCGGGTGGTGTCGGTGCCGCGCGAAACGGGAAGGGGCGGAAGCTTGGGATAGACGGCGAACTGGCCGTCGCGCAGCGAAAGGAGCGTCTCGAGCGCGCGTTCCTCTTCGGCGGTCGCCGCATCGTCGGCGATCTGCCCGTGCACCAGTCGTATCGCACCTGAGCCCGACGGGCTCTGAAACGCCAGCACACCACTCGTCCGGATCTCCTCGAGACAGCCGAGAAGATCGCCGACGCCCTGTTCGGGGATCGGACCCTCGAATACTGCGTCCGCAACCATGACTCCTGGGAGTGCTGCTGCGCGGCGCGATTGTCAAGGCGCCTGCTGTGTCTCAACGTGCCCGTATCGTTCCAGAATTTCCAGAATTTGAGATTCGGGGACGAGGAGAGCGCGTGCGTCGAAACCTTGGATCGAACGCGCAAATATTGCGCGCGTTGGGCGAGAAACGAAAGTTGCGCGCGCGTTCGCGAAAACGTCTCTCAATAGGGACGAAAACCTTGTTTTGCCTGCTTTTGAGGGGTTAGAGTCGCAGGGACCGGGCGGCCGGCAAAACCACATTCGGCCGCGGCCTTTGCTCAACCAGCAAGGAGGGTGTGATGGACGAACCGAGGAGCGACTTCCGTCGTGAGTTAGAAGCGCGCGGCGTGTCACGCCGTGAGTTCATGGGCTTCTGCTCGGCGATGGCCGTGATGTTTGGCTTGCCGAAAGGCGCGACAGCCATGATCGCGGACGCGATTGAAAACAAGCAAAAACCCACCCTCGTGTGGCTCAACTTCCAGGACTGCGCGGGCAACACCGAGTCGTTTCTGCGAGCGAGCAAGCCTACAGCGGCCGAGGTGATCCTCGATCTGATCTCCATCGATTACCACGAGGTGATCATGGCTGCGGCAGGTCACCAGGCGGAGGCGAACCTCCACGGCGTCGTCGAGAACAAGAAGGGTCAGTACATCGCCGTCGTCGAGGGCTCGATTCCGACCGGCGCGAACGGCGCGTACTGCACCGTCGGTGGTAAGTCGGCGTTGCAGACTGCAAACGAGGTTTGCGGCAACGCACTCGCGACCGTGTGCGTCGGAACCTGCGCGTCGTTCGGTGGCATCCCCGCGGCTTCACCGAATCCAACAGGCGCGCTCGGCGTATCCGACGCGGTGCCGGGGCTGAAGAACCTCATCAATCTCTCGGCCTGTCCGGTCAACGCGCAGAACCTCACGGCCACCCTCGTGTACTTCCTCACATACAACCGCTTCCCGGCGCTAGATAAGCTAAATCGCCCGCTTTTCGCATACGGAAAGTCGATTCACGACAACTGCGAGAGGCGCGCTCACTACGACTCGGGACAGTACGTGGAGCAATGGGGCGACGAGGCACACCGCGACGGTCACTGCCTGTACAAGATGGGGTGCAAGGGCCCGGTGTCGTTCCAGAACTGTCCGAACGTCGGGTGGAACGACAACACGAGCTGGCCGATCGCGTGCGGCCACGGATGCATCGGCTGCGCCGAACCCGACTTCTGGGACAAGATGACACCCTTCTATTCGCATCTGCCCGGCTTCCCAGGCTTCGGCCAAGGCTCGAACATCGACAAGATCGGGTTCTGGGCGACGATAGGCGTCACCACCGCATTTGCGGGGCACACGCTCGTACATCTCACGAAGAAGATCGCGAAGAGTGGCCGAGACCACGCACCTGATGGCCCGCCCGCAGCGACCGACGCAAGTGATCAAGGAGGCGCAGAATGACCCATATCGTTGTCGATCCCGTAACCCGCATCGAAGGCCACCTGCGCGTCGAAGCGGAAATCGACGGGGGCCAAGTCACGAACGCCTGGTCTTCATCGACCATGTTCCGCGGCATCGAGATCATTCTCCAGGGCCGAGACCCACGTGACGCGTGGGCTTTCACCCAACGCATTTGCGGCGTCTGCACCACCGTGCACGCAATCGCATCGATCCGCGCGGTCGAGGATGCGATCGGAGCCAAACCGCCGCCCAACGCGCGACTGCTCCGCAACTTGATCATCGCGTCCCAGTGCATCCAGGACCACGTGATTCACTTCTACCACCTGCATGCGCTCGATTGGGTCGACATCGTGTCGGCTCTCGATGCGGATCCAGCGGCGACCTCGAAGCTCGCACAATCGATCTCCGATTGGCCGAAGTCGAGCGAGAAATACTTCGCCGGCATCAAGGCGCGTGTCAAAGGCCTGGTCGACCGTGGTCAGCTCGGCCCGTTTGCCAACGCGTACTGGGGCCATCCCTCGTACAAGCTTCCGCCCGAGGCCAACCTCATGGCGGTCGCGCACTACCTCGAGGCCCTCGAATGGCAGCGCGAGTTCATCAAGATGCACGCGATCCTCGGCGGCAAGAACCCACACCTCCAGAGCTTCTTGGTCGGTGGCATGGCGACTCCGGTCGATCCCGACAAGCAGGCTTCGCTCAACATCCATACGATCGCTTCATTCAAGAAGATGATCGCCGGAGCGCAGCAGTTCGTGAGCCAGGTCTACATCCCGGACCTCCTCGCGGTGGCTTCGTTCTACAAGGACTGGGCGGGCTACGGCGGCGGTGTCGGCAACTACATGGTGTTCGGCGAGTACCCTCTCGACGACGAAGCAGACCCGGAGAAGTTCATCAAATCGGGCATCATTCGCAACAAGGATCTGTCCACCGTCGAAGCATTCGATCCCTCGAAGATCACCGAGGAGATCAAGCACTCCTGGTATACCTACGAAGGCGGCGAGGACGCGAAGCTCCACCCCTCGGAAGGCGAAACCAATCCGAATTACACCGGGCCGGAGCCACCCTTCGAACGACTGAACACCGCCAACGGGTATTCATGGCTCAAGTCGCCACGCTACGATGGCGTGCCGATGGAAGTCGGTCCCCTCGCGAGGATGCTCGTGAACTACGCACAGGGGCACGAGCAGGTCGTGGGCCTCGTCAATCACGTGCTCCAGACGCTCGGCGTCGGGCCGGAGGCGCTGTTCTCGACGCTCGGTCGAGTCGCCGCGCGCGGCATCGAAACCCAGATCCTCGTCGACAAGATCGGCGACTTCGTGGACGAGCTCGCAGCCAACATGGGCAATGGCGAGCTTCGCATTCACGACAACGCCAAATGGGACCCGAGCACCTGGCCGAAGGATTCGATGGGCGCGGGCTTCCACGAGGCTCCGCGCGGCTCGCTCAGCCACTGGGTGCACGTGAAGGACGAGAAGATCGCGCGTTACCAGTGCGTCGTTCCGAGCACCTGGAATGCCGGACCTCGGGATTCCGCAGACATACCGGGCCCGTACGAGGCCGCGCTGGTCGGGACCCCGGTCGCCGACCCCGAGCAGCCGATCGAGATTCTCCGAACCGTCCACTCCTTCGACCCCTGCATGGCCTGTGGCGTGCACGTCGTTGAACCTGGAGGGCGCGAGGTGACTCGCGTGAAGGCGCGATGACCCCCCCTGGCGCAACGGCGGCGGAAGCTCCGGCTCGGGCGCATGCGGGCGCCGTGCACCCGGCTCACTCCTCTGAGATGGAGCGTGTCTACGTCTGGGACCTCGTGGTACGGGTCTCGCACTGGGTGATCATGCTGACGACGTTCATCCTCGCAGTCACGGGGATCTACATCGGCAAACCCTACCTGATCGCAGACGGCCCAACCGACCAGTTTTCGATCATGGGCACGATGAAGGTCATTCACTTCTACTCCGCGATCATCTTCACGCTCGCGGTTTTCGTCCGCATCGGCTGGATGTTCGTCGGCTCGTACTATGCGCGCTGGCAGCAGTTCGTACCGATGAGCCCACGCCGCCGCCGTGATGTCTTTGGTATGCTGAAATTCTACTCGTTTTTCAGCAGTGAGCCCCCGCTCAACGTCGGACACAATCCGCTCGCAGGGATGACCTACCTGGCGGTGTTCGCCATCTACCTGATCCTAATCGTGACGGGCGTTGCGCTCTACTCGATCAGTGCAGTGGGCTACATGTCGTGGTTCGAGTGGCTGGTGCCAGTGCTCGGCGGCGCGCAGACGGCTCGCTGGATTCACCACCTGGCAATGTGGTTCTTGCTCGGGTTCGTCGCTCACCACATCTGGAGCGCGATGCTCGTCTCCCGCATCGAAGGCATGGGACTCATCGACTCGCTCTTCAGCGGCTACAAATGGCTCCCAAAGGGTTGGCGTAATCGCGACAAATGATTGAATCTCGAACACCGGTTCTGGTGTTGGGGCTTGGCAACGTCGTCTGCACGGACGACGGAGCTGGGATTGCTGCCATCCACAAGCTGATTCGCGAATATGCGATGCCAGAAGGCGTGGTTGCGCTCGACGGCGGCACCCTCGGGCTCTCGCTGTTGCCTCTCGTCGACAACGCCGATCAGGTGATTTTGGTCGACGCGATCAATGCCGAGGGCCCGCCCGGAACCCAAGTTCGAATCGAGGGCGAAGACGTGGCGCCAGCGGTCTACGAACGGCTTTCGCCCCACCAGATTGGGGTCGCGGACTTGCT
>JAHEEE010000099.1 GCA_024640845.1 Myxococcales bacterium | reverse complement strand
AGAGGCCGCCGAAGCTGGAGTGAAGCGCGTCGTCCTCACTTCATCTTTGGCCGCGATCTCCGGGGGACATCCCGCGGACAACTCGCGTGTCTACACCGAGGACGATTGGTCGATCGTCGAGCGATGCCCGCCGTACCCGAAGAGCAAAACACTTGCCGAGCGCGCGGCCTGGGACTTCGTTGCGAGTCTCGAGGGCGATGCGCCCATGGAGCTCAGCGTCATCAACCCGGGCGCGGTCCTAGGCCCCGTCCTCAACCGTCATTACAGCACCTCGGGGGAAATCGTCCGAAAGCTGCTGGCCAGGGAGTTGCCGGGGACCGCCAAGGTTGGCTTTGCATGGGTCGACGTGCGCGACGTCGCGAGCGCACACGTCGCCGCCATGACCGTGCCGGCGGCGGCCGGTCAGCGCTTCTGCTGCGCGATCGAGTTCTCGTGGATCGACGAAGTCGCCGACATTCTCGCCAGACGCTTCGGCCCCGAAGGGTGGAAAGTCCCGACACGCAAGCTGCCGAGCTTCATGGTGCGCCTCGTCGCGATGTTCGATCCGACCGTGAAGACCGTCGTGTCGGACCTCGGACGCGTGCGCCAGGTGTCGAGCGCCCGGATTCGGAGCGTGCTGGGCTGGCAGCCGCACTCCCTCGAGGAGATGACCGTTGCCATGGGCGAGACGATGATCGAACAGGGCATCGTCTCCCAGTAGGGTCGCGGCACTCCGCGTCGACGGTCGTCGTCGGGTTCTCGCAGTCGCGGCCGTTCTCGATGCACTGCCGCACGCTCCATCGGCAGGTTGGGTTCTCGAGCACCCGAACGTAGTAGAAGGCACGTGCCTCCGCATCAAAGTCGTCGTCGACCCATCGACGGCAGAGCGAGGCATGCCCGTCGTCTCGAGTCTCGCTGCTTGCGAGGTCGAACGAAGCATCGAGGCTTGCATCCGGCGTGAGCTCGACGACGCGCGTTTGAACGTCGCCTGCTCGCAGCTGTCCTCGGGATAGTCGCAGCCACCAAAGAAACGCGGGAAGATCCGCGCGCCGCTCGTTCCAAAAGTCTCCTTGCGCACGATGGCGAGAGGGCGTTTGAATTTACTATCTGCGCAGCTACACGGGCACCAATCGGTTCGACGTCATTCATGAGCGCGCTTGAACTTCACCGATTTGGTACGAGCCCGCGCTCCGGCTCCAGCTTCCTTGGTTGTCGCTGCTGACGAGGGTCGCGAGCGCCGCGCCACGCACCCTCTGCGCTTCGTCCGTAGACCCCGCACAATCTGCGCTAGGACATCCGCGAAAACAGCGGCAGCATTGCCCGACTGCCTGACACACTTGATGCACAACCCTGCCCACGATGCGGCAAGTCGGATATGAGCAGCGTTCGGGTGTGTTCGCCGTGTTCATGTGCGTCTTCGTCACCGTGGGCTGCAGCGCCGATGGAGGCGCGGGCGGCAGCTCTGGCGGAGGGGGCTCAGGCGGCACCATCATACTGTCCGATGTCACTTTCGATCCGCCGAGCGCTCCGGCCGGTTCAACGGTCAAAGTCTTCGGTCTCGAAGTCGACGCCTGTCCGCTTCGTACTTCGGAGATTCGGGTCGCCGGCGAAACCGCACCCGCGGTGCTCAACGAGCGGCACGAAGTGCTCATGCGCGTCCCGCTCTTCTATGACGAAGAGACCAAGTGGGCGGCACCGCCCGGTGGTCCGCAAGATGTCGACGTCTTTTGTAAGGGTACGCTGGTGGCTACGTTTCCCAAAGCCATCGCGATCACCGACCTTCCGCCTGCGCCCGGGACGACCGAAGCACTTGTCGCCGACTACCAACAGCTTGTCTCCGATTACAAAGCGCTGACCGATGCCCTTGCGCCGGCCAGGCGCCAAAGGCTTGCGCGGGGAACGCTGCCATGGGCGAGGCAAAGTATCATAGAGAGCGCGACATGAGGTGAGTTGCCCGATTGAGCCCAGCTCGGAGCCGATTTCGTCGTGCAAGGCGCCGCTCCTCGCTGAGCTGATCCAACGCGAGCTGCATCGAGTCGAGCACGCGCCGATGGCACTGCTCGACGTAGCCGGCATCATTCGCGGCCTCGGGCCCCGAGCGCTCGAACGCAATAGGCTCGAGGACGTCGATGAAGATGGGGACGGGCAAGGGGAGAAAGGGCGGCGCCCCCACAGTGAGCCCCCACGGAATCGACACCGTGATCGGGAGGACATCCGTGCGGAGGAATCGATGTGTGCGGAGTAAGCGCGACAACCACCGCCCATCGCTGACCACCCACCAGACGTCGTGGGAACCAGCGGAGACGACCGGGATGATCGGCACACCCTCGCGCAACGCGAGCCGCACGTAGCCACGGCGAGGGCCGAAGATGACCCGACCGCGGTCACGTGAGGGACGAAACGCGTCGAGGTCGCCCCCTGGATACACGAGCACCTTGCGCCCGGCGGCGAGGACCCGGTGTGCGTTCTGCGGGTTGGCCGCGATCGCGCCCATGGCGGGGAGCATCTGGTTCGTGAGAGGTGCCTCCATCACGACTTGATGCGCGAGCGCATACGGGACGTCGTCGATCCCACGTTCGCGTATCAGAGCGACCGCCAAGATCCACGTGTCGGGCGTCATGAAGCCGCCACTGTGGTTGCACACGTAGAGGGCGCCGCCGTCCGGGATCCTTTCGATTCCACGGACCCGAGGTCGAAACCATTTCCAGAGGATCGGTCCAGCGATATCCGCGAAACGCTCGAGCACCATCGGATCGCGATTGTCGAGAGAGTTGACGTCGTGGAAGCCAGGTAGCCGCATCCAGAAGTGAACCACTGCAATGCCAGAGTACGCTTTCGCGGGCGCACTTCAATCCCCGACTTCCCACGTTCGGGCCTACATGGTCGGCCGGGCTCTGCGTCCCTTGCTGGGTACTCACGATTCGAGCGAGTGCCCGAGCGCTTCGAGGCAGAGCGAGACGTGCCTCGGGGTCGCCGAAGCACCCATGAGCCCGATGCGCCACGCCTTCCCTTTGAAGTCCCCGAGGCCGCCGCCGATTTCGAGGTTGTAGTCGCGGAGGAGCTTTGCTCGAACGGCGGCGTCGTCGACCCCCTCGGGGATGCGCACGAGCGTGAGGGGAGGGAGCCGTACAGATGCTTCTACGGGAAGGTCCAAGCCGAGCTGCTGTAAGCCACCATAGAGCGCCTGAGCCTGCTCGCGGTGTCGCGCGTATCGGCGTTCGAGGCCTTCGTCGAGTGCGAGTCGCAGGGCTGCGTGGAGGGCGAAGATCATGTTGACGGGCGCGGTGTGGTGGTAGACGCGGTCGCCGCCGAAGTACTTGCCGAGCAGGCTGAGGTCCAGGTACCAGCTTTGCACGGGCGTCTTTCGTTTCGCCACGAGCTCGCGGGCTCTCTCCGAAAATGAGACAGGAGAAAGGCCAGGCGGACACGAGAGGCATTTCTGTGTACCGGAATACACCGCGTCGATGCCCATCCGGTCGACCTCCACGGGGACGCCGCCGAGCGAAGTCACAGCATCGACGATCAAGAGCGCTCCACACGAATCGGCGATCCCGCGAAACGGGGCGAGGTCTTGCAGCACGCCGGTCGACGTTTCTGCATGGACGAGTGCAAGAACTTTGAATGACCGACTCTTGGCGGCTTCCGCAACCTCGTCGGGATCGATCGCCTGTCCCCAAGGAGCCTCGACCAGCGTCACTTCGGCGCCGCATCGCCTGGCGACCTCGGCCATGCGTCCACCGAAGACACCGTTGCGGCAAATCAACGCGTGGTCGCCGGGTTCCAGCAGATTGACGAAACAAGCTTCCATACCCGCAGAACCCGTCGCCGAAATCGGCAAGGTGAGGGTATTCCTGGTTCCGAAGAGCTGCCGAAGCATCTCCTGCGTTTCATCGAGCTCGCGAAGGAACACCGGATCCAGATGTCCAATCGTCGGCCTCGAAAGCGCCGCCAGCACTTCGGTCGGCACATCGGAAGGCCCTGGCCCCATCAACACCCGCTTGGTCGTCATGCGCTGCACCATACAAGACAAAGCCCCTCGAAAAAGTGCTTTTCGAGGGGCCGTCGTTCAGCCTGGCTGGGGCCGATGTGCGATGGAGTTGCTCAGTGGAGCCGTCGGTAGACCCCGACGACGACGCCGAGAATCTGGGTGCTCCGCCAGTCGTTCTTCGGGATCAGGATGGGCGCCATCTCCTTGTTGGCAGGCTGAAGGCGGATGTGCTCGCGCTCGGGGAAGTAGTACTTGCAGGTGGCCTCGTCGCCCACGAGCGCGATGATGACCTCGCCGCGATTGGCGTTGAGCTGCTTGCGGACGAAGACGAAATCGCCGTCGAAGATGCCCGCCTCGATCATCGATTCGCCGGACACCCGAAGGCCAAACACGTCCTGTTGGCCGCCGATGAGCATGCGGTCGATTTGGACCGTGTCGTCGGGGTGTTCGATCGCCTCAGAGAGCGCACCAGCGGCAACGCGGCCGACGATGGGAATCTCGACGAGGTTGTCGTTCGCGACGGGCGGCCGGCTGCTTGGCCTGCCGTCCGGGGTTTTCATGAGGCGAAGGGTGCGCGACTTCATGTCCTCACGCGTCAGGTACCCCTTGCGCTCGAGCGCGCGAAGATGATCGTTCACGCCGTTGGTGCTGCGAATTCCCAGGTGGTTGCCGATTTCCCGAAGCGTCGGCGGGTAGCCCCGCGCGTGAATCGAGTCGGAAATGTACTCTAGGACCGCCTTTTGGCGCGCCGTTAGCTTGTGCATGCTTTCCCCCACTCGCATCTGTTCACCATCCTTGCCCCTCGACGGCTGGGGCTGTTTCCCTGCACACATGTTCCCTGTAAGGTTTAGCAGGTAGGATAAAGGTACAGATTGTCGCCTACTCTGTCAAAGAACAGGCGATCTGTGCAGCATTATCCGATTTACCTGCTGAAAACACTAGGGTTTTCGCTCCGTGAAGCCCTTCCAGAAGCGCTGTGCGATCGAGGCGATCTCATCAGGCTCGATACCCTCGAACACCTGGATGGCGAGTTGCGCCGCACCGCGAACGACATCGAAGCCGAGTCCGGCGGCCACGAACGGGGGGAGTGGGTGGACGATCAACTCGCGCGCCGCGAACGCCAGGGCCCAGTCTCCCCCTTGGCGGTCCCTCAGCAGTCGCTCCGCGGTGGCGCGCTCCATGAACATGCCGAGCTGAATTGGGCCGAGCTCCCGCGAAATGGCGTCGACCAGGACCCGGTGGTCGCGCTGCCAGTCCCCTCCGAGTGGGCCGGTCCATTCGGAGATGGCAATCGGCCCCGCGAGGACGTCGACGCTGCCGGCGTTGCGACGCAGGACGGCCGCGGTGAAGAGCGATCCTTCCTCGAACACGCCGAACACCGCGCTGCGGCCGTCGGGGAGGAGGAGGTCGGTGACCGACTTCGCGGCGGGCACTGCGGCGAGCAGGATGTTGGGTAGCGGCTTCGGCCACACCTGAAGCCAATTGCCATTACCGAGCTCTCGGAGAACGTGAACGAATCGCATCACGCGGCTGACGAAGTCCTGGTTTGGGTCGAGGGGGTCCGCCAGGTAGCTCTCGACGTCCCCCATGGCGCGTTCGCGCATGATGATGCAGGCGCGGGCCTCCGCGACCTGGCACAGCGTCTCGAGATCTCCCGGCGGAGGAAGAAGGGAAGGGTCGAGAGAGCCGCGCTCGGTATGGAAGCACGCGACCGGCACCGCGGCGCGGTTCACCACCATGACCAAGATCCCGTGAGGCTCGTTGTCGCCGACCAGGAGCGACACCAGCCTGTCCCACGATGTTTCGTCGAAGCCGAAGAATGCAAAGCCCTCGCTGATCACGGCGCGGACCTTAGCACGACGACCTTATCCTTGCGTGAGAGTGTCCACCGCGGATGGATAGGCGTCCACCATCAGATAGACTCGTAGGCTCGCTGGGATCTCTTCCACGCCAGCGAGATCGAGTGTGACACTCTCCACCGTCCCCGTCTCCGGGGCGTTTTCGGTTCGCTCTGTGTAGTTGAGACCGACGGGTGCGCCCGTGTCCGCGTTGACGACGAGAAGACCGAAGTTGTGCTCTTCGCTTTGCAACGCGCTGTCGGTGAGCGTTGCGACGATCGCATCTGCTGTTCGCGAAAAATCCACAGTCCCGAGCCCGGAAGGTGCGCTTTGGGTACCGTCGCCAAACGGCCGGAAATTGGCGCCACCCACCGCGTCGAGCAAGCCCGTCTCGGGATTGCAGAAGCCGAGCGCGTCGAGGAACACCCCGTAGAAGGTAATCTCGTCGCAAATGGTCTTTGCGTTGAGGGACGTGCTGCCGACGGCGTTGCCCTCTGCGTCGAGTGTCGTTGCGACGCGGAAGAGCTGGAACGGAAGGGGGAAGCCGTTGAACTCGATCGTGAACCCCTCTTCGTTGATCATCGTGAGGAGTCCGTCATCCCATCGGAATACGAGCGGGAAGCGGACCTCGGATCTCGGGTTGACGATGATGCTGGCTTCTGCGTCGAGCGCGCCACCCACGCCCCAGCCGAGCACCTCGTCGCCTTCGCCCTCGACCAACCCGATGACGTAGTGAATCGAGTCGAAGCCGATTTGGTTGTAGCTCGGCAGGATCGTCGGGAGCGGCGCCGCGATCCGGTAGATCTCGACGATGCCTGTGTCATCGCCTGGGGCATCGGCGACCTCGAACGGGAAGGCAAGGGGGGTCCGTGCCGGGATCTCGAATGTGAAGGTTTCGTCGAAGGTGCCGCCCGAGCCCTCCGCGAAAGTAAAGCGGAGACCTTGGCGATAGATCAGCCGGTCGACGTACCTGCCCCGGACCCGAACCTCGATCGTGCCGCCCGCGTCTCCGACCCACGGCGTGCTCGGCAAGACGGTGATGTACCGGCGGTCCCCGGACACGTCGGAGCTGATTTTGGCATCACTTGTCGAGGTGACCTCGATGCTGTCCGATACGATGGCCGCCAGCTTCGTGTCGCCACCTTCACGGACGAACAAGCTGAAGGTAAGCGCCTGGTTCGCCATGATCTCGGTTGGTGGGGCGATCTCGAGGCCGCCAAAGCTCGTGGTGTACACGATGAACACGCCGTCGTCTGGAATCGGCTCGCCCGGGCCTACCGTGCATCGATCGTCGTCGAGGTCCGGACGAAGGCAGTAGTCGTACGGAATCGCGAACACCTCGCCTGTCTCTCCGGAGAGCACAACGAACTCCTTGCCGAGCGCGGGTGACGAGTTGAGGTCGTCACGGTCGTCGTCGATGAGCTGAATGGACCAGCGGAGCGACCCATCCGGGTTCAAGACGAACATCTTGCCTTCCCCGGAGCCCACATAGATGTTGCCTTCGCCATCGATCGCCGGCGACGAGCGAATCGGCTCGCCGGTGTCGTACCCCCATACGAATGAGCCGTCTGCGGGGTCGATCGCGTAGATCGTTCCGTCGGCCGAGGGTTGAATGATCGTGCCGTCTTCGGCCTGGGCGGGGCTCGCGTAGATGTGGTCACGGGCGCCGTAGCTCCAGAGCTCCTCACCGTCGCTCTGCCGCAAGGCGTAGAGAAACCCATCGAACGCGCCAGCGGCGACGAGGCCGTCGGGATCCAGAGAAGCGACCATTGGGCTGGCCGCCACGGTGCCGTAGGCAGCGAAGTCCCAGGAGTCGACGCCATCGACGCCGTTCAGACCGAAGATGTTCACGCCCAAGGGGTAGTTGCTTCCCATGAAGAGGCGATCGGTGTCAGGGTTGAGCGCAGCGAGCGACCACGTTTGGTCCGAAGTCACGAAGCACCATTGCTGTGTGCCGTCGTCTCGATCGATCGCGTAGGTGCATCGGTTGTCGTTCGGGACGTAGAGCGTCCCGTCGGTTCCCATCCCGACGTTTCCCTCGAACCAATTGATCAGTGCGTCGTGAAGTGAGGGCGGGTCGGCTTCGAACTTCCACACCTCTTCGCCGGTATTACGATCGAGGGCGTAGAGGAAGCCGTCGCCCGAGCCGAAGTAGAGCAGACCACGGTCGTCGAGAAGCGCAGACGAGTCGACGACCTCGCCGGTCAAGACGGACCACAACTCGTTGCCATCTTTGCCGAGCTTGTAAAAGACCTGATCGCCGGAGCCGACATACACGTTGTTGTCCCCGTCGATCACCGCAGTGGAGAAGATGCCCTTGCCGGTTTTGAACACCCAAGGATCGGCGCCCGTGTCGATCGGCAGCACGGGGCTCCGGCCCGTTTGCATCGCGGTCCGTCGGAACTTTGGCCAAGGGCTGTCGCTGTCCATCGGGACCGCGTATTCGAATTCTTCGACTTGCTCGCGGTCCGAGCCGCCCGTGCCCGCGGAGCCACCGTTGCTGCTCGTGCTGCAACCGAGCATCATCGCCAAAGACAGAGTGAGCAAAGCGCTTCGCGTCAGCGTGCGTAACTTCACCGGACCACCTTCCTCTCCGAATGCAACGCTAGGCGTGGGCGCAAAGGCAGTCAACGCCGGCCGGCGTCGATCTCGTCATCGTCACGCGCAAACCTTGCGCCGATGCAAGCATCTCGTCTACAACCCGTGCGTGAGCTTCGTGTGGGTGGCAATCGGGGGGGCCGCGGGTTCGTGCCTGCGCTACTGGGTATCGCTCGTGCTCGGCCCCGTCACATTGGCTCATGGGTTTCCGTGGGCGACGCTGACCGCCAACGTGCTCGGCTCATTAGGCCTCGGATTGGTGTTCGTCTTGGGGGAGGATCGCACCCTGTTGGGCGCAGATCTGCGGTTGCTGCTCGGAACGGGTGTCATGGGTGGCTTCACGACCTACTCCGCGTTCAATCTCGAGAGCATCGGCCTCATGCAGGACGGCGCCTGGGGTCGGGCAACCCTCTACATGGGCGGTACCGTCGTCGTCTGTCTTGCAGCGGGCGCCGTCGGCGTGATGCTCGGCCGCGCGCTCCGCGGCTAACTCAGGGCTCCGGATGCCCGAGCAGCCACACCCGCGCAGTGTGGAGTGCCCCGTAGAACGCACTCGCGCCGAGGGCGATGCCGCCGAGCCAGTAGCTCTCCTGAGATAGAAGGATGGCGCCGGCGATGATCAGCGATCCGACGACAAAGCCGCTGAACGTGCGGCGGCCTAGGCGGTCGGCCGCCGACTCGAGCTGCGTCTGCTGGGTCCGAATGCTGAAAGCGCCATTACGGAGATCCTCGAGAATCTCTTCGAGCTGAAGCGGCATTTCCGTGGCTGCCGCTCCAAGGCGTCGTAGACCACGGAACGCGTCTTCCGTCATACGCTCCGGCGAGTACCGCTTCTGGAAAAGCTGCAAGAAGTGCGGTCGCACTTCCTCGAGCAGATCGAGCTCGGGGTAAATCTCCTTGCCGATCCCCTCGACCGTCATCAGGCTCTTACCGAGCATCAAGAACTCGCTTGGCACCTCCACGCCGAACTTTCGCGACCCCATGACGAGGTCGCGGATGAGCGGACCGAGCTCGATCTCTTTGAGCCGCTTGCCAAGATAGCGCTGTGCCAACATCGCGACCTCCGCATCATAGGCGTCCCGATTGATCTTATGGGTGGGGCGGCCGATGGCGTAGAGGGCGTCGGCTAGTCCGCCATAGTCTTCGCGCACCGCGGCGAGCACGAGGTCGACGACTCGGTCGCGCATCTTCGGCGAGAGGCGGCCGACCATGCCCACGTCCACCATGCCGATGACGGGATCGTCGTCGTCGCCGAGAATGATGATGTTGCCCGGGTGCGGGTCGGCGTGGAAAAAGCCGTCTTCGAAGATCTGCTGCACGATGATCTCGACGGCACGTTTCGCCATCAGCTCCCCGCTGACTCCGGCGCGCTCTGCGTCGTATACCTTGCGCCCTTCGAGATACTCGAGTGTGAGGACGCGCTTGGCGCTTGCGCGTCGGTAGACCCTGGGGAACTTCGCGTGGGGGTTGTGCTCGAAGTTCGCAGTGAAGCGTTCGTGGTTGTCGGCCTCGAGCAAGAAGTCGAGCTCGGCGGCCACCGAGCGGTCGAATTCCTCGACGAGGCTGATTGGCCGGTAGAGGTGCGATTCGGGCATCGAGCGCACGATGGCCTTGGCGAGCCAATAGAGTAGGTCGACATCCCGGGCCATCACGGCTTGGACCCTCGGTCGCTGCACCTTGACGACGACGTCCAGCGTGTCGTCGCCGTCGCGCAGGCGGGCGCGATGCACCTGGGCAATGGATGCCGAGGCAAGAGGTTGCTCGTCGAAGGTCTCGAACACCTCGCTGAGCTCGCAGCCAAGCTCGCGTTCTACCTGTTCGCGAATCGCCTCGAACGACTCTGGGGGGACATCGTCCTGAAGCTTCTTGAGCTCCACCAGAATCTCATCGGGGATCAAGTCGGGCCTCGTCGACATGATCTGCCCAAGCTTCACGAACGATGGCCCGAGATCCTCGAGTACCTTGCGCAGACGAATGCCCGCAGGCATTCGCCCGCCATCTTCGCGTTTGCGACCCGGGATCAGCGTGTTCAGCCCGGTCCTGTCGACGACCTCACCGAATCCGTGGACGGCTAGCACGGCGGCGATCTGACGAAGACGCTCGAGGTCGCGAACAGTGGTGAGGATGGAGGCCATGGGGGTGAAAGCGTAGCACTCTCGAAAATCGGCTGTTGCGCGTCTCGACTATGCGCAGGACGCCCGGGCGTCGAGGTGCTGACGGGGCTCGGAAACACGCGATGGGGGTTGGAGCGGGCGTGCGAAGTGCCAATCGGCACGACAGCAACCACCCCCGATTGGCGCGCCGCCCGAGGCGAGGCTTGCGTGGCCCGACCCTCCCTGTTCTTCCGGCCAC
>JAHEEE010000098.1 GCA_024640845.1 Myxococcales bacterium | reverse complement strand
ATCGCGTTGGCGCCTTCCGAGGAACCGAGGTCGAGCAGAGCTATCGGCGAGCCGCTCGTCGGCAAGGACAAGTCGGCCATGGCCTCCACGATCCAAGGAAGGAACTCGTCCATCGCCGCGCGCTGCCCTGATGAATGCGCATCGTAAAAGCCTCCACCTCTCATTCCAGTCGTACTTGCCATGCTCAGTTCTCCGGCCCGTCGCGGGGCGCCCCGGTTGGATCTCGTATCCCGTCATCGATACTCGGGCGCCGATAGTAGCGTCAAAGGCCCTGTCTGTGCCGCAACGAAATCGACATGGCGCCAGTGCGAGGGACCCTTTTTCTAATCAGTCCGCTGCCCGTGGCGTTCTCTTGACTCGGTAGCGGTGTAGATCGGCGCCGATTCCCGGCCAGCGACGTCGAGCATGAACGTCTCTACGATTGCCGCGCTTGTGTGCCAGGCGAACTCTTTTTTGATCCCCTCGAAGGCCTCGTATCCAGGGCGCTTGAAAAACGTGTCGGCGATGTAGTCCACCTTGCCGGACAAACGCCAGACCTCTTCCCCTGTTGCCGCGCCGATCAGGCTGACTTCGAAGACCGTGCCGACGATCGCCTCGTACCCGTCTTTGCGTGTGCGATAGAGCGGGGCGATTCTGATCTGCATCCAGGCATCGGGCACGATTGTCTTTGCTTCGTCCGCAAGTCCCTCCCGGCCTTGCGATCCTTGAGGCACCAACCTGACGACCGCCGTGATTCCGTTGGACTGCAAGGCGGATATCAGGCTGTGCTCGAACGAGTGGTAGAAGACATCCATCAGGGGTTCCTCCACGCTAGCAGTGATGAAGAGCCGAGCGATCTCCCCTTCAAAGCTACTGACCATCTGCGAGGAGACCTCGGGCTCCTCGCTACCAGACCCCAGTGCCAGCGCAGCAACCGCAGCGGGAGCAAGAAGAACAACGAAGCCGATCAATAGCTTCCTTCGGCCCGTGACGGGCTTCTCGGCGGTCGCGAGCAGTACGACGCTGGCCGCCCAACCGGTCACGAAGATGATCGGGAAAACGATCAGCGCGAGCATGAACAGCACGCCTCCCAAAACGAAATTGTGGAGGACGGCCGCGAGCGGTATCCCTGCGGCAGAGGCGCCCGTCAGTATGAAGAAGAGCTTCCGCTTTCCCGTTTCTCCTTGCCGCACCGTCAAGACGATCAGCATGAGGCCCAACAGCAAGAAGATGACACCCAGCACGAGCATTGCCGGAGCCGGCAGATAGTAGAGTTGCGCGAACGCAGAAAAGAGCAGCGCGAATATCGCCGGTAGCGCGATGAGTAGTGCGCCTCTTGTCACGATTCAACTCGGTGGCGGCGGGATCCAAGCCAGCTTGAACGTCGCGTCGTAGCTAACGGCGCAGCTACCCTCCAAGAGCAAGACTCCTGTCAGCTCCGCGAAACCGCCGTTCTCGGGAGTGGCCGCGGTGTAGGTCAAGACGTTGCCACCGGCTTGCATGCCGAACTCGTCCCCGTCGTCGTCCCCATAGGAACAGCGGCCGTTTTCATCGGTGACCGAAAGCCACCATCCCCCTTCGAGATACAGTTTGTCGCCACAGAAGCGACCCTTGACTCGATACTCATCGACGACGATGTCGACCTGATTCCCGTCTTGCGTGAAGTTCCAGTTCTCCGGGCACGAATCGAACGTGGTGTCGGGCGCCACATCGAGGCAGCCCGCCGTTAGAACCGTTGCAGGTCCTTGGTTAAACCAGACCGTGCCGTCGAGATCGACAATCGGGGGTTCATCGCAATCCGGCAGGGTGCCCGTTCCCGGAATGAACCCGGGATCCTTACACCCGGCCAGAGCGAATAACGCGCATACGCAGCACGACCATTTCACGACCATTGAGTATCATATTTTCAGAGCTCGACCATCTGCCTCCGCTTGCTCGCTCGGCCGAATAACTCTGCAAGGCGAGATTCGCCAGCGACGAACCTGCCGCGCGCATTGTTTGCGTGACCAGAGCAAATCTTCGCAACGAATGCGCTTGGGTCTCGAGTTGGTTGGCAGAGAGGACATCACGAACATCCGTCAATTTCCAGGACATCGAGGGGTCAGCCGAGTTGGCTCTGAGAAGTGGCACGAACCTCGCACGCACTGAAGTCGGGGAGGTGACCCATGGGACACATGAGCCAACTCAAACAGGAGTATCGGGGGTTGATGGAACGCCTGGATCACCATGCCGTCGGAATGCCGAGGCCGGAGGACCAGCGCGCGCTGCAAGGTTGGCGCGAGCTCCTGGAGGTGATGTACACGCCCGATGAAGCCGAGCTGGCGTCGAGGATGCCGATGATGCCCACCCCGCTGAGTCGACTCGCACGCCGATTCGACATGTCGGAGGATGAGCTTCGGGGCAAGCTCGAGCCGCTCTGTGACAAGGGGCTCGTAATGGACCTCGTGAGCCGCACGACGGGGGAGACGAAATACCTTCTGGCTCCGCCCGTCGTCGGATTCTTCGAGTTCTCGATGATGCGCGCCCACGACATGTTCGACAAGCTGAGCGTCGCAAAGGCGATGGACGCATACATGCATGGCGATGACACCTTTGCCAAGGAAGTGTTCGGCAACGACACCGTAGTTGGGCGGGCGATGGTGCATGAAGACATGCTGGCGGCGGACGTTCCCGAGGTGCTCGACTGGGAGCGTACGACTCGGCTCATCGACGAGGCCGAGCAGCTCGCAGTGTCGCACTGCTACTGCAGGCACAAGGCCGAGCACCTAGGCAGGGCCTGCGACACGCCTCAGGAGATTTGTCTTTCGCTGAACAACGGTGCGGACTTCGTCATCCGGCGCGGCTTCGGTCGAAAGATCGACAAGCACGAGGCGATGTCCATCGTGACCGATGCGCGCAAGCGCGGCCTGGTTCAGATCGCAGACAATGTGAAGGACGAGCCGGCCTACGTGTGCAACTGCTGCGGTTGTTGCTGCGGGCAACTGTCGGCGATCAACGACTTCGGGCTTCGAGCGGTGAACCCGAGCGGCTTCGAGCCGCATCATCATCCCGACGACTGCAAAGGTTGTTCCCGATGCTCACGAGCGTGCCCCGTGGCGGCGATTGCGATGGCACCTCAACGCGCAGGGGGGAGGCGAAAGAACGAGCTGCAACCGGTTTTTGATTCAGAGCTCTGCATCGGTTGCGGGGTATGTGCGACGACCTGCAAGCAGGAAGCCATCAGCATGGAGCGGCGAGCGCAGCCGAGTCATGTGCCTCAGAACACCATCGAACGAGTCGTTCGCCAGATGCTCGAACATGGGCGCTTGGCGGACCTTCTATTTGACGAGAGCGATAGCCGCGGCGCTGCGTTTCTCAACCACGCCGTGCGCGCGATTACCCACCTGCCACCTGCCGAGCGCGCCCTCGCGTCCGAGCAGGTCCAGTCGAGGTTCGTCGATTTCATAGTGAAGAACGCGCCCGCAATCGATGCATAGGGCAATGTCCCGGTCGGGCCGTTGGGTCGAGTCCCTCGCCTAGGGACTGGTGCTTCAGTAGGGCCAAGCGTATTCTCGGCGTTCCAAAATGGCGGACGCATTCTACGAACGCTTGAGCGCCCTCGACGCGATCTTCTTAGACCTCGAGAGCGAGACCGCGCCCATGCACGTTGGTGTGGCACTTCTCTTCGATGCGAAACCGCTCATGTTGGAACACGGCGGACTCGATATCGAACGCATTGCCAAATACACTCTGGCGGCGCTGGACACGATGCCTCGCTATCGACAGCGGTTGGCGTGGGTACCTGGGCTCGGTCATCCCGTGTGGATCGACGACGATCGATTCAACATCAACTTCCACCTGCGCCATACGCGGCTTCCGCTTCCCGCAGACGAGCGAATGTTCAAGCGGCTGGTCGGCCGACTGTTCTCGCAGCGCCTCGATCGAAGCAGACCGCTTTGGGAGTTCTGGATCGTCGAAGGGATCGAAAACGACCAGTTTGCGCTCGTTGGCAAGGCGCATCACTGCATGGTCGATGGCGTGGCAGGTGTGGGCCTCATCGAGGCGCTGCTGCAAGTGACACCGGCCCTAGCGGACAAAAAACTCACCACATGGGTGCCACGTCCCGCTCCGAGCGGCACGCAGCTTCTCCGAGCCGAGGTCGAGCATCGCATAAGTGGCCTGCGCAAGCTTTCGCACTTCGGGCCGCGCATCCGGGAAAGCTTCCGGGGCGTAGTTGGCGTGCTCCAGTCCGGATTGAAGGCGGGTCCACGAACACCGTTCACCGCGCCTGACATCAGCCCGTATCGTCGTTTCGATTGGATCTCGCTCGAGCTCGGCGAGGTGAAGACGGTCAAGAACGCCCTCGGAGGTACCATCAACGATGTCGTGCTCGCAACGACGACGGGAGCGATCCGGCGCTTCCTCGAAGCGCGAGACATCGATGTGGACTCGATCGAGGGCTTTCGAGCATTTCTGCCCGTGAACACCCGTAAGACTGGTGGCGTGTCGACGGGAAACCAGGTCGCGATGTTGCTCGCAGAGCTCCCCGTATCGGAGCCTGACCCGATCAAAAGACTCGGAAAGGTCATCGTCATCACGACCACACTAAAAAAGGAGTCGAATCAAACCGCGGGCGCCGAGCTGCTCGAGGATGTCGCCGACCTGACGACAAAGCGGCTCATCCTGGACATCTCCCGCGGTGCCATCAAGCGACGCGCCTACAACGTAGTGGTGACGAACATTCCGGGGCCACCGTTCCCGCTCTATCTACTCGGCGCGCAGTTGAAGGCCATGTTTCCCTTGGTCCCCATCCCGCCAACCCAGAACCTCGGCATCGCACTCTTCAGCTACAACGGCCGGCTGCATTGGGGCTTCAACGCGGATTGGCAGGGCTTCCCCGATGTGCACGAGTTTGTAGAAGCTATCGAGGCAACGTTCGAGGAATACAAAAGGCTCGCCGCGGCGCCAGAGCTCTCGTCGGCCCGGGCTCCAAGCGCCCGTCACCAGCGAGACCTGCAGTAGATCACGGTCAGGGCGCGCTAGCAGATATATCTTGCGCGCAGGAGTGGTTTGACCGAGTCATCCCATTCTCGGCCACCTACGCTTTGCCCTCGAACACATAGGGTCGGAGTTTCACCAATACTTCGTCGAGAGCAACACCGATGGCCGTCCTTCACTACCCGACTGCGGCAATGGACGGCGGAACATGGATCGCGCCGCCCGCGAGCCCGCCGTGCTCCGCATCTTGGTGATGATGATCCTGTTCTCCACCGTGGGGAGATCGCTGATCCTGCGGACGATTCGTCGCTAGCACAGGATTCGCTCGACATGGCGTCGCGCCAGATTCCTCGCGGTGCCGAACCCGGCGCTACTATGGGATGATTTGCCACGGTGAGGCAAAATGTCTCACCCGAAACCTTCATGCAGCAGCGTCAAACGGGCCGTGGCTCATTGGCGTACAAATTGCTTCTTTCTATGTGGGAAGAGAGGAGAAAATTTTGTCAGGAATTTCAAGAACGACGCGAGACCACGACACGATTCGCCGGTGGACGGAAGCGCGAGGCGGCCAGCCCGCGCGGGTCCCTGGTACACAGCAGGGCGGTGCCGGTGTAATCCGGCTTCAGTTCCCGGAGAGCGAGGGGACCAACGACCTCGAACCGATCAGCTGGGATGACTTCTTCGCAAAGTTTGACGAGAACAAACTGGCCTTCGTGTACCAGGAGGCGACCAGCGAGGGTCAAGTGAGCCGCTTCAATCGAATCGTTTCCGATTGAGGCGTTCCGCTAGTACGATTTTCGATAGTCGGTCTTGTGGCACTTCGGGCAAGGAGGGATGCGTGCTGTGTGGTCCAGATGCAGCTCGGTGCCACACGCCTTGCATGTGAGCGTGCCGGGACCTGTGATCTGACCCGTATGGAACGCCACCGCCTCCTCTGACCTGGCTGCCCACGCCTTGAACGTATCACCCAGCGCGTCAAAGAGATGCGAGGCCAGATTGGCAAAGCCGGCGCCGGCCCGAGCGGGGTCGAGGGCCCTCTTGGCTGCTTGCGAGGCCCTCTCGAAATCCTCCTTCGTAGCTTCTAGATCCTTGCGAAGGAATTCCTTGGCCCGTTGACCTTCCTCCTTGGTGAGCTCGCCCGCTTCTTCGAGCTGCTGTGCTGCCTTGGCGAGTGTCTCGTCGATCCATGTCGCAGACTTGTCCTTGCCAGACTCGAACATCTGCTTGGTCTTCTCTGCGAGCCTCTCGTAATTTTTGATATCACGATCTTCATTCATCGTTGGCACCCCTCTCAGAGCCATACACGCAAGCATCGGAAGATCCACCCGACGTCGCGGCCAACGCCAAAAGCGGTCGAATCGAACCGGATCATGCCGCTGCGCGGCCGGCCGCTGCGAAGTTGGCGGCCGCGGCTTCTTCAGGCGCTGAGCTCATCGACTTCGCTTCAGCCTTCGGTCCGGGTAGCGACAGGCGCACGATGCGTCCGATGACGCTCCTCAGCTGGCGCCGAAAGCTCCCCGTGTTGTAGCTCTGTCCGTAGCGCGCGCAGATCTCGCGGACGCGTGGAGCCATCTCGGGGTAGCGTGCCGCCGGGATGTCCGGGAAGAGGTGGTGCTCGATCTGGTGACTCAAGTGGCCGGTGAGCACGTGCAGCAAGCGGTTGCCCTCGATATTCGCCGAGCCATTGAGCTGGCGCACATACCATTGACCGCGGCTCTCGTTCTCGGTTTCAGCTTGCTCGTAGACTTGCACCCCCTCCGGGAAATGACCACAAAAGATGACCGCAAACGTCCAGAGGTTGCGCGTCCCATTCGCGAGGAGGTTGCCGAGAAACACGCGTGGCGCGTTGCCAAGCGCCAGCGCCGGGAAGAACGCGTAGTCCTTGAAAAGCTGCCAGGCCGCCTTCGTGAGGAACGGACGCGAGCGCTTGGCAAGCTCGGCAGGCGTCTGCTTGCCCGAAAAGAACTCGTCGATACGAAGGTCGTGACCTCCCACGCCCCATTGGAAAAAGAGCGCGAGGAATGTCGCGATGATCGGCTGTGTGAGGTGGATCGGTTTCCACTCCTGCTCGGGAGCCACGCGCAAGAAGCCGTACCCAATATCGCGGTCCTTGCCGAGAATGTTCGTGAAAGTGTGGTGCTCATAGTTGTGGGAGTGACGCCAGTCGTCGCCTGTGCAGACATTGTCCCACTCGTAGCGCTGCGAATCGAGCGCCGGATCACGCGTCCAGTCGTACTGGCCGTGCATGATGTTGTGCCCGATCTCCATGTTCTCGAGGATCTTCGAGAGACCGAGGGCACTCGTGCCAAGTACGAAGCTCACCGGTCCGAGACCGAAGTGCAGGAGCGCGCGGCCGGCTGCCTCACTTCGGTTCGCCGTACGGATGACTTCGCGGATGTGCGCCACGTCGCGCTCGCCGAGGTCTGCGACGGTTTCCTGTCGGAGTGCGTCGAGCTCGCGGCCGAACGCATCGGCCTCCTCGCGCGTGAGATGTTTGCTTTGGGTGTTCATGGGGCTTCCTCTCAAAGGTCGAGCTCCAGGTCGGAGCGGGGAATCGAAATACACAGTTGAATCTCTTGATCGGGCTCGCTCGACACCTCGCCGGTGACGAGGTTCTGCACAGTCCCGCTCTGCTTGCGGCACTTGCAGGTGTGGCAAATGCCGATGCGGCAACCGTGAGCCGGCCGCTCGCCCGCACGCTCGAGCTGCTCGAGCAAACTGCCTTGGCCCTTCGCCACGACGTTTCGCTCAGAGCGCCCGAGTCGCACCTGCACGCCGTCCAAAAAGCTCAGCGTCGGCAACAGCCGCAGTGCTGGGGTGAACCGCTCGAGCGCCAACCGATCGGATGCGCCGACACTTTCGAAGAGCCGTTCAGCGCGGTCCATGAGTGGCTTTGGGCCGCAGAGAAATGTCGAGCGCTCCGCGAAATCGGGGACCAGCTTCGCGAAGTACACCTCGTCAAATCCACGGGGGGACGAGGCGTCGTCGTCGAGGCACAAGACCAGGCGCAGGCCGGCGTGGCGTGCCGCAAGCTCCGCGAGCTCCTCGCCGAAGATGACATCGGCGTGGCTTCGCGCGTGGTGCACGAACACAACGTTCTCAATCGCGTCCCGCACGGCTAGATCGCGCAGCATCGACATGACGGGCGTGATGCCGCTGCCGCCGCTCAGGAGCAGCAGCTTGTCGGGTGTCGGGGAGGGCAGGACAAATTCACCGGCGGGAGCGCCGAGGCCCAGAACGTGACCGGCCCGCAGGTTCTCGTGCAGCCATGTCGACACGCGGCCGTCCGCCACGTGCTTGACCGTGATCGACACCAGCGCCTCGCTTGGGGCGGACGAGATCGAGTAGCAGCGCCGCATACGAACCCCGTCGATCTCCGCCTCGACCGACGTGTACTGGCCGGCGCGATGTCCACGCCAGGCTCCGTTCGGCCGGAGCAGGAACGTCTTGGTGTCTCGGGTCTCCTCGATGACCTCGAGCACGCGGGCCCGGAGCTCGCGGAGGGAGCGAACAGGGTCGACCTCGCCCATCCAAAACTCCGCCTGTCGGTCGAGGAACAAGCGCCCGGCCACGCTGCTCCCTGCACTCCTCCAGACTGCTCCCATCTTCGACATTGAACCCATTGCTAACCTCCGGCTTGGTAACCTACGAATAAGTAACTTACGGCACCGTAGAATATGGTCAAGGTCTTTGTTTTGTAAGCTCCAGTGAATAAACACTAAGCTTCCGTCTTCTATGGCTTATTTACCGATAGCGTAAGTTACGCATGCGTAGTACTATGCCCGAATGGCAAGCAAAAGCCGCCGGCTACCCGCTTCGGAGCGTCGCGCTCAGCTCATCGAGGTGGGCCGCTCGGTGTTCGCCAAGCACGGCTACGAGGGCACCTCGGTGGAGGAGATCGCCAAGCGCGCGAAAGTCTCGAAGCCGATCGTCTACGAGCACTTTGGGGGTAAGGAGGGGCTCTACGCGGTCATCGTCGATCGCGAGATGGACTACGTGGAGCGCCGCATTAGCGAAGCCATCTCATCCGGGTCGCCACGCGAGCGCGTCGAGCGCGCTTCACTCGCGTTCCTCAGCTATGTGAGGGACCATCCCGACGGCTTCGCGGTGCTTTCCCAGGACTCCCCCCTGAGCTCATCGCGCGGCACGATATCGAGCCTGCTGAACGACTTGGCCGAGCGCGTCGGCGACGTGTTCGCCCCCGCGCTCAAGGAAGCCGGCTACGACACCAAGGCTGCTCCCATTTACGCCAACGCCCTCATCGGCATGGTCACCTTCGTCGGCACATGGTGGACCGAGGAGCGCAAACCGCCCATCGAAGAGGTCGCCAAACACATCAGCGCCCTCGCCTGGATGGGCCTACGCCACCTCCCCAAACGCCCCACACTCCAACGCAGCGCGGACTAACCTGGGTTCAAATTCCGATCTATTTGTAGCGGTCGTCTGGAGTTTGAGATTGCGTTCAGTGGAGAGAAGCAAATCAACCGCAACGCTTCGGGAGGGTGCCGGCCAAGCGAGCCGCGAGCTCATTTGGCGTCGTAGTGGCAATGCCAAGCGGCAAAGATGTGCCGGACCTGCGGGAGCTTGCTGAAACCCGTTCGATGCAGGCGCTATTCGCTGCCGCGGTAGAGGGTCTCAGCAATCCATCCGCGAAGCCGCTCGCGTCGCCTCGCGCGTCGTTCCCGCGCGAGCCTGTAGAGCGCACTCTGCATCGTCGCGAGTACACGGTCATGGCAGGCTTCGACGTACTCCTCGTCGTCCGCTGCCTCTGGCCCGGAGCCCTCGAAGTAGATCGGCTCGAGCACTTCTAAGAGGACGCGGGTTGGCACGGGCAGATAGGGAGGCGCGCCCACCGTGAGCCCCCAGGGCAGCGACAATGTGATCGGAAGGACGTCCGTGCGAAGAAGTCGGTGCGTGTGCAGAAGGCGAGAGAGCCATCGTCCATCGCTCAATACCCACCAGCCACTGTGTCCACCCGCGGAGACCACGGGGATTATCGGCACCGCCTCCCGGAGCGCCAGCCGAACGTAGCCCCGGCGTGGTCCGAAGATGACGCGGTTTCGGTCGCGAGACGGGCGAAAGGCATCGAGGTCGCCGCCCGGATACACCAACACCTTGAAACCCGCAGCGAACACCCGGTGTGCGTTCTCGGGGCTCGCCGCCAGGGTGCCCCATGATGTGAGTATCTGGTTGGTGCCTGGCGCCTCGATCACGGCTTGGTGGGCGAGCGCGTACGGGATGGCCTCCACGCCGCGCTCACGGAGCAGCGTGATGGTGAAGATCCAAGTGTCGGGCGTCATGAACCCACCACTGTGGTTGCTCACGTAGAGCGCGCTGCCTTCGGGGATCCTTTCGAGGCCGCGCACCTCCGGCCGAAACCATCGCCACAGGATGGGCTGAGCGATCTCGGCCCAACGTTGGATCACCCGAGGATCGCGGTTCTCCAACGAGTTGACGTCGTGAAAACCCGGCAGGCGAAGCCAGAAATGAATCACGACGGACAGTACCGTGTTACTCGCAGAGGCACAATGCCGGCCCTCTCGAGTGGCACGGGAGCCGCCTCAAGGTTTGACCAAGGCGACGAACATCACGAGGGCGGCGAGTGCGTATCGGAACGAACGAAACCGAGTGGGCCATCGCCGGCGCCCATGGCTCCACAGGAGCGCCATGGCTGTGCTGAGCAAAAGCACGAGCGCGGCGACGATCGATGCGCCTTGGAGGTTCAACGCCTCACCGAAAAGCGCATTGAGGCCGGGACTGATAGGCGACCCGTACAACACCAACAGGTGAATGACGTAGATGATGAGGG
>JAHEEE010000097.1 GCA_024640845.1 Myxococcales bacterium | reverse complement strand
CCTCGAGGCTTTCTCGGAGTTGATCGAGGTTTAGCGTCTTCGGGACGCGCAGTCGTGCCGTCGCCTTGAACAACGTGTCGCCGGACCACGGCGCGCCCTCGCACTCCGTGTTGAGCTCGTCTACGTTGACGTCACGCGCAGCAAGCGCCTCCGAAATCGCATGCACGATGCCGGGCCGATCACTGCCGACGAGATCGAGCAAGACCAGGTGACCCTCTTCCGGCGGCTCCTCGAAGCCGCGCTCGACGACGACTCGAAGTCCGCCGGCTTTGAGACCCTCGAGCGCGGCGGACAAACCGTCGGCCCTGTCGGGGGGCACGCTGACGCGTAGGATCCCTGCGAACTCCCCGGCGAGTCTGCTCATCCGACTCTCCACCCAGCTCCCCCCGTGCTCCTCCACGACCGCGGAAACCGATTCGACCAGCCCAGGGCGGTCCTTCCCGATTACAGTAACGACGAGCGACTCCATCGGCGACAGGCTAGCATAGCCCGCATGTTTGCGAAGCGGACGCGAAAGGTGGAGCCGTTCCTCGCCATGGAGGTGATGGAGCGGGGGATGGCAATGGCGCGCGCCGGGACTTCCATCGTTCAGCTCGGCGTCGGAGAACCCGACTTCGACGCGCCGCCTGCGGCGGTCCAAGCGGCGGTCAACTCGCTCCAGTCGGGGGAGACGCACTACACAGACAGCCGTGGGCTGTTCGATTTGCGCGAAGCGATCGCAAACGAATGTGAAGCCCGTCGGGGCGTCGCGATCGATCCGGATCAGATCGTCGTCACGAGCGGGACGTCACCTGCCATCCTGTTGTGCCTCAACTTGCTGGTGGACCCCGGAGACGAGGTGATCCTCGCGACGCCGCACTATCCTTGCTACCCGAACATGATCGCGGTTTGCGGCGGCAAGCCCGTGCTGGTTCCGACGGGACCCGAAGATGGATTCGTCATGGACGTCGCCAAAGTGCGGGATGCGGTGTCACCCCGAACGCGGGCAATCTTTCTCGCATCGCCCGCAAACCCCACCGGCGCGGTGCAGCCGCGCGAAGTGGTGCAGGGCCTCGCCGACCTCGGCATCCCAATCCTGTCCGACGAGATCTACGACGGGCTCACCTACGACGGCGCCGAGGTCACATCCCCGCTGTGCTTCGCCGAAGACACCTATGTGCTGGACGGCTTCTCGAAGCGCTACGCGATGACCGGCTTCCGCCTGGGTTATTTGATCGCACCCCAAAAGGCGATGCGTCCGCTCCAAAGCCTGATGCAGAGCTTCTTCATTTCGACGTCGCAATTCGTTCAGCAGGCCGGCATTGCAGCACTCGCAGACGGAGCCGCGCACGTCGAGCACATGCGCCAGGAATACGCGATTCGTCGACGAGTCTTGATCGATGGGCTTCGCGACATGGGCCTTTCGATTCCGATCGACCCCCCGGGCGCCTTCTACGTGTTGGTCGACATGCGCCACTTCGGGCGAGACTCGCTCACGCTCTGCTTCGATATCCTCGAACGAGCCCACGTCGCGCTCGGACCCGGCCGGGATTTCGGAGAGATCGCCGAGGGCTTCGTCCGGTTTAGCTTCGCGACGTCACGGCCCGAAATCGAAGAGGCTCTCCGCCGCTTGTCGCGCTCGCTGCCAGAGCTCTGACCATCACGCCGGCTTCTGGAGGGGCGCGAGAAACGCAAGAAGAGCCTCTTCGTCGATCACTGTCACGCCGAGCGCTTGGGCCTTCTCGAGCTTGCTCCCCGCTTCCGCGCCGGCGACCACGTAGTCGGTCTTCTTCGACACAGATCCCGACACTTTACCCCCAGCCTCTTTGATGAGCTTCGTCGCCTCGGTGCGCTTCAACGTTGGCAGCGTGCCGGTCAAGACGAACGTCTTGCCAGCTACCTCGGCAACCTCGCGAACGTCCGCCGTCTTGACGCTCAAGTCGACACCAACGTCGGCCAAACCCTCGAACACTTTTCGTACGGCCGGCGAATCGAGCTCCGCAAAGATGCTGTCCGCGGTCTTGCGCGCAAGACCCTCGATCGCCCCGCGCTGGGTCGACTTCGCCGGCGCGACCGTCTCAATGGCCTCTTCGTCCTCTGCGACATAGCGCGCCGCGAAATCGAGCAAAGCATCGGCGGTCTTGAAATAGGCAGCCAAGTCCTCGGCCATCGTCTCACCCACATGCCGAATCGCCAGGCCGTTGAGCACCCGCGCGAGCCCACGGCTTTTGGCCGCCTCGAGCCCTGCGACCACGCGCTCAGCGCTCTTCTGTCCCATCCGGTCGAGCGAAGCCAACGCGTCCACCTCTAGGCGAAACAGATCATCGGGCGAGCGCACACCGAGCTTGTCGACTACCTGGTCGACCAACACCTCCCCAAGCCCGTCGATATCCATCGCCTGTCGGCTTGCGAAGTGGCGCAACCGCTCGCGGATTTGATCGGGGCATGCAGGGTTTGGGCAGTAGACGAAGATCTCCTCGCTCACCGCCTCCGTCCCGCAAGTCGGGCACTCGGTGGGAGGCACATAACGCCTCGCGCCGCGCTTTCGCTTGCTCTTGTCGACTTCCACGACCTGCGGGATGATCTCACCCGCCTTCTCGATGAGAACCGTGTCGCCGATGCGCACGTCCTTGCGTTCGAGCTCGACGAAATTGTGAAGAGAGGCGCGCCTGACTGTAGTGCCCGAGACAAACACTGGCTCTAGGATCGCCACGGGGGTCAGCTTGCCCGACTTGCCGACCGAAACCTGAATGTCGAGGAGCTTGGTGGGCTTTCGCTCGGGTGGGAACTTGTATGCGATCCCCCAATGCGGGTGGTGCCCGGTGGCCCCGAGCCGCGCGTACATCTGCAGGTCGTCAATCTTGATGACCATCCCATCGATGTCGAAGCCGAGCCCCTCGCGACGTGCTTGATACTCATCGCAATAACGAAGCGCCTCCTCATCGGAGTCGGTGCAAAAGATCTCGCTCAGGTACACGTCGCCGCCACGGTCGGCGAGCCATTGAAGCATGTCGCCCTGCGTTTTTGGCAGCGCCACTCCACTGTCCCAGGCGACTTGGTAGAAGAACGATCGAATCCCAGTCTCCTCGATGCCCTCTGGGTCTTTTCGCTTCATCATGCCGGCACAGCCATTGCGCGGATTGATCAACGGCTTGTCGAGCGTTGCATTGAAGCGCGCGAACTCGGCGAGCGGCCAATAGAGCTCGCCTCGGATCTCGAGCTCGCCCTCGTGAACTCCCTCGAGTCGAAGCGGTACTGTGCCTAGCTGAATCACCTGCTTCGTGATCACATCCCCACTCTGGCCATCGCCGCGCGTGAGCGCACGCTCGAGCGCGCCGTCGACATACGAGAGCGACACCGAGATCCCGTCGACCTTCGGTTCGATGATCAGGGGCAAGGTCTCTACTTCCAACTCCTTGAGCCGCCGCCGAAACCAGGCGGACAGCTGATCGGCGATCGGCATTGGCTCGCCGTTGCTGTCGCGACGGTTCGGAGAGAGCTTCTCGAGCGACAGCATCGGCACGCGATGCTCCACCGTCTCGAACCCCGCGGTATGATCCTCCCCTGGTTTGGCATCCACGCGATCGGCCGCATCGATACCGAGCTCATCCGCCAGCTCTTGATACCGCTCGACCAAGTCATCGAACGCGGAATCCGGAATCTCGGGCGCGCCCGCACGATAGGCCGCCTCGTGATACCGAATCTGCTCGGCAAGCTGCTCGAGCTCCACCTCCGCCTTCGGCTCACCGCCCATTCCGGAACCTTGCCAGAATTCACCCCCGCTAAAAGGAGGCAGAGCCCTTTTTCGAGGGGTTAATTGTCGTCTTTTGGGGTGATGTTGTGACAACGCCCGGCCACTAAGGCAACTTGTAAAGCTGGGGGATGACGAACGAACGCGAGCACGAACGCAAGCGCGACGAACAGACGCGCCTTCGCTCGCTGGGGGCGCTTTTGCACATGCTCCCAGTGCTGGCGTTCATCTATGCGATGGGCGCCCTCCTCTTCCTGGTCGCGCCGCCGTTTGTTCCAGCTGAACCCCACGTACTGATCTGCGGGATATCCTCGGCGCTCGTCGTCCTGGTCTGGGCGGGCACGCGCGTCGACGACCCCCGCTTCGACACCCCCATCTCGGTCGCAACGATCTCGATCGCGGCGGGCCTCGGGCTCACGATGTTCGCCGTCAGCGGCGCAATCAGCAACACGGCCACCCTTGCGATCTCGATCGTGGCTGCGGGCGCGCTCCTCTACCGAACGTCGATGTTCGCGGTGATGGTGGCGCTCGTATTCGTTGGCTGGATCCCACTCGCGTGGGGCTACTCCGGCGGCGAATTCACATTGGGCCTGTTTCACCTGTGGGCAGCAACCGTCGTAGGCGGTTTGGTGATGTGGTCGCGGCGCGCGCTCATGTTCACGCTCCACGAAGAGGCTGAGGAAGCGGACTCGATGCGTCGCCTCGCGACCGAGCAAGCGCGAACCCTCGAGCGCGCGCGCGACGCCGCGCTCGCATCTGCGCAAGCCAAAGGTCAATTCCTCGCCAACGTCAGTCACGAGGTGCGCACCCCACTCAACGGCATCTTGGGCCTCCTGCAGCTAATCGATCCGAAGACCTTGCCACAACGGCAAACCGACTACCTCGAAGAGGTTCACAAGTCCGCGCGTTCCCTCCTTGCCATCGTCAATGACTTGCTCGACTTGTCGAAAATCGAAGCCGGCGAATTGCGGCTCGAGTCGGTCCCTTTCGACCTGGCTGCCACGTTGGAGGAGATCACGGTGAACTACGCGTCCGCAGCGCACGCCAAGGGTATCGAGCTTCTGACTGACCTCGATCCGAATCTGCCCTCCGAGGTGTGCGGAGACCCTCTCAGAGTGCGACAGGTCATTTCCAACCTCGTCAACAACGCGCTGAAGTTCACCAGGGAAGGCGAAGTCGTGGTGGGAGTGCGCCTGCAGAGCCGCAGCGATTCGCATGCCACCTTGGAGCTCCGAGTGTCGGACACCGGCGTCGGGATCTCGAAAGACAGCGCCGAGTCGATTTTCCGCCCTTTCGCGCAAGCCGATGCATCCACCACGCGCGAGTACGGCGGAACTGGTCTCGGGCTCCCCATCTGCCGGCAGCTCGTGGAGCTCATGGGCGGGCGCCTGGAGCTCGAAAGCACCGAAGGCAAGGGCAGCACCTTCTTCTTCCGAGTGCGCTTCGAGCTCGAAGAGCGGCTGAGCGCAGACCTCGAGGCGGTCACCGAAGCGCTGGCCGGTATGGAAGTGCTGGTCCTCGAAAGCAATAACCGCGCTCGCGAAACGCTGATGGCCCAGCTCGAGGCGTGGAACCTGAGCCCAAAAGCCATGACCAACTTCGACGGTGCCGTACGCGCGTTTCGAGCGCCTCCCTATCCCAACGCCGTGATGATCGATCTCCACAGCCTCGGCACCGACTGGCGGGCGCGCGTGATCGAGCTTGGCAAAGCGGCCAACCTGCGCGGAAGCGCGGTGATCGCGATCTACTCACAGAAGCACGAGGTCAGCGAGCTCCACGAGGCGGGCATCCACGTCCACGTCGAAAAGCCCATCCGCCGCGCCAAGACCATCGAGGCGCTTCTCGCCGCTCGCAGCCGCGACAGCTCGCTGCAACGACTCCTCGACGACGTCGACCGACATTCGATACCCGCGCCGCCGCCACGGACGCTCACGTCCAACGGAATGCGGGTGCTCGTCGCCGAAGACAACACCATCAACCAGAAGGTCGTCATGGCGCACCTCCAAGCGCTCGGCTACGAGGTCGACATCGTCGCGGACGGCATCGCAGCTCTCGAAGCGCTCGACGAAGACCACGGGTATGCAGCCGTCATCATGGACGGTCAGATGCCCCGGATGGACGGCTACGAAGCAACTCGATTACAGCGGCAGCGCGAGGCAGAGCTTGGGCGCACCCGCGTCCCAATCATCGCGCTCACGGCGCATGCGATGACCGGCGATCGAAGCACGGCGTTCGCTGCGGGCATGGACGACTACCTTTCGAAACCATTCACGCAGAAGCAGCTCGATACGTCGTTGCGTCGTTGGGCGACGAGGCCTCCCTCCAAAAGCTCCACCGTCCCCCAGGAGTTGTTGGACACCTCCATCACCTCCCAGCTCCTGGAGCTCGAGGAGGAGGATCCCGGGTTCCTCTGCGCGGTCATCGACAGCTTCTTCATGACCGCCGAAGAGAGCATCGCTCGGATGAAGGCCGCGATCCAGCACGACGACCTCGACTCGCTTCGCGCCGCTGCACACATGGTCCGGGGCAGCAGTCAGCAGCTCGGCGCGCGTCGATTCGGCGCAACCTGCGCGACGCTCGAAGCCATCGAAACGGTCGCGCTCGCGGCTCCGATCGTGCAAGAGCTCGAGCACGACCTCGAGGGCGCACGCGAAGCGCTCACTGGGCTGGCCGATCGCGCCCTTGACGCCGCATCGTGATCCCAGCAGTCAGTTGCCGCGTTGCGTGCCGGCCAGCGTACCCGCGTCGGGAATCCAGCTGTCACGGATCGTGTGCTCGGGTATGCCGTCGATGTGCTCGACGAGCCACTCGACGTCAGCCGGCTCAAACCGCGCGATCTGATGGAAGTGGTAGATGCCCAAGCGGTTGAGCGACCTCTCTAGGTGTGGGTCGACCCCTTGAAGACGCTGAAGGTCGTCGCGCGGCCCATACGGCTGGACCATGAGCCAGGCTGGCGGTCGCGATTCACCAGTGCTCTTGAGCTCGAGCTCCGCCTCGCGGACCCGAGCCTTCAACTGCTCGATGTCGTCCAACATGCGCTCGTGAATTCCGTGCAGAACTTCGAGCTCCGCCCGCAATCGTTCATTGCGCGTCTCGGACTGACGGAGACCGGTCTGAGCTTCGTCGCGCTCGGTCACGGCAACCCGCAGCTCTCTGCGAAGGTCCTCCGCTGACTCGCGCAGTGCGGGCTTGGCCGCAGCGTCGATCGCGGCGAGTCGAGCATTCGCTTCGTGGAGCGACCGGTTCCTCGCGTCCAGCGTCGCGGTGAGCTGCCGCTTCGCCCGCTGTAGTGCTTCGGTCTTTTCGTGCGAAGTCTCGAGCTCCCTGTGCAATGCGTGAATCCGCTGATCTCGCGTGATCAAGTCGGAACGAGCCTCTTCGAGCTCGTATTCGAGCGATTTGGCCCGCACCGGCGCGACCAATTTGCCCCAGAGCACTTGGAGCAACCACAACAGGGCCGCGCCAAATACGGCGGCGATCAGCAGCGCGCTGATCATCTGCAGCATCAGATAGATCACGAGTCACCCCCCCCGTCGCCGCTCGCTTCGGCCACGAACATGTTCACGCGCACCACGCGCACCCCCCGAACCATGCTCACGATTCTCGCCGCCCTCCGCGCCTCGGAAGCCGAAGCCACCGACCCGCGCAACTCGACATCCCGGCCGTCCACGACGGGAATCACCGCGGCGAACCCCGTTCGGTCGAGTTGTTCGGTCACCCGCATCGCCACGTCCCACTCGATCTGGTGGGGGGCACTGCTGAGACACGACAACCAGACGACATAGCCGAGGAAACCTGCCAACACCGTGCCAAAGACTGCCTTCTTCCACATTGCGTGGTCTGCCTTACCAGCGGTATTGAACTCGATCTTCAAAAAAAACGCCAGCTTACGTTCACAATGAGTGCTGCTCGACGATCCGAAACAGGCGCTCCTGCCGGTCGGTCGCCCACGTGTAGAGCGCGACGGAGGCCGCGGTGAACGGGATTCCTCGCAGATCGATCCCCTCCGCCCATCGAAGCGCTTCGCGGCGCTCGGCACTTTTCGCGCGCCGCTGCACGCGCGCCACGGTCATGTGGGGCAGTGGCGCGCGATCGTCTGGTGGCGCACCCGCGGCGGCGAGCAGAGGGCCCCTGGCTTCCACGATCATCTCGCTCATCTCTTGGCGCCCCTCGTCGACGATCGCGGCGAGTGCCGAGGGCTTCCGCGGGTGGCCGAGCGGCTTCACACCCTCGAACGAACCGGTCACGGAACGAAAGGACGCAAAGCTCGGAATCTGCTCCCACGCTTGGCGCGCCTCCGCCTCTTGCACCGCGCCGAGGAAGCCCAATGTCACATGCAGATCCGAGGCCGCAAAGACGCGGACGCGGCGGGGTGCCTCTGGGAGGCGCAGCCCCACCACTTGCATTGGAAATCCGATGAACCAATTAGGGGCCACCGAGCAAGTCTAGGCCCAACCGAGACCGGCCGCGAGACCGATGCCAATTACCGAAGCCCTCACCGAATCCCTACAAACCCACCCACTCTATACGTGGACGGTTTTCGGCATCGTCGTCTTGGGCATCGTGAGCTTCGTGCTCCTGTTGTTCATCTCCGCGCCTTACGGGAGGCACCTTCGCCCCGGCTGGGGCCCGACGATCAACGCGACCACGCTGTGGGTCATCATGGAGGCACCCTCCCCGATCGCGTTCGCGGTGGTGTACTTCATGTCGGACAACGCGTTCGAGACCGTCCCGCTGATTCTTTTCAGTATGTTCATGCTTCACTACGTGTACCGCTCGTTCATCTATCCCTTCCGGATGCGCGGCGGCCACAAACGAAAGCCGATCCTGACCGGCGCGCTCGCCTTCGGTTTCAATACCGCAAACGGGTGGACCAACGCATTCGCCATCACCGAGCTCGCCCCACACTTGCTCAGCACGGCGTGGCTCGTCGATCCGCGGTTCATCATCGGAATCATCGTCTTCTTCACCGGCTACGCGATCAACCAGCACTCCGACGCCATCCTCCGCAATCTTCGCAAGCCCGGTGAGAGCGGCTACAAGATTCCCTACGGCGGCTTCTACAGATGGCTGTCGAGCCCCAACTACTTCGGCGAAATCGTGGAATGGATCGGTTTCGCGTTCGCCGCCTGGACAGTGCCGGCGTGGGTATTCGCGTGGTTTACGGCGATGAATCTGGTCCCACGGGCGTTTTCCAACCATCGCTGGTACCTCGAGCACTTCAGCGACTACCCAAAAAGCCGCCGAAGGATCATCCCTTTCCTGCTCTAGCCCGTAGACTTGCGTCACGGCCCGGATTGACGCGACAATGTGCGACCAAGGGCGCACGTCGTCGGGGAGGGATGCACGGTGGCCAAGAAAGACTCGAGCTCGCGAAAAGAACCGTCCGATCTGTTCAAGGTCGAGGAGGCGCCTCCGTCGCTCGCCCCGGTGGACAAAATCGTCCTGCCACCGGAAGAGGCCCTCAAGCGGCGCATCCGAAGGCTCATCGCCGCGGGCATCGCCGCGCTGATCTTCTTCTTCATCGTGCACATGGCGCTCGGTTGGATTCGCGACGCCCGACTCGAGTCGGCACTCGATGAGGTGATCAACGATGCCAGCCCGGACACCATCGAAACGGCGCTCTCGATGTTGAGAGGGGAGCCCGACCCGAGTGTTCGGGTTCGCCTGCTTGCAACGGCCGCGCTCGGAGGTGACGCCGCGAAGCTCGAGGAGGCAGAGACGCTTCTCGCTGAGAAGGCCAACCAGAATGACCCAGACCAGCGGATCGCCCGCATCTATGCGTTTCTCGCCGATGGCGACGCCCGATCGGCCCACGGCGAAGCGGAGCGGCCGACGAAATACACCGACCAGGCCGACGCCTTCCTCCGGGGACGCGCGATGACGGCGATGGCGCGCGGTCAATGGAGCCAGGCCGCCGAGGATGCTCGGGCAGTCGTCGAGACGCGGCCCGGCGCCCCGGAACCCGCGGCCCTCCTCGCGCGCATCCTCGCACGAACCGACGGCCCGGAGGCGGCACTAGCCGTCCTCGACCAGGTGAGCGCAGACACATCGGCCACCAAGGTCGCCCGCGCGTATGTAATCGGCTTGCAGCAAGGGAACGCCAGCAAAGCCATTGCGCTCGCCGACGACGTCCTCGCCGATGACGATGCCCCCATCGTCCACAAAGCATGGGCGAGCTTGATCAAGGGCGTGCTTGCCTATCGTCAGGGGGCGATCGGCGCGGCATATCAAAACGCGCGCGCGGCCGCCGAGCCGGAGCTGCGCGTGGACGAACCGCTGCTGGTCGGTACCGCACAACTGTTACTCGCTCTCGGACGCACCGGTGAGGCCAGGCAACTCCTGAAACGCCTGACGAGCGGGCCGTCAGCCGACCTCTCCACCCGCGCCCACGTCATCGCATGGTGGTACGCGCAAACCGACGACATGCGGGCTGGTCTCGCGACCCTGAGCGGCGCGGGGTTTGGTCCGGATCAAGAGGCAAAGCCTGCCTTTCGTGCACTCGTGATTGCCGAGCTGCTCAGCGATTCGCCGAAGAGCAGCGAGCGAAGCCGCGCGATCTCGCTCTACCGCGAGACCGCTAGCGATCCCGAGTGGGGTGTCGCCGCGACGAACGCCTTGGCGCTGGCCTTGCTGGAAGAGGGAGACACCGAAGAGGCGCTTCGAGTCCTCCGAGACGGGCTCGCCGCGAACCCGAATCATCTCACCCTCGTAGACACTGCGGCGCAGGTCTACATCGAGGCAGCTCAGCCGAGCGAGGCACAAAGAATCACGAGCCAAGCTCTCGACGCGTTCCCCAACGAAGGCTGGGCGCACGGAAGCCATGCGCGCGTGCTGCTCGCACAGGACAAGTCGGCCGAAGCGTTGGCCTCCCTCGATCGCGCGGTCCAGCTCAGCCCCGGCGATGCGCGCCTCTACGCCCTTCGTGGCGACGCCGCGCGAAACGTCGGGTCGAACGAGCAGGCCAAGGAAAGCTACGAGAAGGCGCTGCAACTCGACCCGAGCGAGTCACGCGCTCTTTCCGGTTTCCTCGCGCTGCTAATCGACATCGGCGACTTCGTACGCGCCGAGGAGATCATCAAGCAGATGGACGAGGCGCGGGTGGGCGATCTCCGCGCCGACGAGCAACGCATTCGGTACTTGGTTCGCACCGGCGCCGGCCAAAGTGGCATGACGACGATGC
>JAHEEE010000096.1 GCA_024640845.1 Myxococcales bacterium | reverse complement strand
GCCATCGATCAGCCGACCCCTGGAATCGATAGGCCTCCCGTGATCTTCTCGATTTCCGCGTCGACGTGTTCACGCGCTTTGGAGAGGGCGGCGTTGGCCGCGGCCACGACCAGATCCTGCACCATCTCCATGTCTTCTTGCTGCAGAAGCTCTGGGTCGATCTTGATCTCGGTCAGCTCCGGTATGCCGTTGGCGATGGCAGTGACTTTGTCGTTACCTGCGCTCGCCTCGAAGGTTTCGGCGTTGAGCTCCTCACGACGCTGCTCGACCTTGCGCTGGATGCGGCCAGCCTGGCGCATCAATTCACCCATTCCGCCACGAAAGCTCATGTCTTCCCTCTCACTCCGCCTCGATCAGTACGTTCAGCTTGCCCGCCGATTCGGGAAAGACGTCCATGGCGTCCCGAACGCGCGGATGATTGAGTGCTTCTTTGCGTTTGGCCTCGAGCTCGGCCTCTTTGCGCTGCGCGGCGACCGCCGCGACGGTCCTGGTCGATCCCTCGGCCTCATCGAATCGGATCTCGACTTCCGGCCGCGCTCCGAGCTGTTGCTCTGCGATACGCTCGATGGCAGCGATGGAATCGGGCGACTGCGCCTGACGGCCATAGAACGAGCCTTGCTTGAACGACAACACGATGCGTTCGGGGCCGACGGTCTTGGGGACACCGTGCTCGAGCACGGCGGCCAACGCCGGCTGCTCCTTTTCCAGACGACCGACCATCTCTTCCCACTCTTGGAGCGCCGCGCGGCGGATCGGGGTGAGCACGTCACCGCTGCTCGTGTGAAACCCGCCAGAGTGCTTGGTGGCCGGCATGATCGGTTGGTTCGGATCTTGGAGCTTTGGCTCAGGCTCCGGTTGACGCGCCGGCCGTGGCTTCGGCTCGGCCTTGGGCTCCGGCTTGGGCTCCGGCTTGGGCTCCGGCTTGGCCTCGGCCTTCGGGTTCGACCGCCGTTCCGTAGCTTGCGCCTTCTTCGCGCGCGGACGCGACCCGCCTGACGAACCGTCAGTCGGGCCAGACTGACCCTGCATCGCGTCGAGCCGGGCGAGTAACTCGGAGACCGACTGAAGTGGCGGACGCGTCGCAACGCGTACGAGCCCCATCTCGAGCATCAGCTTCGGGTTCGGGCTGTGAGCCATCTCATCCATGACCAGCGAAGTGGCGCGGAATGCGCGTTGAAGCTCGAGAATGTCGATGCCGTGGATCAGCGACTCCGCGCTCTGGCGCTCCTCGGGAACCCACTCGGCCGGATCGCCGGCGTCGAGCTTGAGCACGACCAGATCGCGCAGGAGCTCGAGCAGCTGGCGAGCGAAATGCTGCATGTCGACGCTCTTGTCGGCGAGGCCGTCTACTGCATGAATCACGCGGGCTCCGTCGCCTTCGAGCACCGCGCGGGCGACATCGTAGAGTGCCTCCCGGGCTGCGATTCCAAGGCTCGCGGCCACGGTGTCCGCCGTGATCCGGTCATCCGAGATGGCGACGAGCTGGTCCAGCAGGGTGAGGGCGTCGCGCATCGAGCCGGCGGCTTCGCGTGCCACGACCGAGATTGCTTCGTCGTCCGCCGAAAGCCCTTCGGCATCGAGGATCGACCCAACGCGTTCAGCGATGAGGCGGTGTGGAATGAGCCGGAAGTCGTATTGCTGGCAGCGCGAGCGAATCGTGACCGGGACCTTGTGGCTTTCGGTAGTCGCGAAGATGAACTTCACGTGATCGGGCGGCTCTTCCAGCGTCTTCAGGAACGCGTTGAACGCGCCAGCGGAAAGCATGTGCACTTCGTCGACGATCACGATCTTGTAGCGGTCACGCTGCGGTCGGTACGGCAGGGACTCTTGCAGGCGGCGCACGTCCTCGACGCTGTTATTGGACGCGCCGTCGATTTCCTGCACGTCCACGTCGATGCCGGCGGTGATGTCGGTACAGGGGTCGCACTCGTTGCAGGGGGTGGGCGTCGGACCTTTTTCGCAGTTGAGGGCCTTGGCGAGTAAGCGGGCGGTGGTCGTCTTGCCGACTCCGCGAACGCCCGTGAAGAGGAATGCGTGGGCGACACGATCGGCCTCGATGGCGTTGCCGAGCGTTCGGGCCACGTGCTCCTGACCCACGAGGTCGCCGAAGCTTTGAGGTCGATATTTTCTTGCGAGAACGGTGTACGCCATCGGGCGTGCGAGCCTATCACGGCTCAGGAGCGGGCGCAGCCGCGCTCACTCGACGGAGCCCGAGGGCTATTCTTCTTCGAGGTCTTCGTCTCCGAGGTCTTCGTCTCCGAGGTCTTCGTCTCCGAGGTCTTCGTCTCCGAGCTCTTCCTCCGACTCTTCCTCTTGTTCTTCCTCGTCGTCGTCGGCCTCCATGGCCTCTCGCATCATTTCTTCCATCGTGGGCATTCCACCGGCATCTTCGCCGCGGTCATCTTCCCCATCGTGGTCCTCGTCGAGCATCGCGTTGGGATCGGCGCCCATGATCGCGTTGCCGAGGCCGATCGAGAGCTGCGGATACCATGTGATGAGCCCCAGGCCGATCAACATCAGACCCACGAAGGGCGCGACGCTCCGGATGACGTGGCCCAAGCCCTTTTCATAGAGCGCGCTCGCGACGAAGAGGTTCAGACCGACCGGCGGGGTGAGGTAGCCGATCTCGAGGTTGACGATGAAGATGATGCCGAAGTGCATCGGGTCGACGCCCATCGAGGCGGCAATTGGCGCAAGCAAGGGCACGAAGACGAACATCGCGCTGAGGATGTCCATCATCATTCCGACGGCGAGAAGGATGAGGTTCAGCAGGATGAGGAACTGCCAGTACTCGAGGTCCTTGCCCTGAATCCACTCGACCATCCGCGCAGGAATCTCTTCCTTTTCGAGGAACTCCCCGAGCGCGAGCGCCATGACCATGATGACGAGGAACGAGCCGAGGAACACACCCGTTTCTCCGAAGATCTCTGGGATGGCCTTGAGCTTGAGCGCTCGGTGGAGCCAGACCTCCACCACGACCGCGTAGGCGACGGAAACAGCCGATGCCTCTACGGCGTTGAAGATACCGCCGTAGATGCCGCCGAGAATCAGAATCGGGAACATCAAGGCCCAGAAGCCATCTCGCGTGGCGGCCGCGAGTTTCTTGAACTTGAATGCTTCGGTCGGGACTTTGTCGGTGATGCCCTGGTAGAACGAGTAGCCGATCAAAATCGAACCCATCACGAGCCCCGGGCCGAATCCCGAAGCGAACAGGCGCTCGACCTCGATCACTGCGGTCTGGTTGACGATCGGGTAGACGATCATCGGGATCGACGGTGGGATCAGAATGCCGAGCGAGCCTGCGGACGTGAGCAGGCCGTGAGAGAAACGTTCTTGATAACCGGCGGCGATGAGGGCGGGCCCCATCATGGTGCCGATCGCGACCACCGTGGCGGGGCTCGAGCCGCTGATCGCCGCGAACAGCATGCATGCGATCACGCCACTCATCGCCATCCCACCAGGGACCCAACCGATCAAAGCCTGAGCGAAGTCGACGAGGCGTTGGCTGATCTGCCCACGGCTCATCACCGCGCCGCTCATGATGAAGAAGGGGATGGCGAGGAGTGTGGGGCTATCGGCGAGGCTTCGGATGCCCTCGATGACGATCGTGAACTGCATCGGAGCTCGGAACCCGCTCCAGAGGAACAGGCTGCCAAGGGTGGCGATGCCGATGAGCACGAAGAGGGGCGAGCCCACGAGGGCGGCGGCGATGATGGCCGCCGCGAGAATGCCGCCCTTGCCGAGGAACGGCAGGAACAGAACGATCGCGATCATGATCAGGAACGGAAGCTTGCGCTCGCGAGTGTCGCTCATCCTTCCGCTCCTTTCTTGGTCTTCGCTTGTGCCGCCGCGGCGATGGCCTCTTCTTCGGGAGCAGCGCCGTAGGAGCCGCCAAGAACGGAGCTGACGGCAGCCGCAATGTAACGAATCATCGTCATTGCAAAGGCTGCCGGCACCGCGATCGTCGCTACCCAGTCCGGGATGTTGGTTTGCTCGAATCGGCCTTCGAGCTGAATCGCTTCCGAGGCATACTCGTAGCCGAGAAGCGCCATGAAGAAGCAGAACGCAGCCGTGAGCAGATAGCCGATGGCATCGGTGAACCGTGACATCGACGGAGGTACGACCTTCTTGAGCGCGCCGACCTGAATGTGCTTGCCTTGATGGGCGCAGACGCTCGCACCGAGAAACCCAACCCAAAGCAGCATGATGAGCGAGATCTCTTTGGACCAGCTGTAGCCATCGGGGAAGTAGCCGACGACGATGAAGACGAAAAGAGCGGTCACCACGGCGAAGCCGACGAGCTTCGACACCCAGCCCGGATCGCGGGCCTGCAGCAGTTTGAAGAGCCAGAGTCCCCCAGCGAGCACGTAGAGCAGCAGGTAGAACCAACGCGACTCGACATTCGGTCGCAGCATGATCCATCCGAGGAGCCCCAGGCCCACGCATGCAAGAACCGTTTCGACGATTGGCTTCAGCCGTGATTGCTGTCCGCCTTGAGACGCATGCTTTTCGGCGGTCCAAAACGCGAAGTAGACCAGTCCGACCCCAACGACCCCAGTCGCAGTGGGACCAATGGCCGTCAGGGTCTCCATCGACTCCGGACTCTCGATACCCAAGATCCGAGCCGTGAGCTCGGCGACCTTGCTGTCCGGTGCGGCGAGCCGCCGATACACGACGTCGAGAAACACCATGATCGCCGACGCACCGAGGAACGTCCAAAGGATGCCCATCTCGACGGTGAAGATCCAGTCGTCTATCCGCCGAATCGGGCCCCACGGGCCTTCATAGGGGTTGTCTTTGCCCGGTTCCGCCATAGCGCGGGACGGTACCCTTGGATCGCGCTGCATATCAAGGCTTCTTGCGGTACCTTCGCAAAAGAGCACATGCGTACAGTCATCCACTTCGACATGGACGCGTTTTTCGCGTCGGTGGAGCAACTGGACAACCCGGATCTGCGAGGGAGGCCGGTACTGGTGGGTGCGCGTTCGCGCCGCGGCGTGGTGGCTGCGGCCTCCTATGAGGCCCGACCATCGGGGGTGCGCTCCGCGATGTCGATGGTCGAAGCCTTGCGACGGTGCCCGGAGGCGGTGGTGGTGCGGCCACGGCGAAGTCGCTACCTGGAGGTCAGTAGGGCCGTATTTGCGGTGTTTCGTCGCTATACGCCTCTGGTCGAGGGGCTTTCTCTCGACGAGGCCTTCTTGGATGTGACCGGCAGCCGGTCTCTCTTTGGGGAGGGACCGCAGATCGCCGCCTCCATTAAGGAGGACATCCGGGTCGAGACTGGACTGACGGGGTCCGCGGGGGTCGCTCCGAACAAGTTCGTCGCCAAGATTGCAAGCGACCTCGACAAGCCCGACGGGCTCACGGTCGTCCCGGAAGGCCGAGCCGCCGAGTTCTTGGCGCCACTGCCACTCGGGCGCATGTGGCGGGTTGGCCCGAAGGCGCGCGTCAAGCTTCGCTCCGCGGGGCTTCGGACGATCGGGGACCTGGCGCGCCTCGACTCTCGGACGACCGGGCAACTCCTCGGAAGCTGGGGGCCGGTTGCACGCGAGCTTGCACGCGGCAACGACGAGCGGCCGGTGGTCGTAGGCGCCCCTCCAAAGAGCATCGGAACCGAGTCGACTTTCGAGCAGGATCTCACCACGAAGGAGTCGATGTTGAAATCGATCCTGGGGCAATCGATGGAGGTCGCCGATCGTCTCGTCGACAAAGGGCTTTGGGCGCGGGTGGTGACCCTGAAGATCAAGTACCGCGACCATCAAATTCGCACACGGCAGACTCGGCTCCCACGCGCGGTGTCGGACACGGATTCGATCTTCCAAACCGCAAGCGATCTCCTCGATCGCTTCGAGCATCTCGAATCCGGCGTCCGACTGACTGGGGTATCGGTGTCCGTGTTTTCCGACAGCCCGGACGAAGAGCTCTTCCCAGACGTCGATCGCGCACGTCGCGAACGTTTGGCCGCCACGACCCAGGCGCTCCGCGAGCGCTTTGGAACTACGGGCTTAACCCGCGCATCGCTCTTACCGGATTGACAGGGCCGGGAGCTGCATCTAGGGTCGGCGTGTTGCGCGCTACGCGCAATGCTCTAGGAGCCCGACCGGATGAACGCGCGACACACAAAGTTCATCTTCGTCACAGGGGGAGTTGTCAGCTCCATCGGAAAAGGCCTCGCGGCCGCCTCGATGGGCGCGCTCCTCGAAGCACGAGGATTGCGGGTTACGAACATCAAGCTGGACCCTTACATCAACGTCGACCCCGGCACGATGTCTCCCTTCCAGCACGGCGAGGTGTTCGTCACCGACGACGGCGCCGAAGCCGATCTCGACCTCGGTCATTACGAGCGTTTCACCAACGCGACGATGACCAAGGCCAACAATTTCACGACCGGCCGCATCTACGACTCGGTCATCGCGAAGGAGCGCCGAGGAGAATACCTCGGTGCGACGATTCAGGTGATTCCCCACATTACCGACGAAATCAAAGCGCGAGTCCGCGAGGCCACCCGCAACGTCGATGTGGCAATCGTAGAGATCGGCGGCACCGTCGGCGACATCGAATCGCTTCCGTTCCTCGAGGCCGTTCGTCAGTTGCGCGTCGAGCTCGGCCCACAAAACAGCGTATCTGTTCACGTCACCCTGATTCCGCACATTGCCGCAGCGGGCGAGCTGAAAACCAAACCCACACAGCACTCCGTGAAGGAGCTGCTCGGCCTCGGCATCCAGCCCGAGATCTTGCTCTGCCGGGTCGACCGGGAGCTTCCGCGCAAGCTCAGGGAGAAGGTCGCTCACTTCTGTAACGTGCCGGTGGCGGCGGTCATCGCTGCGCCCGACGTACGTGTGATTTACGAGCTGCCGCTCACCCTGCACGAGCAGGGACTGGATCGGTTGCTGGCGGAGCGCCTCAACATCTGGTCGCGCGATCCAGATCTGTCGACGTGGCGGCGAACGGTCGAGCGCGCCCTCGCGCCCCAGCGCGGTCACATTTCGATCGCGCTGGTGGGCAAATATGTCCATCTTCGCGATTCGTACAAGTCGCTCCACGAGTCCTTGGTGCACGCCGCGCTCGAGTGCGGCGTGAAGCTCGACCTCGACTACGTGGATAGTGAAGAGCTCGAGAGCGGGGATCTGGCCGCGCGTCTCGGGAAGCACGATGCGATCCTCGTCCCGGGCGGGTTTGGTGACCGCGGCTCCGAGGGGAAGATTCGCGCCATCGAGTATGCGCGCGAGAACGGCGTTCCGTTTTTCGGGATCTGCCTCGGCATGCAGATGGCTGTCGTCGAGTACGCTCGAAACGTCTGTGGTCTTTCGGGTGCGAACAGTGCAGAGTTCGCGAGGGACGCCAAGCACCTCGTCGTCGACATCATGCCCGACCAGCGCACCATCGAAGACAAGGGCGCCACGATGCGGCTTGGGGCATACCCGTGCACGCTCAAGAGCGACTCGCTTGCCGCGAAGATCTACGGCACGCTCCAGATCAGCGAGCGACACCGGCATCGGTACGAAGTGAACAACCAGTATCGCGAGGACTTGGAGCAAGGCGGCCTCGTGCTCTCCGGGTTGTCTCCCGACGAGCGGCTGGTCGAGATGGTCGAGCTTCCGGGCCACCCCCATTTCATCGGCTGTCAGTTCCATCCGGAGTTCAAGAGCAAGCCGCACAAGCCGCACCCGCTGTTCACGAGCTTCGTGCGCGCAGCGATCGAGTATCACGCGCACCAGGGGCGAACGGTCGGCAAATCGGACGCCCTGGTCAACTGATCCAGGTCGGTTTAGGATCGGGGGGTGGCTCGCCCCGCACGCCGGAAATGGCTCACGATCCCGACGCGCATCGTGCTCGGGTACATCGTCGTGCTCGTAGCGTTTGGCGTCGTGGGTGGGCTCAGCTTCTTGCAGCACCACCGTACTTCCCAAACGCTGGGGCTGCTCGAGGATGGCTACTTGCCCCTCGCGCTGACGCTGAGCCAAGCCAAGGCGACGCAAAGCGTGTATGCAAACCTCGTCGAGCGGGCGCTCGAGTCGGAACGGAGCACGCCAACGAAGACCTGGCTTCGCGCTGCGCTACGCATTCGACCTACGACGTTGCGGCGCGCGTATGAGGGTGTGGAGAGAGCGGAGGCGCTGGCCGAGGAGCTCGGCCAGCCCGCACCGCTTCGATCGGTACGGAGGGAGCTCGACGCGATCAGCCGTGCATACGAACAAATCGACGAGCAGTACGAGCAGCTCTTCGCGACGATCGACGACGAGACGGAAGTCGCCGATGGGCTGCTCTCGAAGCTCCGCAACACCGAGCAGCGAATCGAACGCAACTACGACCGCGCATCTCAGAGCGTACAGCAGCGTATCTCGCGAACGAGTGCCCTGGCCGCCTCTCAGTCGGAGCGGGCTACATTCCTCCTGGGGCTGCTCGGGATTTTGGCGTTGTTCGTCGGAGTCGCCGTGACGTTCCTGTCGCAGCGCTTGTTGCGACCGATTCCGCTCCTGCATCAGCGCGTCGCCGCAGTGGCGCGCGGAGATCTGTCGAGCACCGTCGACATCAAGCGCAACGATGAGCTCGGTCAGCTCGTCGCGGAATTCGAGAGCATGGTGCTCGCGTTGGCGGCTCGCGACCAGAGATTGCGCGAGGCGGCGCTGGCGGAGCAGCGCCTTCAACGTATGCAGGTCCAGATTGTCGAGGCACTCCGCGCAGCCATTCTGGTCGTCGATCGCGAGCGCGTCATCAAGACCACCAATCCGGCCGCGGAGGACATCCTCGGTATCAGCCCGCGGGAGGTTGGCTCGTCGCTCGACGACACCTCGCTGTTCCGACGTTTTCCGAAGCTTGGCGAGGCCATCTCCAAAGTGGCCGAAGGCGGCGCCGCAGTCACGCTGGAAGGCGAGCGCGTCTTGGGCTTCACGGAGCATCTGGTCGACGTTTTGGTCACTCCGTTTGGCGACGAGGTCGGGGAGGAAGGCGCCCGCGGCGTTTTAGTCGTCGCAGACGATGTCTCCGATGCGGTCGCGACGAAGTCCCGCCTGATTCAGACCGAGCGGCTTGCCGCGATCGGCCGAATGGCGGCGCACGTCACGCACGAGGTTCGAAATCCGTTGTCGAGCATTGGGCTCAACGTCGACATGCTCGGCGATGAGTTGCAGGGAGCGGGCCCAGAAAGCGAGCGGCTGCTCGAATCGATTCATCAAGAGCTAGAGCGACTCGAGAGCATCACCGAGGAGTACTTGCGGTTGGCCCGTCTCCCCGAGCCATCGCTGAATCCGGAAGATCCGAGGCACTTGATCCACGACCTTGCCGAGTTCGTGCGGCGTGAGATGGACGCTTCGGGTGTCGAGCTTCGGCTCGATGTCGCCGCGCAATTGCCTGAGGTCGCCATGGACGAGCCCCAGCTTCGCCAGGCGTTGCTGAACTTGTTGCGCAATGCACGCGAGGCGATGCCGAACGGCGGCGTCGCGAAGCTCGAGGCGATGCGCTACGACGACGGCGTCCGAATTCAGGTTCATGACGAGGGCGCGGGGATCGACGAAGAAGAGCGCGAGCACGTGTTCGACTTGTTCTACACGACGAAGGAGCGTGGCACCGGGCTAGGGTTGCCGCTCACCCAGCAAATCGTCGTGGCGCACGGAGGTAGAATCGCGTGCAAGCCGCGACATCCGCAAGGAACGATTTTCGAGATTTGGTTGCCTGCTGCCGCCCGAGCGACTAGTGGTTCGCCCGTGCGGAGAGTGGGATGAGCAGAACAGACGGACGTTCATACGATGCGTTGCGACCGATCTCGATCGAGAGCGGCGTCCAACGCAATCCGGAGGGCTCGGTGCTTTATCGGTGCGGCGGAACCACGGTGCTCATCGCAGCATCGGTGTCGGAGGGGGTGCCCGATTGGATGCGGGACACAGGCCGCGGCTGGCTCACCGCCGAGTACGAGATGCATCCTCGCGCAAACCCCGAGCGTAAGCGGCGCGACCGGCAGAAGGGGCGCATCGACGGACGCAGCTCGGAGATTCAGCGCTTGATCGGGCGCGCGCTTCGGGCCTCGCTCGATTTCGAAAAGCTCGGGGAGCGGATGATCACGGTCGACTGCGACGTGCTCGACGCAGATGGAGGAACCCGAACCGCCTCGATCACGGGCGGCATGGTCGCGCTGGCGATCGCGCTCGATCGCCTTCGCGCGACCGGCTTGGTGAAAAAGGGAGTGCTCCGGGAGCCTATCGCCGCGATCAGTGTTGGCCTCGTCGGAGATCATCCGATGCTCGACCTCTGTTACACGGAAGATCGCGATGCCGAAGTGGATCTCAATTTCGTTGGCACGCCAGGAGGTGCAGTGGTCGAGGTGCAGGGCACGGCCGAGGGCGCCCCAATCCCTCGCGACCGTCTCGATCAGATGATTGACCTCGCACTTGGTGCGATGCCGGAGCTCGCCGCGGCGCAGAAGCGAATCCTGAGCTCGCTCGATATCGACATCGAACGTTTGTTGCCTTGATACGACTCCTCATTGCAACCATGAACGAGGGCAAGCTCCGCGAGTATCAGCGGCTGCTGGCAGAGGTGCGGGGTTTGGAGCTCGAGACGATGGCGTCGCTTTCGATGCCAGTCGAGGTCGAGGAGGACCAAGACACCTTTGCAGGGAATGCGCGCAAGAAGGCGCTCGAGATCGCTGCCGTGGCGGGAGTGGCTTGCCTGGCTGATGACAGCGGCCTCGAGGTCGATGCGCTCGGCGGCCGCCCTGGTGTCTACTCCGCGCGCTACTCGGGGGAGGGCGCCACCGACGAGAGCAACAACCTGAAGCTTCTGGAAGAGCTGCAACGGGTGTCCGACGCGAAACGCACGGCACGGTTTCGCTGCGCGATCGTGGTGGTCGATGCGAGTGGGCGCGAGCTCGCCGCGGTGGACGGGGCCTGCGAGGGGCGCATTGGGCACCAGCCAAGCGGGTCTCA
>JAHEEE010000095.1 GCA_024640845.1 Myxococcales bacterium | reverse complement strand
AGAAGCCACGGCGAGAGTTGCAGCCAAACCTGCCACATCGCCTCGAGCACGGGGACGATATGGGTCTAGGCGTCGACCTTTGCAATCCCCCTAGAGCGAAACGTCGCCCAGGGTGTTGCCCTGATAGCCCGCCGCTTGCATGGCCCTGACTAGCGCCGTGGCTGGGTGCGCGCGGTTGCCGTTGACGTGCTCGCCCGGCTCGAACCCCCCGGCGCGTCCCGCAAGTAGCACGACCATGTTCTCGACCGAGTGCGTCTGGTTCTGTGAAGTGCCGTCGTTGAGCTGAAGGCCATGGCCCGCTTCGGCGGTGAACACGATCATCGAGTTGTCGAGCACGTTGCCGCCCGCTTCTGGGGTGTTCCGAAGTTTGTCGATTAGGTACGCGTAGTGCGAGACGTGCCACTGCAGGAGCCCCGCCGAAGGGATCTGACCGCGGTTGTTCGGGTCACCGTTGTGGCCGACCTCGTGCAAGTCGCCGCCCACCGAAGCCCAACGCGACGGTCGGACCGTGCCCGGCAGCGTACCAAGCCCGTCGGCGATCGGACGGGCGTTCATGTGTGATTGGAAGGCCGTAATCTGCAATGACGCCGCGCGAGTGAGGTCGCAGACGAACGCCATGTGAATCAGGTCCGCGAACACGCGGGAGCGGGTGTGCTCGTCGCTGTAGCCCGAGCCCCCTGTGACGGAGCCGGTACCGCCCCCCTGATGGTCGCCCCCGATGGGAGGGTCGGCGCCTGGGTCGGGAGGCACGAAGCATTGTCCGCTCGCAACCGGTGGTAAGGCGCTGATGCGGTTCTCGAGGTCGCGGATTTCGTCGAAATGGCGCTCGAGGCGCTCGCGGTCGGCCTGCCCCACGTTGTTGACCAGCTTGGCCCGCTTCTCGAGCACGAGGTCGAGGACGCTCCGGCGCGCGCGCATCTCGAAGTCGAACCGCGCGGCTGCGTCGTCGCCTTCGGGCACGAAGCCAGTGAACAGCGATTGGAACGCGACCTGCGGGCTCGCTTGAGCTTCGACGCGCGCATTCCGTCCTCCTCCGGGCCCGTAGGAGATGTACTGGCGCCCCGCGAAGCTGTAGCCGCTGACGTAGAAGCCGGGCTGCGCGCGAACGACGAGCGACTTGTGCGTTGTCTGGCCCGCGTTGAGCTCGGCGATGACCTGATCGGACGTGATGCCGTTACAGACGTATTCGGGCGAGGTCGAACGGGTGCCGGAGAGCAGCGGGCTGCTGCCGCCGCCATGGAAGTCGCGATACGCGCCGCCCGGAGGCACCGCGCTTCCATCGGTGGAGCTCGAGTTGAACGGGATCGCGAGATTGGAAATCATCGTGAAGTCGTTCTGCATCGCTTGGAGCGGAAGGAGCGGCGTGGTTAGAGCGTATCCACGGCCGTAGCTGGTGTCTGCGATGTAATGTCCGCCCTCGGTGATGTTCTGTCCGTCGACGCGGCTCGTGTTCTTGGCGTAGTTGTCGCCTCCAAGCGCCTGACCGGCAAAGAGGATGGCGTAGCGTCGCGGCGCGGTTTGGGCGGAGCTTCGGCGCGCGGGTAGCATGCATTCGAGCAGGGGCAGCGATACGGCGGCGCCGGCCATACCTCGGAGGATCGCTCGACGATTGATCTTCATCGCCATCGTTAGAGCCTTTGCTCGGCGAGCCGCGCGAAGCGGTCGGACGCGATGAAATCGACGATGAAGGTCTTGAAGTCGTGGTTTCCTGATCGGAACGCTTCGGTCAACTCCGAAAGGAGCGCAGTTTCATATGAAGTCGTCTCGCGACCGAGCGCGAACGTCAGGAACTGCTTCACGGCGCACGCGTCGATGTAGTCGTTTTCGACCAAGAGCTCCGAGAGCTCGCCCGGACCGCTGAACTCGCCTACCCCGACGATCTCGCCAGAGCCTTCGATGATGCATTCCGGCAGGCCGTCGTCGTGCTCACGGAAGCGGCCGGCGACATCGAAGTTCTCGAGGCCGAATCCGATCGGGTCAACGAGGCTGTGGCAGCCCGCGCAGCTGCTCGACTGGTCTCGGTGCTCGGCGTAGCGGTCGTACTTGCAGAGCGCGTCCATTCCGCCGCCGGGCGGCTGGTCTGTGTCGACGTTGGGCGGCGGCCGAGGGACGGCCTCACACATCAGCCGCGTCCTGACGAGGATGCCGCGCTGGGTGGGGCTCGTATCTTCGAACTTGCTGAACGCGGCGAGCATGGCGCCGTGTCCGAGAATCCCGGCCCGCCCGCTCCCCTCGTACGATACCCACCCTTCTCCGCCGTCGGGGCGCGGCAAGCCGTAGTGATCGGCAAGCGCGTCGTCGACGAACGTTTCGTCCAACGTGAAGAGCCGGAGGTAGCTGCCCGGCTCGTCCAGTACGACGCGGTCGATGAGTGCGGAGGTCTCGCGATTGAAGGCCGCGACGAGGTCCGGGGTGTGCGGGATCGTTCGGTACCCAAGCCACATTGCATGGAAGCGATGGAGCTGCGAACGCGCCTTGCCGTCGCCGAGCATCCGCAAGGCTTCGGCGCGGCGACCCTCGGGCGTGGCGAGCGTGCCGTCAGCCGCAGCGGCGAAGAGCACGTCATCGGGCATCGTCGCCCACAGTAGATACGACATGCGGTTCGCGATCTCGTGACCGCCGAGCTCGAGCAGGCCGGACTCACTCCCCGGTTTGCCTTCCTCGATTCGATAGAGAAGCTCAGGATCTTGTACGGCGGCGGAAATGACGAGCTCGATCGCGGTGTAGAAGTCGTTCTCGACGACTGCGTTTTCTTCGGAGGCGAACGACAAGAGCGGAAGATAGGCGTCGATGTCCTCCGGCGTGATCGGGCGCCGAAGCGCGCGCGGGAGGAACGAGCCGAGGAACTCTCGGAAGCATGGCTCGTCACCGTCGATCGCGGGGGTACATGGAACGAGCGCCTCTAGCTGCGCCGGGTCGTCAACCGCGCGTTCTGCGACTTCCTTGGCGAGCACCTCCAGCGAAGTGATTAGGGCATCCGATGCTTGCTGAATCGTGTAGTCGTTGTCGAAGGGGCGAAATTCGTCCTCGTTGAGGAGGCGCGCCGCAGGGGCGGTGTCCTCGCCGAGCAAGTCGCGAAGCGTGTTGTCGAGCTCGGCCTGCGTGAGCCTTCGCGCTCCGCTCTCGATCGCGAGAAGCGGATCAACCGACGGCGGCCCAGCACTGCCCCCGCTGTCGGGACTTCCTGTGTGACCGATATCGCCGGTGCAGGCGCAGAGCGCGGCCAGCGCGATCACCCCAGCAATCCGTGGAAACATCCCCGTCAATATTCCAAGCCGGCTTCCCTAGCGCGACCTTTTTTCACCCTAAAGTGTGATCGCGCACATTGGGGGGTGGGGTCCCTGCGATCTTTCGCTGGGGAACTTTTTGATTTCAGGTGGTTAGGTGGGGGGAGCGTGTCCCCAGAGGGCGCGGAGTTGCATGGCTCCGGGGTGGGGGGAGCCTCGGAGCCAGGCTACGGCGCCCTTTTTGAAGCGGACCGAGAGGGCGTTGGGGTCTCCTGTCGTAAGTAGGGAGAGCGCTTCGCTCATCCAGGGCTCATGGCCGACGCAGGCCACCTCATTGCCATCGAGCAAGGCGAAGAGCTCGGCGCGCGGGGGCTCTGCGAGCTCGTCCGTCGCGATGAGCGGGCCCTCGGTGATCGGTGCGAGCAGCTCCGCCGTCTGCACCGCGCGGAGCCACGGGCTGTGATAGACGTGGTCGAAACGAATGCTCGAGCGGCGGAGGCTTTTGACCATGGCCTCGAATCGCTTGCGGCCCTTGTTCGTGAGCTGGCGGTTCGCGTCGAGCAACCCTGCCCTTCTCTCCTCGGCGATCGCGTGTCGAATCAAGAACAGGTCCATCTGCACTCACTCCGTTTCGAAGCCGGTGAGCCTCAAGCCGACGGACTTGACCAAGCGCTGCTCGCGCTCGAGATCCGCCCGCGCGAGCGGATGCGCATCCAACCACTCCTCGTGGAAGGTGAGTTTGAGCTTGTTGCCGCTTGCGCTCACGTGAGGAAGCGCAACGACGTCGGGATCGCGGTTTCGGTTCAGCAGAACCGCTAGGCGCAACAAGACGCAGAGCCTCCGCGCGGGGAGCTGCAGCTCCTCCGGAAGCGCCGCGAAGAAGGCGTTGTCGAGCTTGCGGCGATGACCCCGAATCAGCGCTGCTACGAGCGCCTGCTCGTCGCGCGCGAAGCCGGGCAAATCAGACGAGGCGACGAGATACGCGCCGTGCTTGTGATGACCGGTGTAGTTCACGGCCAATCCGATCTCGTGAAGCTGCGCCGCCCAGGCGAGCGCGTGTGCAGCATCGTCGGTGCGGAGGTCCCAGTCATCGACCACCTGTCCGAGCAAGCCGAGAGCGGTGGCTTGCACGCGATCCGCGTGCTCCTGATCGATCGAATAGCGCGTCGCGAGCATGGCGATCGTGCGATCTCGGGGGTCCTCGTCCTGAAGGCGGCCAAGCATGTCGTAGAGCAAACCTTCGCGAAGCGCGGTCGGCGAGACATACATTTCGTCGAGGCCGAGGCGCTCGAACACCGTGCTGAGGATCGCGACGCCTCCAGCGAGCACCGGACGCCGGTCCGCCTCGAGCCCTGGAAGCTCGAGCTTGTCGAGCCTGCCTGCGGTGAGCATGGCCTGCTCGAGCTTGCCGAGACCTTCAGCGGTGATCGTTCCGTGCGCCCAACCCGCTTCATTCAATATCTCGGCGATGGACCGAATCGTACCCGACGCGCCGATCGCCCGCTCCCAGCCTTGCTGGCGGAGGCGCGCTTCGACCGGCTGAAGCTCGAGGCCTGCTGCAATCTTCGCGTTGTTCATGCGCTTGCGGCTGATCTTGCCGTCCTGAAAAAACTGGTTGGTGAAACCAACGCAGCCCATGAACAAGCTGTGCACCGACGTCGGCTCGAAGGAGTCGCCGATGATGCATTCCGTGCTGCCACCACCGATGTCGACGACGAGCCTCCGCGCGGGAGCGCCTGCAATTCCATGCGACACGCCGAGGTAGATCAAGCGCGCCTCCTCGCGACCGGTGATGATTTCGATGTGGTGGCCGAGCGCTTCGCTCATGTCGTGGATCGCGCGGTGCGAGTCGCGGACCCGCCGCAGCGTGTTGGTGCCAACCGCCCGCACCTGCTCTGCGCCGAAATCGCGCAGGCGTTGCCCGAAGATCGTTAGGCATGCAATCGCGCGCTGCTCTGCGTCTTCAGAGAGCCAGCCGCCTTTCTGGAGCCCTGCGGCGAGGCGCACCGGCTCGCGGATGCGGTCGACGATTTGAACGCCTCCGTGATCGAGGCGGGCGATCACCATGTGAAAGCTGTTCGAACCTAGGTCGACCGCGGCGAGAGATTCCATCCCTGACTCGCGAGCACCTTAGCTTAGTTTGCGGCGGATGCTGCAGCTTTTCGGAGCCACTCGCCGGTAACCTCATCAGCGGGAAAGTAGGACTCGATGCGCAGCTCTTGAGCCGTCACATCGATAGGCGTGCCAAGCGTGGTGAGAGTCGAGAAGAGCTGGAGCCGCGTGTCGTTCTTTGCGAGATTGATGGTCACGCAGACCCGTGGCGCGACCGCCAAATCGATCTCGGCCATCCCAGAGGGCACGCCCGGGTAGGCCAAGAGCGCGTCGAGCAACTTCCGACTCTCGCTGGTTTCGAGCTCGGTGATCGACTCGCGGTAGAGGCGATCGACCAGGAATCCGGCAACCTCTTCCCAGTTCTCGACGTAGGGCCGCACGCCCTTAGGATGAAACAAAGAGTGCATGACGTTTTGCCCCACGATTGGGTCGAACGGCGCCTCGAGGAAAAACGCGAACAAGCGCATGAACGCGTTGTTCATCTTCACGAGATCCCAAGCACGGTTCAGCACGACGGCCGGATACGGCTCATGGTGGGCCAGGATCGTGTCGAACGCCTGACGTACCGGGCGCATGTCCGGCTCGGAGAGATCGGTTTCTCGATAGACCGGAGCGAACCCGGCCGATGACAGCATCGAGTTCCGTTCCCGCAGAGGCAGATCGAGGGCGCTTGCGAGGATGAGCACCATCTCACGACTCGGAGAGGATTTGCCATTCTCGACGTAGCTGATGTGCCGGGTGGAAACCTCGGACTCGATGGCGAGCTGCTGCTGGCTCATGCGGCGCGCAGTGCGCCATTGGCGAAGGAGCGGGCCGAAGCCGACTGGGGCCATGCTGGAAGGCATATCGGGATTCTAACGCCAGGTATCACCTTGCCGATGACCTCCGAGGTCATGGCTGAAGGGGCCAAGGGACAACAGAATGGAGCTCATCAAGGAGGTCCCCATGAAATTACGAACCTTTTCCCTCGTGGCCGTCTTCGCCGCGTTTACGATCTACACGGCGTTTGTGGTCGCCGACCATGGCTACACGGGCTTCATCAGTCTCGCGATGGCCGGCGGCTGGGGCCTGCAAATCTTCATCGACCTGGTGATCGCCCTGACGCTCTTCTTGATCTGGATGGTCCCAGATGCCCGTGGCCGCGGGATCCCCTCCGCGCCCTACGCGATCTTGGTCTTGGCGGCCGGATCCATCGGCGCCCTAGCCTACCTGGTCCACCGCGCGCTGAAGGAAGACAACACCGTGCCCGGCAAGGCCCACGCGGCGGTGCGCTAACGCTCGATGTAGCCGATGGCTTCGAGGTGGGCGGCGACGTCGTCGTCGAGCTCGACCGAGTCTGCAGCGACGGCGTCTTCGTTGGCGCGAGCGCGTTGTTGGAGCAAGGCCTTGGTTGCCAGTCGAACCTGGTCGGGCGCGGAGCCCGCCAGGTTTTCGCGTTCACCCGGATCGAGGTCGACCCGGTAGAGCTCCACCGGCTGAAGTCCACGCGGATTGTTCGGGTTGGCGGTGATGAGCTTGTGCTCGTCGGTGCCTTCGAGATGGCGCACGGATTCGAGGACGTTGCCTTCGTGACTCTCCTCTGCATACACGACATCCGTGCCGGTGAATAAGTTGCCGCCCTGCACGCCTTCGGGGACATCGATGTCGAGCTCGCTCAACAGCGTCGGCATCAAGTCGATGCTTTGCACCCAGTGGCGAACGACCGTGCCGCCACGCCGGCTTTGCGGAAGCTTGACCAAAAGCGGCACGCGAACCTGTTCGTCGTAGAGCGTGGTTCCGTGCCAGAAGCCGCCATGGTCGTTGAATTCTTCCCCGTGGTCGGCGGTGACGATGATCGTGAGGTCATCGTAGATGCCTCGCTCCTTCAAACCAGCGAGAAGCTTGCCGAACTCGGCGTCCCAGTAGCTGATCTCGCCGTCATAGAGCTCGCGGAGCGCTGCGGCTTCCGAGGGATCCGGGTGCTGGTGAGCCGCCCTCGCATAGCCACTTCCATCGTAGGGGTGCGCGAAATACGGGTCGTGGGGATCCATGTAGCCGACGAACAAGAACCACGGAGCCGAGGCTTGCCGGTCGATCCAGCCGGTCACCGCGGCGTTGACGGTCGCGGCGTCCTGGTACGCCGTGCCTGGCAGAACCTCCCCCGATGCCGCCCGGAGCTTCTCGATGCGCTGCCGCACGAACTGCATGAGCAAGAGCTTGGCGCTCGCGTCGTCCGCGCCGAGCACAAACTCGGGTTCGAGGAAGACGTACTCGTCGAAGCCTTGGTGGAAGTTGAAGTAGGGAGCGACGTTGAAGTTCGTGGCGAAGCCGCCGGTCGAATATCCGGCAGGCTTCAATGCCTCGGGGAGCGTCGTCACCGCATCGGGCAGTGCATCGCTCTTCGCCATCACTCCGTGGCTCGACGGAAGCCGTCCCGTGAGGATTGAAGCAAAGCTCGGACGCGTCCAGCTCGCGTTGGTGAATGCTTGATCGAAGAGGATTGAGTCGTCTGCAAAGCGATCGAGGTTGGGCGCGTCGCCATCCTGGTAGCCGTACAGCGGCAGATGGTCGGCCCGTAACGTGTCGATGACGATGAACAGGACATTGCCGGTCGATTCGCGACCGACGTCGCTCGCAGTGCTTCCCCGCTGACTCCCTCCACGACTTGCAAACGCCAACGCGCCCATGAGTCCGACTCCAAGCAGTGCGAGGACCGCGAAGCCTGTCGTCGCTCGGGCTAGCCGTCCGAACGCTGGGCGTTCCACCAACCGACGAAGCGCTCGGGCCAAGAGCGCACTGACTCCCGCGGCGACGAACGCGCACCCAAGAAGCACGCCGAGCCCAATGGCGCTCTTCCAGACGAGCTCTTCGTGAAAAAGGTCGCGCCGGATTCGAAACGCGCCCAACGCGAAAGCGAACATTCCGAAGATCGCCGCCGCGAAATAGCCGAACGCTTCTTTTTCAGGGAGCGCGTACCGCTTCATCCACCGGCCGCTCAGCGCCGTTGCGAACCCGAGGCCGGCCCCAAAGGCGCCGCAGAACAACGCATAGGCAAATGGCCCGTAGAAGAACACGCGCGCCCCGGTCGCACCGGCGCTCGAGAGCGCGATGACGATCGCTTCGCCGAGCCCGACGAGCGCGCCGCCAAACACACCTGCGCTAAACCCGACCAAGAGGCCGCGCCAGGGATGCGGCCACGCCTCGCGAGGTGCCTTGGGGATCGCTTCGGCGACGAGCTTCTCTCGGTCCGGATCCTCGACGCGAATGTCGGGCGCGTATCCCGTCTTCCGAAGCAAGAAGATCAAGCCCCCAAACGCAGAGACGAACATCTCGCACGCAAAGCCGAGGGTCGGAATCAAGACTGCGACCGCGAGCGGGAGACCGATGGCGGGCGAGGTGTAGAGGGCGACTGCGGCCGCCTCTCGGAGCCCAATGCCGTTGATCGAAGCGGGGATCAGCGTCGCCAGAATCTGAAGCGATGACGCGAAGAAGACCTCGCCCAAGCTGAGCTCGACCCCGAGCGCCCGCGCGGCGCACACGTAGATGAGGTTGTTGAAGGCATGGGTTCCGACGCCAAGCGCGGCGGCTTGAATCAGGAGTCCGGCCTTGCCGCGGTAGGCGCCAACCGCGTCGATGAGGGTCTGTACGCGGGCGCGGATACCCTCGGGCACGAAGCGCGTGAAGAAGAGAAAGAGCTGCGGCTGAGCGAGGAATACCAAGCCGACGACGATGATCGCCAAGAAGACGGCGTTGACGAGCAGCACTCCATCGGTTCCGATGAACCGCATCCCAAACAAGGAGCCGGCCATGACCACGACGCCGAAGGCGAGTTGGCCCAGGATCATTTCGACGCCGATGGTCGCCGTCGCCCGCGCGGTCTTGCCGGTATGCTTGGCGACATCGTAGATGCGCCATCCGCCGAAGCCGGTGAACCCTCCCGGGGTGAAGGCGCCCCAAAAGCGGGCGATCATGATCGAGCCTCCGAGGAACCGCCATGGAGCGAAGATCCCCTGCCCTACCAAAAGCCGTTGCCACCGCACGGTGCTGAAGCCGATCGCGATGAGCTGCATCAGAACGGCACCGACGACCCAGCCCCAGTGGAGCTCGCTCAACCGGCCCAGGAGGTCCTCCGCGCCGTCGCGCCGGAGCACCTTGCGGAAGATGAACACGAGCATCCCGACCGAGAACAGGAGCTTGAGAACGAACAGGCCTATTTTCTTTGGACTTGCGCTCACTGGATCTTCGGCCTGCCGTACCTGTTGCACGCTAAAGGGTCAAATTGATGGGTCGGAACCGGAGGGGGGTCAGCAACTTGCGCAGAGCTGCTGCCGTTGGTAGCGACCGCTCATGCGACATCGTTTGCTCATTCTCCTCGTAGCCCTCGGCCTCTTCGTGGCGTTCGGCTGCAAGGGGGAAAAGGAAAGCCTGCCGGCGAAGCCAGCGGAAGCCCCTGAGGAACAGGCGGCGACCCCGACGGAGGCCGCGGAGCCCAAAACCCCGCCTGCCCAAGCCAAGCCATCGACTCCTCAGGCTTCGGGCACCCTCCCGAATGGGCTTCTGCTCGCGTATTCCCAGTTCCAGGTGGTCGACGGGAAAGCCACGGCCAAGCCGGGCCCCGCACGCTTTGACATCCTCACGCTCGAAGACGGCGTCTGGGAGACCGAGACGGTCGAGGACGCGCAGAGCAACGTGTTCCACAAGGTCATGGTGCTGACCCCGCGCGGCGAGGCGCCTGGAATCCTCACACTCGGCGGCTCCGGGGCGTATGTGAAGCTCTGGCGGCGGAGCAAGGGTGAGCTCGAGCCGAGCACTCTCTGGCACGCGGAGTTCGGCGGCAAGTTCAATCGCATGCGCGACGCGGAGGTCGCCGACCTCTACGGCGATGGCGCGCCCGCGGTCGCGGTTGCGACGCACGACCAGGGCGTCGTCGCGGTGCTTCGGCAGCGCCCTGACAAATGGAAGGTCGAGCGCATCGACGAGAAGCCCGACACCTTCGTTCACGAAATCGAAATCGGAGACCTCGACCGAGACGGCACGCTCGAGGTCTACGCGACGCCGAGTGAGCCCAACAAGCTCGACGCCGAGTCTCAGCATGGCGAGGTCGTGCGTTACGTGCCGAGGAACGAGCAGGGGCCCACCGTCGTGGCGGATCTCGGCAAACGGCATGCCAAGGAGATCTACGTCGGCGACGTCGATGGCGATGGCACTGACGAGCTCTATGTCGCCGTCGAAGCCCTCACTAGGGGCCGAGGCTCGAACCTCGAAATCGTCGAGCCGGTCGAGATTCGCCGGTACGATGCGGACACCAAGCCGGACGCCAAAGTGATCATCGCGACGATTCCCGACCGTCTCTGCCGCTTCCTCACGATGGGTGATGTCGACGGAGACGGAAAGAAGGAGATGGTCGCGGCATCATTTAGCAAGGGCCTGTGGCTGCTCCGCCCTGGCAAGGATCCAAAGTCCGAGTGGGGCGTCGAGAGTATCGACCGCAATTCGGGCGGTTTCGAACACGCGGCGCTACTGACCGACCTCGACGGCGATGGCACCGATGAGCTCTATGTCGCCGCCGACGTCCAAGGCGAGCTCCGCCGCTACGTGTGGGTCCGCGGCCGTCCGAAGCGCGAGGTCATCCTCAAACGCGACATCCCGATGTCCCGCATGACCTGGAACA
>JAHEEE010000094.1 GCA_024640845.1 Myxococcales bacterium | reverse complement strand
CAAGACATGCGCGGCAGCGCGAGCCCGCAGGGCGAAGCCCGGCGCGAATGCGCCGCCAAGGCCCGGCGAAGCCAGGGCCGCGGAGGGAGGATTACGCGGTGGGGGTAGGAAATAGTGTGGGGGCGGTGGGGCGGGACCAACAGACGCCGAAGGCGTCCGGGCGGGTGGAGATAACTCGACGGCAGCTACAGCGCCGCGCCGCCGTGTACGTCGATGGTCTCGCCGGTGAAGTAGTCGCAGTCGAAGATGAACTTCACCGCGCGCCAAATGTCTTCAGGCTTGCCCATGCGGCCGAGCGGAATCGAGGCGCGGATCATGTCGAGCGCCTTTTGGTTCATGCCTGCGGTCATCGAGGTCTCCGTCGCGCCTGGTGCGACGGCGGCGACGCGGATCCCGTAAAGCGCGAACTCCTTCATCCAGGTTCGGGTGTTGGCGGCGAGAGCGGCCTTGGCGGCGACGTAGTTCGTTTGCCCCCGGTTGCCGTGGCGCGCGATGGACGAGATGTTCACGATCACCCCGGGCTCATCGTGCTCGATCATGTGGGCGACGACCTCCTGGACCATGAAGCAGGCGCCGGTGAGGTTGATCGCGATGACCAGGTCCCAGTCTTCCCGGGACATGCGGCGGATCTCGCCGGTCGTGCGGCTCTTGCCGACCCAGAGGCCGTCTCGGATCACGCCGGCGTTGTTGATGAGAGCGTTGAGGCCGCCCATTTGCTCGGCCGCCCACGGCACGAAGCTCGCGATGTCATCTCGATCTGCGACATTGAGCTTGCGGCGGTGAATGCCCTTCGGGAGAGCGGCGAGCCCTTCCTCGTTGACGTCGCCCACAGCGACTTCGGCTCCCGCTGCGAGAAGCTGTTTGGCGAAGTGCTCTCCAAGCCCGGAGGCGCCGCCGGTGACGATGACTTTGAGTTGATCGAGCTCCATGAGTGCCCTCCTATCAGAACGTGGCGCCGAAGGACAAGCCCGCCCCTCGGCGCGAAAGCGATGGCGCGAGCCGCCAGCTGAACTCGTGGCCGGGCATCGGGATCCTTCGCTTGTTGTACTCCGCCCACGCCTTCTCGCTTGGCGTAGGCCGAAAGGTCGCCGCGAATGTGCCGAGGCCAATGCCGACGAACAGTCCGCCGATCACATAGCCCGACACACGGTCGGTGCCGCTCGATCCGTCGGGAACTGGCGTGAACGCAAGCACGAGCACGCCAGCAATCGCGTGCGTAAGGCTGCTCCAGCGCACCAACATACGTTCGCCGTTGCGCATCTCGTGCGCTGCCTGAAGCTCTCCCTCGAAGTGCGCGAGCTCGGCTCCCGACACACCGTTCTTGCGTGCTTGCTTCCAGCGCTCGAGCCGGTGTTTCTCGTGCGGAACGCGGGTGGCTGCGAAGATGCCCGTGGTGAGGTCGGTCATTCCGAGGGTCATGAACATTACGCCGAGCCCGCGCGAGTATGCGCTCTGCGGCTCGTCTTCGATCAACCGCCAGGCGGACAGCCCGAGCAAGATCGTGCCCCCGGTGATGCCGGCCGCCGCCGCGAACTTCTGTTCGCGAATCGTCGCCTCGGTCGACTGAACGAGGATCTCATCGAAGATCTTCGCATTATACGTCAAGGTTTCACGCGCCGTGGTCACGGGCTCCTCGATGATGATCTCGATAGGGCCCGAGGAGACGGGCGCTTCGTCAGGACCTTCCGCGGGATTCGCCTCGCTTCCCTCGCCGGGCGGCTGTGCCAGAGCTGGGCCGAGGCCGAGCAGCGACAGGCAAACGGAGAGAAGCAAGGCGCAAAGAAGTCGCATTAGGGCTCGCCCGTGGATAGCAGCGTCTACCAAGGGTCGCCAATCAGGGCTTACGGTGCCCCCTCAGGTACTTTTCGTGCGCGCGGCTCAGCGTGTCGTAGAAGCGCTGTGGGTGGGTCCTCTTGAGGCGCCACGCCATACGGCCGTCGCGCATCGGCTGTACGTAGAGCTTGCCGTCACGCGCCGCATCGATCGCGGCTTTGGCCACGCCTGGCGCCTGGACCTTCGCCCGCTCCATCCAGCGGCTGATTTGCGCGTCTTCCTTTTCGGTGGTCGCGCCCCGACCGCTGCCGATGATGTTCGTCTTGAAAAAGGTCGGGCAAAGCACCGTGACGTGAATGCCGCTGCTCTTGTATTCCGCGTAGAGGGTCTCGCTCAACGAAACGACGCCCGCTTTCGTGACGTTGTAGGCAGACATCGCCGGGGGCGCGAGAAGCCCCGCAGCGGATGCGACATTGAGAATGTAGCCTCGACCCTGCGTTTTCATTTTGGGAACGGCCGCCTGGCAGCCGTAGATGACGCCCCAAAGATTGATGTCGACGGCCCAGCGCCAGTCTTCGATCGAGATCTCGTCGAACGGGCCCCCGACGGCGACGCCTGCATTGTTGGCGATGAAGTCGATACCCCCAAGACGCCGCTCGGTCTCGTCCACGAGACCAAAGACCGCGTCGCGGTCGGTGACGTCGCACGGGATCACCTCGGCGCGCGTACCTTGCGCGCGCACGAGCCCCGCGGTTTCCTCGGCCGACGCGGGATCGATATCGGAGATGACGACCGACGCGCCGCGGCCTGAGAGGTCGAGCGCGAGCGCACGGCCGAGCCCGCTTCCAGCGCCGGTGATGACCGCCCGAAGCGGCGTAGGAAAGGACATGGGGGGAGGGAAGCCTCGAATCGACCCCGCGTCAAGGCACGAGGGTCGCCTCCGGCAGGGTGGAGCCAACCATTAAACGCGAAAGGCGTCCCGAAGGACGCCTTGTACGCGGTCGCTAGAGCGAGACCACTACTACTACTTCTTCTTGGCGGTGGTGTCGCTGCCGTCGGTCTTGATTTCGTCGTCGACGCAGTTCGTGGGATCCGTGCACGACTCATCAACCCCGCCGTTCGGGCCACCCTCTCCTTGACCTCGATTGCTCGAGTCGACCCCGTCGGCGTTGTTGCCGTGACCGTTGTTGTCCTTGCCGTCGGTAGAGCTGCCGTCATCGGTGCCCGCGCTCTCGTTGGTGCCGCTGCCCGGATCGGTCTCCCATTCGCTCTGTTCGGGAGCCGAACCGTTCACCCGGTTACCAAGATCATCGGTCAGGATGTAAGTGGAAAATGGGCTCGCGTCGGCCTGGATCAAACCGAAAAGGCTTACAGCCGCCGCAAGCACGACCCCTAGTGTCCAACGCTTTGCTATCATTTTAGATGCCCCTTTCATAATTTCAGTATATGAATAACTTTACAGTCCTCAAGTGGGGTATATTACCGACCGGTCGTTTTATCGGGGGTTACTTGCCGCGATGATGTCGGGGAACGGGTCGCCGTCGATGTTCCCGGTAGCGACCACGTACCAAGACCGGGGCCCGTCGTCCTGGAGGAGCCGGTAGTTGTACCGGCGGCCTTGTACTTCGGTGGAGGAGATCCGTTGGCCAGCTTCCACCCGAAAGCCGAGCGCATCGAACGTGCCCGCGTACTTGCCGTGCGTGAGCATGTACTCGCGCTGCTGCGCGGCGAGCGCGCGGAAGGCCATCACCGCCTCAGGCCGCTTCGAGCGGGCCACGAATAGCTGATAGCGGTTGACGGCCACCGTCGCGAGCACCGAGATGATGAGGACCACGATCATCGTGTCGACCAGGGTGTAGCCGGATAGGTGGGTTCGAGCGTGGGTCGGTCGTTTGTGATTCTGCATCACTCGTCTCCATGCAAGCTGCCAAAGATCTTCACTTCGTAGTCCCAGTACTGCGCCACAATCGCGTTCCCTCGGTGTAGAAAGCCATCGCGCGTGCCCCACTTCTTCTTCGCCGTGGCGAACAGCGCTTCGGCTTCTTCACGCCGACGCTCCTCGGAAAGCAGCTCCCACGACTCGTCCACTTGCGCGAAGAGGGTCGGTGGTCTGCCTTCGGACATGGACGCTTCGCTGATGAAGCTCGAGAGCTGGTTGGCGTCCTCGGCCGACAACAGCTTCAGGCCGCTCGAATGCGCGAGATAGTCGTTTGCCAGAAACGCAATGCCGGCAAAGGCGATCGCGAGCCCAAGAGCTCGGAACACCCGCTTGAAGCTCATGGGATTGGTCACGGGAGAGGCCTGTTTCACCGGATCCGAGGGCAATTCCGTCGGCGGCGACGCAGGCTCGGGCTCTTCGGGTGCGTCTGGGACGACGCTTAGAATTCCGGTGTTTCGGTCTTCCACCTCGGGGTGAGTCATGCCGACGCCGGCGTGCTCCCGGTAGCGACCGACGTCTGCGATGAGCTCGTCGAGGCACTGGTAGCGCTCGTCCGGGTTGCGGCAGGTGGCCTTCCGAATGATGCGCACGAGCCCGGCTGGAAAACTTCCCAGCTCCTCGAGCATGGGGATGTCGCGGGGCTCGCGCGGCGGCTCCCCCCCGGCGACGACGAAATAGAGGAGTCGGCCGAGTGAGTAGATGTCCGAGCGCAAGTCGATGCGTCGTTCGCTGGCCGTCTCGGGAGGCACGTAGGGGCCGCTGCGAGGTGCGAGTCGCGGACCGAGCATGAAAGGCTTGAGTGCGTCGTCGACTGCGATGTACTTCGGCGAAAGGGTCCCGACAGGGACGCCGATGGCGTGGAACCGTAGTACGATGTCGGCGACCTCGCGAAAATGACGAAGTCGTTGCTCCAGAGGCCACGAGCCCCAGGGCAGATCCTCGAAGATGCCTTTTGGCTCCGGGCTCGCGAGGATCACATGCGGCTCTTCCTTGATGATCTCGATGCCCGAGGTGTCGGCGTAGCGGGCGATGTTTTCGAAGTTGAGCTTCTGGCCGTCGGTCGTCACCGCCTGAAGGACGATCACCGCGACCTCGCGGTCCTCGCCGTCGAGGCCGCCATGCACCACGATCCCGGGCGCGCGGAAGATCGGTTTGCCCACCAGCACACCCGCCACGAAGGCGTTGGTCGCAGTCTCACTCATGAGATACAGCTTAAGTGATTAAATCCAGCAAAGCCATACCTTGGAAAAGTCAGCGAGAGTTTCGAGGAGGCTGTAACTCCGACCCCCAAGCGTCGTATCGTGGGCGGGCATGCGCATCGTGATCATCGGGAACGGCGTGGCCGGGATGGAGGCTGCGATCGCCGTCCGCGAGGCGGAGGCCTCGTGGCAGATCACGGTGATTTCGGAGGAGAGCGACCACTTCTTCTCGCGGACAGCGCTGATGTGGGTGTGCTGCGGGCAGATGAGCCATCGGGACATTGAGCCGTTCGAGCGGGATGCCTACGCGCGTTTTGGCTTTCGCCGGGTGCGGGCGCGAGCCGTGGGCGTCGATACACGGGGCCACCGCGTGCTGCTCGCGGGCGGACTCAGTCCCGTGCCCTACGACCGGCTCCTGATCGCCTCGGGGTCGGCGCCGCGCCGTGGACCCTGGCCGGGAAGCGATGCGCATGGGGTAGGCCACTTCGTCACGATGCAAGACCTCAGCTGGTACGAGAACGAGATCCATGGCGGGGCGTCTCGGGGCGGTCCTCCGCCGCGCGCGACCGCCCATCTCAGCGCCACGACCGCTGACTCGCCGTACCAATTTCGCGAGCCGGGTGCAGAGCTGCACGGCCGCGTGGCATCCAAACCGGCCGTGATCGGCGGAGGTCTGATCGGCATCGAGGCGGCTGAGGTTGCCGTGGCAGCAGGGCTCCGGCCTGCGTTCTTCATCCGCGAGGAATGGTTTTGGCCGATCGCGCTCGAGCCCCGAGAGGCGCAGTGGATCGGCAAACGGATGGGCGAGCACGGGGTTGAGGTCCATCTGAACCACGAGGTCGAATCGCTCGAGGTCGATCCAATCGGTGCGGTGTCCGCGGTGAAGACCAACCACGGCCCCTACGAAGCCGACTGTGTCGTGATCGCGATTGGCGTGGTGCCGAACACCGGATGGCTCGCCAACTCGGACATCGAACGCGACGAGCGCGGAGGCATCGTGGTCGACGAGGCGCTCCAAACGAGCGCGGAGGACGTGCTTGCGGCAGGCGATTGCGCATCGGTTCGATGGTTCGATGGTAGCCGACGACCCGAGCAGCTCTGGTACACCGCGCGTGATCAGGGCCGTATTGCGGGTAGGGGGCTCCTCGGGAACCGGTCGAGCTACGCGCGGGGCACTTGGTACAACTCGGCCAAGCTCATGGACATCGAATACACGACCGCGGGTCTGGTGAACTTCGACCTAGAGCGAGAGACGAACTGGTTCTTCGAAGAGACGGGCAAGGTTCGGAGTACGACGCGCGTGGTGTCGCAGGACGACCGTGTCGTCGGCTTCAACATGCTCGGCCGGCGGTGGGATCACACCGTGTTGATCAAGTGGATCGAGGAGCGCCGGAGCCTCTCGTGGGTTCTGCCGAGGCTGCACCAGGCGGCGTTTGATACCGAGTTGGTACCGCCGCTGCAGGCGCCGGGAGTATGAGGTGGACCAACAAGGCCAAAACGGGCTGCTAGCGACGTATCGTGAGGGATGGCGCAACCGAGGCGTCCTCGGGTTCGTGATTTCGACGATGTTGATCGCGTTCTACGTAGTGCTCTACTGGGAGCACAAAGTGGAGGCGCGCTTCGGCGTGGCTCCGCTCACCGCGTTGTCGGAAAGCATCGGTCTTCGCAACCGGTGGTATCTCTACGGTGTGCTGTATTCCGTCGCGATGGTGGGGGGGGGAATCTATTACCTCCGCCGGCACGGCAACAGTCGCTACAACCGAGTCCGCATCACTGTGAACGTCGCGATTCAAATCGCGCTCGGGTTCACGCTGCCATTCGTGATGCCGTTGTTCGGCGGTCAAGAGGTCTACTTCTCGTATTTCTGGCCGCTGAAGTACGACTATCTCTACCCTCAGACCCTCGAGAGCCTGCCGCTCTATTTCGCGGTGTACACCGTGATCGGGTCGTTGCTTGCCGCGCCCGTGCTCGCGCTCGTGTACGGAAAGCGCTGGTACTGCTCCTGGGTCTGCGGCTGCGGCGGGCTCGCGAACACCTTTGGTGATCCGTGGCGGCATCTCACCAGCAAGTCCGACAAGTCCTGGCGATTCGAGAAAGTGAGCATCGGCATCGTCTTCGTGCTTGCACTCGCAACGACAGCGCTGATCGTGGTCGATTGGAAGATCGGGGCCCAACACCCAACCCTCCATCGCGTCGTTGCCGGCAACGATTGGCGCGACTGGTCGCTCAAGAGCTTCTATGGATTCGCGGTGGGGGCGGTGCTTGCTGGTGTCGTCGGCACGGGTCTCTACCCGCTCTTCGGGCCGCGCGTGTGGTGCCGGAATTTCTGCCCAATGGCGGCGATGCTAGGGCTGATCCAGAAGCTCGGCCGCTATCGCATCACGGTCAAGCCTGGGATGTGCATCTCCTGCGGCAATTGCAGCACCTATTGCGAGATGGGAATCGACGTGCGCTCCTATGCCCAGAACGATGAGAGCTTCACACGGGCGTCGTGTGTCGGATGCGGGATGTGCGCCCACATGTGCCCGCGGGGCGTACTGAAGCTCGAGAGCACGGGCCGGCGTAGCCTTGCGGTGGTCGACTCGTGAGGATCAGGCGAATGCGCGAACCCAAGCCGAGTACACCTCCTCCGAAAACAGAACGAAGCGGATCTCCCGCAGGGCCCAAGCCTGCTCGTGGGTGACAGCGCGCGCGATCGCGGCGGCCTCGTCGAGCGGGTAGCTGTAGACCCCGCATGAAATTGCCGGGAAGGCGACCGACTCGAGCTCGTGGTCGACCGCCAGGCAGAGCGCGGCGCGAAACGCCGACGCGAGGAGCTCTTCGTCCTGGGGTTTGCCTCGGTATACGGGTCCCACGGTATGAATCACATACCGCGCCGCGAGCCCAAACGCGGGGGTGATCCGCGCTTCGCCCGTCGGGCAGCGGACGCCCGGGCGGAGCTCGGGGACGGCGCGACAGGCCTCGAGCAGGTCCGGGCCCGCCGCCCGGTGGATGGCGCCGTCGACTCCGCCGCCGCCGAGCATCCTCTCGTTGGCGGCGTTCACGATGGCGTCGACCTCCTGACGGGTGAGGTCCCCGCGAAGAATCTGAATCGTCGGCGGATTCACGGAGCCTCAGACCCTTTCGGAGCCGGCTTGCCCATCAGCTTTTCGAATGCGGCGGGGCCCAGGGAGTCGACCATCAGCCGGTCGAGGCGGCCTTCGACCGCCGCCCGGTGCTCCGGAGAGTCGAATTGGAACTCGATTCCCATCCCGGCGGGTCGGTCGGCCCGCGCTTGGGCCGGCTCGACGACCCACCGAACCTCCCCACGGAGCACGATGGGGTCCCCCAGTTGGGGCGCGCGGATGGTGAAGGAGAGCACAGTTCCTGCGCCGAGGGGTCGATCCGTCCGGATGAAGGTCCCGCCGCGGCTGATGTTGTGGGTGTAGTCCGAGAGGAGCGCGTTGAGGCGTTCGTACTCGATCGGCAGCTGGACGATGGCCCGACCCGATTCGCGACGTTCTCGACCACCCTCCACCATGCCCCGAAGGGAGAGGTTAGGGGGGTTGCGGGCTGGCGGCAACAGCTTGACGCGCACGAGGGCACTGCCTACCCTAAGGGACCCTGTTAACCCGGACGTTCCGCATACGCGTTGAGCGTCTTTCGCGCGCGAGGATTGCGCATGACTGAAGCTGATTCCAAAACCAGTGAGACCTCGACGGAGGAGGTGACGCGGGTGGAATCCGAAGGTGCCACTCCGACCACTGCCGAAACCGGAACCAAAGCCGAGGGCGCCGCTGGTGCTGCCACGGATGCTGGCGCTGCGACGGATGCTGGTGCTGCCACGGATGCTGGCGCTGCGACGGATGCTGGCGCTGGCACGCACGCCGACACCGTCAGCGGCGAGGTAGCTGCGGCCGAGGCGCATGCCGATACGCTGAGCGGGTCGGAAGCGCCGGGCGCGGGGAAGAAGAAGCGGCGGCGGCGGCGGAAGAAGAAGGGCGCTGGGCCGAGCGAGGCGCCGGCTGACGGCAAGGCCTCTCATCACCACGCACCTTTTCTACATTTGTTCGCTGGGGCCGCGAGAAAGCACGCCTTTTCGGTAGGTGAGGTGATCGCCGGCCGCGTGGAGCGCGTGGAACACGGAGCGGTCATCGTCGACCTGTTCGGGAAGGCGAGCGCCATTGCCGACGTCGATGAGCCGCGAGACATCCCCATCGTGATCCACGAACCGGAGGGCGTTACGGTGTTGCCGGACGCGGACACGCCGGGGGGCGCGAACGCGGGCGCTGACGCGGGCGCGGACACGGACGCTAGCGCGGGCGCTAAACCGAACGCTGACGCTGCCACCGGGACTGGCGCTGGGACTGACGGTGAAGCTGGCGCAGCTACCGGGACTCCGACGCCCGTGGTGGAAGCGCCTACGCCTGAAATGCTTAGGGCTGTTGCGGCTGCGGCTTCGTGGGAGCTCGATACGACGGAGGTCACCGATCTTCCCGACGATGACCTCGGCGAGGCGGATACCGTCGTCGCCGCGCAGGCTTTCGATCCAACCATCACGCCTTCGGCACCCGCAGAAGCGCCAGCGCCCGAGACAGCGTCGGCGCCCGCGTCCGTGTCCGCGACCGCGCCGGAGTCAGCGCCAGCGCCGTCCACAGAGTCGGTGCCTGCCGCAGAGGCGGTCACAGAGCCTCCCGAGGATCTCTCGGATGCGGACCTCACGTTGCTCGGGCCGCTTCCAGAGCAGGAGCCGCCTGAGCTCGGCGCGATCTTCCGCGGACGCATCGGCGCCGTGGCCGAGAGCGGGCATATCGCGATCGTCAATCGCATCGTCGATAAGGCCGCTGTCAGGAAAGCTCTGCGCGCCGCCCGCGACCAACACCAACGCGTGACCGGGGTTGTCTACGGGTTCAATCGTGGAGGGTTCGACGTGCTCGTCGGAGGGGTACGGGCGTTCTGTCCGGCGAGCGCGATGTCGCTCACCCCGATCGAGGATCCAAACGCCTTCGTCGGACAACGCTGTGAGTTCTCGTTGCCTCAGGACAAGGGCGGCAAGAAGAGCATCATCGTCAGCCGCCGCAACATCCTCGAGAAGGAAGCCCGCAAGCGCGCGCGCGAGCGGATGGAGGAGCTCGAAGTCGGCACCAAGCTCAAAGGCAAGGTGCTCGAGGTCCGCGACTATGGCGTGCTCGTCGATCTCGGCGACGGACTCGATGGCCTCGTTCACATGAGCGAGGTGTCGTGGAGCCGCGGCGTTCGGCCTCAAGACGCGGCGAAAGTGGGTGACGAGGTCGATGTCGAGGTGCTCAAGGTCCAGCAGGCGACCCGAAAGGATCGCTTTGGCCGTGTGTCGCTGTCGATGCGCGCTTGTCTGCCCGACCCTTGGGAAGAAGCCAAGGAATCGCTCCGACCCGGCACTCCTGTCAAGGGCAAGGTCGTCCGAACTACGGACTTCGGCGCCTTCATCGAAATCCAAGAGAACATCGAGGGGCTGCTTCACATCTCGGAGCTAGGTGGGAGCAAAGACCTGACCCACGCGAAGCAGGCCGTTGCCGAAGGCGACGAGATAGACGTCGTCATCGAGCGGGTCGACAAGGACCAGCGCCGCATCTCCCTCTCGAAGCTGTCCGAGGCCGACGCCAAGGCGATCGAGTCGGGCGAGATCGAGTTCGGGAAGGCACCACGCTCGTTGAAGCCTGGAACCCACGTCGCAGTGGTCGTGAAGCGGGTCGAGCACAGCGGCGCGCAGGTCCAGGTGCAAGGCATGCTCGGCAAGCGCGGCCGTGGTTTCATTCCGAACCGAGAGCTTCAGGACGCAGGCGGCGAGAACCGAAAGGGCCCGTCCCAAGGCGACGTGATCGAGGTGAAGGTCATCGGCACCGAGCGCGACGGAACACTCCGCTGCTCGATCCGTGCGCGCCTACTCGACGAAGAGCGCCGCGCCGTGAAGGAATACCGCAAGGAATCGGCCAAGCAGGGCCTGGGAACGTTTGGCGATTTGCTGAAGGCGAAGCTGGGCGGCGACTGAGGATCTTTTTGCGCGATTGGCGTCGGGAGGTTTAGTTATCTCCACCCGCCCACCCCCGCACGTAATCCTCCCTGCGCGCCCCGTCGCTTCGCTTGGGGCTTGCCGGCGCACTTGCGCCGGGCTTCGCCCTTCGGGCTCGCGCTACAGCGCATGTCTTGGGACCGCTCGCGTTTACTTAGGAGAATCGATCGGGATGCGCGGCACAGGGAGTGGGCGGGAGGCGAGTCGTCCATCGGCGTATCGAGTCGGCCGAGCGGGACCCGCTCCCGAGCACGTGCGTCG
>JAHEEE010000038.1:4712-37453 GCA_024640845.1 Myxococcales bacterium | reverse complement strand
TTCGCACCTCGCAGAGGAAGAGGTAGTAGCGGAGCAGGTCTTGCTCCAAGTCGCGCTGATAGGAGGCGAGGTCGACGCCGCCATCGAAGTGGAGGAGCGCGTAGGCCCGGAGCAGATGGAACCCCACCTCGCTCACCTCGCTCCCGCTCAACGTGGCGTGCTGCTCTGCATACCCAAGGCCTTCTTCGAGGTACTGCCTCGTTTCTTCGAGCTTGCCCTGCAGCTTGGCGACGTCGGCGATGCGAAGGCGACGGTCGACGTCGTCAGGGCGAAGCGGGTCTGCCGCTTCGAGCCACGCGTTGCCCTCAACCACGGAGCGGAGCGCGCTCCGGGGAGCCGATGCGGAGCTGGGTCTCGATCCAGCCGACGTGACCCGCGAGTGAGTCGGTCACGCGGCGTGCCTTGTCGAAATAGATCGCGGCCGTTTCCCAGTCGCCCGCAGCAAAGGCGCCGTAAGCACGCTCGAGGCGGAGCCGGGGTCAGCGACTCGGGGCTTTCATCAGAGCGCTGTACCATCGGCCTAGGCGCTTACATTGGCGCGAAAAGGGTGTTGGACCCAGCGTGGCCTACGACGACCCAGCCTTGAGCTCGGCGACGACGGTCCCATGCTCGTCGCGGAGCCGAAGTACGTCGTCCGAAACCTCGTAGCGCTTGGTTTCCTCGAGCGCTTTGGCGAAATCGCGTTCGAGGTCCATCCCTTCCGGGCATGCTCGCATCGTCATCGCCATCTGGCCGAACGATAACTGTTCTCCATCGAGGGTATAGCCGCCCGAGATCTGATTGCAGCCTGCAAATCCAGACACGCGCAGCTCCGCCGCTTGGAGCGTGATATTTGGGGCTTGGCCGCCAGCACCCAATCCGGCCGGCTCTCCGCGAAGCTTCTGAAGCACCCAGCGCGTGCCGGTGATCGACGACGCGCGGGTCTCGCTTCTCCCGGCGACCCGGCGCACCAACACCTGGACGGGGTCATTGGGTGGCGAATCGCGCGAGCCGTCGGCGCCGAATGCGGGGTTGAACTGGGTGCTGGTGAACATCAGCTGACCGTCGTTTTCGATGCGGGCTCGGACACCGTAGCGACCTCGATCTTGGAGCTTGGACGGAGCGTACTCGAGCGTAACGCGGTAAGGAGGTGCTGTGTTGAGAGGCATCGTCTTCTTCGTAATCAACTCAGCTGCGACGTCCATCTTCGCGCCGTCCTCCAACACCACCTCGAGGATTGCGGTTGGCGGAAGCAGCATCCTCTCCCTGTAAAACACCTCGACGTGGAGCTCTCCCACGGAGTTCGTCTCTCGGGATGAGGACACATCGTCGCTCGTCGTCTCCGTCGCCTCACCGCTTTGACATCCAAAGCTAGCAAGGAGCATCATCGCGCCTGCGGTCGTCGATCGTGGCATCTGAAAGCCCTCCGGCTCGTAGACATGCGGCTCTCGAACGGGCAGTGCAAGTGCCTTGCAAAAACCAGAAATCCTACCGACGTTGTCACTGAAGACGCAGGGGTTCGGCGATTTTGTTGTGTTGTCGTGAGATGAGTTCGCGCCAACATCGGCCCGATCTCCCACGCTCACAAGCTTTCGTTCCTTCGGTGCAGGTCTTCCGGATCCCTTCCCGCGCTGCAAGGCGCTAGACTCCGGACCATGAGCGTTTCCCTCGAAGACGTCGAGCATGCGCATGGGCGCATCATGTCGAGTATCGTGCGAACGCCGTTCGAGCTTTCGAGAACGCTGTCTGCACACACGGGAGCGCAGCTCTACCTGAAGCACGAGAACCAGCAGTTCACCGCATCGTTCAAGGAGCGCGGCGCGCTCAACCGCCTCCTCGATCTCTCCGAAGAGGAGCGTCGCAAAGGGGTCATTGCGATGTCGGCGGGCAACCACGCACAGGCGGTCAGCTACCATGGCAGGCGCCTCGGGATTCCGACCACCATCGTAATGCCACGAACCACGCCGAATGCGAAAGTCGAGCAGACTCGCGCACATCACTCCGAGGTGATCCTGCACGGCAGCCGTTTCGATGAGACGCGCATCTTCACCAAAGACATGGCACGCGAGCGCGGCCTCACGCTGGTACACCCGTACGACGATCCCGCAGTCATCGCGGGCCAAGGGACGCTCGCCCTCGAGATGCTCGAGATCGGATACCGCATCGACACCTTGGTAGTTCCGGTAGGCGGGGGTGGGCTCATCTCCGGTATTGCGCTCGCGGCTAAAGCGCTTCTTCCGAGCATCCGCGTAGTGGGGGTGCAGAGCGAGCGATATCCTGCGGCGCACCACGCATTCCATGGTTTGAACGCGGACAACGCGCCAGACCGCGACACCGTCGCCGATGGCATTGCCGTGAAATCACCCGGCTCGCTGACGATGGACCTGATTCGGCGTTACGTCGATGACATGGTCCTCGTGCGCGAAGAGCACATCGAACAGGCGATCTTTCTTCTCGCGGAGATCGAAAAGACGGTGGTCGAGGGCGCCGGGGCTGCGGGGGTGGCGGCGGTGCTCGCACATCGGGAGCGTTTTCAGGACCAAAACGTCGGGACGGTTCTATGTGGTGGCAACATCGACATGATGACGCTCTCCTCGGTTTTGCAACGCGGCATGGTGCGAAGCCACCGCCTCGTCAGAGTTCGGGTCGAGGTGCCGGACATACCCGGGGCGCTCGGGCAGGTCGCCCAGCTCATCGGTGAGCTCGACAGCAACATCATGGAGATCTCCCACCAACGTGCCTTCGGTGGCTCGTCGGCGCGCTCCGCGATCGTGGACATGGTCCTCCAGCTTCGGGGCGAGGAAGGCGCGGATCAAGTGCTTGGCGCTCTGCGCAAGCGTGGTTTCGACGCACGACTGCTCGATTGAGTGCCGGAGCAGCGGAACCCATGCCAGCGAGCTGACTCAGTTCCTGCGGAGCGACATCAAACGCGACGAGGCCGCGCGATTCGGCTCTCAGCATGAGCCCAATGGCCTAAAAGGCCCATGCGTCTGCCGCGATGCACGAATTACGTATGGACCACGATGACGATTGGCGAGAGCCTCGGTGGTCCAAGAGGCTGGCGGCGCATGTCGTGTCGCGCCTCGAGAACGGGTTTTGGAGGACATCATGATGAAAAAGCTATTTCCAATCACCATTGTCGCGCTTGCGGCGGTCGCACTTTTCGTATCGGAGGTCGACGCCGACAACTCGAAGGGCACGTGCAACTCGATCATCGCCACCGCGCTCGGTAGCGCGCAGGCATGCTCGGAAATGAGCTGCGAAGACAACCAGTGTCTCGACGTCACGAACGCGTTCGTCGAGTTCGTCGCGACACCCGGTTGTCTCGAAGAGTTCCAGTCGGGCGAGGTCAAAGGCATCGCGGGCCCGGCATCAGTACAACCGAGCGGGCCGGACGCTGGCGGTGCAAAGAACATTCAGTTCGTGGTCTGCGGCGCGCTCGACACCTGCGGCCTCTGCCCCTCGGCACTCGCGCTCGGGATCTGCCCAACGCTCTGCATGTAGCCTTTTTTTACAAAAATATATCCTGACTAAAAAGCCTCGGTTTTTGCTGGGGCTTTTTTCTCGGATGGTTGGCCGCACCACGCGACGCCGAGGACTGGGCGGGCGCTACTGACGTCTTGAAATGAGCGGTGTGATGACGAGACCTGCGCCGATTCCAATCAGAATAGAGGCCACGAACACCAATACCGACGTTCGCACGAAAATGAGACCGACGCCGAGACCGACGAGTGTCGTGCCACCGATCACCCACGTGCTTCTGTCACTGTCTGTTCCCATCGAATCATCCTCTCTCTGTTGTCGGCGGGCCAGCAATACAACGCCGCATGCGGCCGAGCTCGAAAGTAAAACGGCGGAGGGCTCAGTCATGGCTTCTACCCGAAGCTTGCTTTGGTGTGAACCCCGCCCCGCCGCGCAGCTCTACCCGGAGGCTCGGCGAACGCAGGCTGTGCCCGGCGCGACACACCACGGGATCCCGAGGAAGGCGGTGTCCTTGCTACCTCAGTCTCGTGCCCTCTGCGAACGACTGGAATGCCGGGATCACGACCACGCCTTTCCCTCTCTCGCTCATAGGCTCGGCGGGTTCTACGCTCGGGTTGCTTGGATAAGTGCTGCCATCGTACCGGAGCCGGGCGTCATGACCAGGGAGGGTCCCGCCGCCAGCAACGTGAACGATGAGATCTCGCCAGCCGCTTGTCCTGGTCTCTGCGATCGCAATCGGCGGTCGGGTCACCGAGATTCGCGTCACCAGTCTGAGCCCCCCGTCGACTTCAGTGAAGACTAAGGTGTTGCAACCGCCGGTCCCACACACGCTCGGCCCGGCGAGGTGGACGATCCACTCGGAGACCTGGTCGTCGTCGAGGTCCGCCTTCGCGGAGAAATAGTGCATGGGCCCCCGCTGGTCGCCGAGAAGCTCCTTCAGCGTGGCTTCCAGCGCTGGGGGCCTCTCTGTTTCTGCCTTGGTGCACCCAGTCCACGCGATCCAGACGACGAACGTCCATGAAAGCAGCCAGGCGGAGCTCGGTCTTCTTGCACCTCTCATGCCTGGAAGAACACCACCTTCGAGTTTTCCATTCCCGCGCAATCCAGTCTACCTGCCATCCATGCTACCGGGTGTTGATGGGGCGTTCTTGGACTGACTCAGGCCTGACCCACACCGCGCTCGTCGCAGCCCTTCTGATGGGGGGCTGTCCTTCGAAGCCCGCGGAGCAGCACACGGAGGCGCCGCGTGACGGCGTCGTCGATCGCGCGATGTCGTTTTACGAGACGCGCGCCTACTACGAGCGGCCAGTCGTCGCGACGGCAGTCCCGAAGGGCCTGGTCGACTTGCGCGCCGAAACCTGCGGCGCCTGCCACGAGGAGATCTACCAGGAGTGGTCGGTGAGTACGCATCGACGCGCGTGGCTCGATGACGCGCAGTTTCAAAAAGAGCTCGAGAAGTCGCGCGGCGCGGAAGACCCCACGCGTGGCGATGTGAGCTGGTTGTGTGTGAACTGCCATACGCCCGTGGTCGCACAGCAGGAGAAGCTCGTCGTCGGCTTGACCGACGGACGGATCGATCGACCCCAATACGAGACGAATCCGACCTTCAACGAGGCCTTGCAACGCGACGCCGTCACCTGTGCGACCTGCCACGTCCGGGACGGCATCGTGTACGGCCCGTATGGAGACACCCAAGCACCCCACCCCACGGCCAAGGACGAGAGCCTGTTGAAGGTCGATGTCTGCACGCGGTGCCATCAGGCAGAACGCCTCTACATCTCGGAAAACCTGGGATGCTTCTTCAGCACCGGACGCGAGTGGGCCGCGTCGAGCTACTCGGAACCCGGTCAAACCTGTCAGAGCTGCCACATGCCCGAGGTCGAACGAAAGCTGGCCTCGGCCTTCGATACCCCCGTCCGCAAAACGCGGCGGCACTGGTTTGGGGGATCGCTCATCCCCAAGAAGCCCGAGTACGAAGCCGAGATCGCGCCGCTACGGGAGATCTACGGGAACGGCCTAAGCATCACGACGCAGGCCGTCACCGCAGAGATTCGCGCCCTCGCCGAAGAGGCGCCGGCACTCGCGAAGCAGGACCGGGCCCTGGCAGAAGAGAAGACCCTCCACTGCCGGTACTGCAAGAGCGAGCTCGCCGTCGTCATCGCAAACGACCGCGCCGGGCACTACATGCCGAGTGGTGATCCCGAGCGCCATGTCGATGTAGAAGTCGTGGTACGACGAGGCAGCAAGGTCGTCGGACGCACGTGGACGAGGATCGGCTCCCGCTACGCTTGGTGGCCCGAGGTCACCCTGCTCGCCGACACCCGTATCCCGCCCGGCCAAAGACGGGTTTTGATCGTGCCCGTTCCGTCCGGCGGAGAGGTCGAGATCGTCGCAACGAAGGCGCGGATGTACGAGGAGGCGTTCGAGTACCATCAGCTCGAGGGGCGCTATATCCGCGCGCGCGAGTTCTTTCGGGCGACAATCTCGGTGCCGTGAGCGGGAGGCGGTGTGACGCTCGAGGGCATCCCCTACAACCGATCGTTGTTCCTCTGCTTCTTTGTCGTTTGCTCGTTCAGCCCCGCGCGCGGTCATTCGCGCAGCTTGTGCACCACCGATCGTCGGGACGCAGAACTTTCGATTTTGGAGCAGCAGAGGGGTGAGAACCCGTGGGGAAAGCGCTGCGCCTCGTTGGCACGCCTGATGCAGCCCACTGCGACAATGAGGCGAAAGGAGCTCGCGCGGCTCGATGCGGTTCGCTTGGGATGCCGATCGCCCACGGAGGGATGAAAATGAAATTCTTGGTAATATTACTGGGCTTTGCTTGCAGCGTTGTGGTGCTCGCTTGCAACGATTCGGAAGTAGAACAGGGGCTTCGCATGAACGAGATCCAGGTTCTCGGAACGCACAACAGTTATCATGTTCAGCCGCGCGACGAGATTCTCCAGGTCCTTGCGGCTATCGAATCGCAGGAGCTCGCGGATAGTCTCGAGTACACCGCGCTGCCATTGAGAGAGCAGCTCGACCGCGGCGTTCGCCAGCTCGAGTTCGATATTTTCGCGGATCCCGAAGGCGGACTCTATGCAAGCCGGGAAGGATTGAGGTACATCGGCGAGGATCCCGACTCGGGGCTCCCCGAGCTGGACGAGCCCGGGATGAAGGTGCTTCACATTCAGGACATCGACTTCGAAACGCGTTGCCTGACATTGCAGATCTGCCTCGACCAGATCAAAGGGTGGTCGGACGAACATCCGAGGCATCTTCCCATCACGGTCATGATCGGGGCCAAAGACGACCCGATTCCCCTCCCCAACGCCGCCATCCCGGTGCCGTTCGGGCCGGACGAAGTGGATGACATCGACGAGGAGATCCTTCAGGTGTTCCCGAGAGAACGCCTAGTCGTTCCAGATGACGTACGTGCCGATTTCGCCACGCTCGAAGAGTCGGTGCTGAATGGCGGTTGGCCAACGCTCGAAAAGGCACGCGGGCGATTCATGTTCGTGTTTCTCGACGAGGGCGATGCTCGCGATCACTACGTCGACGGTCATCCGTCTCTCGAGGGTCGCATGATGTTCACCAACTCGGAGCAAGGAGAGCCGGAGGCGTCGTGGTTCAAGGTCGACAACGCGCTCGAGGACGGGGAGCGAATCCGCGAGCTGGTCCAGGCCGGGTACATGGTACGCACCCGCTCGGACGAGGAGACCCAACAGGCGCGCGACGACGACTACACCCTCCAAGTGGCAGCGTTCGAGAGTGGAGCTCAATCGGTCGTGACCGACTACGTGGTGCCCAATCCGGATTTCGGCACCGAATACCATACCGCCATACCGGGGGACTACGTGGCCCGGTGCAACCCAGTCTCGGCCCCGGAACCATGCGAGTCTGATCTCATCGAGCCATAGCGACCTTGTAGCTATCACATGGAGCTTCGATCGGATTTTCGGCGGCGCGAGGTGGTGTACACGCCTGAGCTTCCGTGGTCGCCCTCCCCTTTGGCGGGAGTCGAACGGCGCTATCCGCGTCCTTCTACACTGAACGCATCGGAGAGCACCTCGCGTCCGTCCAATCCGTGCACGGGCCGTTGAAGTAAGTGCAGCAGGTCGCGGGAGAGCGCGGTGAGGCCCGTGAGAGACCCGCGGCACAGGGCCACCGCGGCTTCCACCATGGTTTCCATGCTTTCGACCTGCTCGGGATGTGTTTCTGCAAGCACGCCTGCGAACGCAGCGGCGTCTTGGGTGAGCACCATTGCTGTCGGCGCTAGCGCGTTCACACGAATGCCGGAGCCGCTGAGCTCGCAAGCGAGGCCCGTGGTGGCGCGCTCGAGGGCGGCCTTGCTCGCGCCGTAGATGGTCAGCGCGTCGATCATGGCCCGCGGGCCGACGTAGGGGATTGCCGGTTGGGATGAGGTCGCACTCGAGATGTTCAGGATCCAGCCCGCGTTTCGCAAGCGCATCGAGGGCAGGGCTTGTACGATCAAATCCAAGGGTGCGTGGAAATTCACCTCGAAGGTCCCACGCCTCTGCGCCAAGTTCGTCACACTTGCAGCCATGAACGCCGCCGCCGCGGCGTTGTTCACCAGGATGTCGATGGGCGCGCCGATGGCGTCGGAGGCCCGCTGCACGAGGTCGGCACGCGCCTCGCCATCACTGAGGTCGCACGCGATCGCCGCCGCTCGCCCGCCGGCATCTTCGATACGAGACACCGTTTCTTCGAGGCTGCCGGTGTAATTGGATTTGGGGCCAAGCTGTGATGCCGTCACGACGACCGCGGCGCCTTCAGCGGCCAGTCGCTGTGCAATCGCGGCTCCGATGCCTCGACTCGACCCAGTCACCAACGCTGTCTTGTCTTTGAGCGATGCCATCCTCTGCTCCTGCTGCCTATTGCCATCTCGACGGTTAACGCGGCCTCGTTCTTGGGCATGCGGCTCCGCTCACCGCTTTCCCAGGCCCTTCGCCATAAACCCGCCCAACTGGTTCACGACCGCTTTCACCGACATGAGCCGGTTCTGCACGAACATGAGAGATTTGTTGAACGGGCCTGGAATCACGCGGACCCGCTTGCCAAGTGCTTCGAGCACCTCTTGTACGACCGGCTCGGTCTCCATGATGATGTAGCGGGGATAGCCGGACAGGCCATCCACCTGAGTGTTCATCATGCCTGCGACGACGACCGTGACGTCCACGCCCGTGTCCCTGAGCTCGTACCAGAGGCCTTCACCCAGGAGGCGCTGATAACCTTTGTTTGCCGCATAAGAGGTGGCGTAAGGCGTCGCGATAATCCCCGCCCCCGAGGTCACCAGGATGATTCCGCCATGTCCACGGCTCACCATTTGGTTCCCAAAGGTGTGGACGAGGTGGGTGTAGGCGCGCGCATTGATGTCGATCATCGCGTCGAGTTGGGCGAGCTCCATGTCGAGCACGCTGGGCGTGTCTTTGGGCGTGTACATGTGATTGCATACCAGCAGGCCCACCTCGCGGTCGCCAACGGCGCCAACCAGATCTTCGATGAAACCCTTCTGACCGAGGTCCATTCCAATCGAAATCGCGTGGACGCCGTGGGCGTTTCGAATCTCGCTTGCGCGTGCTTCGGCCTCGTTCGAGAGAATGTCGACGAGGATCAAATCCAGGCCCTTTGCGGCGAGTTGATTGGCGAACTCGAAACCGAGGCCTTCGGCGCGTCCTGCGCCGGTCACTAGAGCCCAAGGGCCGTACTTGGCCTCGAAAGTCATCTAGCGGTCACCCTCACGAGAGAGAGGGGTACTTCAAGCGCGGCTTTTCGTCTGCAGAAAACGAAGTGATCGCCCGAATCGTCCGCGCGGCTGGGGCTTCTTCTACGTGACTCGCCACCCGCGAGCTTTGCAAGCCCCGGCTTTGCCGAGGGGTAAACACTGCTTCTCAAGCGGCCCAGCTGCCCCTATCCTCCTCGCGCGAAATGAACGACCTCCAACTCCGAAAGACCCAGGTTCCCGGTGAATTCGATCGAATCGCGCACCGCTATGATCTGCTGAATCGCCTCAACCCAGGCTACCGCAAGCACCTGCACTGGAGCGCTGAGCGGATGGAGCTCGCTCGCGATGCAAACGTCCTCGACCTCTGCTGCGGCACAGGTCTATCGACCGAGGCCCTGGTGGATGCCTATCCCGAGGCAGGGATCACGGGGCTCGATGCTTCCTCAGGCATGCTCGAGCTTGCGAAAACCAAGCCACAGCTCGAGCGCGTTCGCTTCGTCTGCGGAGATGCCATGCACCCTCGGTCTGCGGGACTAGAGCCGGCGCGCTACGACGGAGTCTTCATGGCTTATGGGATCCGCAACATGCCCGACCCGGACCTCTGTCTCGGTCGCATTCTCGAGCTCCTGAAGCCCGGCGGCATGATCGCTTTTCACGAGTACTCCGTGGCTGATTCCCGGTTCAGCAAGGCGATCTGGAACCTCGTCGCGGGCACCATCATCATCCCCTTCGGTGCTCTGACGACCGGTTCCTCAGAGCTATTCCGTTATTTGCGGCGCAGCGTTAACCAATTCGACGGCGTCGAGGCCTTCAAAGAGCGTTTGCTTGCAGCTGGTTTCGTCGACGTTAGAGAGAAGCCCATGGACGGCTGGCAGCGAGGCATCGTTCACACCTTCTTGGCGGCGAGGCCTCAGTGAGCTCAGTTCCGACCGGACCCGTGCCCCCCGCGAACGCACCCCAGGAGAACGTACCCGCGGGGACGAGTGCGGTCGTCGTCGGCGGTGGGATCGCCGGAATCGCTGCGGCGACGGTGCTGGCCGAACGAGGCGTGGCGGTGCACCTGGTCGAGCGCGGGGACCAACTTGGCGGCCGTGCGGGAGCCTGGACCGAGACGTTGAGCGACGGCCAGAGCTTCGAAATGGAGCGCGGCTTTCACGCCTTCTTTCGCCAGTACTACAATCTGCGTGCCCTGCTCAGGCGGGTCGACCCCGAGCTCGCGCACCTCGCCTCCGTCGAGGACTATCCTGTCCTCGGACCGGACGGCACGTCGGAGTCCTTTGCCAAATTGGTCCGACGGTCACCATTCAACGTCATCCAGCTCACTCACCGGACGAAGTACATGAGCTTCGGAGACCTGTTCAAGGTCAATAGGAAACCCGCGCTGGACATGTTCCGTTTCGATTCGGAGTGGACCTACGCCGAATACGACGACAAGAGCGCGAGCGACTATTTCGACTCTCTCAACTTTCCGGACAAAGCCCGTTCGATGCTATTCGACGTCTTCGCTCATTCGTTTTTCAATCCCGAGGAGAACATGTCGGCAGCTGAGCTGCTGATGATGTTTCACTTCTACTTCACCCGAAATCCCGAAGGACTCCTTTTCGATGTCGCCCAAAGGCCGTTTTCTACGGCCTATTGGGAACCTTTCGCTCAATACCTCCAAGAGCGCGGTGCGACCGTCGAATGCGGCTGTGTCGCTTCTGGTCTGCGCCGTCGGCAAGGCCGTTGGGTCGTCGACACGAGCTCCGGCGAGATCGTCGCCGACATGGCGGTCTTGGCGGTGACCGTGCCCGCCCTAAAGGCGCTCGTGGACGCTTCACCGGAGTTGCATGAAGAATCGTGGTTGCAGCGCGTCCACTCGCTAGGGCTGACCAATCCCTTCGCAGTCTGGCGATTGTGGTTGAACAAACCAACCGAAGAGGGGCGCGCTCCGTTCGTGGGCGTCACCGAGTACGAGTGCCTCCACAACATCTCCCTCTATCATTTGTTCGAGGACGAGAGCCGGGAGTGGGCGGACAAGTGCGGTGGATCGGTTGTCGAGCTGCACGCCTACGCGCTAGATCCGCAGCTCGGCGCCGACGAGATCAAGGGCCACATGCTCCGAGGCCTCCACGACCTCTATCCGGAGACCCGCGACGCAGAGACGGTGGAAGAGCGCTTCCTGCTTCATCAAGACTGCCCGTCGTTTGCTCCGGGCTCCGATGCCGCGAGACCTACGGTCGAAACTCCGTTTCCCGGATTGTGTCTCGCTGGTGATTCGATCAAGCTTCCCTTTCCGAGTGCGCTCATGGAACGCGCTGCCGCTTCGGGCATGATGGCAGCCAACTGTTTGTTGGCCCCCCTGGGAGTCGCTCGGGAGCCGATCACGACCGTGCCCCGGCGCGGTCTTCTACGGGCCCGAAGACACGATCGAGCGCGATGAAACCACTTTGGACCTTCGGCAGAAGACTCGATGAATCCGTGGGGCAACCCATTGAGAACAGCCCCGACTGGCAACAAGCCAACCCCAAGCGCATCGACAGAGCCCTCGGCCGGGCGCTGGAACTGCCTTCCGGTGGTTGGTTCGTGGTCGGGGCTTCTCGCGGCATTACGACGGCGCCTCGCTGCGTGCGCATCTGCGACCGACACTTGGTCGCCTGGCGAACCAGCCAAGGTGTCCGTCTTGCGCCGAACGAGTGTCCACACATGGGCGCCTCGCTCGCGGAGGGTCTGGTCCTTGACGATCGGCTCGTCTGCCCTTGGCACGGTCTGACGATTGGTGACGAGGGTCACGGCTCCTGGAAGCCGCTGCCCACCTTCGATGATGGTGTTCTCACGTGGGTGCGCCTCGATGATGAAGAGCCGGGCGTCGCCCTCAGCGAGCGACCCTTCATGGCCCCTCGACCGGAGACGTTCATCGACGGCGTCATCCAACTATGGGCGGAGTGCGAGCCGCGGGACGTGATTGCCAATCGCTTGGACCCTTGGCACGGGGCGCACTTTCATCCCTACTCCTTCGGCCGCCTCAAGGTCATCGACCTCACGGAGGAAGCAGTCACCGTGCGCGTCGCGAAAAGAGTACTCGGTCCCTTCGCCGTCGAGGTGGATGCCACCTTCCATTGCCCGGATCCCCGCACCATCGTCATGACGATCATCGGCGGCGAGGGCGAAGGCTCCGTGGTCGAAACCCATGCTACACCGATCTGCCCGGGACGCACCGCCATCATCGAGGCGACCCTGGCGACCTCCGATCGCTACCAGTTCAAGATGGCCCAGCTCGTCGCAGGTTTCGTTCGTCCGTTCATGGAACGCTCGGCGCGGCGCCTGTGGGTGGATGACGCCGCCTACGCCGAGCGCCTCTACCGCCTGCGCGACGAGCGCCCCAGACGCTACCGTCGTCATCGTCTTCCAAAAGCATAGGCCTCAGTCGCAGACGCTCGAGGATTCCCGAGTGTTGTCGTGAGTTGACGGCCGCCGACGGACCGGGGGAGCTGCGCTTCTACGGTCTCGAGGCGCCCTTCGCCCTCTACCCGTGACCGACGCCCGTCAAGCGCGGCCGGCCACGCGGGACCCGCGGTCGGTAGCGCGGCGCAAGAGTTGCGGTAGCCTTGCAACCACAAACGTGATGAACCTCAGTGATCAACGGCTTTTTCGGGAGCGTTGCTTTGTGAATGGAGCATGGACGGAGGCGGAGGACGGCCGCACCGTGGCGGTGACCAACCCTGTCGATGGCGCGGTCATTGGAAGCGTTCCCAATTGCGGCGCGATCGAAACGCGCAAGGCGTTGCAGGCCGCCGAGGCCGCGCTTCCCGGTTGGCGCGCGCTGCCAGCGAGAGAACGCGGCGCGAGGATGCGGGCCTGGTTCAACCTGATGATGGAGAATGAGAACGACCTCGCGCTGATCATGACGACCGAGCAGGGCAAGCCGCTCGCCGAGTCGCGTGGCGAGATCGCATACGCGGCCTCGTTCATCGAATGGTTCGCCGAAGAAGGAAGGCGGGCATACGGCGATGTGATTCCCACGCACCAGGCCGACAAGAGAATCGTGGTGATCAAACAGCCGATCGGCGTCTGCGTCGCGATTACGCCATGGAATTTCCCGGCGGCGATGATCACGCGCAAGGCCGGCGCCGCCCTGGCCGCCGGATGCACGATGGTGGTCAAGCCGGCCCTGGAGACTCCGTATTCGGCCCTCGCGCTCTGCGAGCTCGCGGAGCGCGCCGGAATCCCGCCCGGAGTGCTGAGCGTCGTCACCGGAGATGCAAAGGCCATCGGTGGCGAGATGACGTCGAGCCCGATCGTCAGGAAGCTGAGCTTCACCGGATCGACGTCAGTTGGAAAGCTGCTGATGAAGCAGTGCGCGAGCACGGTCAAGAAGGTCTCACTCGAGCTCGGCGGCAATGCGCCTTTCCTCGTCTTCGACGACGCCGATCTGGATGCCGCCGTCGAGGGCGCGATCGCGTCGAAATACCGCAACACCGGTCAGACCTGCGTCTGCACTAACCGCTTTCTGGTGCAGGATGGCATCTACGACGAGTTCGCCCGTAGGCTCAGCAAGGCGGTTCGGGACCAGCTCAAAGTCGGCAACGGCCTCGAGGACGGTGTGACCCAGGGTCCGTTGATCAACGAGGCGGCGGTGGAGAAGGTCGAGTCGCAGATCGCCGACGCCGTCGGCAAAGGAGCGAAGATCGCCACCGGCGGCGCCCGACATGAGCTCGGCGGCACGTTCTTTCAGCCGACGGTACTCACCGACGTCACCGAGACCATGGTCGTGGCCCAGGAGGAAACCTTTGGCCCCGTCGCTCCGCTCTTTCGATTCGAGACCGAAGAGGAGGCGGTGCGCATGGCCAACGACACCGAATTCGGCCTTGCGTCTTACGTTTACGGCGGCGGACTCTCCCGTGTCTGGCGCGTGGCCGAGGCCCTGGCGTACGGAATGGTCGGCATCAACACCGGACTCATCTCGACCGCCATCGCGCCCTTCGGTGGGGTGAAAGCATCCGGCATCGGCCGCGAAGGGTCGAAGTACGGAATCGAGGAGTACCTCGAGATCAAGTATCTATGCATCGGGGGCATCGGCCCGTGAAGCCAACGACAGTTCCGTAGCTGAAGGAGCCCGACGGCGATGGCGACAAACTCCCACCTTCTCTCGCGGAGAAACCAGGCAGTGGCCCGCGGAGTGGCGAGCATACATCAGCGTTTCGCCCAGCACGCCGAGAACGCCGAGGTCTGGGACGTCGAGGGCAAGCGCTACATCGATTTCGCCGGCGGTATCGGCGTTCTCAACACCGGACATCGGCATCCGAAGGTGATGGCTGCCGTCAGGGCGCAGATGGAGCGATTCACACACACTTGTTTTCAAGTGATGCCGTGCGAGCCCTACGTCGCGCTTGCCGAGCGGCTCAACGCATTGGCTCCAGGGGGCCTCGGCGGCACCTATGCGGGCAGTCCGCTCGGTTGTGCCGCGGCGCTGGCGGTGCTCGACGTCTTCGAGGAAGAGGACATCCTCGAGGGCTGCCTGGAAACGCTGAGCGCGGAGTGAGCGCCCGAGTGGGCTTGAAACCGTTCTTGCCTCTTCACACGCGATGATGCACTTCGACCAGCACTTTGCCGCGGCGGCGCCCCGATTCGAGCTCAGCAAGCGCCTGGGGGAGCTCGTCGAGTGTGCATCGGCTATCGAAGAGTGGCGTGATGCGCCCCGCTTCCACCCACGCCGCGAGCTCGGCGAATCGCTCCGGCGTCGGTCTAGCGACGAACACCGCTACGCGCCGAGAAGAAAACGCGCCTCGCAGCATCCAGCCCAACGGGCGTAGCAAGGGCCGCAGCCAAGGGTCGTCGGTGGGGCCGCCGACGACAACATAGGTGCCCTTCTGCTTCACCGCACGAAGACCGCGAGACATGGGCACGCTGCCAGCCACGTCGATGCAGACATCATAGCGGGCGTCAGTCGCGCTGAAGTCTTCCAACTCCGCGTCGACGATCGCATCCGCACCTAGCGCCTGCGCTCGATCGGCGTGATGTGCGCGCACCACGGCGGTGACATGCGCGCCGCGAGCTTTGGCAAGCTGCACCACGTAGCTCCCGACGCTTCCCGAACCGCCATTGACGACGATCCGATCGCCCGCTTCGACGCGGCCCTCCTCGACGACGGCCTGCCACGCGGTCAGCGCCGCGACGGGCAGCGAACCTGCCTCGGCAAGGGGCACGTTCTTTGGAGCGCGTGCGAGCTGATCGGCTTGCGCGACCACCTCCTCTGCCCAAGCCGCGCCCAAGGTGAGCTCTCCAAACACCGCTTCGCCCACCTGCCACCTCGTGACCCCGTCTCCGACGGCGCTCACGACGCCTGCCACGTCCTGACCGAGCCCAAAATGTTTCGGCGCGCGCAGTCCGAGAGCGAGTCGCATGACATACGGGGTCCCCATCATCACGAGTCGATCGCCCTTGTTGACCGACGAGCCATGGACGCGGACGCGGACCTCGCCGCGTCCAGGTTCGGGAGTCGCCACCTCGCGCACTGTCACGCTCATCGCGCCACCGTAGTGTGTGTGTCCAACCTGGCGCATGAGGCGGAACCGTATCGCGTCCGTTTCCGCCCGTCCATTCGCGCCGACGCGCGACCTCCTGGTCACGGGCTAGCAGCGTGGGGGATGGGTACGCGGGAGGCCTCGTCGCGGATCGCTTCCGTCACTGCCAGAGCAGGAGGACTGCGATCCCCGCCGCGATCGAAGTGAGGAACAGGGGCGCGAGATACTTCAGCAGTGCTCGGCCTCCAAGCGCGCTGCCGAGCGCGCCTTTGAAGACCAAGTTGGAGAGGCTCGCGAGTACGATGGCGCGCCAACCAGAGCCCGGATCGAGGCGACCCGCCTCGATCAAATTGGCGGTGGAAAGCGTGATCGCGTCGACGTCGGTGAGGCCTGAAATGGTGGCGATCACGTAGAGACCTGGATCTCCGTAGGCTTCCCGGGCCGCTGCAATGGCGAAGATGATCAACCCGTACAAAGCACCGAACACGAGCGCTACGCGAAGCTCCGAAGGGTTGTCTTGCTTCGCGAGGTCGCCGGCATCCCCGCGTACGAAGACGAGCGCCAGACCGCAGATGACGACGTTTGCAAGGGAGATGATGAGCAGGGGCGGCGCTACGGCGGACAGCACGGAGGGTGCCGCCACTGCAATCTCCACCAAGATGCGCAGGTACGCCACCGTGGAAGCAACCATGATCAGAAGCGCGACCTGAGGCGCGAGAGATCGATGATGCTTGGCGCGGCTCGCGTAGCTCGCAGTTGCCGCGGTGCTCGAGATCAGGCCTCCAAGCACGCCCCCAAGTAACGTCCCCGCTCGAGCACCGAGCAGCTTGTACAGCACGTAACCCGCCAAACTGATGCCGACGATCAATACGACCATCAGCCAAATCTCGAACGGATTGAGGACGTCGTACGGGCCGTAGGTGCGGTTGGGAAGCACCGGGAGCACCACCAGAGCGATCGCGGCAAACTGCATCACCGATTTCACATCGGCTTTGGTCAGTCGAGCGGCGAAACCCTCCATCGGCTCCTTCAAGTGCAGCAGCAAAGCGCAGAGCCCGCCCATCACGACGCCTATGGTGACCTCGCCCATCGCAACGAACGCTCCCACGATGTACATGTAGAGAGCCGCTATTTCCGTGGTCAGTCCGAGCTTGTAGCGGCCCGTTTGGCCCGTGATCGCGTGGCCCGTCGCGAGCACCGCAGCGAGGCTCAAAAGCCCCACCGCGAAAATCCAAGTCGCATCGAGCCTGAGGGAAAGCTCCGCCAGAAGTCCCCCCAAGATCGTAATCAGCGGGAAGGTGCGAATTCCCGCCAGCGGATCTTCGGCGCGCTCACGCTGCACCCCGACCAGCAGACCGAGTCCCAAGGCCACCGCTAGGTGCAGGAAGATCGGCTCCATTCCGAGAGGATGGCCGTCTGACCGTCGAACTGCCAGCCAAAAGGGGCGCCGGTGATCCTGCCGCTGATCCGACCGCGACTGCCCCGAATGCGGCAAAGGCCCGCCGAGGTCTTCGACAAGCAAAGCACTGCACAGCACCCACTCTCGACCGCCGAGGCATCGATCGAAGCGCGCGCCTTCCTCGTCAGCTACCCCGTTTCACTTGGTGGCCTAGCGCCAACGGCGGTCAGCTCTCCCTTGGTTGCGGACCCGTAGATCATTCCAGGGAATTGGACTAGAGCGGGGGCATAGCTTTTGGAGGTTTGGACATGCTGCGAATCAACGTTTGGTCTGTATTGCTGTCGGCCCTCGCGGGCTTTGGGTCGTGGGCCCACCGCCATACGTCGGACCCGAATCGCTGCAGGAGCCGGGTCTCAAGGTTTTGCACGTTCAGGACATCGACTTCGAAACGCATTGTCTGACGTTCATCGACTGCCTCACCACCGTGAAGGAGTGGTCGGACGCGAATCGGCGCCATCTGCCGATCACGATCATGATCGAGGCGAAAGAAGAGGAGATCTCAGATCCGCTCGATCTCGGGTTCACGATTCCCTTGCCGTTCGGGCCGGAAGAGGTCGACAGCATCGATGCGGAGATCCTTCAGGTCTTTCCCAAGGAGCGCCTCATCGTGCCCGACGACGTACGGGGCGACGCCGCGACGCTCGAAGAAGCGGTGCTCGACGGCGGCTGGCTGACGCTCTCCGAAGCGCGCGGGCGCGTGATGTTCGTATTCTTGAACCGGAGCGAAGCACGCGACCACTACATCGACGGGCACCCCTCGCTCGAAGGGCGGATCATGTTCGCCAACTCCGACGAGGGGGATCCGGAAGCGGCCTGGTTCAACGTGAACAATTCGTTGACGGACGGAGAGCGCATCGAAGCGCTGGTCGGCGCCGGCTACATGGTGAGAACCCGGGCCGACGCGGACACCCAGCAGTCGCGCGACAACGACTACACGCTTCAAGAAGCGGCCTGGGCGAGCGGCGGGCATTTCGTCAGCACCGATTACGTGGTGCCGGACCTCGACTTCAGCACGTACTCCGCGAAGGTGCCTGGCGGGTACGTCGGGCGCTGCAACCCGATCTCGGCCCCAACGGAGTGTGATTCCGAGCTGATTCGCCCATAGGCAGCAACTGTCTCGAGGAGTGCTTAATCGCAGCGCGAGCTGCGCAGCGAATTCGCCAAAGGATCCTCGCACGCAATCTCTGCATGCATCGAGCGCGAGGAAGCGTTCGCTTGGGGCTCTTTTCGCGGTAAATCACAGCCTGCGTGTTGGCATACCGCTTGCCTCGTAGAGCACCGTAGGAGGTGGTCTGCATGACTGGCCGTTTGTGTATGCCCCTGGTTTTTGCGGTGCTCGCTCTGTTCCTCGGTGCCAGCAACTGCAACGTCGCCATGTGCAAGACGGATGCAGATTGCACGGCCGACAACGAGTACTGCTCCGGCAACATATGCACGCTCAGATGCCCCCAAGCCGACGGCGACGGAACGCTGGGGTCTTCCTGTGAGCTCGATACGCAATGCGATTCGAGTCAATGCGACAACGACACGACCGACGCGTCGTGCACATGTGTCGTCGGCGGCACCGGGGGCACAGGCGGAAGCGCTGGCGTGGGTGGTACCGGCGGCACCGCCGGCACGGGCGGTACGAGCAGCCCATGTGGGCCGCTCCCTGGAAACGTGATCCAGGTGACAGCTGACGATGATCTCCACGACGTGCTGACAGCGGCCCCAGGCGGTTCGGTCATCCTCTTGGCGCCGGGTAACTACGCGCCGCCGATCCATGATTGGACGCTACCGGATGACGGAGGCTTGTGGCCGAGCCAAGCGCTTTTGGTCGACGTGACGCTCGCCGGCTCGGGCGAGGGGGAGACGACGCTCAGCATGACAGGCGACCCCTATGGTGCCGTGGGCCTGAGCACCTACGGAAGCGCGACCATTCGCGACCTCACGATCGAGGCGCGCGAGTTCTGGGGGGTCAGTTGCGTCAATCCAGAGAATGTCACCCTGTGCAACGTGACGGTCGAGACCTACAGGAACGACGCAATCACTTGGAACCCATGGCCAGGCCGAGCTCTGTCCTCGCTCACCGTCTACGAATCGACCCTGCGCAACGTCGGCAGCCAGCAAAGTGGAGCGGGGGTGGACCTCTACTGCTACGAGGAAGGGGGCGATATCAGGGCTGACATCCAGAAGAGCCACATCTCCGGGTGGTTGTCCGGCGTGTCCTATACCCTGAGCACCGAGGAGAGCTGCACGATCTCGGTGAGCACCGACTGCGAGGGCTTCACGGACAACGAGTCCAACGTGCTTCGCGCCATGTGTGACCCTCCGACCTGCGAGGCACAGGAGGAATGCCCGTAGGGCCGGTTACCAGTCTGCTGCACTCGAAACGAGCCAACGATCCGACCCCAGGATCCGACCGAGGTTGGCCAGAAACCCAAAAGTTTCCGGTGGGGTTGCGCTCCGCCGAGAGAATTGTTTTCTTGAAATCATGAGGTGGGGGCAGATTCGCGCGCGCCATGGTCGGAGGATCGGCAGCACTGCGGCATCGGCGTCCTGGATACTCGCGCTGTGCATTGGGCTCGCAGGATGGCAAGGCGCCGCGGATGCCGCGCCCCCCTCGCCCAAGGGCTGGATCCTCGTCGACACGGAGACACAGACCCTTTCTGTGTTTCGCAGCGGAAAGCTCGTCGAGCGTTTCCGCAACATCTCCATCGGTCGCGGTGGCCCTTCCCTCGACCGGGAGCGCGGGGACGGCACGACACCGCTAGGCACCTTCCGAATCAACCGAATTCAACCAAGATCCCGATACCTTGTCTTCTTTGGGATCGACTTTCCGAGACCCGAGCACGCCCGCCGAGCGTTCAACCTGGGACGGATCGATGCGGATGACTACGAGCGCATCCAAGCAGCATTCGCGCAAGGTGAGCCACCACCACAGGATACGCCGTTGGGCGGACAACTCGGCATTCACGGCTTGGGCAAGAGCAGCTCGCGCGTCCACGAAACGCTCAACTGGACCCAGGGGTGTATCGCCCTCAGCAATGATCAAATCCGAAGGTTGTCACGTTTGATTCGCGTTGGAATGCGCGTCGAAGTGCGCTGACGAGGGCTTGAGCAGCAGCCTGCTTGACCCCATACTGCCGTCGACATCGCGTCGCCTAACCGGCGAGGCAACTACGAACGCGAACAGGAAGGATTAGCCGCCATGTATAGAAAGACCCTGATCCGGTTGTTGGTCGTTGGGTCGTTGTCGGCCGCGCCACTCATCGGATGCGCGACCTCCGATATCGACCAGTTGCGCTCCGATCTCAACGATGCGCGAGCCGTGGCCGACGAGGCCAAGGCATCAGCAGATGAGGCCAAGCAGGACGCGGCGGCTGCGCGCGACGCAGCCAACGATGCGAAGGTGGCCGCAGAGGCAGCCAAGGCATCCGCCGATGATGCCAAGGCAGCCTCCGAGGCCAATGGCGCCAAGCTCGATCGGATGTTCAAGAAGGCGATGTCCAAGTAAGGTCGACGGGCCTCGTCTGCGAGCTCCTCTTCAGGGGCCCGCGGCCTTGGCCCGGCCGATCCGCGTCGGGATACCGTTCTGCAGAGTCAGGGCCTGATCCAAGGCAGAGCTGTCGAGCACGACCGGGCGCTTGCTATTCTCGAGTTGAACGAGCTCCGCCGCGCGCGCTCGCACGTCCCATCGTGCGCGCTCCTCCTCGAGGGGAGGATGAGCTTCGACGAACAGCTCATTGCCGAGCCATCCGACCTTGATCGGTTCGTTCAGAATGACCACAGGCGTCCCGATCGGGACGAGCGGGAAGAGTTGCTCCATGTCCTCGGGATACATGCGCACGCAGCCATGGGTCACACGCATTCCGACACCGAACGGTTTGTTGGTGCTGTGGATGAGATAGCCAGGAATGCTCAGTCGAAGGGCGAAGCCGCCAAGCGGGTTGTCCGGGCCCGGAGGAATCGTCGTTGGCGGAGGCTCGCCGTTGCTGAGGCGTTCGGCGACGATGGACTCCGGGGGATGCCAGGCGGGGTTCTCCGTCTTTTCGACGATGCTGGCCCGACCGAGGGGAGTCGACCAGTCCATCCGTCCGATGCTCACCGGGTACGTGTGCACTACAGCATCCTGCCCGGGTTCGCGCGGAGGATAGAAGTAGAGCCGCATCTCCGGGACGTTCAGCACCAGGCCCACGCGCGGCGTGCGAGGCAGAACGTATGAAGTGGGCAGAATCACCTCCGCGCCCTCGGCCGGCAGCCAGCGGTCGACCGACGGGTTGGCGAGCAGGATCTCCTCCTGGCCGACGTCGAACCGACGCGCGATGTCCAATAGCGTTTCCTCACGGGAGGCCGCCACGTCCATCACGGCGCCGACGACCTCGTCGAACTGCGACGGCAGAGCGAAGCGCTGAGCCGCTGCCGTCGACACCGCGAGGGCCACAAGAATCCAAGTAGAACACAGAACGAGTCGATGCACCGCGAAGGAGTTATTAGCCCGAACCTATGGATCTCGTTAGCCGGAACGCGAATTGGGCCCGTAGCCGATTCGGAGCCGCTTGCAGGGTCCCGGTATGCTTGGTGAAATGGGGGGCTTTTTCCATGAAGAGGAATCCTAGCTCATGCCTGGTGGCGACCGGTGGGAGCGACGTCGGCAAGGTCCGGTCCGCACTGCGAGTCACGCGATCAAATATCGAATAGCGCACATTTCCATTGGCATCCTCGCGCTCCTTGGGGCACTGCCGTAGGCTCGACGAACGAGACCAACTCTGGGAGATCACGCGATGCGATTTGGAACACTCTGGACTGCTGCCACTTTCGGACTCGTACTGACCGCAGGATGCCAAAAAGGGGACGCTCCGAAAGAGACGGCACCGGCCGTCGAGCAGGACGCCCCAGAGTCTGGGGACGAGAGTTTCGATCGGACCGAGCTTCCGATCCCCGCGCCTGAGCCTCCGACCTATACGGAGCTCGACGTTCGCAACGCAACGCCGCCGCCGCGATTCGAGGTGAATGCGCCCGAGGGCGCGCCCAACGTCTTGATTGTACTCGTCGACGACCTCGGTTTCGCTGGCACCAGCACGTTCGGCGGGCCCTTCAACACGCCGACCTTCGAAAGGCTCGCAAACCAGGGTCTGCGCTACAACAATTTCCACACCACCGCCCTGTGCTCGCCGACTCGCGCCGCGCTGAAGAGCGGGCGGAATCATCATGTGAACAACATGGGCTCGATCATCGAGACCGGGACAGCATTCCCCGGGAACACCGGCGAGATCCCGAACACGGTGGCGCCGGTGGCTGAAATGCTTCAACTCAATGGGTACAGCACGGCCGCCTTTGGAAAGTGGCACGAGCTGGCGGCGTGGGAAGCAGGCATGTCGGGTCCCTTCTACCGCTGGCCCACCCACCAGGGCTTCGACAAGTTCTACGGGTTTCTCGGTGGCGAAACCAATCAGTGGGCGCCGTTCATCTACGACGGGGAGCACGTCGTCGACCTGCCTGAAGATCCCAACTACCACTTCTTGACCGACATGACCGACCAGACGGTCGCGTGGATCAAGTACCAAGACGCGCTGACACCCGACAAGCCCTTCTTCGCCTACTACGCGCCGGGCGCGACTCACGCTCCCCATCACGTGCCCAAAGAATGGATCGCACGGTGGAAAGGCAAGTTCGATCAGGGTTGGGACCGCATGCGAGAGGAAATCCTCGCGCGTCAGATCGAAAACGGCGTCGTTCCGGAAGGCACACCGCTCGCCCCGAAGCCCGAGGCGATCCCCGATTGGGACGACCTTTCCGCAGACGAGAAGCGCCTGTTCACGAGGCAGGCCGAAGTGTTTGCAGCCTTCGTGGAAATGACCGATCACGAGATCGGCCGTGTCGTGAAAGCCGTCGAGGAGACGGGCGAGCTCGACAACACCTTGATTTTCCTCATCTATGGCGACAACGGAACGAGCGCCGAGGGCGGTCGTAACGGCATGTTCAGCGAGATGACGTACTTCAATGGCGTGGAGGAACACGTCGCCGACATGCTCAAGCATCTCGACGATTGGGGCGGTCCCACGACCTATCCACACATGGCCGCCGGCTGGGCCGTCGCGTTCGATACGCCGTACACCTGGACCAAGCAGGTCCCGTCGGACCCCGGCGGGACCAAAGTCGGAACCGTCATTCATTGGCCGAAGGGCATCGAGCCCAAAGGCGAGCTTCGCACGCAATTCCACCACGTCATCGACGTCGTCCCGACCATCCTCGAGGCGGCGAGCCTGCCGTTCCCGGAGAAGGTCGACGGCGTCCCGCAGCACCCGATGGACGGCGTCAGCATGGTCTACACCTTCGACGATTCGGAAGCGAAGGGCCGACATGCGACGCAATACTTCGAGATCTTCGGCAACCGCGCGATCTTCCACGACGGCTGGTTCGCTCGAACCATCCACCGTGCGCCCTGGGAAATGAAGCCGCGTCGACCGCTCGCCGAGGACATCTGGGAGCTCTACGACACGAGCACCGACTTCAGCCTCGTCAACGACCTCGCCGCGGAGAAGCCCGAAAAGCTAGCCGAGCTCCAAGCGCTGTTCATGAAGGAGGCAAAAAAGAACCAGGTACTGCCGATCGACGATCGCGTCGCCGACAGGTTCAACGCAGAGCTCGTGGGCCGTCCCGACCTGATGGCGGGTCGAACGTCTCTCACGCTAGCCGAGGGAATGACCGGCATGAGCGAAAACGTCTTTTTGAACGTGAAGAACAAGTCGGTGACGATCACGGCCGAGGTCGACGTGCCAAAGAGCGGCGGCAACGGTGCTATCTTGGTGCAGGGCGGCCGCTTCGGCGGCTGGGCGCTTTACGTCAAAGACGGTGTGCCCGCATACGACTACAACTTCCTGGGCCTCGAACGCACCACGATTGCCGGCACCAAACGGTTGCCGGCAGGCAAATCGACCATTCGCTTCGAGTTCGCATACGACGGCGGCGGGCTCGGCAAGGGTGGCAGTGGCACGCTGTTCATCAACGACCAAAAGGCCGGAGAGGGTCGCATCGAACGAACCCAGCCGATGGTATTTTCCGCAGACGAAACGGCGGACGTCGGGATCGACTTGGCGACACCGGTGGTCGAACGGATCGGGTCGGAGGCCAAGTCTCGCTTCACGGGGCACATCCCGAGGGTCACGATCGAGGTCGAGGAAGCGCCGACACCCTGAGACCGTGGCTGATAGTCGACATGAACGCCCTTTCCGGTTCAAGTCCCTCACGACATAAAATCGAGCTCCGCCCAATTCGGCGCTCATCGTGATCCCGATGGGCTAAGGGAGTCTTTCGTTCCTTGGAAGGGCCTTGCACAGATCGACTGTCTCGGCCTTTCGCGCTAGTTGACCTCAGGGCGTGACGATGGCGCCTGAACTTGCACCCAATGGATTCGTACGCGCGCGCCGCGGCACGCTCTGTGCGGATCGGTGGCTGAGCTGAGCTTGGATGGCGTTGATCGAGCGACCGGCGGTCGCAGCCTGGCTGCTCTTCGAGCGACCGCCGATTTCGTAGCGCCCAAGCTCGCGGAGCCTGAGCACTTCTTGCAGCGCTGGCACTGGGCGTGAGCCTTCACTCACCCTCTTCTTGTCGCAGCCATGGTTGGGAAACATGCCGGTTTAAGTCGGCAATCTCACATATATCGATTTGGGATTGCGCAGATTTTGCGTTTACATTCGCTTACATTTTGATATACGAAGTATAAGTCGCATATGCGTTCTGAACGATTCGTTTGGTTTTTTCAGCCCTGTTTACAACAAACCCTTGGATATTAAAGGTCTTTGAATGCACCGATTGCTGATCCACGCCCTCATCGGATCGTCGTTAATTGTAAGCACGTCAGCATCCGCGCAATCGACTGGCAACTCGTTCCGAGACGAGTTCGAAGGCTCGAGCCTCGGGTCTGGATGGACGTTCACCGATCACTTTGCGGACGCCTATCCTGAGAGGACCGGGGACCACGTCAGCCTTTCCATGAGTGGCGATCAAGTCTCGATGTCGTTCCGCGGCGGCGCCGAGCACAACCAATGGTGGATCGAGCACGCCCAGATCACGCGTCCGTTCTTGGGTGCGGGCGTCTACGAGATGCGCATGGACACGGGGATCATGAGCAACGAGCAGTTTGGCATCGTCTTTCAAGGCGAAGACCCTGCCACCTTCATGATGTTCATGATGTACGGCAACGGTAGTGTACGCGGGTACATCGAACGCTTCGTATCCGTCGATGGAGCGATCTACCGTCACACGATTCCAGGACGCTTTCAGCCCTCGATTCCGCTCCCGAGCTCCGGTCCGTACTACATGCGAGTGACCGTCAGCGACGACGTTCCAACGCAGCGAGTCTGGAAGTTCGAGTACTCGCTTGACGGCATGACCTGGCACCTCTCTCGGGAAGAGGTGCTCGAAGACTTCGGCCTCGGGGAGAACATTGGAGCGATTACCGAAGTCGGGCTCTTCGTCGGAAACCACCCTTCGGCTTTTCCGGGATTCGACGCACGATTTGCCTACTTTGACTACAAGCCATTCGGTGAGCTTCCGCCGCCCGCACCGAGCAACTTGGTCGCCCTGGCAAACGACGGGTCGGTAGAGCTGATCTGGAACGCCGTATTTGGTTCGGAAGGCTATCACGTCTACCGCGACGATGGTGCCGGCCCGTCGTTGTTGACCACGACGACCGACACCACGCACCTGGATACGACCGTCGCGAATGGCACGCAGTACACCTATGCGATCACGGCGTTCCAGGGAGCACTCGAATCCTCCGCCACCACGGTCGTTGCATTGCCGCAAGGTGTCGTGCCACCCGTCGATCCCCCCGCGGAATTTCCCGTCGAAGGCATGCTTCTCTGGCTCGATGCCGACACGGCGCTAGCCGAAACGGGTGCAGGCAACCCGGCTACGCTCTGGCGTGACGGTTCGGGGTGGGCAAACGACGCCGCGGCGGGATCTATCGAAGCACCCACCGTCATCCCCGCAGCCATCAACGGCCGCGCTGCTCTTCAGTTCGACGGCATCGACGATCACCTTCGCCTGCCCGCCGGGTTCGAAGATTTTAGGGACGGCATGACGCTGTTCGTCGTTGCTCAGCCGACGGCGTTGCAACCCGGCTTCAAGCTCGTGGCGCTAGGAAACGGTGCGGGCTCCGACATGATCGTCCTCGGCCGCAACGGAGGCACCGCGGGCCTCCAGTACTTCACGAGCGACGCAAATGACTATGTGAAATGGTTTGGGAGCGCCGACGCTCTCGTCCCTGGGGAAGCCGGTCTCATCACCGTCCGGCAGGGCGCTGGCATTGAGAACGCGGTCGTGTCGACGAGCGTACTCAAGAATGGCGAGCCGGTGGGCAGTGGCAACGTGTACGTGCCTCCAGTCATCGAGCGCTCCGAGAATCTAATCGGCAGGAGCTTCTGGAATGAAGGCATGTTCGAGGGCAAACTGGCAGAGGTTCTGCTCTACAATCGCGAGCTCGCTGACGCCGAGGCCGCCATCGTTCAGGCCTATCTCGATCAGAAGTACGCCCTCGGAATCGACCCGAGCAACCCGCCGCCCGATCCGGATCCCGGTCCGGACCCGATAGTACTCGACCCGCCGGCGAACCTCGTGGCAACAGCCGGCGACGCCAACGTTTCGCTCTCATGGGACGCGGTGGCTGGCGCGACGGGCTATCGTTTGTGGCGCTCGGAAGGCAGCGGGAGCACATTCAACAGCTTTTACGAGATCACCGATACCAGCCACACCGATACCGGGTTGGTCAATGGTCAGGCATATACGTACGTGGTGACCGCCTTTGATGCGACCAGCGAATCCGCGGACTCGTTGCCGGTTACCGCAACGCCCGTCGCCACCAATCCGGATCCGCCCAGCCCCGGGCAGCTCCCTGCTGCGGGTCTCGTCTTGCTCCTCGATGCGGAGCAGGCCGTCGCTGACTTGGGTGCGGGAGCCGAGGTCAGGTTTTGGCAGGACCTCAGCGGTACAGGCTCCCATGCCGAGGCGTTCCCCGGCGAAGCGCCCGTGGTGGTTGCCAACGCGATCAACGGTCGTCCTGCTCTTTCCTTCGATGGTGTTGATGACTACTTCAGTGTGACCAACGGTCTCGAAGACTTCACCTCGGGTCTCACCCTCTACGTGGTCGCGCGGGCGACCGTTCTTCAGCAAGGCTTCAAGCTACTGGCCCTCGGCAATGGTGCCGGCAACGACATGATCGTACTCGGTCGCGCCGGAGGGTCGTTGGGTCTTCAGTACTTCACGAGTGACGACCTCGGGAGCGTTGGCTGGTTTAACACCGGATCCGCGCTGACAGCGGGCGACGTCGCGCTGTACTCCGTCCGGCACGGAGGCGGTGGCACTGGCGATCCAGTCACCGCGGTGGTCGAGCGCGATCTCGACGTCGTTGGCAGCGGCAGGGTCTTCGTGCCCACCGTGACTGCCCGCACTGGCAGCCTCATTGGGCGGAGCTTCTGGAACGAAGGAATGTTCCAGGGGCAACTTGCAGAGGTCGTTCTCTACGATCGCAGCTTGAGCGACGCCGAGCGCGCCGAGGTGGAAGCCTACCTCGACGACAAGTACTCGCTTGGCTTGATCCAGACCGTGCCCCCCGATCCCGGCCCCGATCCGGAGCCAGATCCGGTTCCACCGAACGCTCCGGCTATCCTTGACGCTGTTGGGGGTGATGCGGTCGTCACGCTCTCCTGGAGCGCGGTCACGGGTGTCAGTGGCTACCGCTTGTGGCGTGCCAACGACGGTTCGACCTTCGGGCTCGTCTACGAAGGCGCGGCAACGAGCTTCATCGATGCGCCGCTGACGAACGGGCAGGCTTACTACTACGTGGTCACTGCGTTCGACTCCGTTGGAGAGTCCGCTGATTCAGTGCAAGCCACCGCGACGCCGGTTGCGATTGTGCCGCCCGACCCTGATCCAGAACCCGACCCGCCTCCCACGGGGCTTCCGAGCTCAGGCCTCCGTCTGCTCCTCGACGCTGGCTCCGCAGCAGCTGACTTCGGCTTCGGAGCACCTGTGACGTCTTGGCGAGACCAGTCCCTGGACGGCTCCGACGCCTGGTCCAGCGTGGCTACTGCTCCCGTGCTCGTTGCCGATGCGATTGGCGGACAGCCGGCGCTGCGCTTCGACGGGGTCGACGATCATTTCAACTTGCCGACCGGCTTCGAGGACTTCACCGCGGGCGTCTCGCTCTTCGTGGTGATGCGCCCGACTGTTCTTCAGCAGGGCTTCAAGATCTTGGCGCTCGGCAACGGGGCAAACCAGGACATGCTGGTTCTCGGTCGCGCCGGCAGCGAGAATGGCCTTCAATACTTTACGAACAACGAGTTCGGGAAAGTCACCTGGTTCAATAGCGCGCCGGTGCTGTCGGAGGGCTTAGCTGCTCTGTTCGCGATCGAGCACGAGGGCTCCACCGCACGGGTCGTGCACAACGGGGTGGTCATCACCGAGAGCACCGTCGATCTCCCCAGCGTCTCACCGCGTGGCGTCAACTACATCGGCCAGAGCTACTGGCGCGAGGGCTATCTCCAGGGTGACCTCGCCGAGATCATCCTCTATGACCGAACGCTCACAGATGACGAGCGTTCGTCCGTCGAACTCTACCTGGATACGAAGTACTCCCTAGGAATGTGGACGACACCCTAGAAAAGACCAAAGAAGGAAACCTGCCAAGTAACCGACCGCAAGTAACCGACCGAGGTTGGCGGCACGCGAAAGCAGAATGACGATCAGATAAGGTACGAGCCCCACCTCGCGACCTTACGTCGAGTTCGGCGCAATTCAGCTCTCATCGTGATGCCGACGGACTGAGGGAGCAGGAACGCAACCTTCTTTCCGGACTTCTTGATCCCCTATGCGATCGCTTGGACGGTTGCGTCCGAGGCAGGCTGCGCTTGCAGCGGCGCCTGTGCTTGCGCAGGCTCTGCACTCTCGCTCCAAGACACGTCTGCTGGCGAGATGAGCGTCGATAGCTGCGAAGGGGGCCTTTGGCCACTGCAACAGCATCGGCGGAGAGCTAACTCGTCTCGGGCGTGGTCTTGATCCACGTTGAAATGTTCTTCGCGCTCGTATCCATCGGCAGCCCCGGACCCGACCCCCTCCAATAAGCAGAGGACTCCCCCATGTTTGAGTCATCGAGCGCTGCCACGAAGTGCATCTCCGAGGTGCCAGGATTGATAAGCCAGGTGTCAACGCCGTATTCGCGGGTCCTTGGGCGGCGCGTGGGTCGGAAAGGCGCTTGAAACGCAGATTCCAACGGTGGTAGCCTCGGCTCCCTTGGTCGCTCCGTCCCCCCTTTTGAGGAGGCATTCATGCCCCGTACCGGATCCCTGCTCTGGCTCGTCTTTCTCGTGTGCGGCTTCCTCGCGACTCCCGGCTGCTCGACCGATACCCAACAAGGCGACGCCAGCGGCTCGCTGTCGCTCGACCTGGTGCTCGCCGATGGCGTCGTGATCAATACGGTATCGTGGGAGATCAGGCGCGACGGCATGGAGCCCATGGCTGGGATGATCGACACGAGCGCCCCCGGCTCGACCGCATCGCTCGAGGTGTACGGGCTCCCTCCCGGGGACGGCTACATCGTCGAGCTCAGCGCGACGAGTGCGGATGGCGAGGTCAGCTGCTGGGGCTCTGCTGAGTTCGAGGTCGCGATCGGCGTATCCACGGATGTCATGGTGATGCTCAACTGCCAGCTCCCGATGGAAACCGGAGCCGCACGCGTGAACGGCAAGGTCAACATCTGCGCGCAGCTCTACAAAGCGGTGGCCTCGCCACTTCAGACCTCGGTCGGCAACGACATCGACCTCTCGGCGATGGGCGAAGACGTAGAAGGCGACGTAATCCGATATCGCTGGACGGGAACCGGCGGCACGATTTCCGACGCGACCGCGGCCTCCACGACCTACACCTGTGAGGAGGCGGGCCCGCAGACGATTGCGATCTCGGTCTCGGACGACGACTTCGAGTACTGCATGGACGGCTGGACGGTCCCTGTGACCTGTGTCGATGGCGACCTCTGCGAGGATGTCGATTGCGACGACGACAACGAATGCACCGACGACGACTGCGATCCGGCCAACGGAACCTGCATCAACGCGCCGGTCGAAGATGGCACCGGGTGCGATGGCGGCGCGGGCACTTGCTCGAGCGGTGAATGCGTTCCGATCGACCTCTGCGAGGACGTCGACTGCGACGACGGCAACGACTGCACCGACGATGCGTGCGACCCGGCCGATGGCTCCTGTAGCAATACGCCTGTCGAGGATGGCACCACATGCGACGGCGGCACTGGAAGCTGCTTCGAAGGCACCTGCGTCGACATCGACCTTTGCGAAGGCGTCGATTGCACCTCCGACAACGAGTGCGTCGAGGATGGGACATGCGACCCCGCCGACGGCATGTGCGTCGACGGTGCCAACAAGCCCGACGGGACGCCTTGCAGCGGCGGTGGCGTCTGTGACGGCGCCGGAAACTGCAAGATCAACACCTGCGCGGAGCTCACCAAGGTGATTGTGTCCCCGCTCCAAACCTCCGTCGGCAACGAGCTCAAGCTCACGGCGATGGGCAGCGATGTGGACGGCGACCCGATCGCGTACCTCTGGACAGGGACCGGCGGCTCGATCGCCGACCCGAGCGCATCCTCGACGACCTACACCTGTGGCGAAGTTGGTGACCACTCGGTTAGCGTCGCGGTCTCCGACGACGATTTCGCGTACTGCATCGATGAATTGTCAGTCGCGGTGACCTGCGTCGACGACGTGGATTGACGGAAAAGTCCGATCCAGGTTGCCGGCAACGAACTACTCCGAGCGGTGGCGGGCTCGGCAGGCCCAGGTCGAAGGATGCGCGCCAGACCGCTTTAGGCGAGATAGCGGTTTTCGACGGCCTCGATGATCTCGCGACGCAGGCCCTCGATCGACCGGTTGGAATCGAAACGCTCTTCGATGGCCCTCACGATGCTGGCGAGCCTGTCGTCCTGGAGAACGCCATCTATCCAACGGGAAAAGTCAGCGTTCGCCAAGTGATGCGAAGCCACTAGGTGATCACAGCGGAGCAGCTCTCTTCGAAATTCCAGCAAGTTGTCGGCCACGGCTCCCGTCGGCCCAGAAGGGCCGCGGAACCGAAACGCCTTCTCCCACGGCAGATGGGCCTCGGCATACTTGTGCCAGTGCCGTACATGACGAACCCAGCGCGGCCCAAGGCCGAACACATGCGCCTCAAGAGGCTCGGCGAGTCGCAGCAGCAAAGCTTGCCCCTTCTCGAGGCGTGGCAGAGGCTCCATGAGCTCCGTCCCCAAGCTCTCGACCTCGCTTCGCATCGATGGCGAAAGCCCTCCTTCGCCCGCAAGTGCGATCACGTGATCGAACTCGAGGCCGGCCGAACCGCAGATTCCCAGTGGATCATAGGTAACGAGGCAAACGCCTTTCTCTCCATTTCGGAAGGAGCCGCAAGCAACACTGTGCGCGCCGAAAGGCACGTGCGCCTCGTCCACGATGAACCAATGCGGCAAACCGCTCTGCCTGCGTTCCTCGCGTAGCTCCCGGAAGAGCTCGGACAGATACGCGGGTTGATCGCGTGAGCCCATCAGAGTCAGGTCGATGACGAGACTGCCAAGACTATTCCGCAGCAGCGCGCGGATTTCGTGTGGAGGTGGGAGACCACCGCGCCCTCCGACGGTCGACACGCCCGGCAGACGGCCGAGCGGCGCATGGTCGCCCTCCGGATCGATGATGCAAAGTGAGTAGTCGAGCTCGAGAAGGCGTTCTGCCAGAAGCCCGGCCATGTAAGACTTGCCCACTCCGCTGGCGCCAACGACTAGAACATTGACGTTCGATGCGGGCAGCGTGACCAACTCGCCGTCGGTCGAAGTGCCAAGCGGGATTCGCCAACGGCTCGGCGGTGGCGTGCCTTCACCACAAAGCACAGGTCCGCGGAGCAGCTCCAAGATGCCAGCGCCGTTGGGGGCGTCGAGAACGATGTCCGCATGCTGACGGAGCGATGGCGTTGCATTCGCCACAGCCACCCGGAGCTCGCAGCGATCGAGCAAAGCGAGATCGTTTTCCGCGTCTCCAATCGCCACGGCACTATGGTAGGAGAGGCCGAGCTCCCGAAGTGCCTGCGAGACGCCAGAGCCCTTCGACACACCTGCGGGCAAGACCATCAGTGCCTCTCGGTTTCGAACGAGCTGGCAGTCCGAGCCGATTCGTCTGAGCTCCTTCAGGACGGCAACCTCGTGCTCTCCATCACAGGCAAGCAAAACCTGCCCTCGTTTGAATGAGATTCCGCGGCTCACCAGGCGCTCGTCGAGCTCGAAAGGAACCGGCGCCGTCACTGCACGCGAGATGCCAGCGCACCGAAGTACGCCTCCATTCTCGGCGACGATGAAATCGAAGCAATCGTCGACGCGAGGGAAGACTTGAGCAAGCTCTGAAAAGACGCGGCCGGTCACCAGGATGGCTTTGACGCCGGCCTGACGAACCTCTTCGAGGGCCGTGAGCACATCGAGCCGGGGCTGATCTTCCTCGGTCAATGTCCCATCGTAATCGATGGCGATCGCATGATAGCTCTGCGCCACTCGCACGGCAGCTTACTCTCG
>JAHEEE010000038.1:0-4612 GCA_024640845.1 Myxococcales bacterium | reverse complement strand
ACTGCAGGCCTGACGGTGACCCAAGAGCCGTCGAAGCCGGCGCTTTCTCCGCAGCAAGTTCGCTGAAGCCCGGCAGCTTTCCCGCGCCGCGCTTCTCGCAGCCTCCGAGCGGCCTATGAACGGCCACTCGACTGCGCAGGACGCACCGGCGCGTCGACTACGGCGAACCGCGGCTTTAGCGCTCGACTGTGTGGGCGACCCGCTACGTCTGCCGGACTGCGCCATGCACCTGGCACATCCACCAAGTGCCCTGTGGGAACACGACGCTTCGGAGCCCGGCACGCCATTGCTCCAACGCTTGGCGGTACGCGCGTCGAAAGGCTCGAAGCTCGACGACCGCGACGAAGAACACTTTGTGTTGTCCCCGTCCGACGGCAAAAGTTGGGTTTCGGTCCCGCAAGAGCTCGAAGCTCGTGGCGCGTCGATACGGGGAAAGACGCCGCACGCGCGCGGCACCGAGGATACGCCAGCCCCGCGCTTTCACCTCGGCGCGGGCCTCCCGCTCTTGGCGCTCGAGCTCGTCGGCCACGGCCTCACGCACCTCCTCGGCGGGATACGCCTCCGCGAGCAGCGGCGGCAAGGCCAGAGTGAGCTCGACGGTGTCCGGCCATTTCTCATTGTCGGCCCGGAAGAATACCCGAGGCCGCTCGATGACCAACGTGCGCCGCCCGAGCTCGTGCGGGAGCACCGTGACGCCGGGCCAGTCTCGAGCCTGCGCCACCAAGCCGGCCTTCACCGGATTGGCCATCACATAGGCAAGCTTTTCCACCATCGCTTGCTCGGTGAGCAGCCGCACTACCGAGCTCTTTTCGTGATCCCACACCGGCCCCTCCCACTTGCGAAGCACCTTGGCGCCCAGAGAGACCAGCCGATGGAGGTCGCGCAGAAAATCCGGGTAGCACCGCTTGGGATCCGTGATGACCAGGTGCTCGTGGGTCGACATGAGGGTGACCGCGTGCACGAGGATGCCGAACTGCTTGGCGCACACAGCGAGGACGTAGAGGTAGAGCTGCCGAATGGCCGGTTCGGGCCGAAAGAGGTGGTGGCGGCGGAGGGTACGGCGGGTGACCATCACGGTGTCACCTGGGAACACGAAGCGCGGCTCAGTCATGCGGGCGGGTACGCACAAAGCACGCCAGGGCTGCCGCGAGTAATTTCAAATCTTTGCCGCGTCCCAAGTGGCGGATACCGTCAGAAGCGGCGGTGAACGCCAACCAGGGTGGTCATCGCGCCCCAACCAGGGAGCTGCGGTGAACGCCAATCAGGGTGGTCATCGCGTTCCAACCAGGGAGCTGCGGTTGCTGCACCCTCAGAAGCAACGGTGAACGCCAACCAGGGTGGTCGTCGCGATGGGCTAGGAGGTTAGGAAGTTCTCGACTTGGCAATCACCACGAGAGGCCCTGGGCGCACGACCTGCGGCGACACGAGCGTTGACCTATCGACGAATAATAGGCTACCTAGGCCTCGCGGCGCGCTGTGGCTTAGATCCATGCGCGAATCCGCGTGTCTAGGCACCATACCAGGTCAGCGGTCAACAGCACCGGCGCCAATCAACGAGAGGTCAAAATGGTCGCGCACAAACACTTTGTTTTCGCAGTCGTCGCCACGGCTGTCGCTGCCTCGGGTGCTTGGGGATGTCGGTCCACGCCAGCCCCGAGCGTAGAGACCGCCAAGGACGCGATGTCCGCCGGAGCTGACACCGCCACGACTGCGGTCGACGACTTCGGTGGCACGATCAATCTCGACGTCCGCGACTCGGTCGCCGACTGGAGCGCCTATGAGCTCAAGAAGGCTCCCGATGGTGCGCCTAACGTCTTGTTCGTGCTCTACGACGACACCGGTCTGGGGGCGTGGTCTCCATACGGCGGCCGCATCAACATGCCAACGCTCGATCGGCTCGCGGAAAACGGGATCATGTACACGCAGTGGCACACGACGGCGCTCTGTTCGCCGACGCGGTCCACGCTGCTCACGGGTCGAAACCACCACCTCAACGGCATGGCGTCGATCACCGAAACCGCCGATGGTTTCCCCGGCGCCAACGGCCGCCTTCCCGCCCAGGTGACAACGATCGCAGAAGTACTGCAGGAGAACGGCTGGAGCACCTTTTGGATTGGCAAAGACCACAACGTACCCGAGCAGGACATCGCGCCTGGCGGAAGCCGCTCCGAGTGGCCGACGCAGCAGGGCTTCGATCGGTTCTATGGCTTCCTCGGGGGCGAAACGAATCAGTGGTACCCGGACCTCGTCGAGGACAATCGGTTCATCGAGGCGCCGTACGGCCCCGAAGACGGATACCACCTCTCGAAGGATCTCGCCGACAAGGCCATCGAGATGCTCCGCAATCAGAACGCGACCAACCCGTCGAAGCCCTGGTACATGTGGTTCAACCCCGGTGCGAATCATGCCCCCCACCAGGCGCCCGAAGAGTACATCGCGAAATACGAGGGCAAGTTCGACGACGGATACGACGCCTATCGCACCTGGGTCGTCGAGCGCATGATTGAGCGAGGAGTTCTTCCGGCCGGTACGACGATCACCGAGTTCAACCCGATGCCTGAAGATCAGGCCAACCCCGCCGACTACGTGCGGCCCTGGGATTCGTTGAACTCGAAGGAAAAGAAACTCTTTTCACGCATGGCTGAGGTTTACGCCGGCTTTTCTGAGTACACCGATGCGCAGGTGGGTCGCATCATCGACTATCTCGAAGAGACGGATCAGCTCGACAATACCATCGTGCTCTACGCCGCGGACAACGGCGCCTCGGGTGAAGGCACGCCGAACGGGTCGGTCAACGAAAACAAGTTCTTCAACGGGTATCCGGACGACCTCGAAGAGAACCTCAAGTACCTCGACGTGCTCGGAAGCCCGGAGACCTACAATCACTTCCCGACGGGCTGGGCGGCCGCGTTCTCCGCGCCGTTCAAGATGTTCAAGCGCTACTCGCAGTATGCGGGCGGCACCAACGACCCGCTGGTCATCTCCTGGCCCGACGGCATTAAGGCCCGAGGCGAGGTTCGGCATCAGTATCATCACGCGGTCGACATCGTCCCCACACTGCTCGAGGTGCTCGGCCTCGAAATGCCCAAAGTCAACAACGGCGTCGAGCAGTACGCGCTCTCGGGCGTGTCGATGGCCTACACCTTCGACGCTGAGCCCGATGCCCCGACTGAGAAAGAGGTCCAGTACTTTGCGATGCTCGGCACACGCGGCATCTGGAAGGACGGCTGGAAAGCGGCCGCCGTCCACGCCCCGATCAGCGGCAAGGGCAACTTCGACAAAGACGAATGGGAGCTTTACCACGTCGCGGTCGACCGATCGGAGTCGAAGAACCTCGCGCAGGAAAACCCCGAGAAGCTCAAAGAGCTGATCGACACCTGGTTCGTGGAGGCCAAGAACAACAACGTGCTTCCCCTCGACGACCGCAGTGCCGCCGAGCTTCTCACGATCGAGAGACCCACGCAGGAGCCTCCCCGCGATCGCTATGTCTACTACCCGAACACCGCACCGGTGCCAGAAGCGGTTGCCGTCAACGTGCGCGGTCGTTCGTACAAGATCCTCGCCAACATCGAGATCGACAGCAAGAACGCGTCCGGAGTGATCTTCGCGCACGGCTCGCGCTTCGGCGGCCACGCACTGTTCATCAAGAACCGAAGGCTCTACTACGTGTACAACTTCCTTGGCATCAAGCCCGAGCAGGTGTTCAAGTCGTCGGTGACTCTGAGGCCGGGCAAGTACACGGTGGGCATGGAGTTCATCCGCGAGGGCAAGGGTGAGTACGGCGAGTCCCTCGGCACCACCAGGCTCTATATCGACGAAAAGGTCGTGGCAGAGGGTCCGATGAAGACCCAGCCTGCGAAGTTCACGCTCTCCGGCGATGGCCTGTGCATCGGGTACGATAGCGGCGACGCGGTGAGCTCGCTCTACAAGACGCCTGGCGAGTTCCAAGGCGGCACGATCCAGGCTGTGGGCATCACGGTAGAAGGCACGCCCTACATGGACCTCGAAGCTGAAGCCAAGCGCATCATGATGACGCAATAGCCACGACGCGAAACGCCCCGTGGAGCCTTGCGAAAACAAACCCTTCTCCGCGCAACGCCCAGCGCGACCTCGCAAGCTCGGCCAACTTCGGCGAGCTCTGCCCGATCCTGGCGAAGCGGAACGCTGTTGGACAATCTTCGCCAGTGTTCGCCAGCATGTGAAACGCCCTTTTCGGTTTCGCGATTCGGTACTGCGGGCGCGAAAAGCGGGCCGGCTCAGTAGCCAGAATCCATCTTGCCCTTCTTCTGGGCCTTCTGCGCTTTTCGCCTGCTCTTCTTGTTGCGGTTTTCGCCCGAGCGTTCTTCCAGCTTAAAATCCTCGGGAACGTCGGTGATCGCGCCGTCGATGACCCAGGTGTCAGCGTCGGGATAGTAGACGTATACCGCCTTCTTGTCGCAACCGTACACGGCGATCTGACTGACTAGCTTTCGAGCGCCCTCGGTGTCGATCACTCCGAGCTTCAACTCGTTCGGTTCGCAGAGGAGATCAAACGCGGCCCGCTCTCGGACCGTAGTGTTGGCTCGCTTGTTGTGCTTGCACGCGACCGCCGCGACGAGGAGCAGACTGAGGA
>JAHEEE010000037.1:36239-37493 GCA_024640845.1 Myxococcales bacterium | reverse complement strand
CATCGATAGCAAGGCAACCCCGCACGGCCGAAGACGGCGTGGCGGTAGGAACGTCGCTTCAGCCCTTTCTTCTTCAGCTGAGCAACGCGGTGCGGCGAGTTGGTGATGCCGCCGAGCTCGTATGCGCGGCGACCGATGACGAGGGTCTCGGCGGCGAGCTTTCGCTGAACGGCTGCCTCGAGATCGCTCGGTCGCTGCCTAGGGTGTACACGCGCAAAGTAGAGGATCTCCGAGCGCAGATAATTCCCGATGCCGGCCACGAAGCGCTGGTCGAGATACAAGCTGCCTAGGGCGCGGTTGCGGAACGGCCGCGCCCTGAGCCGCTCGACCAACGCCTGGGCCGAGAGATCGCGGTTCAGCAAGTCGGGACCGATTCGGTTCAAGAACGGATGCTCCGCAAGGTCGCGCTCGTCCAGCACGGCGATCTCCGAAGCGCTGTAGAGTAGGGCGCTGGCCTTGGCGGTGTGAAGGGCAACACGTAGCGAGCGATTGGTCTTCGGGTAGCTTTCGCGCGAGCGCACGAACCAGCGTCCATAGAGCTGGTTGTGCGAATAGAGCGAGAGCCCGTGCTCGAAGTGAATCAACAGCGCTTTGCCCCGCGTCTCGAGCTCGACGACACGGCGCCCGGTGAGCAGTGGGGCGAACGGCTCGAGTCTCGGGAGCCCAAACCATACCGCCTCGACCACCTGGCCGCGGAGCTTGGCCGAGATCTTGTCGGCCGCGCGGCGAATCTCTGGGCCTTCAGGCAAGTTCGCTCGAGCTCATGTTTTGCCGCCGGGGGCATTCGATCCCATGGACCAGCGGTGACCGATGTACCTGACCATCCTGCATCCTCGAACCATGGGACCGAAAGCTCCGAGCGAAACTCTTTGCGCCCTGAAACACCAGATCTTTTTTGGCAAGCTTGCTAAGGAAGACATCGCGGCATCCGGGCTCTTTGGGACGGCCTTTGCCGACCAAACGCGCCCGGCTAGCGACCTGCGGTGGTCACCTGGGCCGCATGAGCCAGCGCACCGCTGTTTTGCGCGGGCGGGTTGCTGCCGAGCTGCAGGAGCATCAGCGAGAGGCCAGTCACGAAAACCATGGGGAGCGCGTACGCCTGCACGGCGTTCCCGATGCACTCGCTGCGCTGATGCTTGGCTCCTTCAATGACCTGCTGGATGTGTTGGACGTTGCTCATGATTCCCTCTCTCCCTTCGCCCCATCCTCGGGGCTGTGCTCGGGTTACGCCGCAAGAAGGGAATCGGATTAACC
>JAHEEE010000037.1:34073-36139 GCA_024640845.1 Myxococcales bacterium | reverse complement strand
CGCGCTCGACAACGTTGCGCTCTCGTACGACCAGATCGGGCTCGCCTAGGCCTGCTCCAACTGCTGCAGCAGCGCCCACACGGACTGTTGGAGCTCAGCGCGCAGCTCGGGCGGAACGCCCCGGTATTTTTTGCGAATCTTGCGAAAGATACTCTCTAGTTTGCGACCTTCCGCCGCACTCATCGAGCTGAGCACACTGGGCGCCTCTTTGGGAGGCGGCAGCTCGCGCCGTGCGTGAGCCCACGCCTGAACTCGGCGACAATGGTCGAGCGCCCGACCTAGCAGAACGAAGGGAAAGTTCACGGCAGGATGGGGCCCGACCCGAATGCGCTGCCCATCGCGGGGCGACTTGATCAGCGTCCTCGCCTGCTCACCAAGATTGCTTGCGCTCGCAAATCGCTGCGTTAGCTGGTAAAGGCCGACGCCCAAGCCGCCGAGGCCGCCAAGGACCGTGCCCGTCAAAAAGGTGGCCATTCCAACGGCGGCATCGACCGACCCGCCTGCAACTGCGCCGGTGAGTGTCGTCACGGCGAGGAGGGTTTTCGGGGGCAGACCCATGACGTCCCACGTCTCTTCCGAGAAGAGATCGTCATCGGGCTCGAACACGATCGGGTTCTCTGGCGTCCAATCGTCGAGCTTGTGTAGATACACGCGGCCGATCTTTCGGAGAGCCCGCGTCTCTTTGTCTCGTAGCTTGTCGTGATAGCTCAACTCGAGCTTCTCCCGCTCGAAGCGAAGCGCGGTCTTTTGCGGAAGCACGACGATCATGTGAAGGGTGAGGCAGTCGACCAGCAGATCGGTGATGATATGGGCCACTTCGTGAAGGCGACGTTCTCGCTCTGCCTCGAGAACTCGCAGCGCCTCTTCGATCGATGGCCGCCAGCGCGGTTCCAGAACGCTAAACGCCTCTAGGAGTTGACGCCTTTCCTTCCAGGCCACCGCATGGGCGTCGAAGGACCGCACCAGTTTGAAATACTGATTGAGGGCCCGGCGCCAATCGTCGACGTAGGCACTATCTTCACTCCAGTTGATCAACGCCATCGCGGGCTGCCCCGTGAATCGAAGGATCTCCATTTCCGCTTCATAGTTTTCTCGGTACGGCTCCTCGCCATTGACCACGTACAAGATCGCGGATCCATTCAGGATCGGCTTGAGAAGCTCGCGTTCTTGGACGAAGTCGTCGGTACCCGAGAACTCGTCGACGAATGCTTCCACTTGTTCAACGCGGGCCGCGGCGCTCGCCCCGCGCTGTTGCAGCCAGTGAAGGGCGCGGGGGGCGTCCTCGAAACCCGGAGTGTCGACGACCGAGAAGAGCACTCGACCGTCCTGCTCGACTTCGTAGCGCACGCACTCCGTGGTCGTTCCAGGGCGGGGGGAGATCTTGATCGCGTCGCTCTCGATGAGACTCGCGATCACGCTCGACTTCCCTTTGTTCACTCGACCAACAACTGCAAACGTGGGGCGCTGGAAGTCGTTCGTCACGCCCATGACTGGCCCTCGGCGCTGCTCATGGCCGTACGATCGAGAGCCAGGTGAGGATCGGCCATCTCCGACAGGTAGCCCGACCAGATTGCCCGATCGTCCGCTCCTTCGCTCTCGGTGAGAACCACGATCACGGCTCGCTCGTCGCCGGCAGCGGCGCGGAGTTGGGCGACGAAGCGTCGAAAGGCCCGATCGGGGGTTGCCCAAGGCTCTGCGACCACAAACACCGGGGATTCGCTCGCTGCGACGCGGGACAAGAACGATTCATCATCTTGGTAGTTGTGGCCCCCGGCGTTTCCTAGCTCTCCCTCGATATGGAGACCATATCGTTCGAGCAGAAACCGTTCTAGCACGGACGCGGCAAAATCGGCGTCTCGCCATCGCGTGCACAAGGCGTTCGGCTGGTCGAAGTGTCGCGGCGCTTGCCGGACCGGCGCATACCCCTCTCCGAGTCGAGACATATCCGCGGGGTCGTCTCGGTGTCGACGCTTGACCGATTGCCCTGTCAGTCGGATGAGCAAACGCTCGACTTCGGGTGTCCTTGGCGGGAGCACACGGAAAGCGCGGCGCGAGCGCCAGGCGTT
>JAHEEE010000037.1:0-33973 GCA_024640845.1 Myxococcales bacterium | reverse complement strand
ACGAACACACCAAGAACCACGAGCACATTGACCGGTTGCTCCCCGGTGAACCGAAGCACGGCCGACGCGGAACCCCAGCCCAAAAGAAAAGAGAAGAGGATAAGAAGGCCTGTCGCCTGCCGGTACGCGCGCTCGAGCGCCCGGCCCGGCAGTTTGGCTTTGCTCGTTCTTCGGATCGCGTGCACCCAAGCCGCGAGAACCGCAGATCGAGAGAGTTCGTCCGATTCGAGCGCGACGCGCTCATCCCGAGCGAGTAGCTCTGACTCCGGTTGCTCACGGTCGGCGAATAGTTGGGCCTCGAGATCAACGAGCTCCGACACACCCCATCTCTTGGTTCCATCGTGATCTCGTGCAGCTGTCGACATCGAAGACACACAGTACGATGAGCGCGTCAAACGCGTCAAAGAGCCCGTTAGGGGACTCTTCGACGACTTCGACCTGGGTGCTTAATCCAAAACCGTCTCTCCGGCGTAGGGCTCTTTGAAACGCGGAAATGACTCCGCAGACATCAGGAGAGACATCATGAAAACAGACATTCTTAAACTGACGCTCGTTGGCCTACTGTCGCTCTTTGCCCTGGCGTGCGGCGCCCCCGCAGGGGATGCCGTCGACGAGGACCCCGCGCTCGGCGAGGACTTCGACGAGTACGAGGGCGACAACAGCGAGGAGGAAAACGTCGATGAAGAGGAGTTGGCGGTCGATGAAGAGGACTTGGGGGCCGAGGGTCCGTTCTGCGGCGACGGATTCGTCGACGACGGCGAAGCTTGCGACGATGGAAACGACGTGGATGGTGACGGCTGCTCCAGCGCCTGTGAGGTCGAGGCATTCGAGGGCGAGACCGAGGGCGACATCGTCATCGACCTCATCATCGACGACCTCGGCTCCAACGAAGAGCCACTTGCAACCGGCTGCACGGGTGCGATCGCGGTATCCGTCACCGACGGCATTCTCTTCGGCGACGGGAGCTGCGCCTTGCCGAACAACTTCCTTGACTACACGGTCAGCGGCCAAGTCGATGAAGACAGCGTGGTCGACGGCGACATCGTCATCACGCTAAACAATCGTCCACACGCACTCCCACTGACCGGTGCGCTCGAAGACGGCGTCATGTCGCTCGACTTCGGCGGTGTCACGCTCATCACCAGTAGGATTCGCGGTGTCTGGGACGGTACGATCGTCGCGGACTTCGACTAGTCATCCCAGGCCGCAACAGGTTGACGGGGCGTCCTCATCGAGGGCGCCCCGTTCTTTCATTCGCAGATGAAGCCGTACAGGGCTGTGCTCCCCGACCCGGGCTGCGCTCCTTTCCGGTCGAAACCATCACAGCGTTGGATTTGGAATGGTATCCGAGGTTCACAGCGGCTTTCCCGGATACGACGCACGATGGCCGAAGAGCGCACTTCGATGGCGCAGGACCTCGAGAGGCATCGGCTCACCGAGGTGGAGTTTCTGAATGGAGAGATCGTGGCTCTGGCCCGGGCGAATTCGCGCGATGCCCCGCTCAATCGGCGCATCGTCGAGTTGGTTCACCAGGCGGAGCGCGCAGGCGCCGGCTCCCCGCACCTCGACGCCAACACGCTTCTGGCGTTGATTCGCTAGCTCCCGTTTGTTTCCAGTGAGCTCCGCCGCGGCGTAGAGCCTCACTCCGGGACGTGCTTCGACACAATCCGCTCGAGGAGCTTCGGAAAGAATCGCTTCAAGTAGATCGCGTAGACCTCGGTGCCTCCGAGGTAAATCTCCGAGCGGCCTTTTTCGATCGCGTCTGCGATCGACCTTGCGCACTCGGCGGGATCCAAGCCCGACGCGTTCCCCGCGTCTTCCTTTCCATGCACCTGGCCGTCGCTCGCGATGGCATGCGTGGAGATCTCGGTCCGGACGTAGCCGGGGCTGACGATCGTGACGCCGACACCGGTGTCGTGGAGCTCAGCCCGCAGGGAGTCGAAGTACCCGCGCACCGCGTGTTTCGACGCCGAGTAGCTCGAACGCCACGGAGTTCCGACGTAACCAGCAACGCTACTCACGACCACGATCCGACCGCTCTTGCGGGCGATCATCCCGGGCAACACCAAGTTGGTGAGCGCGACGGGTGCGAAGAAATTGAGCTCCATCAGCCGACGCACGTCGTCCAAGCGCGTGGTCTGGGCGGTAGCACGCTGGGTGACGCCCGCATTGTTGACCAGTACGTCGATTCGACCGGTGGCGGCTTCCGCGTCTTTCGCCAAACGGGCCCACGAGCTCTCATCGAGCAGGTCTCCGCTGAGGACATGGACACGACTTGGGTCGGCACATTGCGAGCGAAGCTCCTCGAGCCGGTCCGCCCGTCGTGCCGTGATGACGAGCGTCGCGCCCCGCTTTGCAAGGTCGAGGGCCAGCGACTTGCCGATGCCCGCCGAGGCCCCGGTGATCCACACTGTCTTCCCTTCGAATGATGACGACATGAGCGTGTCTATGGCACCAACGAACCGCGACGCCAATAGCTACCGCTTCAAGCCCGCGGGCCGCCCTAGTTGCCGCGGGGCGCGGAATCGAGCGTTGGAGCGACAGCCTGGTGCGCTTCGATCCGGCTGACTCGCACCTCGTGACCCATCATGATCGCCATGCCACTCACGGGTTCCACCTGCGACGGGCCACCTGGAATGACGTCGTTGATGTTGGCGCCGGGAAGCGACGCCGCGCGTTTGACGGGCGCATTCTGATGCCCCCAGCCATGAGGCACGGCCACGACGCCGCGTCGCATCTCGTCGCTGAGTCGCGCGCGGAGGCGGACCGACGCCTGATCGCTACCTACCTCGACTTCGTCTCCGTCCGTGATCGAGAGCGCACGCGCATCGTCGGGGTGAATGAGAGCATGGTTCCCCTCCGGCTGGCGGATGTGCGGACTGTTGTGCATCCAACTGTTGTGAGAGCGCCGATCGCGTTGACCGATCAACACGAGTCGTCCCGAACGCGGCCCCAGACGCTCTTCCTCGGCATCTAGTCGCGGAAGGTCCGCAATCACGTCAGGCAGGGCCAGTTGAACTTTACCGTCTTTGGTCGGCACACGTTTGCCGAAGAACGAGCCCGGCTCGTTGGGGGGCAGCATGAGTCCCGCTGGTTCTCGCTTGAGCTCCTCGAGCGTGACCTCTCCGCCCCAACGCATGAGCAACGCGAGAAGGTGATCGGGCGTGAGCTCCAGATCGCCCGGGAGGCGCGCGAGCAGGCGATTGATTCGCGGCAACAGGTTTCCGATCTTGCCCCAGGGTTTGGCGCCACAAGCAACGGCCAAGTCCGAGAAGATACGCCATTCGTATCGTCGCTCGTACTTCGGCTCCACCATCGCCGGTGTGTACTGAACGTGAGGCGTGACCTGCAGCATTGCGTGAGACGCTGGGTAGTCGGAGCGCTCGAGCATGTCCGTCGCCGGCAGCAGATAGTCGGCGTAGGCGGAGGTCTCGTTGCGATAGATGTCGATGGAGACGAGCAGGGAGAGCTTCTCGAAGGCCTTGGCCAAGGCCGCACCGTTCGGCATGGAGTGCACGGGATTGCCGGCCGACACGAAGAGCGCGCGGATGCGCCGCGGATCGTCATTGTCGATTTCACCGGGTAATGCGGCGACGGGAAAGCAGCCCGCGACCTGGTGCCAATCGCCGCGCAGCGTCCGATGCTCGTTGAAACCGCCGAGGCCGATCCAGCCCGCGAGCCTCAATGTGTCGAAAGGCCCGCGCGGAACGAGAAGACCGCCGCGGCGGTCGATGTTTCCTGTAATCAGGTTCAGCCCTTGGAGCAGCCAGTATGCGATCGACCCGAACGGTCCCATGTTGACACCAGTCGACATGTAGAGCGCTGCGCCATCCGCGTCGCGGTAGGCGTGCGCCAGCTCGCGGATAGTCGACGCAGCGATGCCGGTCACGGGGGCGACGCGTTCCGGCGTCCAGGCCGAAGCGGATGCGACGAGCTCGTCGACCCCGTGGGCGATCGCCTTGGCCGGCGCGAGGTCGATGCCGTCTTCGTGCGCAATGACGTGCAGCATCGCCATCAGAAGGTAGACGTCGGTCTGCGGCTGAATCGAGATGTGCTGTCCCACCCGCTGCGCGGTCTCCGTGCGGCGGGGGTCGACGATGACGACGCGACCTCCGCGCGCTTCGATCGCCTTCAAGCGTTCGAGCGCGTTCGGTAGCTGCACCATGGACATCTGGCTCACGACGGGGTTACTCCCCATACACATGAAGAAACGGGTGTGATCCAGATCGGGGACGGGGTGCACCATCGAACGGCCGTACATCGCCGTCGAAACGTGGAGCTTGTTGTTGTTGTCGACCGAATGGGAGGCAAAGAGGTTCGGCGAGTGCAGCGCCTCGATGAAACCGGCGGACATCAGGATGTTCTGGAAGCTGAAGTAAGTGGGGTTCCCGGTGTAGAGTCCCACCGAACGCGGCCCGAACTCCGCGCGAAGCTTCCGCACCTTCGCGCCGATCTCCTGCAGCGCCTGGTCCCAACCGATTCGCTCGAAGCCGGAGCCGACGCGCTTCATCGGATAATTGAGCCGCGCCTCGTCCTCATGCATCGCGCCGGCGCCAAGTCCCTTCACGCAGCAATAGCCTTTGGAAAGGGGATGGTCGCGGTCGGGCCGGACCGCGCCAACCCGCTGGGTCAGCTCGTCGACCTCGACGGTGAGGCCGCAATGGGCCTCGCAGATGCGGCAGTACGTTCGCTTGATGGTGCTCATTCCGTTGAAAACGCTAGCACGCGTTCGGCATCGCCGGAACCCGGATCTAGCCAGGCCTGGCGGCGGGAGTCCGACTCCCTGCTACTATGATGCCATCCTTAAACCGAAGACAATGCGGAGTCGAGCGTCACAGGACACGAGGAGCACCGGGCCGTGAAGTGCGTCCTGCTTCTCTTCGGTCTAGGTCTCGCCAGCATGCCGATACGCTATGCGAGCGCCGACCTCGAGCCGTCGGCGCCGGAGCAAAGCGCGCCGCGATCGTCACGCCTCGTGCCTCGTGAGGCATTTGTCCGGCTCGAGCTTCACTACTCCATTCTGACGGAGCTCGCCGACCGTTCTGATCTCGTTCCTGCGTTCGGGTATGGATTCAAGGGCGGATACCGGTGGGGCTTCGTGGGTGCGTTTCTTCAGTTCGAGCAGGACTTCTGGATTGGGACCGAGTTCGACGTTCGAGTGACGCAGGGCGCGTACAACATCGCCGTGGGCGTGGACTTCACCTATTTCGAAGGGCGCGCGCATAGCAGTATTGCGTTCGGGCCATCGATCCTCGCGTTCGATACGCCGTTGGACAGTCGCGGCAGCGTCGGCTGGTTTGTCGATTTTCGCCCCATTGGAGTTCAGTGGGACGTGCATCGCTTCGTCCGCCTGGGGCTGGATCCGCTCAGCTTTGCGATCGTCGCCCCTTCGCTCGACGGCGTTCCTCTCGTGCAGGTCGAATATCGGACTACCTTCTACCTGGAGACCCCGTTCTGATGTGGTCGCGCGTTTCTGTCGGAGCGCTCGCAGCGATGGCGTGGCTTCAGGCCGTTCCGGCCGGCGCCTACACCATCCAGTCCGGCTTGACCGAGGGTTGTCACGAAAGGATCACGGCCGAGGCGTTTGCGGCGTTCGTCGATGAGCCGGTCTGGGCCGAGGTCCCCGTTCCCGAAGGGGACACATGGCGAAAGCTCGCCCTTCCTCTCAATCAATGGCTGCTCGAGGAGGCGCTCATCGAAGAAGAGCTGTCGGACCCGCAGCTCTTCGTGTTGTTCAGCCTGGTTGCGGGCGTTCGCGCCCCGGACACGAACGGCCGATCCTCGAGCGATTTGGCGACGCAGCGAAGCATCCATGCGAACCCGCGTCCCGAGGCGCAGTACGTGCATGGGCTTCGGGCTCCGGAGGACGATGAGCCCGGGGGCAGCCAAGCCGCGGTGATAGGTACACGTGCATCGATCCGCCAGTCCTTCTCCCAGGCCATTGCAGCGTGGCGTGATTCGAGTGAGACGCAGATCTCCTCTGCACCGGTGACCATCGACTTCTACGACTTACTCACGGTAGAAGTCTGGCGGCCGGGATTCTTGCTCGGCGAGGCAGCCCACGCGCTTCAGGATACCTTCGCTCATGCGATTCGCTCCGAAGCGTTCGACTACACCGAGATGGTGCACGTGCTCAACTACGTCGACGCGATCTACAAAGGGTTCAGCGAATCGCGCGATGGGATCGCGCACTCGCGCCATCTCGACAGGTGCGATGCGGCCGACGTGGGTCCGCTGAGGGAAGCCGCTGACTCGGCGATGCAGGACCTGCTCGCCGCGTTTCTTCGAACGCAGGCGGGAGACTCGGCCGCGATCAACGAGGTGCTCGATGGGTGGGTCACGCTTCAAGAGGGATGCACGCACGAGAACGACTTCTGCGACAACGCTTCTGCGGTCGCGATCGCCCGCCAAGACGCAACAGGCCCTGTTCTTCCGAAGTGGATGACCTGCTCGGCCCGCACGGTCACAGCGCCCGGCACCTGGGTCCCGGTCGCCGTTGTCTGCGTTCTACTGCCTTTTGCCGTGCGCCGGAGGCGGAGCTGAGCCGATGCGACGCTCGGCGATGCAAAAGTCCCATCACTGCCTCTTGGCTCTCCTATGCATCGCCTTTTCGTTGAACGCACAAACGGCTCTCGCGGAAGAAGCGCCCGAGGTCGAGCGGACCTATCAGCTGGAGTGGAACTACAAGCGCGTCCATTGGGCAGAAGGCGTGACCGCCGGTGTGCTCGGCGTTGCGGCGATTGTCATCGAGCTCGCGCCTATCGAGGTGAAACCGCGCTGGACGAGGCAGAACGCCTTCGACGATTGGTTTCAGGGCAGACTGATTGCGTCCACCGCAAAGCAACAGAAGTACGCGAAGGCTAGCGACGCGCTTGCTGCGACGAGCATCGCGTTTCCGGTCCTCGTGGATCTCATCGGCATGACCTTGATCGGCGATCGAAATAAAGACGTCGGCCTTCAAGTGTTTGCGATCCAAGCACAGGCGTTTGCGATCACGGGTTTCGTAACTGGCGTGGTCAAGTTGAGCGGTCGCCGGCGCCCATGCGCAGCATCGGAAACAGGTGACACCGATTGTGACGACCCCAATCGATCCTATTTCAGCGGGCACACGTCGATGGCGTTTGCCGGCGCTGGGCTCACATGCGTAGAGCAGCAGCACTTTCAGTTCTTCGGCCGCGTCGGGAGTCCAACGGCCTGTGCAGCAGCGCTGGCATTGGCCACGACGACCGGACTGTTCCGCGTCGTGGCGAACAAGCATTGGATGAGCGACATGCTCACTGGCGCCGGCGTCGGCCTGGTTGCGGGTTGGTTGATGCCGTGGCTGATGCATTACAGGCACGACCTCGGCAAGCGAGAGCACAGCAGGAAGCGCCACCTTCACTACCTTGCCCCCTACGGAGACACCAACTCAGTAGGCCTGAGCGCCGCCGGCGCGTTCTAGCGCGCGAGCCCGAAGGGCGAAGCCCGGCGCGAAGACGCCCGTCTAAGCCGCTGCCGTCGCCCGCGTATTCGCCTTGTCGACGTACAGCCGGCGCTCTTCGTTGACGAGAGTGAGCAGCTGCTTCTGGTCGACCAGGCCGGCGTCGAGCAGGGCACGCATGTAGCCGTCGGCGTAGCCACGCGCTTGCGCCAACGTCGCATAGTTCGCGCCGCTGAAGCGAGTTTCGATCGTCTTTCGCACGAGGCCGCGCAGTGTTCCCTTGAGCTCGTCTAGATTCATGGCCGTACCTTCCTGAGCCCCGAGTGTCGATTTCGGCCGGCTCCGGTCAAGAAAACGACCGGCTAAAAGCACGTGAGCTCTCGGAAGTCCCGGATTCGAGACTCGATGTCTTCGCGACTGAGCTCGACCAGGGCGCCGATGCCAACGTCCTGCACGCAAAACGAAGCCGTCGACGACCCGCAAATCACAGCCTGCCGGAGGTCGGTGTGACCGTTCTCGGCGAGATACCCGAGGAACCCGCCGGCGAACGAGTCCCCGGCGCCGGTCGGGTCGGCGACTGACTTCAGGGGATAAGCCGGCGCGCAAAAGATGTCTTCTTCGAGGAAGAGAAGGGCGCCGTACTCACCGCGCTTCACGATGACCGTCTCTGGGCCCATCACCCGCAGTGCTTCGGCGACCGCTAATGGATGGTGGTAGCCCGTTAGCTGACGCGCCTCTTCCTCGTTGATGACCAGGATGTCGACGCGTGTGAGGAGCTCTTTCAAGGCATCGAGCGCAGTGTCGATCCAGAGGTTCATCGTGTCGGCGATTACGAGTTGCGGGTTCTCGACTTGCTCTAGCACGCAGAGCTGAAGCTCCGGCGCGATGTTGCCGAGCATGACGTACGGCGTGTCGCGAAATGCTGCCGGGATCTTCGGCTCGAAGTCGGCAAAGACGTTGAGGTCGGTTTGAATCGTCTCGCGCGACGTGAGGTCGTCGGCGTACCGGCCCTCCCAGTGGAACGTTTCGCCGTTGGCGACCTCCAACCCGGTCGTATCGATGCCGCGCATTCGCAGCATGTCGACGGCCTCCCGGGGGAAATCCTTGCCGACGACCCCCACCAGGCGCACCGATGCGAGCTGTGACGCCGCAAGCGACGCGTACACAGCCGAACCGCCGAGGATGCGCGGATGAGAGCCGAGGTGATTGTGAATGGTGTCGAACGCGACGGAACCGACGACGAGAAGCTCGCTCATGATGTCTTTCAAGGGATGTATTTGCCGATCAACGGTCGTAGTTTATCTCGCACGTCCGCTGAAATCGAATCGGGGTTGGTGATGATGGCGCCGGCGAGCGCAGAAGTCGCCGGACGCCCGCTCGGGTCGGGCACGGCCTTACCGAGCTCGACGATAATCTCTTTGGCCTTGGCGACGTTCTCTTGCATTACGGCGACCACCGCTTCCACAGTGACGGCATCGTGGGCCTCGTGCCAGCAATCATAGTCCGTGGCCATCGCGAGCGTCGCATAGGGCAGCTCGGCCTCTCGTGCCAATCGCGCTTCCGGCAGATTGGTCATCCCGATCACGGAAACGCCCCAGGATCGATAAAGCTGCGACTCGGCGAGTGTCGAGAACTGAGGGCCTTCCATGCACAGATACGTGCCGCCTTCGTGGACGGTCGCCCCAGCGCGACGGGCGGCGGCGCTCAACGCGCCTGCGAGCTTGGAATCGATGGGGCGCGCGAACTCGACGTGCGCCACGACGCCGTCTTCGTCGAAGTAGGTGTCGATACGGTGGCGGGTTCGATCGATGAACTGATCCACGACGATCATGTCGCCCGGGTGGATGTCGTCTCTCATCGACCCGACGGCTGACAAACTGAGAATCTGCTCGGCACCTGCCATCTTGAGGGCGAGCACGTTGGCGCGGTAGTTGATTCGGTGAGGCGGATACCGATGCCCTCGGCCGTGGCGCGGCAAGAAGAGCAAGCGCGTGTCGCCAAGCATTCCAGCGATGATCGCGTCCGAGGGCGCACCGAAGGGCGTCATCAGTGCGATCTCTTCGACGTCGGTCAGTTGCTCCATTTCATAGAGCCCGCTGCCGCCGATGACGCCGAGCGCGGGTGGGGGAGTGCTCATCCGTGCAGGCCTCTCGCGAACCGGTTCGTCATGCGCCAGGGCATAGCCGGGTTCGGCGGGAGCGCAAACCTTCGCTCAACCGTGATTGACACCCCGGCACGCGAGAGTAGCATACGTTCAAACCCCCGAAACTCTATGTGAAAACGCTCGTGGGCCGAACCGATGTATAAGCTCGTCATCTCCGATGACGAAGGTCACACCACCGTCGTTCCGCTACTGCGGGATGAGATCACCATCGGTCGCGAACGGGGCAACAGTATTCGGCTCACGGAGCGCAATGTATCGCGCCTCCACGCCCGGCTGCTGAAACGCAATGGCTCTTACATCGTCGAGGATCTCGGTTCCTACAACGGGGTCACGGTCAACGGGGAGCGCATCGAGAGCAAGGCCGAGCTCGCGGCGGGGGATCAACTCGGCATCGGCGACTACGACCTCGCGTTTCAATCGGACGTCGTGGCCACCGCCAACACGTTACCCTCGCCAAAGCCGAAAAGTCAGCCCCCGCCGAGGCTAGTGGTTCTCGGTGAGCCGGCTGCGGGCGCGGAGTTCACGCTCAGCAAGTCGGCGCTGCGCATCGGGCGCGACGAACGACTCGACATTTGGATCAATCATAAATCGATCTCACATGAGCACGCCGAGGTGCAGGTGCGTGACGGAAAGGTAACGGTCTTCGACCTCGAGAGCGCCAATGGGATGTGCGTGAATGGTGTCCGCGCAACACGAGCCGTTCTCGAAAGCGGCGACATCCTCGAGCTCGGCCAGGTGCGATTTCGGTTTCTCCCCGCCGAAGGTGCTCATACCTTGGTCGCGCTGCCCGAAGAGCCGGCCGCTGGAGCGCCATCCTCATCCTCGTCGCGCAAACCGATCATCGCGCTGTCGGTCATCGCCCTTTTATTGATGGCCGGTGCTGGCGCCGTCCTCACGACCTTGCGCCCGCAGCCTGGATCCGCTGGACCCAAAGCCACCTCCACCGAGCAGCCTGCGCCTGCGGCCGCCGCGCAAAGAGCTACCAACACCGCAACGAGAAAATCCGCCGAGACGCCGTCAGATGGGCGAAGCGACGACGTGTCGATCGACGAGCCGCAGGAATGGGAGAGGGAGCTCGTTCGAGCGCGCAAGGCGTTGGCGCGCGAGCGATTCGATCGAGCATATGCGATCGCTCAAGAGCTCCCAGAGGACAGTGTGTTGCGGCAGACGCCGGAATTCGGCGAGATCCGCTATCGATATGTTCAGTCCCACATCAATGATGGTGACCGCGCGCTGCGGGACGAGGACTTCGACCGTGCCCTGCGCGAGGCGGCGTTGGTGCTCGAGGTACGGGGCATTACCCCGAAGCAGCGCCAGGAGGCTCGACAGTTGGCCCGGCAGGCGAAAGCTGCCCAGAGGCGCAGAATCGTTGATTAATGGGCGCCGCCCGTGACACACTGGAGATGGGTGTTTGGGGGAACACAGTCCAGGAGGGATTCGTCCCGGCGGGGTGCATGGCTCGTACTGCTCCTGCTCGGGGCGTGTGCGCTTCCTAGCTCGGCGGGGGCCCAAGACGCCACGCTCGTGAATGGCGGGATGGATCTGCACCTGTTTCGGCCGGCCGTCGATACCCGCGGCTACTTCAGCGTGAATGGCAGCGAGGTCATGCCCCACAAGGAGTTCAGCTTCGGGCTCATTCTCGACGCGGGCTTCGGGATCCTTCGCTACAACGGCTTCATAAATGATCCGAACGGTGCCGCCGACGACGCGACACGACAGAACCGGATTGCACGACAGGGGTTCACTGGCACGTTCAAGTTCAACTTCGGCATCATCGATCGATTGGTGGTCGGCATTTCGCTTCCGATCACGTTCTTTCGTGGTAACGCGGTGCAGGCGCCTGATCGCGAAGGTAGTTGCCTCGAAGGTTCAACCACTTGTCTCTACAACCTCGAAGCCGGAGGCCTGCGCTCTCAGGGCGTCGGGGATCTGACGCTCAACGTCAAGGCTCGCCTCTTGAATCTCGGCGAGTACCCGCTCGGGATCGCAGTGACGCTCCGCGCTGGATTTCCCACTGCGAAGGCAAATCAGTTTGCGGGTGAGCCAGGCTTCTCGCTCTGGCCTACCGTCGTGCTGGAGTTCCAACCGATCGAGAAGATCCGCTTTGCCTTCGAAGGCGGCTATCGCTGGAATTCCGGGCAGGGCGCCAGCTTCATTTGGGATGGGTCTTCGATCCCCTCGACGAGCTTAGCCGAGAATCCCAACGATGTTGCGATTGCACCCGTCGATCAGGGTGAAGGCAGCCGCTTCACCTACAACGACTTGATCACCTTTGGCTTCGGTTCGGCGTTTCGCGTCGCGCAGTCGTTCGACATCGTTCTTGAGCTCTACGGAACCAAGATCGCCCAGGAAATTGGGACCAAAGGCACCCTTTCGATGGAAGCCTTGCTCGGGTTCAAGTACTTCGTGACCAACAAGAGCTTCCTCTATGCGGCGGGTGGTGCCGGGATTCCGAAGACTGGGTTTGAAGCCGCGGATGCGCGTGTCGTGCTCGGTTTCATGTACGAGCCGGCGGTGGGCGATCGTGACAATGACGGCATTGCGGACGACGACGACGGCTGTCCGGATGACGCCGAGGACAAAGACGGTTTCGAAGACAGCGACGGCTGCCCCGATCGCGACAACGACGGTGACGGCATCTTGGATATCGACGATGCGTGTCCATTGGTCAAAGAGGACTACGACGGTGACCGCGATGAAGACGGTTGTCCGGAGGGTCGCGAAGGCGATCGGGACGGCGACGGAATTCCAGATGACATGGACCAGTGTCCCGACGAGCCTGAGGATTTCGACGGCTTCCAGGATGAAGATGGTTGCCCGGACCCCGACAACGACGGCGACGGCATCCCGGACGAAAGAGACCTCTGCCCGAATGATCCGGAAGACTTCGACAAGTTCCAAGATGAAGATGGTTGTCCTGATGTCGACAACGACGGAGACCGGATCCTCGACGTCGACGACGCCTGCCCGAACGATCCGGAGACGTACAACGGCCATGAGGACGAAGACGGCTGTCCGGACAAGGGCCTCGTCATTCTCGAGGACACGCAAATCACCATCCTGGAGAAGGTCTACTTCGAGACCGACAGCGCCATCATCAAGGCGAGGAGCTTCCCGCTGCTCGACGCAGTCGCGGCCACACTCAATGCCAGCCCACAGATTACCTTGGTCGAGATTCAGGGCCATGCCGACGAGCGAGGCAGCGATCAGTACAACATCCAGCTCACCCGAGCACGAGCCGCATCGGTCATGAACGCCCTCATCGAGCGGGGCGTTCTCAAGGATCGCTTGCGGTCGGCTGGCTACGGCGAACGCTGCCCAGTGGACCGCAAGAGTAACGCCAAAGCTTGGGAGAAAAACCGCCGAGTGGAGTTCAAGATCATCGAAACCGACGCAGGACCGACCGGAGTTGAGGTAACATGCCCGCGGGGCCGGTCACTGGTTCCGAGGTGATATGTCGCGTGAGCGCTTCATCGAGCTGATGACCCCTGCACTGACGCGATTCAGTCAGGACGTGAAGTCGGTACTAAGAATTGTCGAAGATCCCGAAGTCGACGACCAAAGTCGTGTTGCGGCTGCCGGCAGCCTCATGCACATCATTTCTTCGACCGGCGCCATCCCAGGTGTGCGTGGTGTGCTCCGGCACTTGGGCGACGTCATGGTGATGCGCCTCGTGCTCGAGCGGGTGCGCGAGCGTTCCCCCGGCGCGTTCGACAAGCATCTGGCTAAATCTCCGGAGATGCTCGGGCCGTTGTCCGACGAGCTCGAAGCGATGCGCGAATACCTCGGCGATCGAGTAAGCGTGCTCGAGCAAGCGGTGGAGAAATTTCCCGCGTTGAACCATCAGGGCCACCAGGCGGCCGCCTGCGTCGAGGATCCCGAGTCCGCGACTTGGCTCTATGACGCGGTGCAAGAGGCGCTAATCGCCGAGATCGACTTCGACGACGAGGATGTCGTTCGCGAGCTCAAACAGGTGGACCGCATTCTTGCGCCGCTTGCTGCGCGTATCGGTCGGTAGCGGCTAGGCCGCTTTGCGTCCCGGCTCGGAGATCTCTCGAAGCAACCAAGTTCCGCGCGACGCTTTTACAGGCTTCGGAGCCTCGTGTGCCAAGACCCTCAGAAGCTCGATCGCTTCGGCGTTCCAGTCGATGAGCCGAAGGATGCTACCGTCCTCCTCGCGAAGCTCGGTGTCGTCGCCCGTACGGCGGCGCATCAGGTCGTCTGCATCCGACTGCGCGCGCGTTTGAACGAGCAGCATGATGCCCCGGGGACGAAGGAAGCCAAGTGAGCGCGATGTCAGGACAAAGCTCAGGCTGAGCAGACCAACCCGGCTCGTTCCGAGATGCATCCGAAGGCGCGGCAATCCTTCGCTATCGCGCTCCCATTGGAAACACATGGCCGGTGCATCTTCGGGCAACCGAAGCTCGAGTGCGTGCTTGCGAAGCGCTGCGATCGTCGAGGCCGCGGTTGGCGCGTGGTGAAGACGAGTGCTCGATAGGAACACCGGCAGGAGCAATAACGCCCCGGTTGGCTGTCCGGCGGCGAAGAGCATGGTGCTGATTCCGAAGAGCACCGCCGCCCCAACCGGGGTCGTCGCATCGAGGAGATCGGGCGGATCGGCTGCGGTCAGCTTCGACAGTGCCGTTGGGGTCCACGTCCTCGCGGCTTTCGGCCTCAGGAGAATCGGCCGATGGAGCGCCAAGCAGATCAAGGGCAGCCCCCACGCCATGTGGGTCGGGATCAACCACTGCGCGATGGCGACCCAGAGCGTCGTCGCGGCGAGAACCGTCGGCCAACCCGCGCGAATCCAAAGCTCGGTGCGGCCGAGGCGGTGTTCCATGGAGCGCCGCTTGAGCAGCGTCACCACGGCCAGCAGCAGGATTGCCCAAGCGACATGCCGCTCCTTTGGGGTCTTCATCGGTCGAAAGCCGTCCGGGATCTCCGTGGTTTCGGCCGCCACCGACAATGAGATCGAGCCTGCTGGCACGTCGAGCACGAGCGGCCAATCAGTCATGCGCGGCAAGTGGATTCGCCGCCATCGCATGGTGGTGCGCCCCGCGTCTTCGATGACTTGCAAGTCGACGCCGGGGGAGGTGTCCTTCATTTCATCAGGGACGACGCTTCCTTTGGGTGCCCGGATCTCGACTGATACGTCGTGGAGCCCCGTCTCCCACGCGGGAACGGACCACACGACGCGGGCGCGCGGCTGCCCCTTCGCTTCGACGGCGCGCGCATCTGCTTTCGTACGGTAGCGCATGAAGACTTGATATTCGCCCCGTCGCGGCGCATCGCGCCGGTGGAACCAGAGGCGGATTCGACCGTCCTCGTGGAGGTCCGCTTCGGGACGAAACACCTCGCCTTCCTCCGATCGGAAGTACGGCGGCCGGTATCGGTCGAGCTCGACGCCGGGGCCGAGATCCACTAGCTCCAGCTCTTGCAGCCATCCCGCGTGCACCTCGACGTCCAGGCGAAGCAGGATGGAGAGCATTGCGTCGGGTTCTACCTCGACCGTTGCGCGAGCGCTTTGCACGACCGTTCGCGTCCAAGCGCGCGCCGAGGAAGACGCGCTCAGTGAGGCGACGAGGACCACAAACAGCAGCCCGGAGGAACGGCGAAAGCGCATGGCTGGAACCTACGGAATTCCGAGGTTCTGGTGAAATTTCCTACTGCACGCGGATCCACGACGGCATGAACAACAGGACGAACAGCGAGAGGGTGAACCAACCTATCATCCGGCGGCCGGGCGTCAGCTCGGTGTCCTCGGTCGGAGGATGACCTGGGCCCGTTGCCCGGGTCAGGAACCAAAGTACACCTGCCCAGACGAGCCAATGCATGCCGGCGGCTACGTCGTACATCAGTCGGTCCCCCCGCACGCCCTCGAGGTAGCTCGGCACCCCGTAGGCCAAACCGATCAGCACGGCGACGAAGGGCAGTATGCGCATCACGAGCTTCGAAACTCGGTTTTGTCGCGGACCCATGAGTGCATATGCGATGTGGCCGCCGTCGAGCTGACCGAAGGGGAGCAGGTTGATCATCGTGACCAGGAGCCCAGCCCAGCCCGCAAGTGCGGTCGGGCTGAGCGAGACGTCATACCCGGCGGCGATGGTCCCCTTCAGACCATGGAGGATGGCAAGATAAAGAACTGAACGGCCCTCGATGAAGTACTCGGTCTCAGGAAGGGGTTGCACGGGCGACGTCGCGAGCCCGTAGATCACGACCGGCACCGCGACCACCATGCCGCACAATGGACCCGCCGCACCGATGTCGAGCAGTGCGTTTCGTGAGCGGATGCGCTGTCGTATTTGGATGACCGCCCCGAGAGTGCCGAGCAGAAAGAACGGAACCGGGATGAAATAGGGTGGGGACACGTCCACCCGGTGGTACATGCCCGCAAAGAAGTGCCCGAACTCGTGCGCCAGGAGAATCGCCATCAGTGGCACTGAGAACACCCACCCTGTCAGGATCTCGTCGAACGAGGCGGGTGGGCGCCCCAAGACGCGCGAAGCACCGACGTAGAACGTCGACAAGAACGTCAGGGCGATCAAGAAGAGCGGCAAAGCCCATTGCGTCTTTCGTCCCCGCACCGGCTGGCTGTAGCATGTGCGTTGCAATCCGCACGATCTGCTATCCTTCCCGGGCAGATGGATCTCTACAGTGCTGCCAAGAGGCTCGGCCGGCCTTTCGTGTTCACCGACGAAGCGTCTTCGCGCGGCCTCTCCATTGCGGATCACGGCTTGATCGGCGACGGCTTCTCTGCGGCCCTCGTGCGTGCCGACGGCGCCATCGACTGGCTTTGCTTGCCGCGCTTCGACAGCCCGAGCGTCTTCGGTGCGCTCCTCGACGAGGACCACGGTGGCTCGACCTCGGTGCGCCCAGTCGACTACCCGTTCGAAACCCTGCAGCGCTACGATCCGGGGACTAACGTCCTGGAAACCCTCTTTCGTGCCGAGGGCCGCGGTGTGCTTCGGCTGACCGACTACATGCCCTGGACCGACGACCCTCGCTCCGCGATGCACGAGGTGCATCGACGCGTCCAGTGTGTCGAAGGCGAGGTGATGGTGCGGGTGGTGTTCGATCCGCGTTTTGGGTACGGTCTCTCCGAGACGACGTTTGAGGTAAACGGGACGAGCGTGCTTGCCAAAGGCGCCTCCGGAGAGCGGCTCATGGCGGTGCTTGGGGGCGTCGGGCGGTGGAAGGCGCGCCCGCAAGGCGGCGTGGAGGCGGTGTTTCCGCTGAAAGCGGGTGAGCGCGTTTGGGTTGTCATCAGTTGGAACACGACGGAGGCCGAGTCCGTGCTGGCGTACCGGCCATTCGAGGCTCTGCGCAAGACTCGACAGCGTTGGCGCGACTGGGTGCGTGGCCTCCAGTACGACGGCCCGTGGCGACATCACGTAATTCGATCGGGCTTGGTGTTGAAGCTGCTGATGTACTCGCCTACCGGCGCGATGGTCGCAGCGCCGACGACCTCCATCCCCGAGTGGATAGGCGGCAAGCGCAACTGGGACTACCGCTACACGTGGACCCGGGACACGGCGATGGCGGTGCGTGCCGCGAACCTTCTTGGTTGCCGAAGCGAGGCGCGTGAGTTCTTTCACTTCGTGCGGGATACCCTCGAGCGCGATCGGAAGCTTCAGGTCATGTACGCGGTCGATGGCGAGCGAGTGCCCGATGAGCGTACGCTCGACCATCTTGCCGGATACCGTGGTTGCCAGCCGGTCCGCGTGGGCAACGGGGCAAGGGACCAAGTGCAGCTCGACACCGCCGGTGCGCTGATGGATGCCGCATACGTCTACGAACGCGGCGGGGGCTCGCTCACCGCGCGCGGCTGGCGCCGGCTTCGGGAGGTAGTGGACAACGTGGCGGCCACCTGGCCCGAACCGGATCACGGTATCTGGGAGCCGCGTGCTGGCAAACGGCACAACGTTCACTCCAAGCTCATGAGCTGGTTAGCGCTTCGGCGGGGGGCAGAGCTCGCGCCGCTCTTCGGCGACAAGATCTTGCAAAGCCGATGGCAGAAGACGGCTGACGAGCTTCATGCCGAGCTTTGTGTGCGGGGCCTGGACAAGTCCGGCAAGCGATTCGTGGCCGCCTATGATCATGAGCACCCGGACGCGTCGTTGCTGTTGTTGCCGATTCACGGGTTTCTTCCTCCGAGTGATGAGCGCGTGCTTCGCACCGTCGAGTGGATTCAGGCCGAGCTCGGTGAGGGGCCGCACGTCTACCGCTATCGCTCCGACGATGGCGTCGGTGGCGAAGAAGGTGCGTTCGTTCTGTGCGGTTTCTGGCTTGCAGAGGTGCTTGCAATGGCGGGTCGGATTGACGAGGCGCAGCATGTCTTCGTCGCGCACGCCGAGGCATCCAATCACTTGGGGCTGCTCGCCGAGGAAATCGAGCCTGGGAGCAAGATGCTGCTAGGGAACTTCCCCCAGGCGTTCAGTCATCTCGGGCTGATCAACGCCGCTGCGCGCATCGACCTTGCGCTGCGCTTGCGGGACGAAGGCTCGCATCGCGTACCGGAGATCGAGATCGGACGCTGACGTGGGGGATGGCGGGGACTCACTGCGGGTGGAGTTGCAGCGTGTGGCAGCCCTTCGGTACCGGGTCTATGCCTCGACGTTGGCCCTGCTGACGGGCCTCGGCTTGTTCTTCGCAGCTGGCGTTCGTGATGGCTCGTCCTGGGCGGTGTTCATGCTCTCGGCCGTTGCGGCCGTCTTCGTCCCCGGAAGACTTTTCGTGGCGCTGTCGAAATCTGAATCGAGCAACGAAGCGCATGCAGGCGACCCGCGAGCGGCACTTGGTTCAATCGCCGCTTCGGCGTCGGCGGTTCCCGACCCGCCCGAGCGGCTGTCGGAATCGAGCGGAGGTCCGGACGAGGTGGACTACCTGAGAGCGCTTCGCCACGAGTTTCGCACGCCGCTCAACGCGGTGCTCGGTTTCTCCGACGTCCTCTTGAGCGGCATCGACGGCGATGTGAATGCCTCGCAGAGAGAGGATCTGGAGATCATTCGTGCGTCCGGCATCCGCCTGCGGGTATTACTCGACAGTGCACTCGACATCTCTCAGCTCGCTGAGGGTGAACTCCGTCTCGACACCGAGAGGGTTGATGTCGCCGGGCTCGTCAGCCGGGCGACGACGGAGGCCAGGCAGCTCTGGTCGAACAAGCGGCATGTTCAATGCACGCTCCCCAACGAGCCGTGTATTGCCGAAGCCGATGAAGCCCGGCTTCGTCGTTCGATTCTCGTCCTGGCGGACTTTCTGGCGACGAGCCATCGGGAGGCAGACATTGGAGTGAGTCTGACGCCTTCCGGAGACTATTTCGCGATTGAGGTACGTGCGGACAGCTCGGACCGGCCCACGCTCGAGGCGTTGCCGACGACGGCCGAAGTGCTTGCCGCCGAGGACATGACGAAGATTCGTCAGTGGCCCGTTGCAGTCACTTCGGAGCTCATCGGCCGCCACGGCGGTTCGCTCTATCACGGGAGCTCGCCCTCGCGTTTCATGATTCGTCTTCCAGTCGGAGGGCGGGCGTGAGCGTGTCTAGACACCCAACGATTCGACGGCTGCGCTGGGCGTTGCTCTGCTCGGCGGTCTACTTCGCCGGGCTGTGGCTGTTGTTGGCGGACCAGCATCGCGTCTGGGGAGCGCTCATGGTCATGGGCGTAGGGCTCTTGCAGAGTGTCTTTTCGATTCGCGCGTTGACGCTTCTTCTGGGTTCCGCCGAGCCTCCCGTCCCGCCCGCTACGGAACTTGCGCCCGAAGCCATGGCGCCGGTGCTCGAGACAGTTGGCACCTACGAGACGGAGTCGGAGCTGCCGGAACGCCAGAGGGCTCGCTTTCTCGGAGCCCTCGGTCACGATCTTCGTAATCCGCTCAATTCGGTGACCGGTTTCTCCGACATGTTGCTCGGGCGCGTCGATGGAGAGCTCAACGCCGAGCAGGAGCGGAGTGTGCGTACGATCCGTGCCGCCGCCGAGCGCTTGCTGCGATTGGTCGCGACCGTTGTCGACCAGGCTCGTATGGAGGCCGGCACGCTCCGGCTGCAGCAGCAGTGGGTGTCTCCACACGAGCTCGTGACCGAAGCCATTGGGTTCGCGCGCGCCCGCGCCGACGGCACTTCGGTCGTCGGGGGCGTGTCGGAGGGGTTGCCTCGCGTCTTCGTAGACCGGCACCGAACGGTCCAGGCGCTGGTCAGTCTCACCGTGTTGGTGATCCGTTCCTCCGAAACCGATATTTCGATCCGCGTCGCGCCGCCTCGTCGCGATCAGGCGGGGAAGGGGTTCGTTCAGTTCGATCTCATGGCGAGCCTCAAAGACGCCACCGCGGATACGCTCTCGATTGTGGAGAAGCTGGAGAAGCCTCTTTCGCGCTCGGATGCCCTAGGGATCGAGGTCGCCGTCGCCCGAAGCGTGATCGAAACCCAAGGCGGACGCATTTGGACCGAAGCAGGCACCGCGGGGAGCTTGCGCGTCTGCATGACATTGCCCACGTCAGCGAGCTAGTCGTCGTTCGAGGTCGCATCGAGCACGGCCTGGTATGCCGCGTTCCGCTTCCAACCAAAGTCGTCACGAAGCCGCTCGGCCATCTCTTTGTTGGTCATTCCATCGCGCTTCCACCCGTTCACCAGTGCGGCGACGTCGACATCTTCTGCCGGGCGATCGCTGCGCTTCCCTTCGAGCACGACGGTGATTTCGCCCTTCGGCGGATCTGCGAGCGCCCCACGGACCTCCGGCAGAGGGCCTCGAAGCGTTTGCTCGTGGATTTTCGTGAGCTCGCGGCACACGGCAACCTCACGGTCGACCCCCACGTGTTCCTCCAGATCGCGCAGGGTCGCCTGAATGCGGTGTGGAGACTCGAAGAAAACTACGGCTGCCTCGGAGTCCCGCATTCGATCGAACGCCTGGCGCCGTTCCTTGCCTCCGCGTGCGAGGAATCCCTCGAATGAGAATCGGCGCACTCGGAACCCCGCAACACAAAGTGCAGCCAGCACGGCGCTTGGTCCGGGAATCGCCTCGATCGTGACACCGGCCTTTGCGGCGAGCGAGACGAGGTGCGCACCCGGGTCACTCACCAACGGTGTGCCCGCATCGCTGACGAGGGCGAAGCGGGCGCCCCCCCGCAACGCGTCGACTACGGCAGCTACCTTTTCGTCACTACTGTGCGCGTGAAACGAGCGTAGCGGGGTATCGATGCCGTGCTTGGCGCACAGCGTTCGCGTGTGGCGGGTGTCTTCTGCGAGGATCAGCTCTGCTTCCCTCAATACGCGCAAGGCCCGCAGGGTGATGTCCTCCAAACACCCGATCGGCGTCGCCACGATCGACAAGCGTCCGGCCATCCCTGCGCGTTACCACATCTGAGCGGCGTCGCGAACCCTACTGGGATTCGTAGACGTCGACCACCGTCTCGCCCAGCTCATCGCGCAAGAACTCCTTGAGCTTCTTCAGCAGTCGTTTCTCGATCTGCCGGACGCGCTCGCGGCTCACCCCAAACTCGTCGCCGAGCGCCTGCAGGGTTTTGGGGTCCTCGGAGACCAATCGATCGTCGAAGATCTTCTTCTCCTTGCCCTCGAGCGTGTCTCCAAACTCGTGAATCTTCTCGGCGAACTGGTCGCCGACCTGCGCGTCCGCGAGGGTATCGTCCACTCGAACGTCCTGCGAAGGCAACAGCTCGACGCGAGCAACGGAGCGTCCTTCGGATGTGCCCACGGGTGCGTCGAGCGAGGCGTCACCTGCGGCGAGCCGCATATCCATCGAGACGACGTCCCGCTTGGGCACGTTCAACCGCTCGGCGATGACTTCAGCGGTCGGTTCGATACCCATCGCCGATAGGCGTGCCTTCTCCTTTTGGAGGTTGAAGAAGAGCTTGCGCTGAGCCTGCGTGGTCCCGACCTTGACCAGTCGGTGGTTGTTCAGGATGTAGCGAAGAATGTACGCGCGAATCCACCACGCTGCGTAACTCGAGAGCTTGACCCCCTTGTAGGGGTCGTACTTCTTCACGGCTTGCATCAGGCCGATGTTGCCCTCCTGTACGAGGTCGAGGATGTTCTTGTACGCCTGACGGTAGTCGTACGCGATCTTCACGACGAGCCTCAGGTTGGAGGTCACTAGCCGCTTGGCTGCTTCGACGTCGTCTTCCTCGAAGTAGCGTACAGCGAGGTCGTGTTCCTCTTCCTTCGACAGAAGCGGGTAGCGATGAACGTCGCGCATGTAGACCGCGAGCGGATCCCGCCTAGAGATCGCCGACTGGGCCGGCGCGAGCGCATCATCCTTGGTCGCCCGGTAACTCGGCTCTTCGCCCAAGACCTCGACGTCTTCTGGTTCGTCGATTTCGTCCGGTAGATCTGGGTCGTTTTCCGTCATGGCGCTGGCCTGGGGCGGTATTCTCTAAAGCACAGCCCCCCAACGCGTCCAGTGGCCAGCTTCACTTTGGGGCTTCGAACGGCAGGCGCCCGGCAGCTCGGGGCCGCAAGCGGCCTCCTGCGGACCCTCCGATCATGTACTGCATCGCGCCATCGGGAGTCATCGCAGCCTCGAGGCCCGACGACGCAAGCTCCAGCATCGTTGCCACTTTCGCGCTTCTGTCTTTGTATGCGTCCTCAATCTTGACCCGGACCATCAGGTTCAGCTCAGAGCGCTTGATGGGACGGAGGAGGCGCACCGTTCCCACTGCGTCGAGCTCTAGGTCCTCCCCATGGGACTTGGCGCGTTCGATTGTGGCGGTCCCCTCGGAGATCGTCGCCAGTAGCTCGAGGTCGCCTGCGTCGGCGCGATCGAGTGTGAGCCCACCCCAGCCCGGGATATCGAGCTGGGTCTTGCCGTCTCCGACGTTGAGTGAGTCGATGGTCAGCTCCACGTTGCCGGTGGACTCCGCGACGTTGCTCGGCATGGAGAGATCGATCTCTGCGTTCAGCGTGCCGGTCATCGGGACCATAGTGAACCTGCGGAGCGCCGGGATCGCAGCGAGATCGATGTCTTCGATTTCGGCTTCGACTTCCATGTTGTCCGTGCCAATCGAAACGTCACCCACCGCTTCGCCTCCGGCGAGCTCGGCGTCGAAGCTGAACGATGTCGTGTCGGTCATCAGTGACAAGAGGGAGGCGCTTACCGTGAGCTCGTCGAAGATCACGTCCAGCGGAGGCGACCCCTCTTCGGCGGGGAGCACGACCCGCAGGCTTTCGAAAGCGAGTCCGCTGAGACCGGAGTGCGTGAGGTCGATGATCTCGATTTCATAGCCTCGGGCTTGCGCTTCCTGTGCCAAGCGATCGGCGAGCCGATCGTAGGGGAAGGTCTTGTATGCGAAGAACACGAAGCACACGATAAAGAACGCCGGGTATCCGGCCCACTTCAATATCTTCTTGATCGGAATGCGCTGCACGACTGCCTCTACTCCGCCAGCCCGGGCACTTTGCGATCATATGCGCTGACCGCCAGCTTGACGGTGTATCCTGTTCTCATCCGTCCACCGGTCATCTGGATTTGCTCGATCGAGACGGGGTATGAGCTGTTCTCGATATCGGCCAACATCTCGATGAGCGGCCGAAGCTCGACGACGGGAAGGCTCACGCGCACCGAGCGGCGGCTGTAGTCACCGAGGTCCAGATTGGGCTGGTCGGTGATCCCGAGGCCAGTGATGCCATATTGCTGCGCGCGTTCTTCGAGGAAGCCTCCGAGCGACGGTGCCTTCCGATCGTAGAGTGCATCGATGGCCCGTTTCTCGGCCTTTTGTTGCCGAAGGCGGGGCTCTGCTCGCTTGATGTCGCGCAGGACCTGCACGATCTCCTCGTTCTCGTTCTCGACATCGGAGATGGTCGCGATGCCGACGTACATTGGCAGGACGATCAGGAGAGCCCCGAACACCAGGCCCATCATGCCGAGCAAGCGTTGCTCACGAGTGCTCAAGCTGTCGGACCAGCTTCGCAGATTGTCGAACGCGTCACCAAAAGCCACGCTACTCCTCCTTCCCTGCGTCGGCCTGGACTTCGCATTCCACTTTCACGGCCACCTTGTAGTCCTTCCGATCACCGACGGTCGTCGAGATCGATCCCTTTTCCACGTCCGCGAAGCACTTGTGTGACTGAAGCTCCTCGACGAGACGGTCACGTTCGGCGATGGAGTCGACGGTGCCCTGGACCTCGAATCGTCCGGTCTGTCCGTCATCGTCGATCTCGATCAGTAAGCGTCGCGTGTCATGCTTGATCTCGGGCGGGATGCTCTCGGAAATCGCCTCGAGCACGTCGTAAGCATCGAACCGCGGAAGCGGGTCGTCGATACGCGGTCCTGCGGTGAGCAGCTCCCTTGCGTGGAGGGCGGTCCGGGTCTCTTCGCCAAGCAGGTCCTGGCTCACCTCGGCGAGATCTTCGGTGAGTTGCTCGTGCTCGGCTCGCGCGACCCGGTAGCGTGCGCCGAGTGAGACGATGAACGAAAGGAGCACCGCGCCGACGCACACGGCGATGAGGCGCAAGTGCTGGCGGAGCTCGCCTGCCGCCGCCCTCGATGCAAACTCGCCTTGCCGAAGATCGAGTTGTTTCTTTCTAGTGATGGCCCGAGCCGCCAGTGCCGCGGCTTTGGCGAACTTCGCAACCGTGTCCTCGTCTGCGCCGGGTGCGGAGGGTATGGGCACCGTGCCGCACTCGATGCCAAGCTGCTCGGTGAGCCATTGGCGAGCGGTTTCCATCGGCGCGGTTTCCCCCGCGAGCAGAATGATGGAGGGCTCTTCCGCCCGCTGCGCCTTATAGCTTGCGAGCGTTCGCTGCAGGGAGGCGCCGAGCTCGGTTCGCCGGCCCGATTCCACGAGGTTCATTCCGCCTGACAGCGTTCGCGCGAAGGTGCATTGCCCGGCTGTGAGGATCGCGAAATCCGTGTTGTCCGGGCCAACGTCGATGACCAGCACGGTCCGCTCCGACAGCCACTCTTCGATGATGCCGCCGAGCCCACCGAAGGCGGCTGCTCCGACTGCCAGCTCCCGCGGGTCTACCCCGGCATTCTGAAGTTGTTGGAGTCGCGCGGATACGCTGGCGCGCGGCACGGCAACAGTCATCAACTGAATGGTCGTGTTGGTTCTTCCGACGATTTGGTAGTCCACGACCGAGTCCGTTATGTCGAACGGAAGGACCGCCTCGAGCTCTCCCGGAAGGACTTCGGCGATCTTTTTCTCCACCCCGGCGGGAAGGTCAATCAGCCTCAACGACGCGGCCTCGCCATTCAGCGAAGCGATGATCCGGTCGGGTGGTCGGCTTCCTAGAGCGAGGACCTGACCGACCGCCGCTCTGAGTGCATCCGCCTCGGACTGTGACTCCGTCGGACGTGCAATCGGAGCCTCCGCATAGCGCTCGATTTCCGATCCGCGCAACGCCGTCTTCAGGAATGCTCCGCGCACGACGCGTGGTGTGATCTCTATTCCCAAAACCAACGACATTTCAATTCACCCGATAGTAGTGGAAGACACCCAACCCCGGCATGCGGCCAGTGTTTGGTGGTGGTGGCACCCATCGGTCGTGGAAATTGACGACGGACTCGATGCGAACCCGCGATCGGCCGACCACCCCCGTCGCTTCGATGGTGAAGATCCTCGCAGCAGTGGCCAGAGAGCGAACGAGTGCTGCCTTCTCCTGCTCATCGATCACGATGGGAAGGAACAGAAGCTCGCTCCCCTCGGGCAAGAAGCCCGTGATCATCGGATAGAGGTCTTTGCTGCCTCCTTTGCCCTCGACGAAGTTGGTGAAGTCCTCCGGACGACTGAACAGAGGAATGGGAATGAGTGCGCGAATCGTGCTCAAGAGGTTCGTGAACTTGAACGACTCGAGAGGGTCGGTACAAAGTGTCGACTCGGGTGCGTGTGCACAAACGCGGCCCAGCAGAACCTGCGGGCTGGCCTCGTTGATGTTGACGAGGCCTGACGCGTAGATCGTCAAGATGCGTGATGCGGGGTCGTTGGGAATCGGCTCCACGAAGGTCGCCCAAAAATCATCTGAGAAGCCGCGAATCAATCTCAGCTCCTGAATCGAGTCGAGCGGCGCATTCTTGTTGCGATAGCCGTCGTCCCGGAGTTGGTAGATCGAGTCGTCTTCCGTTCCTGTGCCACCGGTGCGGGTCTCGCCCGCACCCGGGTCGAAGTCCGTGCGCTGGATGTCGCGATCCCACCAGTCTATGACCGCTGCAACGAGGTCGAGACGCGTCGTGATCGTGCCGTTCTCGTCCTGCGTCGTGAACAACGCGTCGTAGGGGCTCTCGGGGAGATAGCCGCCCGTCAACGCGAAGAGCTGATTGGCCACGTTGTTGCGCGCGCGTTCACCGTCGAGAAACAACGGATCGTTTACGTTGATCTTGCCGTTCTCGCTCACCGCGACCACATGGCATCGACCTGGTAGGCCGTCGAAGCCGACTGTGTCTCCAAAATCGATCCCGAGCTGCATGAGCGTGTCGCGCTCGTCCTCGGGGGTGCAGAAGGGGGCCAGGAGGTCATCGATGAAATTCCAAACGGGTAGTTGTGGCGCGGGCCGTCCGGTGGCTGCGCGATAGAGCGGGTCGATGAACCGCCGAACCTCTGGCTCCTTTCCAATGAGCAACCGGGTGAGATTCAAGGCGCTCTTCGCCATGTACTCGGCCTGGAGAGCGTCCCGTTGCGACGTCGACACCGCAAAGGCCGTGCCGGTCGTCTCATGCATGTCTGTCAGCATGACCGCGAGGATCGCCACCGTCGTGATCGCGAGGATCAAGGCAACACCTTCTTGGGAGCGCTTTGGGCGCGATCGTGTGGTCGTCCGGGTCATGGGTTGTAGTTGGCGTGGTTCAACGCATAGGTGATGGGAATTACGACTCGCGTCCCGAACGTTTGTGTCTTGCTCGGACGGCGGGGGTCTTTGACGCCGAGTCGTATGCGCACCTGTGTCGGCAGGCGATTCGGTTGGGCCAGCGTGTTGACCGTGTCCCAGGTGTCGACCCATTCGCTCAGCAGGGGATCGAAGTACTCTACGTTGAACTCTTCGACATTCTCGACGAGGATCTGTGACTTCCCGCCTCTGCGCGGGTCTTCGTCGATGCGGTTCTGCTCTCTGCGAGCCAGCACGTTCATTCCCGGTTCGTCCGGGTGCTCGGTGATAAAGTAGCTGATCTCGTTTTGGTCCGATTCGCGGGCGTTTCGATAGAGGCGTTGGTGCGAGAACGACGTGAAATCGATTCGATCCTGGCGACCGCTGTCCTTGCCGACGAACGCGGTGTTGGACACGCGGAGGTCGAGGGACGGGTTGACGTGCGTTGAAACGAACGCCATCGAGATCTCCCGGGTCATGCGCTCAAGCGCCATGTGTATGATCCGCGAGTGGTCCACGTCCTTTTCGACGCGGGCCTTGTTCAAGGCCGTCTGGGAGAACCCGCCGTATATCATCGTCCCGATGAGCGCCAGCACGGTGACGGCGAGGATCACCTCGAGGAGCGTGAAACCGCGTTTCATTGCCCGTCCTCCGGCGTCACGTCGTTCGGATCCGGCGACGCAATCTGCTCTGATACGAGGTACTGGACGACGTCGAAGCCGATTTCCCGTGGGCCTTCTTTCCATCGAACGGTCACGCTCGCCCGACGCACTTGCTCCTCGAGAAAGGGCTTGAGGATGGGGTAGCCGATTTCCAGCGCCATTGACGTGAGGTTGCCTGCTTGTCCCGCGATGACCTCCTGCGGTGTACCCCCGCCTTGCGCGTTGATCTCATCGTAGGTCTCGGTCAGCCGTCGTTGTGAACGGTCCTGCTCGCTCTCGTCTTCGTCTCCCTCCTGGGCGCCCAGCTCTGGCAGGATGATCCGCTCGACGATCCAGTCGCACTCATAGCCCTCGATCGGTGCGTGCTCGCAGCAAGCATCGGTGTCCTTCTTCTCGAGGGCGGGCAGTCCTTCGATGGCGATGATCTCCTCGATTTCCCCCATCTTGCAGCGAGCCAAGGTCGCTGCGACGTTTTGACGCCGTGCGCGGGCGGCGACGTTGGCCGCGCCGACCTCGCTCGAAAAGATCGCGGTGAGTGAGAGCCCGAGGATCGCCACCGCGATCATTACTTCGAGGAGTGTGAATCCGCGGCTCATATGTTGTCCCTCACTTCGCCTTCATCGTCGATCTCGTCTAAGGGTTCGAAGGCGAAATTGTGGATGCGCGCGTTGCCCGTGAGGGGATGGATTTCGACGCTGTAGACCGTATCGCTCGAGTCCCGCAGTTGGATGACAGCTTGCTCCGTGAGCCCGCCCGGAAAGAAGTAGACGGAGCCTTCTCCATCAGTCCTCTTTTCGGATTCGTGCGGGGTGATTAGCGCATGCATTGAGATGCCATCGCCCAGTGGCTGCGCGGTGTAGCGTTCGATCTCCTTCCCATTCGCGTTCGTGATCGGCTGAAAAGGAGAGCGCATGGGAGGTGGGTCCAGCGGCTTCTCCAACCGGCTTCGGGCCAGGTCCCATGGGTCGACCGCGTCCCCGGTCTCGGCGTCGAGATCATCCCCAGTCGCCAACGTGACTGGGGTCTCACTCTCCTCGACGGCCATGGTGTTCTTCTCGAAGTCGAAGTGGAGTCGCGTCGTCGTGCCTTGGGTGATGGCACGGTTATAGGCAAATCGAGCGGCGCTCATGACCCTGAACGAAGCCGAACGAAGCCTGGTCCGCGTGACCGCGCCCAACCCGAACGTCGCACCCGTGACGACCACCGCGATGATCGCCACCACCAAGATCACCTCGATCAAAGTGAATCCGCTGGTCGATTTGGATCGGGCGCGCGCGAGCATGGCGACCTAAATATCGTCCTCGGTGTTGAACTCGAGGTCGGGACCAGCCGAGATGACGGCGACTTCACCGTCCTCACAGCTGATTTGGAAATCGGTGTCCCACGCGTCGGACGTTCGGCGGCTGCCGTCCAGGAAGCGCCCGGCGACCAGGTCGTCGACGGTCGGACATTCTCTTGGGTTTTCAGACACGTAGAGCATCACTGCCGAGCGAAGCGCTTGTGCGTCGGTTTTCGTGCTCTTGATTCGCGCTTTGTCGAGCTGCGGTAGTAGAGCAACAGCCACGCCGCCGGCGATCATCGCGAAAATGGTGATGACGATCATGATCTCGATGAGCGTCATGCCCTCTTTTCGCGTCGCCCGGTCGATGTGCTGTTGTCGGCGTGTTTCGGTTGTGTTGGGCATGAAGCCTCCCGTTCCGTTCATTGAATGTTGTCGTCCCTTAAAAGCGAGCCGCTTGGGCCCGCGGAAATTACGTCGGCTTCGTCCTCGAAGTGCCCCGGGCAGCGAACGCGGAGGGGCCTGCCCCAACCATCGGTCGGCATCGAATCGAGGTAGTGCTTCTGAGAAAGCGGAGGGTGCAAGAGCTCCGTGGTGGTCTTCGGACATCTCCCGACATCCGTCCGAAAGCGATCGATGGCTTGTTTCACCTGAGCGATCGCGACCCGAGTGTTGCGCATGCGAATGCGGCGCTCGGAGTAGCGCGCAAAGCCGACGAGCAGTGCTACCAACACTACGGCGCCGAACAGGGCCTGCCAGCGGGTATTGCGCAACGCTCCGCGCAAGCGGCCACCGCGCCGTTCCCATGGAAGCGAAATCCGGTCTCTTTTTCCCCGCCTTGTCATGCCCATCCCTCATTGAATCATCTCGTTGAGCTGCAGGAGCGGCATGAGAATGGCGAACGCGATTCCGCCCACTACGGCTCCCATCACGACGATCAGCAGGGGCTCGAGAATCGACGTCAACGCTCCCACACGCACCTCGATCTGTTGATCATAGGCGTCCGCAACGTGGATCAGCATCTCTTCGAGTTGCCCGGTGCGCTCACCCACGGCGATCATGTGGGTGACGATCGGGGGGAAGCGATCTCCTTGGCGAAGCGGTTTGGCGATTCCCTCGCCCTCCCGGACGCTTTCTCGCGCGTCTTCGACGACCCGCATCAGCTCGGTGTTGCCGAGCACGTTTCGCGTGATGTCCATGGCCGTCAAGACGGGCACGCCACTCGAGAGCAGCGTCGCTAGAGTTCGGGAGAACCGTGCGACGGCGACCATGATCAACAACGGGCCGAAAAGGGGGATCTCCAGGACGAAGAGGTCCCACTTGCGCCGGCCCTCGTCCGTGGCTTGCCACCGCCGGAACCAATAGATGCCGCCAATGAGAAGCGCGGCCAGCAACCACCAGTAGTTGCTGAAGATGTCACTCACGAAGATCAAGAGCCGCGTGTACCAGGGAAGCGTCTGGTTGAAGTTCTCGAAAATCGCGGTGACCTTCGGTACGACAACCGACATCATCAGGAACAAGATCAACACGACGACGACTGCCATCACGATCGGGTAGGCAAGGGCGCCACGGACTTTGCTCTGCAATCGAGTTTGATCGTCCAAGAACTCGGCGAGCCTCCCGAGAACTTCTTCGAGGGTACCAGAAGCCTCGCCTGCGGCGACCATGTTCACATAGAGAGATGGGAAGATCTTCGGGTGGGCTTTGAGCGCGTTGGCGAGCGTACTGCCTTCGTTGACCTGGTTGCGGGTGTCGGTAAAGGCGTTCTTGAGCTCGGGGTGGTCGAGCTGCTCGATCAGCGCGCTGAGCGCCTCCACGAGAGGCACGCCGGAACGGAGCAATACCGATAGCTGTCGCGTAGCAACCGCAACGTCGAGCTGGGAAACTCGGCGAAAGAGCCTTCCGAAATCGATGTCGCGCGCGGCTTTGCGGGCGGCCTCGGATTGCTCGAGGATCTCGGTTGCGAGGACTCCATCTCGCTTGAGGACGCCACGCAGGGCTTTCGCGCTGTCGGCGTCGCGAACACCTTTTACCGACTTCCCCCGAGCGTCGACCCCTTTGTATGCGTAGACGGCCATGGATTAGACCTCGGCGGCCTGGGTTGCCGCAAGAACCTCCTCGACGCTCGTTACGCCTGCCACGACTTGCCGAGCGCCATCCTCGCGGAGAAGTCTCATCCCTTGGTGTTGAGCGACGCGCTGAATCGTCTTCGCGTCGCTATTGTTCAGGATCTCACGGCGCACGGGTTCGTCGATGATCATGAGCTCGAAGATGCCGATTCGGCCGCGGTACCCCGTGTTGCTGCACTCGTCGCAGCCGTCGGGATGGTAGAAGATCAAATCCGATGGACTCGAGCCCGCGGGCCCGGGCAACGCAGGGATGCCGCTGTTTCTGTCCCCGAGAACCGTCGTGGCAGCGACGCGTTTCAGCTCGGCCAGCTTCTCTTGCGCGGAGGCGGCGTCGATGCCGAGCTCGCGTAGGTCCTGCGCGTTCGGCGTGTACGGAGTCCTACAGTGCTCGCAGAGCCTACGTACGAGGCGCTGTGCCAACACGGCCAACACCGACGACGAGATCTGATACGCCTGTACGTCCATGTCGACGAGGCGGGTGATGGCGCTCGGCGCATCGTTCGTGTGCAGCGTCGAGAGCACCAAGTGACCGGTGAGTGAAGCGTGAATTGCGATCTCGGCGGTTTCGTGGTCTCGAATCTCGCCGACCATAATGACGTCTGGATCCTGGCGGAGAAAGCTCCGCAAGCCGGAGGCGAAGGACAGCCCGATCTTCGGCTGAACTTGCATCTGGCCGATGCCGCGCAGCTCGTACTCGACCGGATCCTCCGCCGTAAGAATGTTCTTTTCGGGTGTATTGATCTTGTTCAGGCAGCCGTACAGCGTCGTCGTCTTACCGGAACCCGTCGGCCCCGTGACGAGGATGATCCCGTTGGGGCGGGTGATGAGGTGCTCGAGCTGGTCCAGCTCACGGCGAGCGAAACCGAGGTCGATCAGGTTGAGCAGCACGGTTTCTTTGTCGAGCAATCGCATGACCACCCGCTCGCCCTTGGCAGTCGGGATGGTCGACACACGAACATCGACGACCTTGCCGGCGATCTTCTTCGTGATCCTCCCATCTTGCGGTAGGCGCTTCTCGGCGATGTTCAGCCCCGCCTCGATCTTCACGCGGCTCACGATCGAGGCAAGGAACCCGCGGTTCGCTTCTTTGCGCGGAATCAGGCGCCCGTCTATTCGGTACCGAACGATCACTTTCTCATCGGTCGGCTCGATGTGTATGTCAGATGCACGTTCTTTGACTGCGGTGTAGAAGAGGTTGTTGACCCAGCGGATCACCGGCGCCTCGTCCGTCATGTCGATGAGATCGCGGAGCTCCTCGACTTCTTCGCCTTCCTTGGCTTCCGCCAGCGCGGTTTCATCCTTGCGCTCGTAGACTCGGTTGATCGCGTCATCGATCGTCTCTTCGGAGGCCGCGACCGGTACAATCATTTTCCCGAGCAGGATGCGCAGATCGTCGATCGGGAACGGGTCGAGCGGATTCGCGATTGCGACCCGCACGCTGTCGTCGGTTTGGGTCAACGGTAAGACGTGGTGTTGTCGCGCGAAGTTGATCGGCACGGCGTCGATGAGACCCTCGGGGATCAACTCGGTGGCGATCTTCTCGATGAACTCCATGCCGACTTCGTCGGCGAGCGCTCGAACGACTTTGTCGTCTTCCACAGTGTGGGTCGCCACCAAGAAATCGCGGAGGTCGATTGCGCGGTTCGCCGCCGTCTCGAGCGCGACCTCGAGCTTCTCGGGCTCGAGCGCGCCTCGCCGAACCAAGATCTCACCGATGTAGCGCTGCTCCAAGCTCATTGCGCCGCGTCCTCCGATCGTTGGCTGGTGGGCGTGGGCTCCTGTTCTGGTTGCCCATCGGCCGTTTTCACCGGCTCGGTAGGTTGTTCCGGCTCGATCACCTCGGTCGGCACATCCGGCTCCGGTTCGCTCGCGGGCTCCGGCTCGGCATCACCGTCCGGCGCCTCTGTATCAGGCTCGACCGCCTCGTCTGGTGACTCGGTAGACGCGCCTTCTGCCTCGGGGGGCTCGGCAGTTTCCGGTTCAATCACTTCGGTCGACTCCACCCCGTTCGGGCCGATCACGAAGGAATCCTCGTCTCCACGCACTGACGAGTGGTACGTGCCGACTGGATCACGTGGCACGTGTTCTGGCGGCGGTTCGAGCTCCGCTGCAAGCGCGAGCGCGATCTCTTCCTCGACGCGGTCGATCTCGTTGGCGATTTCCGACACTAGGCCGCGCGTTCGCGAGTAGTCGATATGCGGCTCGAATTTGTCCTCGCCGAACACGAAGTAGCGGTCGATCATCTGTTGGCGCTCCTGCATCTTCCGCTCGAAGATCTCTCGAAGGTCTCCCGGATCCCGGATGATGTATGGGGTCAGAATCAGCAGCAGGTTCGTCTTGCGCTTGTTCTTGCTGGTTCTGCGAAACAACGCGCCGAGGATCGGAATGTCGCCGAGGACGGGGACCTTGTCCTCCTTGTTCGAGATCGCATCGCGCATGAGTCCGCCAATCACGATCGTCTGCTGGTCTCGAACCATGACCTCGGTTCGGGCGGTTCGTCGGTTGATGGAAACGACGCCCAACGTGCCCGAGGTCGCGCCTTGCTCGGAGATCTCCTCTTCGATCTCGAGACGAACCTCGTTGTTTGCGTTGATGTGCGGCACCACGCGAATCCGCGTGCCGACGTCCTGTCGAGCGACGCTTCCGAGCCCGCCCGCGAGGCCCGCCAGGGCACCCAGATCTTGGTTGCCCTGCGCAGCGACGCCGAGCGCTCCCAAGCTACCAGCCCCCGCAAAGCTGCCGGGGGCGATGCCATTGGTTTGTAGCGGGATGTTTTCGCCAACGCTGATCTCAGCTTCGGTGTTGTCGATCGCGATGATGTGCGGCGTGGATAGGACATCGGCATCGCCGGACGTCGCCAACGCCGTCAGGACGACGCCGAATCCGGGCACCGAGAAACCGACGAGCTGTTGCGAGTTCTCGATGGTCGGACCGCGTACGCCGAGCGCGAGACCGGTGAGATTGTTCTGCGTGATATCGAGCGAGGAGGGCGCGTTGAACCCGAACAGCGAGAGAGAGCCGTCAGTCGGGAAATCTCCTGCGCCGCCATGGAACGCAAAGCCCAGATCCGATGTGCGTTCGATTCCGAGCTCCATGACCACCGCCTCGATGAAGACCTGCTTTCGAGGCGCGTCGAGGCGTTCGATCACTCTCTTGAGCGCCGTGTAGTCGTGAAGCGAAGAGGTGATGATCAGCGCGTTGGAGGGTTCATATGCAGTGACGGCAATCTCACCCTCGAACAAAGAGGTCGTGACAGTCGTTGCGGCGGCCCGAGCAGCCTGGCCGCGGGCGCCGGCTCGAGGCGTAGGGGTTGGGCCGGACGCGCCGATCAAAGCCGACAGGGCGGCGGAGATGTCGGAAGCCGCGCCATGCTGAACGTAGTGCACGTGAATGCGGCCTTCGCCCTCGAGCGGCAGGTCGAGCTGACGGATCATCTCCAAGATGCGGAGATAGGCGCGCTCGGTCGCGATGATGATCAAGGAGTTGGTTCGCTCGTCCGAGATGATGTTCCGGAT
>JAHEEE010000141.1 GCA_024640845.1 Myxococcales bacterium | reverse complement strand
GACGCGCCGATTGAGCGGTTCCTGGATCGCTTCGTAAACGACAGCCATGCCCCCGCTGCCGATTTCACCGAGAACGCGGCACGTTCCGATACGCTCAACCATCGCGATCCATCACGGTAGGGGTGGGCTCAGGCGGTGTCAACGATGCCCGGAAGTTTTTGAAAAACCGACACTTAGGGCGGAGATGCGTCTGACTCGGGCGATAGGATGCAAAGCCCTCGTTCGGCCCAGTCGGTGCCGCCGCGGCCGTCCCGAATGACGACGGTGAAGCGCACGAGCTGCCCATCGTCGGGGACGCTCGCAGGGGGCTGCCAGCTCGTGAGCACCGAGTTGGCAGGCTCGCTGATGAAGGAGAACGAGCTTTGGTAGCCTCCGCCGTCGGCAAGCCAGCTCACCTGGATTTCCTCGGTGAGCTCCATCTCGTCGACCGTGTAGGTCTGGAGGCTCTCCGGGGTGACCACGAGGTTCAGCGTCAGAGGGGGGTCCCCTGCGCGCGGCAGCCCCATCTGCTGCTCCTCGGAAAGACCGGCGGCGCAGCCGGTACTCGGCGCATCACGCGGAACCTCTTGATCGTAAGGAGGCGGCCACGGCGCGTTGTCGTCGTTGTCGACGATGATGGTGCGGATCTCGGGATTGAGATTGGGATCACTCGGATCGCCCTCGATGGGGATCGTAATCGTCACGAAGCGCCCTTCGATCAGGCGATCCGCCTGCACTGGATCGCCCTGGCAAGGCTCGAGCTCGTCTGTCTCGCCCCTCACGAAGCGCAGGATCGCATCTCTCGAGGTGGGCTTGCCGTTGGAACACACCACGCCCTGCAAAAGCACACTGCTCGCCTCCAGTGTGTCGAGCACCTCTTGCGACGGGACCGGGAATCGAACGATTGGGGTGCCGAGCGGATCCTGAGGAGGCGTTGCCTCGCAACCTTCGCAGGGGGTGATCTCCAGCCCGCAGATGGGCACGCCGAGCGTCACGGGCAACGGTACGCAGGGGACGAGCTCCCATTGGAGGAGCCCGGGTGTGAGGGTCGGCTCGCCGGAGGCTTCGTCCTCGGGGACGCCCTGGTCGACCGCGAGAAGCGAGACTTGAACGCTGTCGCCCGGGCTTGGGTTCGCCCGTGCCGGATCGCCCTGAACCTCGGTCTTGGCCCCCACGATGCGGAAATCGGTGACCGCCGACGGAGGCACAAAGCTCTCGCCGCACGCGACGACGAGGCTCAGAAGGCTCACCGTCAGAACACGGATCATAGCTCCCCCCTGATGCCAAGGGCCGGAATGATCGGCAGACCCAACAGCCCCGACTCCTGGCTGTAGTCGAAGTTGTAGATGATGCCCTCTCGGTTTCTGCGATTGTAGACGTTCCGGATGTCGAGGAACACGGCGAGCTTCCATCCCTGGAAGATCCACTTCTTCTGAATGCGAAGGTCGAGCATGTTGAACAGCGGGTTGCGCAAGGAGTTCAGGCGCCCGTCGATTGGAATATACACGTCACTGATCGCGTCGTAGATCGAGCCGACGACGGGCGTGTATGGGTTGCCGCTGACCAGTCGAAACAAACCACCGATCTCCCAGTTGCGAGGGAAGTTGTAGACGAAGGTGGCGGTGAGGATGTGCGTTTGATCGAAATCGAAGAGGCGCCACGGCTCGTTCGGTCCGTCTTGGCGTTCGCTGCGCGAGAGCGTGTACGAGAGGTAGCCGAAATAGTGCCGGCCCGTCGCTGGCCGGACCTTGACGAGGAACTCGGCACCGTAGATGCGGCCGATGCCATCGTTGATGTAGAACGGCGCAATGCCACCGGGCGTCGAAACGGGGCGATCCCAGAGGTACTTGTAGAAGCCTTCGACCCCGAATTGGAGCCCAGGCAAGGCGTCGTACTCCCAGCCGGCGCCGAGGTGCACGGCGTGGAAGGGGTCGAGATCGGGGTTGCCGATGGTGGCGTCGGACTCCTGGAACTCGGGCGCCTGGCTGAAGATGCCTACGCCGAGCTTCACCCGCATATCCTCGCGAACGCTGAAGATCGTGGTGATTCGCGGGTCGACGGAAAACGCCGTAATTTCGCTGTAGTAGTCTAGGCGAAGCCCGGTGATGAGCCGCACGATCTTTCCCAAGCGCGCGTTGGTCTCGAGATAGACGGCGGGCCGAAAGACGACGGTGTCGATCGATGCGAGGACCTGTGTCTGAGCCGCGAGGGACCCTTGCTGACTTCCAGCGCCCTCCTGGGTACCCGGCTGCGGGCCGACGTAATCGAGCTTGATCGGCGCTGTGAACACGTCGACGCCAGTGATCAGGTCGACGCGGTCCGTGATCCGGTACCGCCACTCGCCGCGGCCGTAGGTTTGAATGAATGTCCCCTGGAGGCTGAACGAGTCGCCCAATCCGAAATTGATTTTCGTTGGGCCGACGTTGAAGCTGAGCTGTTGATCGACCTTCTCGCCCACCTTGCGGGTCCAGTCGATCTGGTTGTTGTAGAAGCTCGTGCTGAGCGCGGCGTTGCCGCGAACCGCGGGGTCGACGTCGTCTGTGTCTTCCAACAACAACTCGAGCCGATCGTTGGAACCGTAAGCGGAGATGCGAACCCGATCGCGTTTGGTCGGAAGGAAGTTCAGCTTGAACTGGTAATCGAGGTAAACCGGGGCTTGGGTCACCCCGATGTCGTCCGGCGCCACGGCAGGGAAGATGAGATCGATGAAGCTTCGCCGAAGGCCGCCGGAGATTTGAATCTTGTCGGTAATGGGTCCTTCGAGCGTGATGAACGCATCGATGACCGAAAGCTCGGCGACGCCATGGATTCGGTCTTGCGTCGGGTCGCGCGTCGTGACTTCGAGAATGCCGCCTGTGCGGCGCCCGTAGCGGACGGAGAAGTTGCCGGGATAGAAGTCGATCTCTTCGATCATATAGGAGTTGTAGACGCTCGTGAGACCGCCGAAGTGATAGATGAGCGGTACGGGGACGCCGTCGATGAATGACTCGCTGTCGCCGGGCGCAGAACCGCGGACGATCAGGAGCCCGAGACCAAAAGGGGGCCTCGCGACACCGGGGAGGAGCTCGACTGCGCGAAGTGCGTCGCCTCGCGAGCCCGGGATGCGAGTCAGCTCGTCTTTGTCGATGGTGCGTTTGA
>JAHEEE010000093.1:5944-11439 GCA_024640845.1 Myxococcales bacterium | reverse complement strand
GGGATGGCGGCTCATCGCGCAAATTTAGCGCCGTGCCCACCTCGCACGCACCTGATGCACCTGGAAACGACTGGAACCTCAGAATCAACAGAAGGTCCTAGTTGATCCGGGCGAGCAGCAGGCCGTGCCTCACCAGCGCTCGCTTTCGTGCCTCTCTCCGTGACAACTGCCCGAACACCGGCCGGTGCCCGGGCTGTAGGTGATGCCTGTGTCCGTGAAGCGAACCTGATTCGCGCCATCGACGTGCAGCCATGGCGCTCGAATCGTTTGGCCGTTCTCGGTTACGTCGAAATGGCAGTTCCCGCAGTTCACGCCTTCCTGGAGGTGCTTGCGGTGCTCGCCGCTCATCGTCTCCCAGTCGCCCTCGCTGCTGTCGATGCTCGGATGGCAAGAGTTGCATTGCATCGGCGGACTCCCGTCGACCGCAGAGCCGTTGTTCCCCTGCCCATTCCCGTGACAGTAGAGGCTGCTGCAACCGCCCGCTCCGCTGTAGTTGGCCGCGACGCTCAGCCCCATCGCGAAGCTCACTTCTCCCTGCCCCGGCGTCTCGTCGAACGCATGCCCGGCGGTCAGCACGTTTGAAGGCTTCGTGTGGCACTCGGTGCAATCGTATGCGCTGCTGATTCCCGGGGTCACGTGTACCGTATGCGCGAGAAACGCGTGTGAGCCGGATCCTGGAAGCGCGCCCAAGTCGCGTGGAGGTGCACCCGTGAGATTATCGTCTGCACCGTGGCAGAAGACACAATCGGACCGCCAGCCGTCACTGTGACAGCTATCGCAACTTGGCCCGAGATTGCCCGTGAGATCGGCGGCATGACAGTCGCGGCAGTCCATCCTCTGAAGCTCCATGTCGGGGCTGTGCTGTTGGGGGGTTGCGTAGTCGGACGGGTGGAAGCGTTGCCCCGCGTCGAGCCACGGCAGCGCGCTATGACTCTCGCTGTGGCAGGTGCCCGCGCACGTTCGTTGTGTCCGGTCCCACGTGAAGCCGGCAGCGCTGAAGTCGAGATCGCGGAGCGCGTTCACGTGCAAGCTTGGATCTGCAATCGAGACGCTGTCGGCGGTCGTCGCCTGGTGGCAATCCTCGCAGCGAGCGCCCGAGCCCAGATGGAACGCGTGAAGACCGCCCATTTCGTCCCAGCCCGCCGGGCCGCTCGTCACACCCGCGTGGCAACTCTCGCAGGTCATCGATGGAGCACTCACCGCGATAGCGCCGTTGTCGCCCTGCCCGTTGCCATGACAGTAGAGGCTTTGGCAGCCGGCGGCGCTCGAGTACGTACCCTGCGGGCTCAGTCCGGCCGCCAAGTCCACCTCGGCGACACCCTTCGTATCGTCGAATGCGTGGCCTGCGCTGAGCACATCGACTGCCTTCACGTGGCACTGCTCGCAATCGAAACCGCGCGCGATGCCCGCGGTCACGTGCGATGTGTGCCCTGGGAAGCTGATGTTTGCGGTCACTCCCGCAAGGTCGCGGGGAGGCGCGCCGGTGAGATTGTCTGTCGCCCCGTGACAGAAGACGCAATCGGACCGCCATCCCGGCGTGTGACAAGTATCGCAGCTCGGTCCGAGGCTGCCGCTGAGGTCGGCCGCGTGGCAGTTGCGGCAGTCGCTTTCCTGCAACTGCATGTCGTAGCCGTGGTTCTCGGGCAACGCGTAGTTGGGTGGATGATAGCGCTCGAGGGCATCGAGCCAACGCGAGCCGACGTGCACATGACCGTGACACGTACCCGCACATGTCCGATCCAAAACGTCGAAAGAGAAGCCGGGAAGTGAGAAGTCCACTTCCTCGGCGCCATTGACGTGCAGCGACAAGGTGGCAATGGAGCGGCCATCGTTCGTGGTCGCAGCGTGGCAATCTGCGCAATTGGCACCTTCCGCCAAGTGGAAGTCGTGAAGGCCACCCATGAGAGCCCATGCCGACGCCCCACTGTCGAGCCCGGCGTGACAACTGCCGCAATCGCGCGGAAGCGCTCCGTCGCTAATCGTGCCGTTCGGTCCCTGCCCGTCGCCATGACAATACATGCCGGCGCATGTCCCGCCTCCGTCATAGCTTCCCTCGGAGCTGAGACCCGCGGCAAAGGTGACCTCGGCTTTCGCCGGCGTGTCGTCGAACGCATGACCGACATCGAGGACGTCACTCGGTTTGATGTGGCACTGGGTGCAATCGAACGCGATCGTGACGCCCGACGTGACGTGCATCGTGTGTGCCCGGAAGCTCAACGATTGGCCCAGGTCGGGGGTCCCGAGATCTCGCGGCGGAGCGCCGGTCAGCGTGTCCCCTGCGCCGTGGCAGAAGAGGCAGTTGCTGCGCCATCCCTGGGTGTGGCAAGTGTCGCAGCTCGGCCCCGCGCCGCCGCTTAGGTCGGCGCCGTGGCACGCGCGGCAGTCCATTCGCTGAAGCTCCATCTCCGGACTGTGCACGTCGGGATTCGCGAATCCCGATGGATGGAAGCTGCCGCCAGCGCCGAGCCACGGCCGTGCGCTGTGCGGGTACCCGTGACAAGTGCCGGTGCAGGTTTGGGCGCCTTGATCGTAGGAGAAGCCCGGTGCCGAGAAGGCATGATCACGCTGGCCGTTGATGTGGAGGGACGGCATCGCGATCGTCGCGCCATCAGCGGTTGTCGACTGATGGCAGTCTTGACAACCCGCCCCGATCGACATGTGGAAGCCATGTCGTCCGCTCATCCCAGCGAGCTCAGTCGACGAGCTGTCGGTACCAGCATGACAACTCTCGCAAGTCATCGCGGGGCTCGTCATCGCAATCGCGCCGTTGTCCCCTTGGCCGTTCCCGTGGCAGTACAGGCTCGCACAGCCGCTGCCCGGGTCGTAGGTGCCCCGTGGGCTGCGGCCACCGCCTAGCTCCACTTCCGCGATTCCCGGCGTGTCGTCAAACACGTGGCCCTGGGACAACACGTCCGTCGCGTTGACGTGACACTCCGCGCAATCGAGCATTCCGGTGAGGCCGGTGCTCACGTGCGCATCATGCGAGGGGAAGGTCGAGGCTTCTCTCGTCAGCGTGCCGTCGAGATTCTTGGGTGGCGCTCCACTGAGATTCTCGACCCCGCCGTGACAGAACACACAATCGGTGCGCCAGGCCTGAGGATCGGCGGGCGTGTGGCAAGTGTCGCAGCTTGGCTCGACGTCCCCTCCGCCCCTGAGGTCTTTGCCGTGGCAAATACGGCAGTCGAGAAGTCCCTGGCTGACGTAAAGGCCGTGCACCCCCGGGTCCTCGAAGTCCCGAGGATGGAAATGAGCGGATCCGCCGGTACCGCCCGCTCCAACTGTGCCGCCAGTCCCGCCCGTCCCACTCGAAGCGCCTGCGCCACCCTGACCGCCGAACCCGGCATCGGCACCAGCGTCGGGATTCATGCCTCCATCTGGTTGGTCGATCCCTCCGCCGGAGCTACCGCAACCGCCGAGAAGCAGAATGCAAGTTAGCGTCAATGAGAGAACGCGAAGACGTGACAACCAGGGGTACATGTTCGAGCCTCGCAACGGCAAATAGAGGCCAGCCAAGCAGCGCGCGGCCTCCATCGCCCGCGCCTCTTGGTAACACAGTGGCGAATCCCTCTGAAGTCGGCTCAGCTTTGTGGTCCACCGAACGAGTGACGGGGACGTTGCAAGTGAAAATCGATACCGACAAGCGCTAGCGTTCTTGCGGCGGTGGAGGCCAGAGCTTGCGGTCGACATGCTCGGTGACGTCGCTCGGGTCTTGATGAATGATCACCTCCGCATCGGGTAACAACGCCGCGATCTCCCGTTCGATGCGATCGGCAATCGCATGGGCCCGGTCGAGGGCGAGGTCGCCGTCGAGCTCGAGATGGAGCTGCACGAACCGCATCTGGCCGGACTGGCGCGTTCGGAGATCGTGAATCCCTCGAACCTCGGGCTCGCGCCGCGCGATCGTGAGAATCTGCTCTTCGATCTCCGGGCCGAGCTCCCGATCCATCAGGTGTTGAACCGCCTCGTATCCGATCCGTCCCGCGCTGTAGAAAATATAAGCGGCCACCCCGATCGCCATCGCGGAATCGGCCCAGACCCAACCGTAGCTGGAAAGAAGCAGCGCAACGATAACGCTGAGATTGGTGAGTAGATCCGTCGCGTAGTGCAACGCATCCGCCCGAATCGCCGTGGATTGCGTTTTCTGGATGGCTCGCCGCTGGATGAGCAGCAACAGCGCCGTCAACACGATCGAGACGACCATGACCGCAACCCCAATCCCCACATCCTCGAGAACGCGGGGGAATCGGAGGCGTTCAACTGCGTGAAGAATCAGAAACACCGCCGAACCGCTGATGAAGGCCGCCTGCGCGAGTCCGGCCAGGGGCTCGGCCTTGCCGTGGCCGAAGCGATGTTCCTCGTCGGCGGGCACGAGCGAGTAGCGAACTGCCAGTAAATTTAGGGTCGAAGCCGCACTGTCCATGAGGGAATCCATCAAGGAGGCGAGGATGCTGACCGAGCCCGTCATGAGCCACGCGCCGAGCTTCATGCTCACGAGCAGCAAGGCTGTGGCAACCGAGGAGTAGGTCGCAATGCGTAGTTGTTTGGCCTTGTCCATTCTGCCCGGCGGTCCGTTCCCAAGCATCGTGCCTATCCGCCTCACGTAGCACGGGGCCCGGCGGAACGCTGGAAATCACGCACCTATCACATCCGAACGATGGCCCTCGCGCTATTGGCAGCCCCAAGATGGGGTTGGAGGACGAAGTCATGGATTCATTGTTGTTCCACCCTAAAGTCGTGCATCTGCCAATCGCGTTGGCGATCTTGATGCCTTTCATCACCGGAGGTGCGCTTTTCGCATGGTGGAAAGGATGGTTCGACCGCCGCACCTGGGCCGCCGTGCTGCTGTTGCAGGCTGTCTTGGTGGGCTCGGGCATCGTGGCCATGAACACCGGAGAACGGGAAGAGGACCGCGTCGAGCAAGTCGTCGCAGAGCGGCACATCGAGACACATGAGGAAGCAGCTGAAGTGTTCGTCTGGGCGAGCGCCGTCGTCCTTCTACTGATGGGCCTTCCGTTGGCGTTGCCCGACGGCCGTGGTCGACAGGCGGCCTCACTCGGCGCACTTCTCGGGACCCTCCTCGTCTTCGGCCTTGGCTACCGAGTTGGGGAAGCCGGAGGCAAGCTCGTTTATCAACACGGCGCGGCGCAGGCGTATACCACACACGCCGCGGGTTCGACCTTACTTGGCGAGGGCGGCGAAGCTGATGAAGGAGACAGCGACGACGAGTAACACGGGCGCGGCTTGAGCGCCGTGGTCGAGGCTGGCGCCCCCCGAGAGGAACGGGCCCCTCTCGGAGGACAGCCTCGAAGTTTGGTTTACGGAAGAATCACGCCGCCGCTGCCACCAGTGCCGCCACTGCTGTCGTCGCCGCCGCTACCGCCGGTGCTGCCGCCGCTGCCACCGTGTCCGCAGTGGTCGGTGTCGCTGTCACTATCGGTGTCTGAATCGCTGTCGTCGTCACCGTCGGTGTCGCCGTCGTCGTCACTGTCGTCGTC
>JAHEEE010000093.1:0-5844 GCA_024640845.1 Myxococcales bacterium | reverse complement strand
CGTCGTCGTCACTGTCGTCGTCACTGTCGCTATCGCACTCATCGTCGCTATCGCTATCGCTGTCGTCGTCATCGTGTCCGGTCGCACAATCCAGACAGGCTTGCCGTAGCTCTTCGCAGAAGGTCGTGTCCTCGGTCTTTGTGAGGCACATATCGTAGAGCCCGTCACAGTGGCTCGAGACGTCGCCCTCGCTCGCGCCATCACCGGAGACCGCGTCCATGCAGTCCATGGCGTTCGCCTCGCAATCGTCGGCCATTACGTCGCACTTCGCGAGCTCTTCCTGGCAGTTGTCGATCGCTTCCTGAACCGCCGCCACGTTGCTGCCCGTCGTGTCCGAGGCGCAGGCGCCGAGGCCGGTGAGGACGCTGAGGGCCAGCGACCAGAGTACCAATTGTTTTGACATGCTAATTCCTCCCGCAAAGCCGATGCGCCGATCGCACCGCGCCTGACTCCGTCCCAAGTTGTCGCGGGTGCCGAAACCGGCTCAGGTCTTTACAACTCCATACAAATGAGCCGACACGGGCTTGTTTGGACACTGGTTCTATAATGAACGGGCAGATGTCCGTTTCAGAGGTGATGAGCGAGCTCGATAGAGAACCTGTGGGGCAGCTCGACAAGGAGGCGCATGTTTCCGACGACGCGATGCTCGTCGAATCTCTCAGAGCGGATGAGCCGGACGCGTCCGCCGCGTTGTTCGACAGGTACGGCCAGTACGTGGAGCGGCTACTCATTCGCGTCCTCGGTCCCGACCCTGAGATCGAGGACCTCCTGCACGAGGTATTCGTCGAGGCGCTGGCAAATATCCGCCAGCTCCGCGACCCCTCCCGGCTCAAGGGATGGCTCACCCGTATGACTGTATTCATTGCGCGCGGGTCGCTGAGACGAAAGAGACGCCAAGCGTGGCTCGTCTTCTTGCCTGGTGACGAGGTGCCGCAGCAGCCAAGCGCCTCCTCGGCCCCCGAGGCGCGCGATATGGTCGCCCGTGTGTTCGCGGTGCTGCAAAAGCTTCGACCGAACCATCGAATTGCGTTCTCGCTTCGCTACATCGAAGGCATGACGCTTCCTGAAGCCGCGGAAGCCAGCGGGGTGTCTCTGGCGACGTTCAAACGCTGGCTAAAGGCGTCGGATCACGCATTCCTCGCTCGCGCGAAAAGGACGGACCACGCGCTCTACCAAGAGCTTCTCGAGAGCCCTCGCTGGGGTGCGCCATGAGCAAGCGCTTCGAAAGACTTGGCGCCGAGGTCGCGCGGACGCAAGACGAGTCCCTCGACGACCCGCGTCGGCGCGCCCGCGTTCGCCGGCGCTTGTTGGATCCGGCGCCGCCAACGCGGCCCCCTTCGCGCGCGTGGCGGCCTGCTTTGGCCTTGACCGTGGTGGTCGCGACCGCAATCGCAGCGTTGACGCTCTGGCCGAGCGCGATGAAGCCCATCGCGTATCGGGTGGACGCGGGAGAGGAGTCGAGCGCGCTCAACCGGTTGATCGCCGCTCCAGACAATCGCCCGTTGCCGCTCCGGTTCACGGACGGCGCCTCGGTCCACCTTATGCCAGGAACGCGCGCGAGTGTGGCAGAGCTCACGCCCGTAGGCGCCACGCTTCAACTCGAACGAGGGGTGGCGACGGTGTCGGTGAAGCACAGGGAGACCACACGCTGGTCGGTGCGGGCCGGCCCGTTCTTGGTGCGTGTCACGGGAACCCGCTTTCGCGTAGGATGGAGCCCACAAGAACGCGCATTCGACCTCGAGGTCTTTGAGGGCGAGGTACGCGTCAGCGGACCCGACACCCCGGAGCAGGCGGTCGGAGGCGGCGCAGCGTTACGCGTCGTACCCCGACTCGAAATCGAAGCAGATCCGTCGGACCCGAACCTGGCGCCATCCTCTGCCCGGGGCGAGCGAGAGGCCACGTCGGAGCGAGCGCGACCGCTGGATATCAGACCGCGAACGTCGGGCTCGCGTCGACCTGCGCGATACCTCGAACTGGATCTTCCACCGAAGAAGCCCGCGAGCGTCGAAGGGAGCGTCGCGCCGGGTCGACCTCCCGAGCCCGCGACCAAAGCACCTGATGCCCAAGCTGAGAACGAGAACGAGAGAGAGCTCGAGACCCCGAAAACGGAACGAACGCCCGAGCCGTGGGAAGCATTCTTCGCGCGTGGGAGCTACGAGCTCGCGTTGGTCGAGCTCTCGCCCGAGGAGATCGAGCGTGCGTTGTGGCAGGCCGACGCCAACGACTTGATGGAGCTCGGGGCTGCCGCACGGCATGTGCGAGATCGACGCGCCGCCTATATTTACAGCGTGATTCGTTCGCGATTCGGCGGTACCGAGGCCGCCGCCGACGCAGCGTTCATGCTCGCTCGCATGTATTTTCACAGCGGAGCGCCGCAAACGGCCGCCACTTGGTTGGAGACGTACCTGCGGGAGCAGCCGGACGGCCGCTTTGCGAGGGAGGCGGCTGGTCGTCTCGTGGAGGCTCGTGCACAGGCAGAGGACGATACACGCGCACGCGCGGCAGCGGAACGTTATCTCGAACGCTACCCCGATGGCCCTCACGCAGCGCTAGCCCGTTCGGTTCTGAAATGAGAGAGGCCCCCACCATCCTCGTCGCCGTGCTGTGCTCGGTGAGTCAACCGGCACGTGCCGAGACCTGGATCGTAACCGACGCACAGACGGAAGAGCTTTGCGGATCGGTTCAGGCGGAGCTGGAGCAAATCGGTGTCGGTGCGACCGCTCCCAAAACCGGCAGCCTGAGGAGGGCTCGGCGCAGAGCCTTTGCCCGTACTAGCGTCAATGCCCTCGCCGCCTGTCGATCCGGACCGGATCGCGTCGAGGTGTTCTATCCGAACGGCTCGCGTTTGGGTGAGGCTGCTTTTTCCGCCGCTCCCACCGACGATGCGGCGTCCGTCGCGGTCTATGTGAGCGAGCGGATTCGCTCGGAGCGCTTCATCGCGGACGTCCCTGTGCCGGTGCCCTTCGCGCCTCCGGTATGGTGGTTAGGGCTCGGGGCCGATGTGCTCTTTTCGCCCGGAAGCATCGCGCCGCTGGCGTTCATCACATTCGATGTTGGCTACCGATTCCACCGCCACTGGTCGCTTGGAGGCTTCGTATCGGTTCAGCCGTACATGCGGGGGCTAGACGCCGGCCAGCAGGAAGCTCGGGTGCGCCTCGACCAGCTGGGCGTTGCGATTTCATATCATCCTTTGCTGACCGAACGTGCGGACCTAGCGCTCGGTGCGCGTGTCGCCGCAGCTCGCTTCGGAGCGAACGGCGAAGGCGGCGAAAGCGGCGGGGCGCTCCAGGGGCAAAGAGATGCGGCGTGGTTGGCTTTTCCCGCGGGACGCGTGTCTCTTCGAATCGCGATCGCCAAGCAGCTCTCGCTCCGCATTCAGGGTGAGCTAGGTGCCCTACTGCCGCGCGCATTCGTCTTCGCCGGCACCGACGAGATCGGCTCCATGGGTGTGTTCGCGGCGCAAGTCGGGCTCGGACTGGAGGTCCATTTCAGATGACTGGGCCTTGGGTTTGCATCGTATGGATCCTGCTATTTGCACTCGGCTGTGGAGAGGTGAGCGTGAAGCCGTTCGTCGAGGCCTCCGACGCGGGAACCGAAGATGATGATGCCGGTGAGTACGCGGACGGTGGCGATGACGACGACGGGGGCATCGACGAAGACGAGGACGGCGGTATCGAAGATGATGATGACGGAGGCGTAGACGCCGGACCGAGCCCCTGACACGACGGGATGAGCGCCCATCGAAGAGCCAACGCAAATCCTAGATTAGTGGCTTCGCAAACAGCGCAAGCCTTGGTTTTTTGGGACTTCGGCGCCTGATACCACATCCGAGGGATAGACCGATGACGTCGCGAGCGCCAAGAGCTTGGCCGCGTGACGAAGGAGACTACATGACGCTCGGATCGCTGGGCTGGAAAAGCTCGTTGCGCGGCGGGAGCGCGCTCTTCAGACCGGCGTCGGCACCGCGCCTGCGGTCACTGAGGCGCGCGTGATGCTGGCCGAGCTGCAACAACACCGGCTCGAGATCGAAGGAGCACAGTTCGCGGCAGCCACGCAGCTCGCAGTCGCAGTCGGGCGAGCACCAGAGCAAGACCGACTCGAGACCGTGGGCAGCCCACCAGAACCGACCTTGCCGGACGAAGCGGAGATTCGGAGGCAGATTGTGGACGTCGACCGAGCTCCCGATGTCGTCGTCGAACGGCTTCGAGAAACCGCTGCGCGCCCGCGCGATCGAAGCGTCCGCGGAGTACGCGCCGATCTTGACTTTGGGGGCCCAGGGCGAGCGGAGCGCGGTCCCGCGTTGGTCAACCACGAGATGGCGCAGAGGCGCGTCGTCGTTGGCTTCAACGTACGCAGCAGAGACCTCGGTTCGGTGGTGGAAGATGCGCAAGCCTTGCTCGAAGGGCCAGATCTCGAACGGTCGGAGCGGGCCTTGTTGGTGTGGGGTGGGCAGTACGAGAGTCTGCAAAGCGCGAAGAGCCGGCTGAACCTAATCATTCCGGCGGTCATTTTCCTGATGCTCGCCCTGTTGCTGACACTGTTTCGTCGACTCGCCCCAGCACTGATGATCTTGCTCAACGTCCCCTTTGCGGCGGTGGGCGGGATGATCGCGCTCTACGCCCGCGGACTGCCCCTTTCGGTGTCTGCCATGGTCGGCTTCACCGCGCTGAGCGGCATCGCCGTGCTCAACGGCGTCGTGCTCGTCACCGTGGTCGTGAGCGGCCTCGTCACCAGCACACGCCTTACCCTCGTCGTTCTGCCAGCAATCGTGCCGCCGATTCTCCGGCGCTGGGTCACTCAATCGGCAACATGAGGTCTTCGAGAAAGAAAGCAGCCAGATCATGCCGACCCGACAAACCGCCCTTCTTGTAGACGGCCCGCGCTTGCTGTCGGGCCGTCGCCTCCGTCACGGATCGCACCTCTGCGATGTCCTTGTGGCTGAGCCCCTTGAGCAGCAGGAGCGCGACTTCTTTTTCCGCTGGGGTGAGGCCCCATCGATCGAATTGCTGATCGAGCGCCGCGGCGAGCCCTTGCATCAGATCGCGGGCCTCAGCTCTCCAGCGGGCCGCCTCGGCTCGAGTCACTTCCAACTGTGCGGCGAGCTCGACTGCCTCCTCTTGCATTGCGCGGGCCCGTCGCAAGGTCAGCACGAGTCGGTAGGCCATGAAGATCGACCCCAGGAGCGCGGCGAGCAGAATCCCTGCTTCCGTCGCGACGTGACCGAGCGCGGCGCCTTCATGGAGATCGGCTGCGATGTCGACGGCCGCGAAAAGCGCCACCCCGATGAAGGCGAGCAAGACACCCATCAGGAGGCGGCGCTCGGATGTAAATGTGTTGCTCGACATTGTTTGCGTTTGCGGCATGTAGACCGTGAGGTTCCATGCGTCTAGTACCGATCGTCCTCACGCTCATGCTCGTCACGTCCGCGGCCCGCGCCGAGGATTGGAGCGGCTCTGCCGCGGGGGGAGCGGACTTCGCATTCGCCCCGGAGATCACCGGGTTCGGCTTCGTCCTGTTCGAAGCGATTGGCGAAGACAAGGTCGGCAAGGGCGACGTGCGGCTCCTGTACAACACCGACACGATTCACTTGGAGATCGAACGCATCCCTCTAGGCCACGACTTCGAGCTGTCGGTCGCGTTGCGCGGCGAGTTCCTTTTCTCGGGACTGCTCCACCAGTACTACCAGCAAGGCCTTCGCAACTCGGACCTCGGGTTCAACGCCAGCTACGTGGTTCTATTGCCGAAGCTGCAATGGCACCTTGCAGACCACCACACGCTCGAGGTGCTCACCAACGTCCGGTATTGGATCTTTGGCGGCAACAAGACCTACCCAACAGACTATCT
>JAHEEE010000092.1 GCA_024640845.1 Myxococcales bacterium | reverse complement strand
TGAGTTGCACTCGATGCCGTGTATGTTCATCGCAAAAGCAACCCGCTGCGGGCAACCATAGTGCTACCCGCAGCGAGCTGAACACCATCAACGATCACTTCAGCGTGATGGGGAATTTCTCTGCATTTGGCAGATCGATGTAGGAGAAGAACTTTGCCACTGCATCCTTGCCTCCCTTAAGCATCTTTACGTTGTTACTATCAATAGCAGCCAACAACTTATCCCGTGGCGCCATCACCAACGCGGGGCTGTGAGCCTGACCTTCAGAGACTTCCAGGATTTGTTTCAGTGTTCCACTATCCAAAGTCACATGAACGTCTGCTTCAGCCGGTTTGCCGTCGGCAAACTCCATGATTCCATTCCGTAACGTCAACGCAAAGTCGAGGTTTGCATCGGATATCGAGATGCCCAAAGCTATGCGCGTCTTGTCCTTCGCCAAGCGCTCGCCATCCACTCGAAAGCGAAGGCTTTCAAAAATGGCTGCCAAGGGGAAGACTTTAACGAGATCCGGCGCCTGAAGGTCGATGGCCTTGCTGTAGTCAAGCTTGCCCTCTAGCTCCAAAGCGGAGGTCATATACCAATTTCGCCAATTGTTGTTGGTCAGTGTAAAACCGATTTCCCGCAGGTTTTTAGCCTTTAAGTTGCGCGCATCCATGTCATCGGTATTGAGACGAATGATATGCGTGAGAAGTTCGGAAGACCATTGATGATCTCCTTCTCTTGTCGCTTCCTCAGCAGCGGAAAACACCTTATCTCTGCCTCCCATCAGGGCGACATAACGCTTGGACGCTGCAACATTGGGTAGCGGATCCAAGAACGTGGGGTCGCCTTGAAACCAACCTAGCTGCCCCACATAAATTTGACGAACCGAGTGTTTGACTCCGCCGTAAAAATCACCGAGAAACGGCTGTTTGGCTAAATCTTCCGGGAGTACCACTGCTTGGACTAGCTCATCGGGCAGGTACCCCTTATTCATGTAGCGAATTGTTTGATCGAAGACGTATTGGATGCCATCGCGATAGGTTCTCAAGACTTCGGCCACGGCTTCTTGCCCTGCGACCGGGCGGCCATGTGAAAGAACCATGTCTTCCGCAGGAAATTTGCGTATCTTATCGATGCCTTTGAACCAGCGCTCCGGTTCACGATACTTGGTTCCGCGAATGGAATGCAGGTTAGGGAAAGATTCCCCCTGGATCACTTCTGCCGCATGCAGCAACTTGAGTTCAGGAATCCAGGCGATGATTTCGTCCGAGGCTTCACTGGGCACCCATTGAAAATGCATCTTGTACCCCCCGATTTCGAGTTCCAACTCTTGCTCGAAGACATCGGTGGGTGGGATCAGTGTTAACTCTTCTGACTCGAAGTCTGGACCGAGACCGCCGTTAATACGTCCTTCTGGACCCAGGTCAAGCAAGGTGCCGAGCGAATAGTCAACCCTCGCACCAATAATTGGGCCATCACCACCCGAGGAGGAGGCGATCACGGTATCCAGGAATGTTTTGTGTGCAATGATCTTGACGCGGCCCGAACTGACATCCTCATCAGTGACATAACCTCTGACACCGGCATAATGGTCGGGATGCCAATGGCTGTACATGATGGCAACGATTGGCTTGTCGCTGTATTCCCTGAACGCCGCCAGGGTCTCTTTCGCTTTATCAACGTCTTCCGGAGGATCAATAATCAGCACGCCGGTTGGTCCATCGATAAAGACGGGCGAGGTAAGCGCGTAGCCGTAAGCCTGGTAGACATGCTCACCAACTTTGAACATGCCCTGGTCCATCTTTCGGGAATGTTCTGTCAGTATCGGATTAACACGCGGATCAGACTCTGAATAAGTGAGATTCTTTCCGTTTGGATACCAGGAGATGCCCTCTGCGTCACCATGCCAGTACTGGCTTGCGACACCGTAGACGGGAGCGATAAAAAGTGAAGAGGCTATCAAGGCAGTGGCGACCTTTGTCTTACTGTAAACAGAACTCATGAGATTAATTTCTCCTAATCTGTGAGTTATTGGGTGTTGCGTATCAGAAGCAATCTTTATGTTCCGCGCGCAACAATGCTCAATTTTCACCTATAGGTTGTCGGCCATGCAAATATCTACATTCTGCGTCAACGGAAGCACCGTCAGTTTTCGCGACAGTCCGCAATGCGTCGCGGAACGGACATCGGCGTAGCCAAGTCCCATGTCGGCAACCGGCACGGAGCAGCCGCTGGAAGTTTTCGCACGGACGGCGGGAGTCGGCCACCAGCAGTCCTTCGACGGCGCTGGCCGATTGACTTTTGAGAACTGGGTGCAGCCACTCAGGCTCGGAAGTTGAACGGCGGTAGAGATCGAATTCGGCCACACCAAAGTCAGCAAGCCCGAGGTCGCTGGTCCCCGGTTCTCACACTACATGGCCCGGCTCCAATCCGGCTTCCGGCAGGCGGGATGCTCGGGCCCATGGTGGATGACGCGCAGCGTCACTCGGGGCCGCCTCATCCTTGGGGCGCTTCAATGAGCTCGAAGGCCAACCCGGCGTGCGTGGTGATCCGGTCGCGCAGCAACTTCCCCATCGCGGCCGCCGGGGTCCAGAAGCCCCCACCCACTTCCATCCTGTCCGCGTCCTCCGCCAGACAGAGCGCGGCCTCCGTCAACATCAGGGTCGTGGATCGCACGGCTGGGTCACCCTGCCCGGTGACGCGGGCCTTCAGGATGATGCCATCGGGCATCTCTCCCACCAGCAGCAGTTCGTACGAGCCGGCTTCGCGAACTTCTTTGCTCGGCCCCTCGCCGGAGGCGGGCAGGACGCGGCGTTGGAGCAGACCGCGCGTCACCGGGATCGCCATGGCGATCAGGAACAGGCGGCCGAAGACCGTGTCGCGCATGGCAGCCCACCAGCCACCGATGCCGCCGCGGGTCAACGCCGTCTCCTGATAGCGGAAGTCGCGGCCATACGGATAGCCCATGATCGCGTTGCTTCGCCTCACGACCTTCGAATTCATTGGGCCCATGAAGTAGGGCTTGGTCCAGGCTTGCAGGTCGGCATCCCAGGTCACCTCGAGCGACATCATGCGGTCGGGCCCATCAGGGCCTTCGCGGTCACCCTCGGGGCACAGCGCATACGGATCTCGTGACAGCCGATCGAAGTCGGGATCGGTGTCGCGCAGCCTCATCGCGTTGACGAAGCTCGCGGCGGTACCGCCGCTGAAGCCGCCCTTCATCCGGGTCACACGGGTCGTGACGCGCTTGCAAGGCACGCCATGGCGAGCCAGCGCAGCGTCCTGCAAGAACTGCACGCCGAGATCGGACGGGATCGAGTCATGGCCACACGCGTGCACGATCCGGGCGCCCGTCTCGCGCGCCCTCGCTTCATGCGCGTCGATCATCGCCCGAATCCATTGCGGCTCGGCCGCCAGGTCGCAGTAATGCGTGCCGTTCGCGACGCAAGCCGCAACCAGCTCGCTGCCGTAGAGTGCGAACGGACCGACGGTTGACACCACCACCCGCGCCCGGGCGGCCAACTCGGCCATGAACGCCTTGCCATGGCTGTCGCCCGTCAATAGGGCGATGTGGTTGTCCGAATCGGGCAGGTCTTCGCGGATCTTCTCTAGCTTGGCCCGATTCCGACCACCAAAGGCCAGCCCGAGGCCGCGCCCCCTGCAACGCCTGGCCAGATGGTGCGCAACGCGACGGCCCGTGGCCCCGGTTGCCCCCCACAGAACGATATCGAACGCGCGTCCTGACAAATCGCGAGCACCCACCCCAAGTGCGCCAACACCTACCTCGCTGGCTTCACTTACCGATTCAACCGGCGATTCGACTTGCGTGGTCTGCTCACCAGCCTCGTGACTGATGCGGCGCGCAGCAGCTCGCGTACTCGTCTGGCCGTCAACTCGGCTGAGATTCATTACCAATCAGGTCCTGTATTGAACGCCGCACAAGACAGCGGTTGACCATCGCTGCACGCCCGAGACTGCTCCCACGACGGTAGTGCCCTGTCCGCCGCCCTCGTTCCAGCGAGAGACGACACGATTTCCAAGTTTCAGTGCTTGTCCATCCACTCGCGAATCTTGCGCTCCTCCCACTCGGCTCCGAACCGCCCACCCAACCCGAAGGTGTAGAGCGCATGCGCAGCCAAGCCGATGCCCCATCCCATCAACGGCCACTGCACCCACCATCGGCCGCCACCCGAAATGTCAATGAGCAGCAGCAACAGGATCACGACGACGAACACCGCCGCATGGGCATAGAACCCCCTCAAACGAGCCACATGCCGCTTGGCTTGGTCGCGCAGGTCGTTGGGCATTGACTCGTCCATCTCCGTCTCCAGGCTCAGTACTCATCGGATGATGACTTCGCCCTAATATCAACATCGCCATCGCCCAGTCGCATTGATTTCACGCAATGCCTGGTCGTGTGGATCGGGCTAGACTTCTTTAGTGACATCGTCGAGTGTTCGGCCGCATTCAGGCCGACACATGACTGGAAGGAGATGGCCGACATGCTCGACCGGCCCACTCTCGCGATTGGCGGCGCTGCCGTCAACGCGCGAAGAGGCGTCCGAGCGATGCGCGTCCTGAGTTCGGGCTTGGCCGAGTTGCACGGGGAGCATCGATTCGGCAGCTCCCTGCCGCGGCTGTGGTGGGTGCTGACGTCGCGCAGCTGGGTCAAGGCACCGATCCATTTCTTCCTCATCGAGCATTCCGATGGGCTCGTTCTGTTCGATACCGGCATCGATCCGGCCATCACGGCGAACCCGCGGTACATCGCGAGCGCGGTCGGCCGCCTGCTGCTTCGGCGCATCTTCCGCTTCCACGTCACGGCCGCCGACCGGCTCGATCTCGCGTTGCGGCGGCTGGGCGTGGAGCCGGCGGAGGTCCGGACCGTCGTGCTCTCGCACCTGCACTTCGATCACGTGGGCGGCATCGCCCATCTCCCGAATGCCGACCTGATCGTCAGCGAGCGAGAGTGGGCGCAGCTGCGTGAACCGCATCCGGAGCGGGAGTGGATCCTGCGCGAGCACCTCGAGGTCCCTGGGGCGCGTTGGCGGCCGATCACGTTCGAGCCAACCGCAGACCCGATGTTCGAGGGCTTCGAAGGCGTTCACGACCTCGCCGGCGACGGATCGATGGTCCTGCTGCCGACACCGGGTCATACGCCGGGGTCGTTGTCGATGCTCGTCCGCACCGAAGGCTGGGCGCCGATCCTGCTGGTCGGTGACCTGACCTACGAGGCGGCGCTGCTGACACGGGACAAGGTCCCGGGCACCGGCGACGCAGCGGAACTGCGGCGCTCCTACGCCAAGGTGCGGCAGCTGCAGCGCCGCCTGCCGGGTCTGGTGATCGTGCCGTCGCACGACTTCGCCGCTGGAGACGACATCGCGAGGGCGACGCATGCCGCATAGCCGAACCGCGCGCAGCGCCTCGCTGGCGTCCTGCCGCATGGAGCGCCTTCACGGCGGCCCGAGTCGGGGCCACTGCGTTCTTGGCCTGCCGGTACGAGCGCAGGGCGTCAATGCGTCTGCTTTTGACGGGAAGGAACCAACATGAACGCCACGAGAGAACATCCGTGGGACGCCATCGTTGTCGGGTCGGGCATGGGCGGCATGGCCGCCGCTGCGGCGTTGTCCCGTGTCGGCCACCAGGTGCTTCTGCTCGAGCAGCACCAGACGCTCGGCGGGCTGACGCACAGCTTCTCCCGGGACGGGTTCTCCTGGGACGTCGGCATGCACTACCTGGGCGGCTTGTCACCGCAGGATCGCGAACGCTCGCTGCTCGACTGGCTGGCCGACACGCCGATGGATTTCGTGTCCTTGGGCTCGATCTATGACGTCGTCCACATCGGATCGGCAGAGCCTCTGTCCCTCTCTCGCCCCTACGAGGCGCAGGAGATGGACCTCAAGGACCGGTATCCCGACCAGGCCGAGGCGATCCAAGCCTGGACCCATGCGCTGCGGGAAGGGCGTGAGGCGATGTACAAGGTCTTCCCGACCCGCGCGATGCCGGAGATCGCGGGCGACATGCTCGACTGGTGGAACCGGCGCGCACTGAAGAAGTGGTGCGCCCGTACGACACAGGAAGTCATCGACGGGATCACCGACCATCCGGAGCTTGCCGCCGTGATGGCCGCGCAATGGGGCGACCACGGCGGGCGTCCGAGCAAGGCAAGCTTCGCGATGCATGCCCTGATTGCCGGTTGGTACCTCCATGGCGGGTCCTGGTATCCGGTGGGGGGCAGCGCCGCCTTTGCCCGGCACATCATCCCGACCATCGCCAAACACGGCGGCGAAACCCGCGCCGGCGTCCGCGTCGACGGCCTGCTGTTTGACGGCGATACGGTCGTGGGCGTCCGCACCGTGGACGGCACGGACATCCGGGCGAAGGTCGTGATCTCCGATATCGGCGCGCGCGAGACCATCGACACCCTCTTGCGCGAGGACTGTGGCCACGAGAACTGGATAGCGCAAGTCCGCGCGCTGCCCTCCAGCATTGCGCATTTCACCGTGTTCCTGGGATTTGAAGGCAATATCGAGGCCGCCGGCGCCACCCGGGCGAACCATTGGATCTACCCCACCGGCAAGGCCGATGTCCTGTGGACGGCTGTGCCCGACGGCCCACCGCCCTGCATGGTCGTGTCCTTCGGCTCGCTCAAGGACCCGCTCCACCAGCCCGGCCCGCGCCGCAGACACATGGGCCAGGTGCTGGCCTGGGCCGAATGGGCCAGTGTCGCCAGGTGGGCCGGGCAGCCCGCAGCCGCACGCGGCGATGACTACGCCGACTTCAAGCAGCGGGTCGAAGCGTCTCTGATGGCGCAGTTCGAGCGCTGCTTCCCCGATCTCGCGAAGCTTGTGGTGTATCGGGAACTGGCAACGCCGCTGTCCACAGTCGACTTCACCGGGCATCGCAAGGGGGCCTTCTACGGGCTCGACGTGACCCCCGAGCGCGTCATGTGCGACGCGCTTCGCGCCAAGACACCGATACCGGGTCTGTTTCTGGCGGGGCAGGACGTGGCGAGCCCCGGCATCCCCGGTGCCCTCTGGGGCGGGCTCCTGTCAGCGGCCAGCGTCGATCCCAAGGTGTTCGCGCATTTCAGGGGATGACGATGGGTCCGTGGCGACCGGTCCGTCGCCGGCGTCAGCCAGGCCTTGGAGCGTCGGCTGACCGACCCCCGCACCGATCTCGTGACCACGCTCGGCGTGACGGACTCGCAGACCGCCGCGCAGCGAGTCGAACGGATCAAGCGGCTCGTCGCGCCCTTCGTCACCAACCGCGGGATTCAGCGCTTGCCGTACCGCGACGGCGCCAGTGGCCGCCCGAACCTGAGCCGCGTGGACCTGGATGGTTGAGCATTTACCGCAGTCCCACAGCAGATCCTCGTCCAACAGGAGGAAAAGATGGTTCATCAAGAACGACGAGAGATCGGAGCCATCACCGATCTGAGCGCATCGGAACTGGCGCAAGAGATCAGGTCCGGTCATCTCTCTGCCCAGGAGGTGGTCGAAGCTCACATCCAGCGGATTGAAGCCGTCAATCCGAAACTGAACGCGGTCGTGATTCCCTTGTTCGACCAGGCCCGTGCCCAGGCCGCGGCGGCAGATGACGCCCGGCATCGCGGCGACCCTCTGGGCCCCTTGCACGGCGTGCCGATCACCATCAAGGAGCAACACCGGGTGAAAGGCACCCCCACCACCCTTGGTGCTACCCACCAGATAGGCAAGCTCTACGACGCCGAAGGGCCGCTGGTCAGAAAGCTGCGCGAAGCCGGAGCCATCATTCTGGGAAAGACGAACCTCCTGCAAACGCTGATGGGTTGGGAGACCGACAACCGCGTCTACGGACGTACAAGCAATCCCTGGAATCTGGAGCGGTCGCCGGGGGGCAGCAGTGGCGGCGAAGGTGCCATCATTGCCGCTCGGGGATCGCCGCTGGGGTTGGCCGCTGACTTGGGCGGCAGCATCCGCGTGCCTGCCCATTTCTGCGGGCTGCACGGGCTCAAGCCCACCGCCGGCCGCCTGACCAATGATGACTTCCCGCCGGGTCTGCTGCCGATAGGCAATGGTCTGGCAGCGTTGGTCCAACAGCCTGGTCCGATCGCTCGCACCGTGGCCGATCTTCAACTGGCCATGGCCCTGTTGACCGAAACCTCGCTCGAAGCAACCCGTGATCTGGTGGCCCCCGTTCCGTGGCCAGACCCATCAGCCGTGCACGTTGCCGGACTGCGCGTCGGCATGTACACCGACAATGGCTCATTCCCCGCCTCGCCGGCCCTGCGCCGTGCCGTTGAAGAGGCCGCCGATGCCCTGCGGCAACGGGGCGCAACCGTTGAACCCTTCACGCCGCCTGATGCTGCTGAGGGAATACGGGTCTTTCTGGGAATCGCCACGGCCGGTGGTAGCAAGGCCTTGAAACGCCTGCTGGGTGACGAAAGACCGATTCCGCAGATTGCCGGATTGGTGCAGGCGATGGATTCGCCGTTCTTCATCTCAGCGATCCTTGCCACCATCTTGGACGCACGCGGTCAGCACCATCTCGCCCATGCGCTGCGCAGTGCGGGTTCTTGTTCGACGGAGCAGTACTGGGCGCTGGTCGACGCGCGCAATCGGTATCGGAGTCATTTTCTTCAAGCATTGGACGAGGGGAGCTTTGATGGCGTTCTCTGTCCGCCGTTCGCGCTGCCCGCGCTGACCCATGAAACCAGCCAGCATCTCTTGCCAGCCGCGAGCTACGCCATCGCGTACAACGTGATCGGCGCCCCGGCTGGGGTGGTGGCGACAACCAAGGTGCGATCGGGGGAAGAGTGCGATCGCAAAGCCAGCAAGGATCTGGCCGATACCACCGCCCGCGTCGTGGAGCAGGGAAGCGCGGGCCTACCGGTCGGCGTGCAGGTGGTGGCGCGTCACTGGCGCGAGGACATTGTCCTGGCCATCATGGCAGCGGTCGAAGACCATTTCCGATCAACGCCGAATTATCCGACCCGCCCGGATTTCGAGATCGAGGATCGATTTGCAGAGAGGGCCACCCACCATGAACCGCGTCCAGCGTGAAACCCTGAGCTTCCCGCAAAGAAGACACCGGATCCAAACATGGCCAAGGGCCGTTACGAGCCGTCTGCCATCCATGCTCAGGGGAAGAAGATGGAGACAAATTCGTCTGGGCCACTCGAAGTCACGGAGCTCGTTTTGACCCGCGTACTCGAGTGACCCGAGGGGTTGGCCCTGCCGGCAGCCAAGGCGATCGAGTCGGATACGCAGACGGGCCGAAGGCTTCGGGTTCTGTCGCGGTCAAAGCGCGTCGAAGCTCGGCTTCAGCGGCGTGCGCGCATCGTGCAGGCAGGCGACGCAGCACGCGAGGCCGGCCAACGCGACCCACTGGAGCGCCCGAACGCTGGGCGAGCACCCGGGCATGGGCGTCAGCGCGACGACCGCGCGCCGCGCCGGGCGCGACAGCGGCCTGAAGCCGCAACTGAGCCGGACCTCCAAGGACTCTGGCGATCCGCCCTTCGAGGACCAGATGCTGGACGTGGCGGGCCTGCAACTGAATCCGACTGAGCACGCCCCGAGGGCCTAGCGGAGGCGAGAAGAGCCAGATCCTGGCCTCGAACCGCATCGCGCCCGGGCCTGCCGTTGAAGGCTGGCCGCCACGGGACCGTCGCCCACGACCACAAGCGCCACGGCACGACGACGCTGTTCGCGGCGCCCAAAACGCTGGGCGACCGCTTGGTGCCAGTCAGAGTGCCCACGCCCGTCGCCCGCCACTGGCAGCTCACGCTGTCCTACCGACGCTCGTGTCGCCATGACGGACGACAGCAGTGGGTCGTTTGCACGCGTAGGCGCTGCCGTGGCCGGCGGCAGCTATGCGTCGACAGCGGCGTGCAGCGTCCGCATTCGGGAACGCCCGAGTTCGGCACGGACCTGAGGTCGACGGGCGTACCGGACTGCAGCGCACTCGGTCGCTGGGTTCCGACAGCTGCCGATGACGCCAACGCAGGCATGGACCTAATCGACCATCTCCAAGGCGGGCTGCGTCGACCGACAGTTCTAGAATCGCTCGGCTCGACGATCCGTTCCACGGCTATTAGACTTGCCCAGCGGCGCGATGGGGGCCAACTCTCGTTGAGAGCGTCTTCATCGACTCATAGCTGGCGAAAAAAGGTCCAAGGGGGACAGAGAGATGCCGATCGACCCGAACGCGGTAGCAAAGATGGCTCAGGACTACACCGCAGCCTGGAATTCCAAGTCGGCGGCGGCGGTGGCCTCGCACTATGCCGAGAATGGCCAGATCATCATCAACCGGGGCGAGCCGTGGAAGGGCCGTTCCGGGATTGTCGAGATGGCATCGGGCTTCTATGCTGACGTCCCTGACCTTTCACTCGTCTGCGATGAGGTCCGCTGCGCCGGATCGCACGCCGTCTATGTTTGGACCTTCACTGGTCACGACGCCAAGACTGGCAACCCGCTGAAGGTACGTGGCTGGGAGGAATGGGAACTCAGCGACGATCTGAAGGTGAAGGCTTCACTCGGCTGGTATGACGCCGACGACTATGCCCGACAAGTCGGAGCTGGCTGAAGAAGCTTGTCGCTGGGCCGCTTGGGGTCGACCTCGGAAGCGCCGTCAGATTTGCCAACAGTCCGCAATGCGTCGTTAGCGGCGCGGGATGTCCGCTAACGGGAAGACGCGCCAACCGTCCACGCCGATCGTCAGGGGTGCCAACAAGCGCAGCCCGTAAGCGAATAGCTCCCGTTGCTTGTGACGCCATGCGGTCGCCGGTGTCATCGACGGCTGCTGACGAGGCGCACTCAGTCGGCGAATCGGTACGCGCCACCGCGCTCGAGTGCCGCTTTATACGCCGGTCGCATCTGGAAGCGCTTCACCCAGGCCTCGAGGTTCGGATATGGCCCGCGTTTACCGTACGCGCCGGCAATCTCGCCGACGAAGCTCATCTGCACGTCGGCGCCGGTGAACTGTTCGCCGAGCAGCCACGTTCTTCCCGCGAGCGCCCCGTCCACGTAACCCAGGTGGTTTGCGATCTCGCTCTCAATGCGCGGAGCGAGCGGTGCGCCGGCAGCGCCGAGGCGTGAGACATACAGGTGGAGCATCAGTGGAAGCATCGCGGAGCCTTCTGCGTAGTGAAGCCAGTGCACGTATTCGTCGTATGCCTGCGTCGACGGATCGGGTTGCAGCCGACCGCCACCGTGGCGCCGGATCAGATAATCGACGATCGCCCCGGATTCAGCGATCACGCGGCCACCGTCACTGAGCACGGGCGACTTCCCGAGCGGGTGCACAGCGCGCAACTCGGGTGGCGCGAGCCGAGTCTGCGCGTCGCGCTGGTAGCGCATGATCTCGAATGGCAGCCCGAGCTCCTCAAGAAGCCACAACACACGCTGCGAGCGCGAATCGTTGAGATGGTGGACGACGATCATGGCGAAACCCTCCAACGGGCGCGCGACGGCGCAGCGCGACGTTCGCGAATATAGCGGAGACTGCTCCCCGCCGGTTGTCGAATCAGCTCAAAGAATTGCG
>JAHEEE010000036.1:8017-38177 GCA_024640845.1 Myxococcales bacterium | reverse complement strand
TGGCGTCGAGCACCGACGACCCGGCCGACATCGACGAGGACGAGCTCACCGCGAACGTGAAGGACATGAATTTGGTCGGCACGAGCGGGCCCTTCATCCGCTTCAGGGTCGAGGACGACAACCTGGTGGACAAGCAGATGGGCGAGACTGCGGTCTCCACCGGCAACAAGGTGGTCGTCAAAATCCGGGTCGAAGCGGCCCCGTGGATCCCCGTCGAAGAGGTCCGTATCTACCGAAACTGCGACCTCATCGAGACCCGAGCGATCAAGTCGTCAAAGGTGCTCGGAAAGGTCCTGCGTTTCAACCAAGCGCTCCCGATCGAGGGCATCGACACCGACTCGTTCATCACGGTCGAGGCGAGTGTCCGGATCGATGGCGGGGGCAACCCCGTCACGCCGGGCCTTCTCGACACCGTGCAAACGATCGAACCGGGCGTGGTGCCCCTCGGATTCACGAACCCCATATTCGTGGACCGGGATGGCAACGGCTACGAACCGCCGGGGCTCTAGCGATCCATGCAGGAGAGACATTGATGCGGCACGGTTCCGACCGCGCCCAGCGGACCCGGCTTCACGGTCTGGCTCCCTCGGTGCTCGGCGTCTCGGTATGGCTCGCATCGTCGCTGGCGGCGGCGCATCCGACCACGGAAGATCTGCGTGAGCGGGCGACCCGGGCGAAACTCTGCACGCCGGCAGAGAACCCCGGCGAGCCGTTTGATTCGGTGCAGCTCGGGGCGGAGGAGTCGAAGCTCCGCGCCGCTTGGGGAGACGCGCTGCAGCCACAGAAGATCGAGCACCTCGGCCCGGACTTCCAACGCCTCGCTCAACCGCCGGAGGCGGACGACTCCAGCGCGAGGGACGGTGCCGACCCCTATGCGGACCAGCTTCGGCTGCTACGGGTGCTGGCCAAAGGCGACGTGCGCCGCGTCGAATACCAGCTGTTTCGCGGCCGCGTCTACCGGATCCGCTGGGAGCTCAGCGACCGCTATCAGGCGCCGATCATGGACGACTTCGTCCACCAGGCGGCCCACTGTTACGGGCCGTTCCGCTACGACCAGACCATTGAGGCGAAGCTGGGCTCGGGTGAATCCACCCTTCGACGGGCAGGCTGGGAACGCAACGGCCGCCTGCTCGAAATCCGCCAGCTCAACCCTCTGGGAGGCGGCCCGCTCTTCGTCACCATGACGGACCGGAAGATCAGCAAGGCGATCATCGCAGCCCGGGGGAGTCTGGCCCCCGAGCCCAAGCGCCGCTCCGAACCGTGGTGGCAGCGGCAGAACCCGTCCCCCGCACCAGCCTCAGAGGCCGAACGCAGCGCACTCGTGCAAGCCTTTGCAGCCGTCCTGTCGCAAACCGGCTTCTGACTACGCCGCGGGAAAAAGGGGACACTCCCCTTTTTCAAGGGGTTAAGCGGATGCTTGCACCGTCAGGGCGCTGCCCATCCGGGTGGTGCCCAGGTGCTCGGTCGCCCTCGCCTCTCGCCATGCGGCCTTGCCGCCGATCCACACATCCGTGACGACCCCGTCTGAGCGGTTCAGCATTTGCTCTGCGGCCACGGCCTCCCGATAACCGAAGGTCGTGTTCGCGTCGGAGTCGTAGGCGCGGAGCGCTTCAGGGTCGATGAGCGTTAGATCGGCCTGCTTGCCGCGCTCGATGGTTCCGAGGGTATCGCTGACGCCCCAGAACTCCGCCGGAACGCGGGTGAGTCGGCTGACGTGGTAGGCGACTTTATCGAGCGACTCGCGCTGGGCGATCTGGAGGCCGCGCAGATTCGAGTCGTAGTACGCCATGTTGGTCAGATGAGCGCCCGAGTCGCTGAAGCCGGGGAGTGTTTGCGGGTCGAACAAGACGCGGGCCATGCGTTCTTCGTCGTCGTTCGCGGCCAAGACATACCAACGAAGCTCCGTGTCGAAGTACCGGAGGAGATGAAGGATGAACTCGGAGTCGTCGCCGACGGGGTTCGGGAAGCTTGCGAAGGCTTCGGCCTCTTCTCGACTTCGGGGGCCGCGGCCGGTGCGCCCTTCGCGCCCTAGCCCGCTCGGCCGCGCCTGCCAGTCGAGCAGACGCTCGTACACCTCTTGCAGCGTCTCGCCCTTCCACACCGTCACCGGGCGCTCCGTCATCACCATGTCGCCGAGGTCACGGCTGAAGCTGTCGTCCATCATGCTGAGCGAGCGCTTGAGACGCGCAAGCGAGAGGCCCTTCTTGTCGTGGTACCACATCTTGCGGAAGCGTTTGCAGTACGCGGGGTCGTTCAGGAGCGCCATGCGCGCGTCTTTGTCCTCGAGATCGATCGCGTTGAGCTCGCGGAGCACTGGCTGCTCCTCCGCGAGCGGCGTGATCATCCCGTCGGCATACACACGGAAAGGTGCGGCCAGCGCCTGGAGCCTGAACTGCCCGTTCACCAGCGGCGAGTTGATGATCCGGGTCATCGCGACGCCGAGCTTGGCAAGCGAGCGATTCGTCACCACGTCGAGCGCCGCGACGGCTGTGACCTTGAGCGGCTTTCCGAAAAGCCGACCGCTGCTGAGCATGAACCACCGAATCACGTTGTGGGGCTTGTCCTTCTCGGGGGTCGCCTGCCAGACCCGGCCGTGTTTGCGGACGATGTTGGTCATGCGCTTCACCTCGTTGAATGAAGCGTGGTTCGCCGGGATTCGCTTCTCGCGGTGCGGGTCGTTCGAGAGATAGTGGAACGGGAGCATGTCGGTCGAGAACCCGAGGTAGCCGTCGCTCATCGCCTGCTCGAGGATGCGCTCCATCGTCTGGAGATCCTCCTCGGTCGGCTCCTCGCTGATTGCGCGCTCGAGGCCCATCGCTTCGATGCGGAGCATCGAGTGCGGAATCATCGGAACGACATTGGCGCCGAGCGGCATCTCGGCAAAATGCGCGAGGTAGTCCTTGGGATTGTCCCAGGTGATCCGCTCGGCGACGCGCCTGAGGACGCTCTTCGGGATGTTCTCTACGCGCGCGAAGCACGACACGACCGGATCGTGGCCGTCTTCGTTCTGGCGGCCGAACGGCACGCCGATCGAACAATTCGCGACGACCGCGGTCGTAGTACCATGGCGAACCACCTCGCTCAGGCTCGGGTCGAGCTCGACCTCCAGATCGAGATGCGTGTGAATGTCCCAAAGGCCCGGCACGACCCAACGGCCCGTCGCATCGATGACCTCTGCGGCTTGGCCGGAATCGAGATCCCTGCCGACCGCGACGATCTTGGCGTTTTCAATCGCGACATCGCACTCGAGAGGCGCGCCGCCGCGCCCGTCGAACACCAGTCCGTTCTTAATGAGTGTGTCCCAGGACATGACTACGAGGATTTGCAACAGTGCCAGTTACAGCGTCCGCGCCAGTGCCAGCGTCGGCGCCAGTGTCAGTGCCAGCGTCTGCGCCAGCGTCCGCGTCCGCGCCCGCGCGAGGGTCAGCGCCCGCGCCCGTAGAAAGGTAGTCGCGGTATTGGGCTTTGGTCGTGGTTGGGAACCAGAACGACACGCGGAACCAAGCTGCCGTGGCGCCTGCCACCAGTCCCAACTTCTCGAACCACGGCACTACGACCCGCCCGCCGAGCGGATTGCTTCGGTGGCGGCGGCGCAATCGGCGGCCGATGCCACGATACAAACGACTGGCGATGAGGATCGCCCAGCGAGCCCGCGCCGGTAGATAACGCATTCCGGCGTCACCGCTCTGGTAGTAGCGCTCGGCTAGCGTGAGCACGTCACCCACGACCAGGCTGACCGCCTGCGCATCCGCGCGCCCATCGACGAGCTCTTCCTGGGACACACCGAGCTCGGCAAGACGCTCCGCTGGGAGATAGACCCGCCTCGTTTGCGCATCCTCGAGGACGTCCCGAGAGATGTTGGTGAGCTGCATCGCGATGCCGAGGTCGACCGCGTGTCGGAGCGCACGCGGGTCGCGAACGCCGAGCACCGAGCACATCATCAAGCCCACCGTCCCCGCCGCACGGTAGCAGTAGCGGATGAGCTCGCCGTCCGATTGCACTCGCACCACGTCGAGGTCGGAGACCATCCCGATCATGAGCTCGCGGACGACTCCGAAGCCGATTCCGCACTCGAGGCAAAGCTCACGGAACCACAAGTAATGGGGGGGCCAGAGGGATTCGCCATTCGGTTCCGCGGCGAGCGCCGCTTGCAGGCGGTCGAGGTCCTTCTGCGCTTCGGGCGTGGTCCAGTCCGCGTCCGCTAGATCGTCGACGGCACGGCAAAACGCGTAGAGCGCGGCGACCCTTCGGCGCTGCGCCTGGTTCAAGAAGGCCGATGCCCAGCGAAAAGAGCGCGCACGGAACACGAGGGTCTGCCACTGGGCGATTTCTCGTGCGCGATCGTCGTCCGGCGTCATGCCGTCACCGCCTTGGGCGCCGGAAGGAGCCGGGACGCCCGCTCCGGATGCGGGACCACGCGTTCGAGCACCTTGGCCGACGACAACACGCCCGGAAGCCCCGCACCCGGGTGAACACCAGCGCCGACGAAGTAGAGCCCCTCGACGTCCTCGCTACGGTTGTGGAATCGGAAGTACGCCGACTGGCGGAGCGTCGGTTCGAGGCCAAAAGCGGCGCCCCGATACGACCGCAGCTCGCCTTCGAAGTAGCGCGGATCGACGTGAAACTGCGTCGCGAGGTTTTCGCGCAGGCCGGGCAAGTGCTCAGCGTCGAGCGCATCGAGAATGCGATCCATGTAGCGCGGGCCTTGCTCCGACCAGTCGATGCCGCTTCGCTGATTTGGAACGGGCGACAGGACGTAGAAGCTCTCGGCGCCAGGCGGCGCGAGGCTCGAGTCGGTCCGCGTGGGCGCGTGCAGATAGAGCGAGAAATCGTCGGCGAGCTTCTTGCGATCGAAGATGTCGGTGAGCAGCTCGCGATAGCGGGGTCCGAGCAGGATCGAGTGGTGTGCGAGATCGGGATAGGTCTTGTTCGTCCCGAAGTAGCCGACGAAGAGGCTCATGGAATACTTCTTGCGCGCCACGGATGCGTCGGTGTGCTTCCGACGGACGGATGGGTCGATCAGCTTCGTGTAGACCGTCGCCGGGTCGGCATTCGATACGACGTGATCGGCTTCGATGAAGGTGCCGTCTTCGAGCAGCACGCCTTTGGCGCGGCCGCTCTGGACCTCGATGTGGTCGACCGGGGCATTGAGGCGCAGGTCGACGCCAACCTCCCCGAGCAACTGAGTGAGCCCTTTCACGATCGCGGTCGTCCCGCCCATCGCGAAATGGATGCCCCACTTTCGTTCCAACCAGTGGATCAGGAGGTAGATGCCGGGCGCCCGGAACGGGTTGCCGCCGATCAACAGCGGCTGAAACGTGAACACCTGCCTGAGCGAGTCATCCTTGATGTAGTGGGCGACCAAGCCATAGAGGCTCCTGTACGCTCGCAGTCTCACCAGGTCAGGGACGATGCGCATCATGTCGCCGAAGCGCGAGAAGTCGGCATCGACGAGCTGCGTGTAGCCGACGTCGAAGATGCGTTGCGAATGCTCGACGAGCTTCTGGTAGCCTTCGATGTCTGCGGGGTTAAACGCCGCAATCTGGTCGAAGAGTCGCTCGTCATCGCCGACGTAGTCGAAGGCGCGGCCGTCCTGAAAGGCGACGCGATAGAACGGATCGACCGGAACGAGCTCGAAGTAGTCGCGTCGATTCTTCCCGAAGAGCTCGAACAGCTCGTCGAACAGATAGGGCGCGGTGATCACCGTCGGGCCCGCGTCGAAATGAAAGCCGTCTCGCTCGAACGCACGCGCGCGCCCCCCTGGCTGGCTCCCCGACTCGAGCACCGTGACTTGGTGGCCCATCGCTCGGAGGCGCGCGGCCGCCGCAAGCCCGCCGAACCCGGCTCCAATGACGAGCGCTTTACTCATGGTGCCCTCCTTGCACGACCTCGAGGGGGCCGAGCACCCGAGCCACCAGCTCGCTCGCGACGGCATGAATGCCGGAGGTGCGGTTGAGCGCATCGGATGAGAGCAGTTCCGAGGCGAGGAGCTCGATCCTGCCGAGAAGCTGAGAGGCCGCTCCATCCTGGATGAACTTGTTGATGAGGTCCGAGACCTCCCGCGGTGTCGTCTCCTCGCGGGGCTTGGCAAGAACCTCGAAAAGTGCCGGGCCGTCCTCTGGGTACAGGTCGAGGTGAGTGAGCACCACGGCGCTGAGTCGCCCCTCGTAGATGTCGCTGCCCCTCGGTCTGCGGCCCTTTTCGTCGAACAGGTCGAGCAAGTCGTCCTGAAGCTGATAGATGACGCCGATCGAGCTGAGGGCGGATGCGAGCTCTTGCGCCTCCTCGGGCATCAACCCCGCGAGCTCCGCCGCGCCGCGGACCGGCAGGGCGAACAGCGTTCCCGTCTTGCCGGAGACCGCGTCGAAGTAGTCGCCCCACCCCTTGTCGGGAGACGCGCTCAGCGCGAGCTCGCGAATCTGGCCACGCGCCGTGCTCTCGGCGTACTCCGCGAGGATCTGAACCAGCGCAGCCTGGATTTCGGCCGGGTAGCGGTTGAGGGCTCGGAACGGGAGCATCAGCAAGAGGTCACCGGTGTTGATCGCCTGCGCCGCGCCATACCGAGCCCAGAGCGCGGGTTCTCCGCGACGCGTGCGGTCGCGGTCCTGAATGTCGTCATGGATGAGAGACGCATTGTGCAGAAGCTCCACGGCCGCTGCCCAATCGATGGCGTCCTCCGCGTAGCCCCCAAGCGCGTGACAGGCGGCCAATGCCAGCCGCGCGCGAAGGCGCTTTCCACCTGCGCCGAGATGCTCGTGGACCATTCGGGCCCCGGGGTCGACGGCGCGGTCGCCGGCTAGCTCCACCATCCGAGCCTCTACCCGAGCGAGCAGATCGACTTGGTCGAGGAAGACCGAAGCGAGGGCGGTGGTGTGCTTGATGGCTGTCGATGCCTGGGGTGTCGCTACTTTCATGTCGTACCTGTTTGAAGAAAAGTTCTTGCGAGGGGCGCTACACCTGTGGACACACTGGTCCGCACGAGCTGCCACTGGACCGCCGCCGGGAGACTCCGAAAGAGGCGCGTCATCACCGCGCCAAGCTCGCCAGGACCGAGGGTCCCGCCAAGGTAGCCGGACCACGCCTCCGTCGGCATCCGAAAGAAGGCATCGAAGAAGCGCGCCGTCTCTGCCACGTTCATGTTGACGAGTGTTTCGAGCCCGAATGCATAGAGCTCCCAGGTCGCCCGTTCGGAGCGTGGCCAGACCGCAGCGTTGCCTGCTCCGATCGCACGCTGCACGTCGTCGGCGGCAAGCGCGCCGACGATCGCTTCTGCGACGAGCTCGGCTTTGCGGAGCGCGTGCGCGACAGAATACCCTGTGGCGGGGTGAACCATCGAGGCAGCTGCCCCGAAGGGAACCAGAGGCTGGCCGCGAGCCGGCAGTCCGAGCCCCATGGCGATCGAGCAACGCTCTTCGCCGACGCGGAGGCTTTGTCCGAGCCCAAGTGAGTGAAGACGCGCCTCGAGACGCTCTCGAAGCAGCGACAAGCTCACGCCCGGACGGTGCGCAAGGGAAGTCTCCTCAACAAAGAGACGGTCCGGCGACAAGGGAAGTAGGTAAAGGAAGGATGGCGGATCGTCCGCATCGGATGCGACCGGCCGAAAATCCATGAGCGTGCTGCGCTCGAGATCCAAGCGGTGGCCGGGCGCATGCAGGAACACACCGTACGCGACCTGGTAAGCCGGTGCGCGACGGTGAACGCGTTCGACGAATGGGCTCCGAGCACCGGAGGCGTCGATCACCAAGCGAACGCGTTCCGTTCCCCCGCCGTCGATGTGGATACGGGCACCATCGTCATGATGCTCCAGTCGCGCGGCCCGATCGGGCACGATACGCGCCGAACCGACGCGAAGGTCTTCCCAAAGCCGCTGCTGAAATGCATGGGTGTCGAGCTTGACGTAGGGACGCTGCAGATGGCGCTCCCCAAGTGAGGTCGCGACGCTCACTTCAGGCCACGTCCTCTCGATGACGCTACTGAGGGCCGCGGGAACCTCATCGGCCCAGAGGCAGTAGTTCGGCTCCCAAGGCTGCCTCGGCGACGGCGCAACGAGTGTGACGGACACGCCGCGCCGAATGCAGGCGCCCGCGATCGCCAAAGCGGCCGGGCCACTCCCTAAGATCCCTATGTCGCTCGTTTCGCTCATCGCTTCGTTGACACGAGACCTTATGTGACCAAGTGTGCCCTTGACAAGACCTGGACACAACGTGGACAACCAATGTGGAAGATTGCAGTAGTTCTCGCGATCTTGGGGGCAGCCTGGCTCGCAATGCGACGTGGTGCCATCCAACGCCTCGGGCGGAGATGGGTCGAGCGGCGCCTCGGCGGCTACCACCACGCCGCCGTCGAGGTCGACGCGCGTCTACCTCGCTCGACGGACGCGGTATCCCATCGCGTCGCGGTGATCGGTGCTGGGCTCGGCGGAATCGGCGCAGCCTCGGCGTTGGCCGAGCGCGGCATCAAAGTGACCTTAATCGAACGCAACCACTACCTCGGCGGAAAGATCGGCGCGTGGAAAACCCAAGTCGACGGGGCGACGCAGACGGTTGAGCACGGCTTTCACGCCTTCTTCCGTCAATACTACAACCTCAATCGCTTTCTGGATCGGCTCGGCCTTCGAAAAAGCTTCCGAGAGATCGAAGACTACCTGATCATCGATGCCCAAGGTCAAGAGCTGAGCTTTGGCGACATCGAAGCGGCGCCCGCGCTCAACATCGTCGAGCTCGGCCGGCGAGGCTTCTACCGCTGGCGCGATATACTTCCGAAGACGACGCGTGATCGTCTCCTCATGCTGCTGCGGTTCGACATGGAGCAAACCTACGCGGAGCTCGACGACGTCACGTTCGGACAGTTCTGCGACGATGCCGCCCTTCCCGACGAGCTTCGGGTGTCGTTTCGCACCTTCGCGCGTGCTTTCTTCTCGGATGAAGCCGATCTGTCGACCGCCGACGTCGTGCGGGCATTCCACTTTTACTACCTCAGCCACGACCACGGCCTGATGTACGACTACCCGGCCGGTGACTACGACGCGACGCTGCTTGGACCCATTCGCATGCATCTGGAAACCAACGGGGTCGAGCTTCGGCTCGGCACGCCGGTGAGCGGAATCGAGCCCGGCGAAAATCGGCGGTTCCGTATCGACGGGGAGGAGTACGACTTCGTGGTCCTTGCGGCCGACATACCCGGCGCGCAGAAGGTGATCGGGTCCTCGCCGTGGATCAGCCGGGCTGCGCCCGAATTCGCCGAGAGCATCCAGTCCCTCCGCACCTCCCACGGCTATGCGGTGTGGCGTATCTGGGTGGATCGCGACGTTCGACCGGGGCTCCCGACGTTCATCAACGTCGATCGGAAGAGAGTACTCGACTCGGTTACCCTCTACCACCGCATCACCGACGAGGCGCGGGATTGGGTGGGTGAGCACGGCGGCGCCGTCCTCGAGCTTCACAGCTACGCGCTGCCGAAAGACATCGGCGATGACGCGCAAGTGCGCCGCGTATTTCTCGAAGAGCTCGAGCACTACTTTCCCGAGCTCGCGGGGCTGCAGATCTCTGCGGAGGCGCTTCAGATCAAGAACGATTTCCCTGCATTTGCGCCTGGGCAACGCAAGCATCGCCCGGCGCCGGAGACACCCGTCGACGGTCTATTGATGGCCGGTGACTGGGTTCGGCTGCCGTTTCCGATGACGCACATGGAAGCGGCCTTCACCTCCGGCCTCGTGTGCGCCAACGCGATCTTCGAGGCTCTCGGGCTCCAAGCCGAGCCGATTCACACTGTCGCGCCGCGAGGCTTGGTTCAGCCGAACGCGCGGCGCCGCCTAGAAGACGAGGCCGCCTGAGGGAATGTCCCATTGTAGACGACGGCCGTAGCTTGCCCGCCGCATGTCGCGCTTGATGTCGCGCTTCCGCTTGTTCGCGACCCCGAGAATGATGCCCGAGGTGATCATGCCAATCCCGCCCAGGCCTGCGAGGGTGCCGCCGAGAGGAAGAAGGACATCGCCGGCGTTGTTGCACAAGAGGTCGTCATAGTTGTTTGTCGTCGTGATGCTTTGGCACTGTGACGCCCCAATGCCGGCCAGGATCGCACCGACCCCGAACACTGCGCTGGTCCAGATCAGCGCATTGCGAGAGCGGCGGCTTCGGGCCTCCGCGGCGGCCAAGTCCTCCTGGAACCAAATGTCTCGGGACGAGGCTCCCTGGTTCGGCGCCGTGGTCACGATCGAGGCATTGACGTTGGCTTCCGCCTGCACCTGGGCAGCCGGCTCCTGAGCGGAAACGGGGTTGGCCACGAGGAGCGCGAGTGCCAGCAGAGTCACGGTAGATTGGGTTGCTCTGTTCATGGCCGGAACGCTAACCCGAGGGTCTGCTTTCATCAAACCCCAAGCGTCCCCGCTAGGAACTCGATCAACAGCCGGACCCGCTCGGGAAGCTGACGGGTCGAGTAGACCAACTGAACGGGCATCGACGGGAGGGTCCACTCGGGGAAGATGCGGACCAAGCGTCCTTGCTTCTCGCCCTCAGCCACATGAAGGGCCGGCATCAGGCCAATCCCCTGCCCCGCCGCGACGAGCTCGACCATCGCACTGTAGTCGTCGACGTTGACGCGCCCAGACACCGTGAGCTCGACGCTCTCCTGAGCATCGTCCGTGCCCCGCTCGAGGCGAAGCACCTGGGTTTGGCCTCGCTTTCGATAGAGGACGAACGGGTACGCCTCGAGCCCCGTCACGTCCTCGCAGTCGATGTCATTCTCCGGATGCGCGGCGAGCTGGAGGTCGGAGGGCATGAGCTTGCGCGCGATGAGGTTGGGCTCCGTGACCGCGCCGGCTCGCAGGGCGAGATCGACCCGCTCCTGGACCAAGTCCACGAACCGATTGGTGAGGATGAGATCGATGGAGATGTCGGGGTAGCGTTGCAAGAACGTCACGATCTGGGGGATGAGCACCATGCGGCCGAGATCGCTCGGCGTGGTCACCCGAATCGTCCCGCGCGGCTCGGTCACGCTTTCGCCGGCTGTCGCGACCGCCATGTCCAAGACGTCGATCGCATCGACGACCGAGTCGTAGAAGCGCATTCCTTCCGGGGTGGCGCTAATGCGCCGGGCGTCGCGATGGACCAGCTTCGCGCCGAGCTGCTCTTCGAGGCGTGAAAGGCGGCGACTCACCGTCGACTTGGGGACTCCGAGCCGCCTGGCCGCCGCTGCGAGGCTGCCCCGACGGATGACCTCGACAAAAGTTGCGATATTGTCTTTATCCGCCTCCATTTCTTCATATTGTTGCGTTTTCGCAACTTCATGTCAATTACATGCGGTCTGCCGCCTTCCTTGCGCCGTCCACATAAACGCAGGGTGGAAAGAGGAAGCTCACGGCGAGGCGTGCTTGGAGGAATCGCGGCGGTGTTTGCCGCGGTCGCGGGCTCGGCTTTCGTCGACAAGCTCTTCGGCCGCAAAGAAAAGGAGGCCGACATGAAAAGCGTGACTGCACCAACGCAGGCCCGAACCCCAAGAGCTCTCGAGGGCGTCTACCCGCCCGGCCCGGAGCATTGGGTCGGCGATGGCTTTTACGTAAAGACCGTGTTCTGGCCGCAGATCGATGCGCAAATGTTGAGCCCCTTCCTTTTGCTCGATCACGCGGCCCGCAAGCGCTTCGATCCTTCCGCGTTCAGGCGCGGGGTCGGAGAACATCCGCATCGCGGGTTCGAGACTGTGACGTTCGCGTACGCGGGCGAGGTCGAGCACCGGGACTCCGCGGGCGGCGGCGGTCGCATCGGTCCTGGGGACGTGCAGTGGATGACTGCAGCGTCCGGCGTGGTTCACGAAGAGAAGCACTCGCAAGCGTTTTCGGAGCGCGGCGGCGACTTCGAGATGGTGCAGCTCTGGGTGAACCTCCCCGCAGACAAGAAGATGAGCGAGCCCCGCTATCAACCGCTGCTAGATCGCGAGTTTCCGCGGGTCGACCTCGGTGTCGCTGAAGCGCGTTTGATCGCTGGCGAGATTGGCAACGCACGTGGTCCGGCCAAGACGCATACGCCGATCACCGTGTTCGATCTGCGCTTCCACGAGAAAGGCACGACCGAAGTCGAGCTCCCAAATGGTTGGACCACATTGGTCTTTCCGCTCGAGGGAGACGTGTCGGCGGGCCCTAATCACGAATCGATTCCCTCGCGACATTTCGGCGTATTCGACCGAGGAGATGACGGTGCGGTTCAACTACACGCACACGCCGGCACCCGCGTGTTGATCCTCGCCGGACAACCGCTCGACGAACCGGTGGTCGCTTATGGGCCGTTCGTCATGAATACACAAGAAGAAATCGTCCAGGCGTTCCACGACTATCAGAGTGGACGCATGGGCCGCCTACTCTGAATCAGCAAAGGAAACGAAATGGGTAAACTAATTGAAGGTGTCTGGCACGACGTTTGGTACGACACCAAGAGCTCTGGCGGGAAGTTCGTAAGGACCAACGCAAAATTCAGAAACTGGATCACGCCTGACGGGACGAACGCGCCAAGCGGCAAGGCCTTCAAAGCAGAGTCCGGACGCTACCATCTTTACGTTTCGTACGCCTGCCCGTGGGCGCACCGCACCTTGATCTTTCGGAAGCTCAAGGGGCTCGAGGACATGATTGGGCTTTCGGTTGTGAACCACTTCATGGGAGGCCAAGGATGGACTTTCCACGAGGGTGACGGCGTAATTCCCGACCCGGTGATCGATGCCGAGTTCTTGCACGAGCTCTATACGACCGCTGACTTGAAGTTCACCGGCCGTGTCACCGTTCCGGTCCTGTGGGACAAGAAGACCCAGACGATCGTCAGCAATGAGTCATCGGAGATCATCCGGATGTTCAACAGTGCGTTCGATCATCTCGGCGCGACGCCGGGCGATTTCTACCCGGAGGGGCTTCGCGATGAGATCGACGAGGTGAACGAGCGCGTGTACCACACGTTCAACAACGGCGTATACAAGTGCGGCTTTGCAACGACGCAAGAAGCCTACGAAGAGGCGTTTGTCGCCCTGTTCGACACCGTGGATTGGCTCGAGGACCGTCTTTCAAAGCAGCGATATCTCGCCGGCGACGTCATCACGGAGGCGGACTGGCGGCTGTTCACGACTTTGATTCGATTCGACGCGGTGTACTACGGCCACTTCAAGACGAACCTGCGCCGCATCGCAGACTACCCGCACCTCTGGGCGTACACGCGCGAGCTCTACCAAGTCCCCGGCGTGAAGAGCACCGTGAACATGCAACACATCAAACACCACTACTACGGCAGTCACGAGACCATCAACCCGACTGGGATTGTGCCGATGGGACCGGTCATCGACTTCGACGAGCCACATGGAAGGGACGAGGTCCTACCGCTCGCCGCGGAGTGAGGGCGGGCGGAGGGTCGAGGATCGGGGATCGAGGCCCTTAGCCAACGCTGACGGAGAGTACGCATTCCGGTGGAATGTTCCCGCCGCTGCCGGTTGAACCTCCACTGCCCGCAGTGCCGCCCGTGCCGCTGCCGCCCGTGCCGCCTGAGTTGCCGCCGGTGCCCGCAGTGCCGTTGCCGCCGCCGTCACCGCCACTGCCGCCGCCGCCAACCGTGCCGCCGGAACCCGTCGTTCCGCCACTGCCCGCGCTGCCGCCGCCACCAGTCGTCCCACCAGCGCCACCGCCGCCGTCACCGCCACTGCCGCCGGCGCCGTCGTCGTCAACGCAGTTGACTGGGACCGTCCAAGAGTCGACGCAGTACGTGAAGTCGTCGTCGGACACTTCGATGGTGAGCTCTTCCTCCGCTGCTTCGCCACAGTTGAAGATCGTTTCCGCGGCGCTCGAGTCGTCGAACGCGCCACCGGTGGCCGACCAGCGGTATTGTACCTCGTCGCCCTCTTCATCACTTCCGAGTGAACGAACTTCCAGTGCGTACCCCGTCGCCGTTTGGAGGGGCGCGACGACGACTTTGTCGAGCTCGGCGCAAACGTTGAGCTTGCCGTTGACGCGGACGCCGCCGAATTGCTGGGCGCCCTTGCAGTGCAGCACCACCATGACGTCTGTGCTCGCACCGGCCTCCACATCGAAGGTGGCGGAACCGCCGCACATCAAGGTGCCGTCGACCGAAGTCGCGACCATCGTGACGACGTATCCCGTCCCGGCGGGAATACCGAATTGCTCCACCGACGCCGTAGCTCCAGGCGCGCTCGTATCAATGACACCGCCCATCGGCATCATGCCATCGCCCGTGATCGTGTACTCGACCAGATCGATGACAGTGCCATCTGCAACCTCGAGGTTGAGGCGCAGCGAGGTGAGGCAATCGATTTTGTCGTCGGTTTCATCGCCGCTGCTGCAGCCAACGGCGGCCATGCTAAGGACGAGAGACCAGGCAATCACCTGGGACACGCTCGGATGGGTCATAGTTTTCCTCGGTACGACGCTCGGCGGAATATGAAGGGGGCCACCGAGCCACTGCGGGAGCAGAGGGGCCAGTGTACCCTCAACCAGGGTGGCTTCGTCAATCGAGAGTTGGCGCATTGTTCCAAAATTGTTGAGCAAAATGCCTTTTCGCACCGCCGATTTTGTGAGCTTGTTCACATACGACCGAACAGCTACCTATTCGCCGCTCATGGGTGAGATATCTCCTCTCGACGGCAAGCGATGCCTGGTGACCGGCGGCGGCGGGTTTCTCGGACGCCATTTGGTGGCCGCGCTCCGTCTCAAAGGGTGTCCCGTCCACGTGCTGGACACTGTGCCGGCGCCGGGCACCGTGGACGGGATTCGATGGTTTCAGGGCGACGTTCGAAGATACCCGGATGTCGCGGCCGCGTGTGAAGGTGTGGACACGGTCTTTCACACCGCAGCAGTCATCGAGGCGCTGACCCACGTGCGAAGCTCGGTCGCGAAGCGCATTCGAGCGATCAACGTCGGGGGCACGAAGAACGTCATTCGCGCGGCGCGAGAGGCTCGGGCGCGGCGCCTGGTCCATACCAGTTCGATCGTAGCATCGTTCTGCATGGATGCCGCAGGACGCGACGAGTCGGCCCCGTACAGTACCTCACGCGATTTGTACACCGCGACGAAGATCGAGGCCGAGCAAGCCGTCCTTGCTGCAAGTGGCAAGGACGGACTATTGACCTGCGCGATTCGCCCCGGAGGAATCTACGGGCCGGGCGAGCGATTCACATACGGCCGACTGGTGCGCGCGCTCAAAAAGGGCGTACCCGTGGTCGTGTTCGGAGACGGGCGGGCCAGACTCGACTACGTCTACATCGACAACCTGGTGGAGGGCGAGCTCCGCGCCGCCGAACGCTTGGTGGAGGGCTCGCCTGTCTGCGGACAAGCATACTTTCTCAGCGATGAGACGCCGATTAACGCAGGTCAATTCAGCATTGACCTCGCCAGGAACATGGGGCTCGACGTGCCCGTCGTACGGGTGCCCGACCCCATCGCAAGAGCGATGGGATTGATGTGGGAGCGGCTCTATCAGGTATTCGGAATGCCCAAACCTGTGTTCACCGTCGCCAACGTGAAGCTCTGCGACATCGACCACTATTTCAGCATCGATCGGGCGAAGCGCGACTTCGGATATGCTCCGCGGGTGAACACCGACGAGGGGCTTCGGCGAACCGCCATCGAGGCACGAGAGTATTACGACAGTCTCTGAGCGCTGGCGCGCAGGCCGCGCCCGTTCTATTCGTGGGTAGGCATGATTCTCACGGAGCAGCAAGAAATGATTCGCGAGTCGGCTGCTCGTTTCGCCGAGCAGCGGCTTGCGCCGAATAGCCGCAAGTGGGAACGCGCCGGTGAAGTCGAGCCCACTGTCCTGCGAGAAATGGGAGAGCTCGGCTTCATGGGAATGACCGTGCCCGAGGGATACGGCGGCGCCGGGCTCGACTACGTGTCGTACGTGCTCGCGTTAATCGAGATAGCAGCCGGCGATGGCGCGGTGTCGACGATCATGAGCGTGAACAACGCTCCGGTCTGCGCGATTCTTCAGTCGGCCGGCAGCGAGGGCCTTCGCCAAAAGTACCTCAAGCCCTTGGCCGCGGGCGAGATGATTGGCGCCTTCGCGTTGACGGAACCGCAAGCGGGCTCGGATGCGGCGAACCTGCAGACGCGCGCCATCCGCACGAAGCACGGCTACGAAATCACAGGCACCAAGCAGTTCATCACGTCAGGGCAAATCGCGGGCGCGGTCATCGTCTTCGCGGTCACCGACCCGGCTGCCGGGAAGCGCGGGATGTCGGCGTTTTTGGTGCCGGCCGGAACGCGGGGAATGAGCGTCGTATCGCTCGAGGACAAGATGGGGCAGGAGGCGTCAGACACCGCTCAGCTCAGCTTCGACGGCGCTCTCGTCCCCGAAGACCATCTCATCGGCAACGAAGGCGATGGCTATCGCATTGCCCTCGCCAACCTCGAAACGGGCCGCATCGGGATCGCGGCCCAATGCGTCGGGATGGCGCGCGCCGCGCTTGGGCACGCAGTCGCGTATTCGAAAGAGCGAACGGCATTCGGCAAGATGATCGCCGACCACCAGGCGGTTGCGTTCCGTCTTGCCGACATGGCGACTCAGGTTCACGCAGCCGAGACGATGGTGCTGCAAGCGGCGGCTCTGCGCGACGCTGGGGAGCCGTGCTTGAAGCAGGCCTGTATGGCCAAGCTCTTCGCCTCCGAAGCCGCCGAGCGCGTTTGCTCCGATGCGATACAGATTTTCGGGGGATACGGATACTCGCGCGAGCTCCCCGTCGAGAAGATTTACCGGGATGTGCGCGTCGCCCAGATCTACGAAGGCACCTCCGACGTCCAACGCATCATCATCAGCCGAGAGCTCCTCCGGGGGCCATGACAGGCTTGACGCTAAGGCTCGAGGGCGTAAGAACCCGGCATGTTCCGCCGCTTCGTCATCCGTGACGTGTCGATCCTCGTCGGGACAGTCCTGGCGTGGTGGTGGAGCCTCGAGGCGGAGCCCGGTAGCGCGGTTCAGTCCACGCTGTCGATCGTGGCGGGCGTCGGCGCGGCCGTTTGTGCGTACAACCTGCACGAGTGGGGGCACCTCGTCGGCGCGTTCTGGACGCGGAGCGTCTACGTGCCGGCCGAGCGCCTCTACTCCCCCTTTCTCTTCAGCTACGACGCCGAGGAGAACACGCGGAACCAATTCCTCGTGATGTCGCTGGCCGGGTTCGCTGCGACGGCGCTATTCGTGGCGGCGTTCTTGCTGTGGATGCCGCAGGACCAACAGGCGGGGCGCATTGCGCTTCGTGGAGGGCTCGTGCTCGCCGGGCTCACCGTGATCATCGAGTTTCCCATCTTCTTCACCGCGCTCTTCCGCAACAAGGTGCCCCGCACCGGCATGTTCGACGGCCCGACGGTCGGCGGACGCAAATAGCGAGGGCTGGCGTCGACGAACGCATCGGGTCATTCTCGCGGACCATGGGTTCTGCGGAGCACGCATTTGTCACCGGGGGAACGGGTGTGGTCGGCCGAGCCGTCGTCAAGCGACTGCTCGCGACGGGCATGAACGTCACGATGCTGCTTCGTGCCGGGGCAGAGGAACGCCGACGCGTCGCATTGGACGCGCTCCGGTACAAGGCCTCCGAGCACGGCGGCTCGCTATCGTTCGTGGCCGGCGACCTCTCAAAGCCACGCTTGGCCCTCGATGACGCCGCGATTCGAGCCCTCTCGGAGGCAGGGCATTGCTTTCACATCGCGGCCTTGTACGACATCGAGGCAAACGCGGATGCGCTGGCACGAACCAACATAGAAGGCACGAAACACCTGCTCCTTGCGCTTCAGGAAGCCGGGTTCGACGGCCGTCTTCATCACGTGAGCTCGGTCGCCGTTGCCGGAGACTATGGCAACACGTTTACCGAATCGATGTTCGCGGAGGGCCAGAGCTTCCCCCACCCCTATCACCGCAGCAAGTACGAGTCCGAGAAGCTGGTCAGGGAATCGCGCTTCGACTATCGGATCTACCGTCCGAGCTCCGTGGTCGGCGACTCGACGACCGGGGCCATCGACAAGATCGATGGCGTCTACTTAAGCTTCGGTGCGATTCAGAAGCTGGCGTACGCGCTTCCCGCGTGGGTCCGTCTCCCGGCGCCGCGGATCCGGGGGGCGTTCAACGTCGTGCCTGTCGACTACGTCGCCGACGCGATGGTGTATATCGCGCTCCGTGACGCCGAAGCCCGGGTGTTTCACCTCGTAGACCCGCAACCGCCCTCGCTCACCAAGATGGCGAACCTCTTCCTCGCGGCCGCGGGCGGACCGAAGCTCGGCCCAACGCTGGATTTCGGCAAGATGCCGGGAGCCAAGAAGGCAGGCGCGCTCGTGTCGATGTTGCCAAGCTTCCGGGAATTGAGCGACGCGGTCCTCGGAGATCTCGGGCTGCCGCGCGGCGCCCTAGCCGCGATGAACGTCAAAGCGCGATTCGACGACAGCAACACACAGGCGGCCCTCGAAGGCGGTGGCGTGCGCTGTCCCCCGCTCCAGGACTACGCAAGAACGCTCTATCGATACTACGAGGACCACCTCGACCCGATGAAGCAGCGAACCGCGCGGTATCGGCGCGCGCTCGAGGGCAAAACGGTGCTCGTCACGGGATCGTCGCGCGGGGTCGGCGAGTTCGTGGCACTGCAGGCCGCCGAGGCGGGCGCCAAGGTCCTGCTCGTCGCAAGAGACGCGGAGAAGCTCGACGCCGTCGCGAAGAAGATTCGCGCCTCGGGCCGAGAAGCCTACGTCTATCCCACCGATCTTTCCTCATTCGACCAGATCGATGCGCTCGCTCAGAGGGTGCTCGCGGAACATGAAGGCGTGGACATCCTGATTCACAATGCGGCTCGCTCGATTCGCCGCACCGTGTCGCAATCCGTCGATCGCTTCCACGACTTCGAGCGAACGATGGCGTTGAACTACTTCGCGCCAGTTCGACTCACCCTGCGGCTACTTCACTCGCTCCGAGAGAGGTCTGGCGCGGTTTCGCTAGTGCTCACGCAGGGCGTCCTCATTCCGACTCCGTTCTTCCCGGCATATACCGCAACCAAGGCAGCGCTCGACGCTTTCGGCGACGCACTGGCCGCGGAGCTTCAGCACGAGGGCCTTCACGTGAGCTCGGTGTACCTACCCTTGGTGAAGACGGACATGATCGGCCCAACCGCCGAATACGCGGGCCGTACGGACGTCATGACGCCGGAGCGCGCTGCGACGATGGTCCTCGACGGTGTGGTCGACCTCCGACGACGCGTCATGCCCGGGCTGGCCTGGTACTTCGCCTTCAGCAACCGCGTGGCCCCTGCCACCACGACGCGCGTCCTCAACATCATTCAGCGAACCTTCCCGCCGGGTGATGCGCCGACGGAGTTCCCAATGGAGCGGGCCTTCATCAAAGGTGCGATTGGCGGAAGCCCGATCTAAGTCACCGCGGCACGCGCACGCACGCGCCCCTATTCACGGCTTCGCGCCAAAAAAGCGGGAAAACAGCCCTTCTCCGCGGGACTTCTTCAAGAGCCACTGCGCCTTCTTGGCAAGCGCCGAACCCGTCAGTGCGCCAACGCGGACGTCGAGAATTTCCCCGTTGTGCACGAACAAGAGAGTCGGGACCGCTTGGATGTTGAAGGGCCGGGCGAGCTCCGCCTGTGCGGCAGTATTGATGCGCACGAAGCGAATCTGCTCCTCTGCAAGCTCGGCGGCGACCGCCTCGAACGCGGGCGCCATGGCTTTGCAGGGCCCGCAGGTTGGCGACCAGAAGTCGAGAATTGCCGGTCCGCCATCCTCGCTCATCAGGTCTTCGAGCTCCGTCATGCTCCGTAGCTCTTCACTATGCTGCATGCCGATATGCTACCACTCCCTCCAGCGCGACGCGAAAATCGCCGAGCACCTGGGACTTTCTCGGCTAAGCTCTAGCCCGCAATGACCTGGTATACCGGTAACGTCAGGTACGACACGGTCCTGACCTTTGCGTTTGCTTTGGTCGTACTCGTCTTCATCGGCGCTGCGTTCGTCAAGAGCCCGTACGGACGCTTCGCGTCGAACAAGTGGGGAGTGAGCCTGAGCCCGCGCCTCGGGTGGTTTCTGATGGAGTTGCCCGCGACGTTGAGCTTCGTCTTCTTCTACTTTCAGGGCCGCCACCGTTTCGACATCGTCCCGCTCTTCTTTCTCCTCGTTTGGCTGATCCATTACGGCAACCGCGGGTTCCTATTTCCGTATTTGATTCGCAGCCCGAAGGGGGCAACTGCATCCTTCAGCGTCACGATCGTCTTGATGGGTTGGCTCGTGACTACGCTCCACGGCTATCTGAACGCGGCCTTCATCAGCGACCTCGGAACGCACTTCACTGTCGATTGGTTCACGGATCCACGTTTCATCGTGGGTATCGTGATTTACTACGCCTCCTTCGTGCTCAACATCCACTCCGACGCGATCATTCGAAATCTCCGCAGCCGCGAGGAGATCGAGCGCGGGGAGAAAGTGTACCGAATCCCGAGAGGGGGCCTCTTTCGCTTCGTCACGAACCCATCGTATCTGACCGAGATTACCGCGTTCACGGGCTTCGCGATCGCGACCTGGTCGCTTGGCGCGACGTTCATCCTGCTCATCACGATCGCCAACCTGGTGCCTCGCGCCTTTCAAACCCACCGCTGGTACCGAGAGAAGTTCCCGGACTATCCAGCGGACCGTCGCGCGCTCATCCCGTTCGTGATCTAGAGCGGAATACGGCGCCTAGTGCCCGACGTGCGGCTCGTTTGAAACAGACGGCGTGGGAAACGTGGCTTCGATGTCGCCCACGACCAACCTGTCGCTGTCCGTATCAATTCGGGCGAATTTGACCTCGAGCTCCCCTTTTTCCATCGCTTCGCGGATCACCGGCCGAGCCAAAAACTCCTCCACGTGATGTACACGTTCATCCATGAGCTCCGTCAGCGCTGGGAACTTCTCTCTCGACTCCGGTTTCGAAGCCGCGGCCTCAGCCGCGCAATCGGAGTGCGAAGTCAGCACGACCACTTTCACTCCGTTTAGAACGGCCAGCTCGAGCATCTCTTGTTCAGCGGGCGCAAGCACCGACCCTGCCGTACGCACCACGTAGTAGTAGCGCCGCGTGTCACCGACGAGCTCACTGGTGTCGATGCGCGCATCCATGCACGCGAGAATCACGACGACCGGGTGCCGTACGGTGCGCGGGAAGACATCCCTCACGTCCGCGGCGAGGTCGTTTTGCGCCATCAATCCCTCCCAAATCTCGCTCGGGCTGATCGACTCATCGTGCTGGAGGTCGTACTTGCCGAGCCGGTCTTGAAGCCGGTACCCAATGTTCACCAAGCCGCCGCCTACGATGAACTCGACCTGCGGGATGAGCATCACTGCGGCCGCCGCAACGGCGGCAATGAGCCCCAACGCGATTACGAGCTTTTTCGTCTTCGTCATGGAGGCGAATGATACACTAGATCGAGTCGGTTCGCGCTCTCTTCTTGGTCGTTAATCGCCGATCGCGGGGCTGACCGTGAAGACCAATCCCACGTTGGCCATGGGCTGTGTTTCGTACGTCAACCCCTCTCGCGTGATGCGGGTGCCGCGAACCCCGATGTCCGCCATCGCCTCGGGGGGCAAGAACGAATCGGCGGGCTCGCCAGCCATCAAGCCGAACATCTCGAGCCCCACCAACTTTCGCTCGGCGAGTTCCTCACTGCGTCCGTGCAACGGCACCATCACCCCAGCTCGCACGATCACGGAGTCGTTTGCGTCCTGGTACACCATGAACGCGGGGTGTGTCTGCGAGGTGCAGGTCGTCCGGCTGAGCCCGTCGACGACCTCGGTGCTCCGCTCGCCCGTACATCGGTCGAACAGGGGTTGAAGTGTGGAAGCCGCAGGGGACGAGGGCGCGCCGACTATCGATGTGCTCTCGTCTCGCATGAAGTACGCCGCGCCAACGAGCACGGCACACACCACCATTGCGCTCGTGGCGAGCGTAGCTCGACTCGGCCCCTGCGACTTCTTCCTATCCATGTCCGTGGTTAGTTCACGACCTCGGAAGCAGCGGCCTTGCCGCCCTCTTTGCCGCCCTCTTTGACGCCTTCCTTGGCGCCTCCGGTGGAGCCAGCCTCCATGCCGGCTTCGGCACCGGTCTTGGCGCCGGCTTCAGCGCCTGCGGTCACCTGCTCGGCGGCGGGGCTTGCATCTTCCTTGCACGCAGCCGACAGGCTGAGCGCGAGCATGGCGGTCGAGATGACCAAGTACTTGAGAATAGTCCTCATTTGTCTGTTTCCCTCCTTCTGGGTGGCGGGGAGGCTACCAAAACCCCGCGCGGTGGGATACTTCTCTGTGCTCAATGACGCCACTCGGAACCGTCGACACTAGTTTTCTCCTCGCCGAGGACCGCCAGATGCCCATGCACACCGGCGGTCTGATGCTCTTCCGATACCCGGAGGGCGTCCATGAGGAGTGGCTCCACGAGACCCTCTCCTCGAACGACGACCCGACGGCAGTTCACTACCCGTTCAATCAGAAAGTCGTCTGGCCCCTTCGACGCTTGGGGCTGCCGCACTGGGTGCTCGATCGCGATCTCGACCCCAACTACCACGTGCGGCATTCCGCGCTCCCCAAGCCGGGCCGCTTCCTCGAAATGTTTCGATTGGTATCCCGCTTGCACGCGACGCGGCTTCATCGGGACCGGCCGCTATGGGAGGCCCACATCATCGAAGGCGTCGAGGGCAATCGGTTCGCGCTTTACGTCAAGACCCACCATTCGATGATCGATGGGGTCGGCTCGATGCGAATGCTTCGGGCTTGCCTCAGTAGCAACCCGGACGAGCGGAACATGCCCGCTCCGTGGAACTTGGAGCGCCCGCGGCATGCGGGATCGCACAAGCTCGGACCGAAAGCCGCGGTCGCCGCCACCGCGGGCGCCATGGGTGGGGTTCTGAGGTTCGCCGCCGCCGTCAGGCACCGCGAGAAGCATGGCATGATTGCGCCGTTTCAAACGCCCGCCACGATCCTCAACGGCCGCGTCACCGGCTCGCGTCGTTTCGTGGCTCAATCGTGGCCCCTCTCGCGGATCAAAAACGTGGCCAAATCGCTCGACGCGACGATCAACGACATCGTGCTGACGATGTCGGGTGGCGCCCTTCGTCGCTACCTCATCGACCAAAACGCGCTCCCCAGCGAGCCGCTCACGGCGATGACCCCCGTTTCGTTCCGCCCGGCTGACTCGGACATCGAGGGCAACTCGTTTTCCGTCGTCTTTGCAAGCCTTGCGACCGAGCTCGGAGACGAGCTCGACCGGCTGCGCGCGGTGCAGCACTCAATGGGAGAAGCCAAGCGGCTTCTCAAGGGAATGAACAGCGCGGAGATCCCGATTTTCACGAGTGTGGTGGCCCTGCCGGTACTGATTCCACATCTGCTTCGGGTGTCTGGGCGCACGCGGCCCACGTTCAACGTGACCGTGTCGAACGTGCCGGGTCCTCGGGAGCAGCTCTATTGGAACGGCGCTCCGCTCGAGGGGATGTACCCGTTGTCGATCGTGACGCATGGACAAGCCCTCAACATCACCGTGACGAGCGTGGGCAACAGCTTGGACTTCGGCATCGTATGCTGTCGGCGCTCCGTGCCGAGCGCGCAGCGACTCATCGACCACCTGGAGGAAGCGCTCAAAGAGCTCGAGGCTCGCGCGTAGCTCGGCCTGGTCCGGCCCTCGATTAGCGGGAAAGAAGCTCGCCGAGCGTCTGAATGCCGCGGCGCTCCGCCTTCTTGAGGAGCCGCTGAAAAAGGAGCGCCGTAGCGAGGGCGTCGCCTGCGGCCGTGTGGCGCTCGGGCACCTCGATGCCGTACCGGCTGACCAGACTGTCGAGGCGGTAGGACTCTCGGTCGTCCGCCCCGCGTGCTTCACTGGTCGGCATCGGCCCGACCTCGACGCGGCGCGCGAGTTGCGCAGTGTCGACGGCCGGACTCCACACCTTCGCCCCGCGATGCGGAGCGATGGCCTTGTTCAGCATCCGCAGATCGAACGCGGCGTGATGCGCCACGAGCACGGAGTCTCCTGCGAACGCGAGAAATTGTGCGACCGCTTCGGCTTCCGGGATCCCTCCGACGAGATCGTTCGAAATGAGGCCGTGTACGACCGCGGCCTCCGCCCCGCCAACATCGGTCTGCGCGACCATCACGTCGAAGGTGTCGTCCAGCGCCACCTCGGCGCCCTTCATCGCTACGCCTGCGATCGAAAGAAGTCTGTTCTTCGAGAGGTCGAGGCCCGTGGTCTCGGTGTCGAACACCACGAAGCGAACCTCGCGGAGTGGCTTGCTCTTGTCTGGCTTGCACCTGCGCGACATGTACTCACGAAGCGGCTCCGGCCACGTAGACGAGGCCCGTGCGAATAGCCGCGCGGGGACCAGGCTCTTGATGAAGTCGAGAATCACGTCGCTTCAGCGTAGGAAATCGATCTTGTACCGCGACGTCAACATCAACTGAACGTCCTTGACCACCGAAAACGTATTTCGGAGTGTCTGGCGCTCGAGCTTATTCAGCTCCTTGATGTGCACGTAGCGGCCCGATGACCCCCGACTGAGACCCTCGATCGCCCGAATACGCATCAAAATCTCGTAAGCCATGGCAGCCTCGCCTGCGAGCCGCGCGAGATTTTCGTTCGTGTCGGCGATTGCCTGCCAGCGCTCGGCGGTGCTGCCATAGATGTTGATCCCGTAGTCGTAGACGAGCACACGAGCGGCGTCAGCCAGGGGTGTCATCGCTCGGGCCTTGATGTCGAAGGCGTCGCGGTGCTCGCCGCTCCGCTCGACGACGACGTTACGAAAGAAGCTGAGGGGGGGCGGGTTCTGGACGGCGTTCCGCGCGAAGAACGCGAGAAACAAGCGATTGGCATCGACCTGCTCGAAGATGTGGCTCTTGAGCTCCGCGGGCAGAGCATGGTCGCCGTAGACCGGGCGGAAGTCGAAGAAGATGTTGCTGTGCATGACCGCGCTCTTCTCGGGCTCGCGAATCCAGTCGGAGAAATAGCGCTTCCATCCGTCGAGCGATTGGTTCCACTTCGGGTTGCTGGCCATGACCTCGCCCGGGCAGCGCTTGAAACCCGCTTCGACGAGAACCTCGACGACGCGCTCACCGAGATCGAGGAAGAAGCGTTCCGCAGCGCCTCCGTCGTCGCCGGGGTTCGCGTACAGGATGGCGTTGTCTTGGTCGGTGCGAAGCAGCTGCTCTTCGCGCCCTTCGCTGCCGAGAGCCATCCAACAGAAAGGAAGCGGCGGCTGCTGCCCGCCATCAGCGAGATCCGCGAGCGACAAATGGATGGCTCGGCGGATCAAGGTGTCGTTGATCTCTGAGATCATGTTCGACAAGAAGCCCATCCCAACTTCGTCTTCGAGGTACTGCTGGAGCAGCTCTTCGGCCTGATCGCGAAGCTCGCGAAGCCGCTGCTTGGTCTTGGCGCGGCCCATCTCGGAGAGAATCACAGTAGGGTGGCTCCCCTGTGTCTTGAGGATGTCATGCTCCGATACGATGCCCACGACCGACGTCGTTGGCGTCCCGTCTTCAGTGACGGCGAAGTGATGAAGGTGCTTTTTCATCACGGTCGCGATGAGCGAAGACAGGGTCGCCTGATCGTCGATGGTGAGCACGGGCGAGCTCATGATGTCCGAGATCAAGCCCGACACATCTCGTCCCTGGGCGACGACCTTCGTTCGAAGGTCCGAGTCGGTGACGATGCCGACCGGAATGCGTTGCTCGTCGACGATCAGAATTGAGCCGACGTTCCGCTCCCCCATCATGAACGCAGCATCGCGAATGGTGGTGTTCGGCGTGCAGGTGAGAACGTCACGCACGGGGTCGACGCGCCGCGTATGGTCGCTGGCACTCGTCTGCTTGTCTTGGCGACGGGCTTCTCGAACGGCTTCGAGGCGGTTCACATCACGGGGCTGAGGCAAGTCGGCCGCGAAGCCCGCGGCGAAGAACAACGCCACACGAGGTTCGTCGCGGATCAGCTCCTCCAGGTGCTGCTGTCCGATCACATAGAGGAGCGTGTCATCCTTGGCTTGGGTGGTGGCCAGATATTCGCGATCTGCCAGCAGCGCCCGGACCCCGAAAATGTCGCCGTCGTCGCAGACGTCGATCAGGATGTTCTCGCCATCTATCTCCTGCGTGACGGTAACTTCTCCCTTGACCACGACATAGAACTCGGGCTTCGGCTTGTCGCCCATACGGAATACGATTTCGTTCGGCTCCAGGTAGCGAATGCGAATGCCGCGCGCCACGCGATCGAGAAGCTTTTGATCGAGCCGATCGAAGGGGGGGTGCCGGGCCAAGCGGTTGGCCACGGTGAGAATCATGGAATCGGACGACATGACGGACTATCCCTGGAGGGCTCGTTCGACGATTTCACCAACATCCTTGGAGATCGTCGGCCTCGACGCAATGCGCTCGAGCTCTGCCTTCATCAAGGCGCTGCGGCGGGGCTCATAGCGCTTCCACTGGTTGAAGCTCGAGACGATGCGCGAAGCGACTTGAGGATTGATCTCGTCGATCTCGGCAATCATGTTCCCGACGAAGCGGTACGCGGCGCCGTCGGCCCTGTGGAATCCGGTCGGGTTGCCCGCCGCAAACGTGTAGAGCAGCGAGCGGGCCCGGTTCGGGTTGGCGAGATGGAAGTCGGGGTGCTGCGACAGAGCGACGACCCGATCGAACGCATTTGGCGCGCTCGACATCGCTTGCATCCGAAACCATTTGTCCAGCACCAGTGGCTCACCCTTCCATCTCTCGTAGAACGAAGCGATTGCGTCCTCGGTTTCTGGCGACACCAGGTCGACGAGGGCCATGAACGCGGCTTCGTAGTCGGTCATGCCGGTGGCCGCGCCGAACTGCCGCGCCGCAATGGCGATGGTATCGGGCTCCTCGAGGGCGACGAGGTAGCGAAGCGCGCGGTTCTTGATTCGACGGCGGTTCACTTCGGTCTTGTGGAACGCGTCGGTGCCGCGTGCGTTCTCGTCGTAGACTCGCTGCCACTCTTCGCGGAGCTCCGCTCCGAGCTCGCGAATCACGAAGCTCCGCGCCGCATGCACCGCATCGGGGTCGACGACGGCGAGCTCCTGCGAGAGGATCTCTTCGGACGGAAGGCCGAGCGTGAGGGACTTGATCGACCCATCGAGCGAGGAATCGAGAAGCACTTTGCGAAACGCGTCGACGAGCTGCGGGTCGAGCTCGAGCGCGCCGCCTCGTTCCGCTCGGTCGACGAGGGCGAGCAGTGTGCGCTTTGACAGCTCCTGGCCGGCCTCCCACCGGCTGAAGGGATCGGTGTCGTACGCCATCAAAAACGCGAGCTCGTCGGGACCCCTGTCGACTTCGAAGCGGACTGGCGCGGAGAAGCCGCGGCCGATGGAAGCGATCGGGCGCTCCGCAACCCCTTCGAAGCGGAAGACCTGCTCCGAGTCGGTGAGCTCGAGCAAGCGATTCGAGCCCGGTACCTCGGAGCCGTCGGGCGCGAGCAAAGCGACCCGGACCGGAATCGGCAGTGGCGAAGGCGGTGGCGTATCCGGCAGCGTCCGCTGCGATTGCGCGACGGTCATCGTGTAGGTGCGCGCGTCTTCGTCCCACTCTCCCCGAGCTTGCACCTTCGGGGTACCCGCCTGCGAGTACCAGCGCTCTAGCTGCGTTAGGTCCGCGTCGTTCGCCGTGGCCATGGCCTCTCGGAAATCGTCGCACGTGACGGCAGACCCATCATGCGTTTCGAGGTAGCGTCGAAGGCCCTTTCGAAAGCCCTCCTTCCCAAACAGCGTTTGATAGAGGCGCACGACCTCCGCGCCCTTTTCGTACACCGTCGCGGTGTAGAAATTGTTCATCTCGATGTAGGATTCAGGTCGGATCGGGTGCGCGAGTGGGCCGGCGTCTTCGGCAAATTGTGCCGTGCGAAGGCGTGTGACGTCCTTGATGCGCTGCACCGCGGGGGAGAGCATGTCCGCCGAAAACTCTTGATCTCGAAAGACCGTGAGCCCCTCTTTGAGCGTGAGTTGGAACCAATCGCGGCAGGTCACGCGGTTCCCCGTCCAGTTGTGAAAGTACTCGTGCGCAACGACGCTTTCGATGCCCTCGTAGTCGTCGTCGGTCGCGGTCGCGGGCTTGGCAAGCACAAACTTCGAGTTGAAGATGTTGAGGCCCTTGTTTTCCATGGCGCCCATGTTGAAGTCGTCGACCGCGACAATCATGTAGATGTCGAGATCGTACTCGAGCCCGTAGGTTTCCTCGTCCCACTGCATCGCGGCTTTGAGCGACGCAAGCGCGTGCTCGCACTTGTCCTCGTTCTGGGGCTCGACCCAGATCTCGAGCGCTACGTCGCGGCCCGACGCCGTCGTGAAGCTGCCGCGGTGACAGACCAAGTTCCCCGCGACGAGCGCGAACAAGTAGCTCGGTTTGCGAAATGGATCCTCCCACGCGACCCAGTGGCGGCCGCCTGGAAGGTCGCCCTGCCCGACCCGGTTGCCGTTGGACAAGAGCACGGGGTACCTCGACTTGTCGGCCTCGATGCGCGTCGTGTATCGCGCCATCACGTCGGGCCTGTCTAGGTAGTACGTGATGCGTCGAAAGCCCTCCGCCTCACACTGGGTGCAAAAAGCGTCGTTCGAGGTGTAGAGCCCCATGAGCTTGGTGTTGCTCTCCGGAGAGAGCTGCACTTCGGTTTCGAGCTCGAATTCGGGAGGCACCCTTTCGATGCGCAGACCTCGTGAGTCGGCCTCGAAGTCGTTTTCGCCGAGGGGCGCGCCGTTTAGCCGAACGGCCACGAGCCGGAGCTCGTTACCGTCTAGCGCAAACGGCTCGTTCGTCGGCGCGACATCCGGGTTGCGACGAACGCGCAAGCGAGCGGTCACCCGCGTGTCGAGGGGATCGAGCTCGAAACGAAGGTCTACGGTGTCGATCAGCCATTCGGAGGGCTGATAGTCTTTGCGGTAGATCCGGGTGTGTGCGTCGCTCAATGTTCCTCCCACAGGGTTTCGTAGGAGTAGGTCTCGCCCATAAACCAGAAGCTGCCGTCGACCTTGCGCTCATGTCGCTCGAGTCCGCCAATTGCGGTCATGTCGGCCAGGGTCAGCGTGAGGTTCCGCGCGCCCCAATTCTCTGCGATTCGCGCTGGGTTGACCGACTTGGGAATGACCGAGGTCCCTCGTGCCAAGGCCCAGGCAATCAGCACCTGCCCAGGCGTCGCGCCGCGCGCGTTCGCGATCGCGACGATGGTGGGATGCTTGGTGAGGAGCACATCATCCTTTCGACCCATGAAAGCCGCGGAGTCTGGTGAGCCGAGCGGCGAGTATGCGGTGACGGCTACCCCAAGCTCGGAGCAGGCTTCGATCAGAGCGCTTTGCTGCAAGTATGGGTGGAGCTCGATTTGATTGACCGCGGGCATGGCGCCCGTCGCTTCACTTATGCGCGTGATCTGTCCGAGGCTGAAGTTCGACACGCCCACCTGCCGCGCCAACCCAGCTTCGCTAAGCGACAGCATCGCCTCCCACGTGGATTCTAGCGGCGCCTCGGAAAGCGGGATGAAGTCCCCCGGCCCTGTCGGCAAGAGTGTCCCGTGACGAAGCGCGACGGGCCAATGGATCAGATACAAGTCCAGGTAGTCGAGCCCAAGCTTCTTCAAGCTAGTGTCGATCGCGGGCTTGGTCTGTTCGGCAAGATGGGAGTCGTTCCAGAGCTTGCTCGTGATCCAGACCTCTTCACGCCGGATGTCGCCGGCAGCAAACGCGTCGCGCAAGGCCTGACCAACCTCTTCTTCGTTCTGGTAGATCGCAGCGCAGTCGATGTGCCGATAGCCCACCTCCAACGCCGAGCGCACGGCGCGATAAACTTCCTCTGGCTCGGACTTCCAGGTGCCGAGCCCCAACGCGGGCATTTCCGTCCCATCGTGCAGTCGCTGGGTCTTCATGGATTGTCCCCTACCCCATGGCCGATCCGTGTGGTAGGCGGACGCGCATGGAGATCGTCAAGCAGACCGAAGAGTACCAAATCGTCAAGAAGCGCTCGGGCCGTTATGGCGTCCGCGGCGCCAATCGCAAGTGGATCTCGGGAGATGAGAAAGTGAAGATCCTCATCGCCGAAGGACTTCTCAAAGCCCCCGCCCCGAAAGAAGAGGCTGAACCCGCCGCCGAGGCTGAGGCCGCCGCCGAGGCTGAACCCGCCGCTGACGCTGACGCTGACGCTGACGCTGAC
>JAHEEE010000036.1:0-7917 GCA_024640845.1 Myxococcales bacterium | reverse complement strand
CGCTGACGCTGACGCTGACGCTGACGCTGACAAAGGCTAGCCCCCGAGCGGTTAGCCGTTCACACGAATCGCGAGCTTGCCCTGCACAGCACCCGACTGTAGCGCAGCAAGGGCGTCACCGACTTCCGAAAGCGAGTAGGTCCGTTCGACCGACGCATCGAGGTCGCCGGTGGCCATCCAAGCACCGAGCTGATCGAGGTCGGCCGCCCGCGACTGCACGGTGACGAAGGTGCAGCGTTTGTTGTTGAAGAGGCTGAGCATCATCCCTCCGAAGAGGCTCAGTGATGGCAACAGCGTGACGTAGGCGCCACCTCGATTGAGCAAGTGGCGTGTGTCCGCGAACGACGACATCGCGGCGGCGTCGAGTAGGACGTCGAAGGTCTCGCCGAGCGACACGAGCGGCGTGGATCGGTAGTCGATCACCTCGGCCGCGCCAAGCCCTCGCACGAAGTCGGCTTTCGCCGCGCTGGCGGTGCCCCAAACTTCGGCGCCGAGCAGGCGGGCAATCTGCACCGCGTAGCTCCCGACGCCACCAGAGGCGCCGTTGATCAAGACGCGCTGACCTGACTTCAAACCGCCCTTGTCGCGCAAGGCTTGAAGGGCCGTGCAGCCGACAGTTGCCGCGGCGGCCGCGTCCTCGTGTGACACGCTCGAAGGCTTGATCCCAACGCTGGCGGGCTTAACCGCAACGAACTCCGCAAAGCTGCCTTGCCGAGTCGACCTCGAATAGGCGAGGTGCCCGAATACCTCGTCGCCGACAGCGCGACTCGTGACTTCAGGGCCTACATGCTCGACGACACCGCTGAAATCGAAGCCCACCGCCATCGGGAACCTCATGGCGTGAATGAACCCGGCGCCACCCTCTCCGGTCACGACTTTCACGTCCGCTGGGTTCACTGCGGCAGCATGCACCCGGACTAGGATCTCGTCGGAGGTCGAGACCGGGGCTGCAATCTCGCCGAGACCGAGAGTGTCGATCGGCCCGTTCTCCTGCAGAATCACTCCTCGCATGGCTCCTCCTAAATCTTTCTGAGGCTGGTCTTGAGCTTGTCGGGCATGCGTTCCGCTTTGAGCCAGCGGAAGTACACGAAACCGCGCGGGTGTCCCGTCGTGCTGATCCAGTTGGGGCGACCCGGATCCCGATGGGACACGAGAAGCTCCCAGCTTCCATCATCCCGCAGCTCGACCTCCGAGCTATTGAGCGCGCAGGGATAGTTCGCGTAGTCGTAGGTCTGCAGGTACGGATTCCAGAGGTGCACGCTCCAATAGAGGCACTCCGGTGAGCGACCTTCGATGACGAGAGCCTCGTCGTCGGCCACTTTGAAGAAACCAAACGAATGGATGTTGTCCGGTGTCGACCAGTGCCCTGAATCAGCGGAGGCCTGCCTCGGCGGGCTCATCTTGTTGTAGGCCGGTGGAATCGGGGGGAGCGGGATCGGCGTGATCTTGAACCACCCGCGGAGAAACTCTTCGAGCGCGCGAATGCGCCTGCCCATCTCGTCGCCGGTGAGGAGAGGTGGAGCGGCGGCCGGATGCTCGGGCTCGATAGACTGCACCCCTGGGTCGTTCTCCATGGCATCCTTGTCGAGATAATACCGGCGTACGATCACGCAGTTGGTCGTCGAGTCGGTTCGCAGCGTGTTGACCCCCGGCCGTGGGTCGTCGGCCGTGATCTCGATCTCGAAGGTCCCGTCGTCTTCGACCTCCACCGCTGGCGTCGAGGCGTTACTGACGATGTGGAATTTCTTGGGAGTCTCTCCGCCGTACGTGGTGAATGCCAAATACGCTGCGCTGCCCATCGTGCCTGTGATTCTGTAGCCCTGCCCCGGGTTGAGCGGCGCGAAGTAGTAGAGCGCATCGGCGTTGTCACCGCCGATCTTCCGGATGGGCGAAACGAGGCGCACGAAGCGCGGTGAATCCGGGGAGTTGTGAATGTAGCATTCGAGCCCGACGGCCAGAAGATCCAGCATGGCCGAGTACCCCTCGGCAATCTCGTTGTCCCGCGTGAGGAGCCGACGCCAGCGGAACTTCCGCTCATAGCTCTGCAATACACCCAGCAGGTCGCTGAACGCTCTGGCATCGGCGCGTCGTTTCAGTCCCAACATGGGACCTGTCTTACCCCTACGGGGCGCGATTTTCCATGACTCCGGGCGAGATGCGCGCGCTTTTGGAGCCATTGCTTCGTTTCTTTCGTAGCCGAATGGGACCTTCTTGTGGTTTAGTCCCCCGCAGCCCCGCGCACTGATTGGAGAGAATCGATGACCCGCCTCCTTGCCGCAGCCTGCCTTTTCGTCGGCCTGCTGAGCCCGACGCTTGCGAGCGCCAACCCCGAGCCCACCGCGTACGACACCCGAAGCATTTCCATGGGCCTCACCGGGACGACGTACATGGAGCGCCCATCCGCTCTGGTGCTGAACCCCGCCAATATGGAGGGGATCAAGAAGCTAGGCTTCACCTTCAACTTCACTGGGATCTTCACGCGACAGATCGCGCCCGTGCAGGGGCCCAATACAGACGGTCGATCCAGCCTCGGCTTCGGTCCGATACCGTCGGGGTTCATCGCTGCGCGCATCGCGCCGCGCGTCGTGTTCGCGGCGGGACTGGTCATCGAAACCGGCTACGGATCCAGCTTCGACAACGTGGTTTGCCTGGACGGCGCCCCGGTCGGGGGGGGACCTGATTACACACCCGACACGGATCCAGCGACGTGCACGAACCCCAACCCAGAGGACCTCAACGTTACCTTTTTCGTGGGCGAAGCATCCATTGGCACCTCCTATCGCATCCACGACAAGTTCTGGCTGGGCGTCGCCCTACGCCTGCCGTTCTCGAAGCAGGTCGCCGACCTCTACCAGAACGTCGGCGCCGCCCTCAATCAGGTCGCATACGGCCGAGTCAAGAACGACTTGAGCGGGGTCGGTTTCCCGTCGCCCCGTATCGGGATCACGATCAAGCCGCATCACAAGGTCAACATCGGGATCATGTATCGCATGTGGTCGAGGATTAAGCTGGTCGGCGATACCACTACGACCGACCTACCCGACATTCCGCTGCTCAACGACCAGACGCTGGCCGCGACCGCGGACTGGAACGTCCCGCACGCGCTTCAGTTCGGTGTTTCGTACAAGGCCAACCATCGGCTCCTCCTGGCCTGGGAGCTCCGCCTCCAGTTCCACGGCGCCCCGAACCAAGGCAACCTGAACCAAACGGTCAACTCGTCGCTGCCCTTGGCAAACGGGAATACCTTCGACGTCACAACGGTCGTCGGGTTCGGCTGGAAGACCGTCTGGAGCGCGAAGTTCGGCGTCGAGTATCGCTTCAAGAAGGACCTTCTCGCCTTCCGAGGCGGGCTCAATGTGGCCGAGGCGGCCGCCACCGGAGCGTGGGCCCAGTACTTCACCCCACCGCCAGGCGTCAGCGTGACCGGTATGGCAGGCCTCGGCTTCTATTGGGACGACCGGAACAACCCGGAGGTCAAGGACAAGTACCAGCTCGATATCGGCACCTTGTTCGCGTACAGCGGAACCAAGCTTGGTGACGAGTACATCGGCCAGGAGGCCACCATTCCTGGGACGAACGACACGCAGATCCTTTGCAGCGAAGATCAGGTGGTGCGCACGGGATGCCCGGGTCGAATCGGCGTCTTCACCTACTGGACGTCGATCTCGTTCACTCTGCAGTACTGACGGCTGCGCGCTCCAACTGCACCTTCACCGCGCCGGACTGTCGATGATTCGCCGCCGCCGAGAGCGCCTTTCGGTAGTGGGCGAGCGCGAAGGTATGCGTAACCATGTCTTCGACCGGGGCGCCGGTCTCAACGAGCAGATCGTGGGTGATCCGAAAGGTGTGCGCTCGCTCGCCACGCCAATCTTCGACGCCGTAGCCGACGAAGCCCCTGACGTCGAGCTCGTGGGCCCAGAGGAAGCTGAGGTCGAGCTTCGGGATCTCCGGTGCGCATCCGAGCACGACGATGCGGGCTCGGGGCGCCGCGTATCGAAGGCATTGCGCTAGCGATCCCGCGTTGCCGACGCAATCGAATACGAGCGGGAAGCCGCCTCCCGCGTAAACCTCGTCCCCGATGATCGGCTTGTAGCCCTTCGCCCCCGTGTCGAGGAGCGCACTGCGAGCTTCGTCGCCGGGTGCGACGATCGCACTCGCGCCGAGGCTTTTGGCGAGGGCCGCCTCGTGTGGCCGCTTCACTTGGGCGAGCAGCTCTCCCCGATAGCCGGCCGCGCGCAGTGACCAAATGGTCCCGAGCGCGATTGGGCCGCTCCCGATTACGAGGACGGGGCCGCCTCCAAGCGGGCGCATGTTGAGAACTGCGTGCATGCCGACCGCAAGCGGCTCGACGAGCGCTGCCGTGCGATTGGAGAGCGCATCGTCGACTGCGAGCAGCTGGCTCTCGTGCGCGATGGTGCGTTCGCCCCAGCCTCCTGGAAGCCCGGCGTGGTAGCCGACCATCGTTCCTCGCTGAATGGGCTCACCGGCCAGGCGAAGGACGCCCTCGTCGCCGGCGCGTTCGCAGGTACAGTGCAGGCCGCTGGCGCACGAGCGGCACTGCGCCGAGCCGAGAAAGCCCCGCATCGTGCAAGAAATGAAGGGATCGACCACAACCCGTTGCCCCACCTCGAAGCGCCGGACCTTGGGGCCGACCTCGGCGATCAGACCGAGGATTTCGTGCCCCAGCACTGCGGGAAAGGAGCCGAACGGCTCGAGGCTAGGGCTCGAGTTGAAGGTCAGGGTCGAGACGTCCGTGCCGCAGACGCCGGCCGCGAGAATGTCGAGCTTCACCCAGTCGTCCGCGGGCAATCGCGGCTCGGCCACCTCGCGGTAGCGGACGCCGCTCAAGGCGCCAAAGAGGGCCGACTCGCTGACGCCTCCGAGGCTCTTGCCGATGAGGTAGCCGGGAATCGAAACGTTGAACGTGACGGCGCGCATGGTGCGGAGTGTTTCACTCGGCGGGGTGCGCGTCGAGCTCGGGGTAGTGCCGAAAGACGCCGTGCTCGTTGAACGGGAGGCGCCGCTCGGATTCGAGGTACGCGGCGATCCTAGGAAGCGCCGCAACTCGGTCTCGAAGCGCGAGGATCAGCGGGGTGGACTCTGCAGCCCGCGCAAAGCCCTTCGGAAATGCATAAGCGAGGCCCTCTGCGAGCTGGAAGAGGGACAGGTCGGGGTACGCGAGCGTCTCTCCCATGAGCCATGGTCCGCCGCTCCGCTCGAGCACGCGCTCGAAGTAGGGAAGGAGGCGCGGCAATCGCTCGTCGAGGAAGTTCCGCGACGCTGCCAGAGCTGCCTCTTTTTGATCCTCGTAGTAGAGCATGCCGCTGATCGGATGATGGGTGTTGTGAGCCTCGTCGGCGACGTCGGCAATCGTGAGTTGAAGCTGAAGCGCGTGCATGCGTTCGCCCTCACCCTCTGGGGCCAGGCCATGTCGCTGGCCGAGATAGGCACAAATGGCTGCCGACTGGGCCAGAACGAAGTCCCCGTGCACCAGAATTGGGGGAGCGTACGGCGGATGCCCCGGCTGCTCGCCCTGCATGAACGCGACAAGCGGCTTGAATCCTCCGCCCTGCTCTTCGGGCAGTCGGGCGACGTCGATGTAAGGAGCCCCGGCCGCCTCGAGCACGAGTCGCACGAATTCTCCACGGCCCTGCAGGATGGGCCAGTAATACAGCTTATAGGGTTCAGCCATTGCGCCGACTCTAGCAGGCGCGGTACCTTCGCTGAATGACGAACGTCGCCGTTTTGGGCGCGGGGGCCTTTGGGACCGCTCTCGCGATTCACAGCCACTCGCTTGGCCACCGCACACGCGTGTGGGCCTTTGACAAAGGCCTCCCCGAGGACGTGAGCGAGAAGGGCGAGAACAAGGCCTACCTTCCGGGCTTCTCGGTGCCGGCCGACATGGAGTTCACCAACGACATGGGTGAAGCGCTCGAGGACGCCAACCTCGTATTGCTCGCCGTGCCCTCTGGGTTCATGCGTTCCGTGACAGCGCAAGCCGCGGCGCACATCCCCCGAAACGCCTTGATCACCTCGACGGCGAAGGGCATCGAGCAGGACAGCCTCGCGATGATGAGCGAGGTCATCGCGGAAACCCTCCCCGACCACGCCTCGCACGCCAGCTATTTGTCCGGGCCGAGCTTCGCAAAGGACCTCGCGTCGCGACTCCCCGCGGACGTGAGCCTCGCTGCAGCCGACATCGAAACCGCACGCGGCGTGCAGGAGATCCTCCATTCGCCCCTCCTCCGCGTGTACGCAAGCGACGACGTGATCGGTGTGCAGCTCGGCGGTGCGCTGAAGAACGTCGTCGCGGTCGCGTGCGGCGCTGCGTTTGGGCTCGGCATGGGTGCCTCGGCACTGGCGGCGGTCATGACGCGCGGCCTTGCAGAGCTCGCCCGCCTCGGCGTGGCGCTCGGCGCGAACCCACTGACCTTCCTCGGTTTAGCCGGCGTGGGAGATCTGACGCTCACCTGCCACGGCGAGCTGTCTCGCAATCGACAGCTCGGGGTTCAGCTCGCGAGCGGAAGGACGGCGCAGGAGGTCGTTTCGTCGCAAAAGGCCGTGGCTGAAGGGTACCGAACGGCCGCCGCCGTACATGCGCTGTCCGAACGCACCGGCGTCGAGATGCCGATCTCGGAAGCAGTCTATCTCGTATGCCACCAGGGCGCTTCGATCCGCGAAGAGGCGACGCGGCTCATGAGTCGCCCGCGAAAAGACGAGCTCGCGGGGATCTTCCAGCACGAGGGCTGACCTAGCCGTACTTCTGCTCGTGCGCTTTCAAGGTGCGAGCGACCTTGGCGAGGGCCTCCAGGATGCGGGCGTGGATCGATGCGCCTTGGTTCCCCTCTGCGGTCAACGCGCCCGAATGCGCGGCGCAGAGATTCTGAGCACTGCGCCAGCGCTCGGCGAGCCCCTCGGCCCACTGCCGAAAGTCAGCCGATGCACCGGCCCGGCGTTCGAGAGCCTTGGCGAGGGTCGGATGAAACATCGTTAGATCGTCGAACCCGAAGACCCGAGCGAGCTTCGGCAGCCGGAGATAAATCAAGGTGTCGTCGACGTGGATGGTCTTCGAGGTCCGGTGGAACGCGAGCACCGACGAGAAGTGAATGTTCTCATTGCTGGAGATGAAGTCGACGCCGCGGGGTACCGAGAAATCGAAATCCTCCGCGAACATCGCATGGAGCTCCGCGCTCTCCGTGAGCTCCGGTTGCCAGGGAAGCTCGGGGAAACGCGAGAGGTGTCGGGCCGTGCCATAGAGCTTGGCGTCCGGAAACTGCGCGTGTATGCGCTGGACGTGAATCGTGTGGAACGGATGCAGGTTCAAAATCGCTTCGATATCCGTGCCGCCGTTGGTCAGGCCGCGAACCTCGCGCGCGACCGAATCGTCGAGCGTGTATGCGTCGAGGAACGCGAACTTGCCGTTTGCTCGCTTTACCAATGACGCGTGGGTCCCCACCTCGAGGACGCCAGCGGTCTTGAAGGACCCCCTGATATTCCAGAAACTGTCGGCAACTTGGATCATGGGGTGCTTCACGAATGCGTCTCCCGATTCGATTGGAAGATGAGCCCAAAGGCCTCGAGGAACAAGCTGGCCCTGCGCGCGAGTGACATGTAGGCTTTCGGCATGTCTGACGTGCCTGTTTACATGATTGCCAACTTCATCGTTCACGACGCCGATACATACCGAAAGTACGAGAAGGGGTTCTTCCCGATTCTGAAGCGTCATGGGGGCGAGTTTTTTACCTACGATGACAACCACGTGACCTTCGAGGGCGACAGCCCGCGTGAGGGGCGTCTCGTGCTCTTCAAGTTCCCGAGCGAGCAGGCCGCACGCGACTGGTTCGACGACCCGGAGTATCAAGCGATCTCGGAGCACCGTCGCGCTGGCACCTCGATGCGCTTTTTGACGATGGTGCA
>JAHEEE010000091.1:6649-11509 GCA_024640845.1 Myxococcales bacterium | reverse complement strand
ACGCCACCAAGAACAGACCGCCGGCCAGCGCGGCAGCGGGGATCAACCGTCGGTGCTTGGTTCCGGCGAAGGGGCGCAGCATGTGTGGCACGACCAGACCGACAAACCCCACGTTGCCACCCACCGACACGGCGCCCGCGACCAAAACGCTCACCCAAATCGCTGACCACCACCGGACCGCGCCAACGTTGGCGCCCATCGATTGCGCTTCCTCTTCGCCGCTGAGCAAGAGGTCGAGTGCCCTTCCCCAAAGCCAGCAAGCGACGATTGCCACCACGATGAGCGGGAGCGCAAACGCAAGCTGACGTGGACCCGTTCCGCTCACAGAACCAAGCGAGAATGAAACGACCGCGCGACCAAGCTCCCATGTTTCTTGTGCAATGCTCGTGACGAAAGCGCTCAGGCTGAGAAACAAAGCGCTCAGGACGAAGCCGGTCAGTAGCAGGGCCAACAAGTCGTGGGTGACCCGCAGGAAAAGCAGAAGAATTGCAAGCGCCATCAGCGCTCCGACGAAACAGCCGATGGGAACGATCATCTCCGGGACGACGAAGCCCAGGCTGACCCCGCTGACCCCGCTGAGCCCGTAGAGCAACAGAGCAACCTGCCCGCCGAAGCTCGCGCCCGCCGTCGTACCGAGAACCGAGGGGCTCGCAAGCGGGTTGCGGAAAAGGCCCTGGACGACCACGCCGCCGACCGCCAACGCCCCCCCCGCGAGAAACGCAGCAGCCAGACGAAAGCCCCGAAGCTTGAGAAACGTGTCGCGGAGCTCCGGGTCACTGAGGTCGCCGGACCCGACGAGCACGGCAAGCGCTCCGGCGATCAGCAACAGCAGGAAGAGAAAAGCGTACAGGCGCACCGCGCGTCCTTACCATGCGTCTTCCGGCGGATCGATACGGGGCGGGCTCGCCATTGACCCACTCGGGGCGATCGGTCATCGTCGGTGCAAGCAGGGAAGCCGGTGAGAGGCCGGCGCGGACCCGCCACGGTATGTGACTGAACGCTCCGTCGTGATGCCACTGGGCAATGAGCCTGGGAAGGTGATGGAGACTGGGGTCACAAGCCCGGAAACCTGCGAGTGCATGTGTGCCTACGCCTCGGGGATGGCGGGATTTGGACGAAGTCGAGCGACGAAAACGAAGTCTGTGGTGCGGTTGTCTTGCCGCGGCCATCGTATTCGTCCACTCCTCGGCAGCGTTCGCGCAGTACAGTGAGACCGCGACCATCAATCGACCGATCCCGGCGACGAACCCGCTCGACCCGACCGCGGCGGGAAGCGAAGTGGCAGTCGGCGATAGAATCGTCGCACAGACCACCGACCAGCTCTTGCAGGAAGCCGCGGGTACGCGGGTGGTGGTTACGGGAGCGCGCGGAACGCCGTTTTGTCTCCGCATCCGCGGCAACGCCTGCGACCAGGTCACGGTCATGTTGGATGAGGTCCCCATCAGCAGCCCGGACGCGGGCTCGTTTGATCTGAGCTTGGTGCCTCTCGAAGCGCTCGACGGGTTCGAGGTGTATCGCGGCGGAACGCCCGCCTGGCTCAACAATGGATCAGTTGCTGGTGTTCTCCGCTTGCGCCCCCGCACGTACGAGACAAACGTCGTTGGCGGACGCGCAACGTTCGGAAGCTACCGTACCTGGACGGCCAACGCATTTGGCGCCGCCGCGGCAGACAAAGTCGAATTCTTCGGCACGGCTGGTGCGGCCGGCGCGAATAACGACTACCCCTACCTGGACGATGGGAATACCCCACTGGACCCGACGGACGACGTCGAGCGTCTGCGGCGGAACGCGGACTTCCTCCAAGGCTTTGGCTTTGGAAACCTCGGCCTCAAGACCGGCAAGCACAGCGGTCTGAAGCTCGTTTTCCTGGGCCTCGGGCGCGAGCGCGGGGAGCCTGGGCCCGGTTCCAGCCCTGCGCTGCAGGCGCGCGTCAACGAGACCCGACTGATCGGGACAGCATCCTGGTTGCAAGACAAGGGTGGGAAACACCCTTACCGTCTCCAGGTCGCAGCGAACTACGACTACGGCCGCAATCGTTTCACCGACGAGCTTGAAGAGATCGGGAACGGCGGAGCGACGCGAAGTGACGACAAGACACACACCATCTTCGGCAGGGTTGCGTCCTCGGTTGTGGCGGTGCCCTGGTTCGAGCTGACCACGATCGCGACGGCGCGCTATCAGGCGTTCGTTCCTTTCGACGCGCTCGCTACAACCCCATCTCGCTCGTCCGACCGGGTGACCACAGCTGGCACCGTGGAGACTCGCTTCTTCGGCGATGCAGGCAGGGTTGCCCTCGAGCTCCGGTCTAGCGTGCGGCTGAGTTGGACGCGCGTCGAGATCCGAGACGCCGTCCCAGGTAGTGCGGTGCCGTCCCCGGCGCCTTCTTCGGACTTCCTGCCCACGTTCCGCCTCGGTGGTGCGATTTCCCCGCTCGAGTGGCTTTCGTTTCGAGGCTCGGTCAGCAGCGGCTACAAGCTCCCCTCGTTGCTGCAGCTCTTCGGGAACCGCGCAACGGTCGTCGGGAGCCCGAATCTCGTTCCCGAGCAATCGCTGGCGGTCGACGGAGCGTTCACGGCCCGAGGTCACCGCAAGATTTGGAGCGGATACGCCACCGTCGGCGCGTTCTTCACGCAAATCGACAACATGATTCGATTTCGCCGGACAGCACAGTCTCAGATCAAGTACGAGAATATCGCTTCGGGGCGCAACCGTGGTGTCGAGATCGAGATGCGCGGTGGCATCACGGACCACTTCATTCTGATTGGTGACGCGACGTGGACGCAGGCCATCGACGAGACGACGGGGAACCAGCTTCCTGGCCAGCCCGAGTGGGTCGCGTTCATTCGGCCGGAGGCACACTCGGGAAAACTTTCGAAGGTTGTTTCGGATGTCATGGGTTTCTTTCGGGCCCTGTACGTCGGCAAGAGTTATGCGGACCCGGCGAACCTCGTGGTGCTCGTCGGGCGCATCGAGCTCGGGGCCGGAGTTGGCATCGACATGTTCGAGAACCGTCTGGGCTTGAGCTTCCGTGTGGACGACCTCGCGGACGTTCGCGGTCAAGATCTGCTCGGCTTTCCCCTGCCCGGTCGCCGATACACCGGCCGCCTGACCGTGCAGCACGCGTGGTAGGTTGACTTCACCCCGGCCCGAAGTACCGTCGAGATCCTTGCGAGGGTTGAAGGCGGCTTCCTTGGGAGCCGTTGGAGATAGGCCGGTGGAGAGAAAACTGCTCGGCTGAACAGGGAAGTCGGTGAGAGGCCGACGCGGACCCGCCACGGTATGTGACTGAATGCTCTGCCAATGAGCCACTGGGCGAGAACCTGGGAAGGCGGCAGGGACTAGGGTTGCGAGCCCGGAGACCTACCCATCGTGAGCTAACTCGAATCGTCTCGGGGATGACGGGTGGCATCATGGTCCTTGTTCAATTGGCGAACGCACCTTGTTTCCTCCCCTCTTTCATCCGGGGTGGAGGAAGAACATGGAACGGGATCTCAAATTCAATCTTCTTCTGGGCGTGACGCTCGCGTTTGCAGGCTGCAACGGATCGGAATCTCCTAGTGGCACAGCGGCCCTCACTCCGCTCGATACGATGCCCTGCTATGCAGTCGTGAGCTCGGACTTCAGCAGCTCGTCCATCGCAATGCTCGACGAGAGCTTCGACCTCATCGACGAGAGCTGGTTGAGCTCGGGCACCACCTATCCTGGCCTCGTCGCGACGCTGTCTGGCGACGTCGTTCTGCCGACCCGGCAAGCCGACGATCAAACCTTTTCCGTGATCGACCGCTTCCTGACCGACGTCGTTACGCAGTTCTTCGTGCCGAGTGGGAACCTCAACGGTCAGGTCCGTACCCATGGCGACATTGGCGACTCGGGCTTCTCATCGAACCCGCAGGACTTGATCGTCGTGGCTTCGAAAAGCGCCTGGGTCCCGCGTTACGACTCGAATTTCGATCCCGACGCGTCCGGCGAGAACCAAGGCAACGATCTCTTCGAGATCGACCCCACCGACATGACCCCGACGGGCGCACGTATCGATCTTTCCTCTCTCAACACGACCGCATTCGTCGACGCCGCCGCGGCTCCCATCGAGGTCGAGGTGCTCGCCCGACCAAGCCGTGGCGTGCTCATCGGGTCCACCATCCTCGTCGGGCTCGATCGCATCAGCGCGGCGTTCGACGCAGCCGGCCCCGGCATGGTCGCCGTCGTCGACCTCGACGGCGAATCCGTCGACGGTGTCGAGCTTCGGGACCTTGCGAGCTGCGGACGCGTCGTGCCGGTTCCCGGAGCCCCCGGCAAGGTGGCCGTGGCCTGCGTCGGCTTCTCGAACCCCTTCAATGACGAAGCGCAGCTTCGCGCTTCGTCCGGGGTCGCGATTCTCGACGTGACCGCGGACGGCGTGACGACGGAACGCATCTGGCGTGTTTCGAGTGATGAGGAGTCGAAGCGGGCGGTGGGCTCGCTCATCGCGCTCGACGCCGAACGCGTGCTGGCGGTCTCCAGCGGGAACTTCGTCGACACGAGTGATACGCTCTACTTGATCGACTTGCCAAGCGGCACGCAAACCCCGGTGCATGTCTCCGCGGGGTCGTTCACCATTGGCGCTTCGGCGTGGGATCCTGACAGCGAGATGCTCTACGTCCCTGACGCCGCAGCAAACGCGGTGATCGAGCTCGCATGGGATGGACAGAGCTTCACCGAGGTGGACTCCACGCAGATCGCCCCCGGCTTGGGCTTGCCACCAACCCAGGTGTATCTCCTCAATTAGCAGCGTCAGCCCGTAAAACCGATGCTCCGCATCGCTCACGGGCCTTCGGCGCCGGCGCGTAGCCCCGTGGTGACGAAGTCACTCTACGGGGTCAG
>JAHEEE010000091.1:0-6549 GCA_024640845.1 Myxococcales bacterium | reverse complement strand
AGCCCCGTGGTGACGAAGTCACTCTACGGGGTCAGGGTCTGCGTCTCCGTTTTCCTTGATCGCCTTCTTCTCCTTGTACCTCTCCTGCACCTGCTTGGCGCCCTTGCTTGCGACCGAGAGCGCACCGGCGATGTAGACGATAACCGCCGAGATGTTGGATTTGGTGCGCTGGTACGCGCTCACTTGCGCTTCCCGGTCGACCGTGAACGCCAACGCATCGCCCCGTCCGAAGTATCCGGTGCCGCCCAAAGTGAGTCGGTACCCCTTGGTTTCGACTCCGATCGCCAGTGATGCGCCGAACATCGAGACCTGATCTGGAGTATAGGTCGTGCTGCTTGTGGGCACATTGGGGGCCGCGGACAAGTTGGTGAATAGGCCACCTGCGACGACCACCTTTCCGAAGAGGTGCTCCGCACCAACCGCAAAATTCGGTGTCCACCGCCTCGCCGTCGAGTTCGCGAAGTAGATGCCCAGGTTCGAGACGACCTCCTTCAGGTTGTCGGGTATGTCGAATACCTCTTGGTCGCGCAGCGGACCGGTCACCGCGCCATCGATAGAAAGAACCGTGAGCGCATTGATCTTGTACTCTACACCCACTCGAAGCTCGAAGGGGATCGGCTGTTTGATCTGAAAGCCTCCTTCGTCGAACAAGAAGTACTCCGACCCGGCTCCCACGAAGTTGCTGTCCAATGTCCGGAAGATGCTCCCGCTTGATTTGAGTGGGGCTCCGGGAGGCTGGAACATGAATCCGATCTGCCACTGCGGGTTGATGCGGTAGAGGGCGCCCAGGCGAAAGACCAGGTCCCACGACTGCATTCCGATGCTGGTGCCCGAAGTCACCGAGCTCCCGCCCGTTCGTAGCCCGTTCTCGTCGAGCGTGCCGCCGTCAGCAAGCCCTAGGTCGTCACGATACCCGTAGCTCTGGTTCGAGAGAAACCCGCTGATTCCGAAAGAGATATGCTTCCGCCACTGCATAGCGAAGGAAACGCCCCACCAGCGCATCCTGTAGCCCTCGGTGATTCGCAAATCGACACTGGCGCTCTGTGCGATCTCGGAGAAGCTCTCGTTCAACCCCTCGCGCTCCAATTCAAACGAGCTGTACGCCAACGCGTACCGCTTGTCGCCGAACGCCTGCTTTCCAAACTTCACCACCGTCCCGATGAAATGCGGAAGCGTCGTCGTGCGAGTCGACTCCAAGTCTCGCGTCTCGCTCTCCGATTGGAAAGCGTTGTCGATCTTCTGTTTCGTATACACGATCGAGCTGAGGCTTCCGAGAAGCGCGAAGCGGCCGCCGGCCATGAGCCCAGCGGGGTTGTAGTAGGTGGCGGAAGGATCGTCGGCGATTCCCGTGTAGGCGCCCGCCATGCCGATCGCCCGTTCTCCAATCGGGATGCTGCGATAGTAGAGGCCTTGGGCGTCCGAACGGCCCGGTTGCAGCCCGAACGCGATCAGAGTCGCGAGAAAAAACAGAGCGAATCGGGCGAGCACGCCCGGATACTAGCCAGGGCTTGCCCTCACGTCACGCGCGACGGGCGCGATGTGCGTACGGCTAACCTCCCAGGTGGAAAGTCAGCGCGAAGGTCCCCGCGATCGCGGTCCCCGCCGTTCCAGCGGTCACAGTTGCGCCGCTGCCAGTCACCCTCTCGGTCCCGCGAAAGACCAGGCCGATGATCGAGTAGTCGAAGTCGGCCGCGATCGAGACCCAGCGGACGATCGGAATGCGCAAGCCTGCGCCGATCGACGCCCCTCCGCCGTGGCTTCGGACGTTGGAAATCAGGTTCTCGAACCCGGGGATCACCAGACCTCCGGTGGTCGTGTAGTAGTTGAAGCCGAGTCGGATCGACGGATGGACGTAGGGCACTGCGCGAATGAGGAAGCCAAGATCCAGGCCGATCGAAGTGAGATCGAACGGCTCGTAGTCCGCGCGCTTGAAACGAGCACCGATGGTGGAGGAGCCAGCTCGGAAGCGAAGCGCTGCGCCGAACTCGGGTCCGGAGACCACGACGCTCGGAATGAGAGCCTGTGCTTGGGCCGGAACGATGTCGAGTGTCCGGAACCGCGTCGCGTCGAACCGAGACGGTCCCGCCGTCGCCTCGAGCCACACGATGCCGCCGACGCGCTTGTCGTAAGCCTTTCTTTTCTCGCCGTCGTCGGCCCTTTCGGTCTCGGCGCTTGGGCCCTTGAGCTGGACGCCGCTGTCATCGGCAGAAATCGTGGTTGGCATGCCCTGCGCACCCGCGCTCGCCGCGAGCAGCCAACAAACCCCAAAGACAAAAGCAAAGCGTTTCATCGGTTCCCCCTAACCGCTGATGCGATGCGCCCCCGACGAAGCGCATCCCCTCCTTCAGTGTCGAGGTGGGGTCCGGGTCCGTCAACGGCGACGGGACGTCATTGTAGGGTGGCTCACAGAGTTGCCGCGCGTGCGGCCGTCTAGGCCAAGATTTCGCTGATCGGTTGTGTAGCTTCCATCGAGCGGCTTCCCCAGCTCTCGCTCGTCAGCCCCATCACTTGCTGAATCGTCAAGCCAGCGCGTGTGCTTGGCGAGGTCGCGCCCGCCACGTGGACGCCTGGCTTGAGCGCGCCGCCTGCGCGTCCGGCGATCATCATCGGCACGCCTGTGATGCCGTGGGCCTTGGCGAGGGAGACGTCGGAGTGACCAAACACGAGGCAGTTGTCGAGCAGCGTTCCATCCCCCTCGGGGATCGCTGCAAGACGTTCGACGAAGTCCGCCCACGCCTCCATCGACGCATATACGAACTCCGTCGCTTCGGGCTGGTAGCCAATCTCCGGGTCCAACGGCTCGTCGTGGGTGAGTTGGTGATGCTGCGCGCTCGAACCGGGCTGTCGAAGGCCCGAAATTCGATCCGAGAACATCATGCTGAAGACGCGCGTCTGGTCGCAGGCGAGCGCGAACGACAGCAGCTCGGCCATGACCCGATTGGTGGCCATCGACTGCCCCACCTCGCTGCCGACATCGTCGGCCCCTGGCGCGGGCGCCTTTTGGCAACTCTCGAGATCAGGGGGGCCGGCCAGCAAGATGTCGATCTGGAGCTCGAGTTGCCGAACCGAGGTGAAGTACTGGTCGAGACGTTGCTTGTCGTGGGCGCCGACTCGCTTGAGCAGGCGATCGCGGTCCTCCTTGACGACGGACAACACGCTTTGCCGGAGCATCAGCCGAGGGTCGGGGGTGAAGGGCCCCGCATTCGGGTCGGCGAACTCGGGACCGAAGACACGCGTGTATAGCGCTCCGGGGGAGATCTCCGGCGCATTGGGCACGCCTTGGCTCTCGAAGCTGTAGCTCTGATTGGGATTCCCCGTGCATGACATCTCGATGGAGCGGAATCGCGTGAAGCCGCCGACCTCGGCGGCGATGATGGTGTCGAGGGTGGGCGCAGGCACCGTGTAGTCCTGCAGGGGTAGGCTGCCGGTCAGCGTGCCCATGAGCCCCGCCGTATGGGGAAAGTTCGGCCGCCCGTCCAGCTTGACGTCGAAGCCGCTCAAGATGCTCACGTGGTCACGCAGCTTCCCACCGCTCGCAAGCTCGCGGTCGAGCGCTCGAAGCTCGATCGGAAGCTCGAAGTCCGTGCCTTCGGTCGTGGGTGTCCAACGACTGGGATTCATGCCGCAGCCCCACATCCATGCCCCGAAACGCAACGGTAGCGGGGCCCCTTGGGCGAGCGCGGAGCCGTGCTCGTTGAGGAAGCAGTCGAGCAACGGGATGCCCATCGTGACCGCGCCCCCGGCGAGGGTTCCACGAAGCATGGCTCGGCGATCGAAGCGCTTCATGGGGTATCCCCCGTCTCGTCGACCCCTCTCGGGCCGGAGGTCGTCCGAAAGCCCTCGCTCAGGAGTATCTCACGCAGCAGATCAGAGACGACGTACCCCGAGCGCGCGAATCGTTTGCCAAGCGCGGCGAGGAGCTCCTCCTCGCCCGGCTCCGCCCCCCGCCCGACCGCGTATCGGTAGAGGCTCCGCACCAAACACGGCCCCAGATCCGGATGATTGCTCAACGCCGCACCGAGTCCGACTGCATCGTCGTAGGAGACTCCATCGAGCTCACCGGAGGTGTCGATCGGGACGCTGTTCTCCTCTTCGCGATACATGCCAATGGCGTCATACTTCTCGAGCGCAAGCCCGATTGGATCCATCAGTGTGTGGCACCCAGCGCACGCCTTTTCCGTCACGTGCGCCTCCAAGCGCTCCCGGGCAGTGCGAAGCTCGCCGGTGGTGTTCTCGACGATGGAGAAATCGATGTTTGCGGGCGGCGTGGGTACGTCCTGACAGAGCAATACCTCCCGCACGAACTTGCCGCGCAGGGTTGCCGAGCTACGCCCCGCATGCGAGTGCAGGGCGTTGAGGCTGATGTGCCCGAGGAGCCCTGCGCGTCCCGAATCCTCTCCGAAGACGTAGGGCTCCCAGCCGCTGGCCGTCGCGACGGGGACTTGGTAGATGACGCCGAGCCTGCGCGTCATGAACGACGCGGTCGTCGTGAATAGCTCTCGGTAATCGCGTTCGTCAGCGAGATGCGCAACGATCGTACGAAGCGTCTGCTCCTTGGCCTCTTCGATCATCGGCTGGGTGTATGCCGGAAAGAGAGCCGCGTCCTTTCGAACCAGACCGTCGTCGAACTGCTTGAAATCATAGAGGTCGGAGAACATGGCCCGGAGCCCGGTCTCGAGCTTGGGTGACGCGAGCAGCCGCTCGATCGCAGCGGAGAGGCCGGCATCGTCGACCAGCTCGCCGTCGTCACCGGCAGCGAGCAGATCGTCGTCTGGGGTCGTATTCCAAAGGAGGAAGCTCAGGCGCGAGGCCATCGAGATGCTGGTGAGCCGGGTGCCGGAAGGGTCGGACGGGTCCGGCTCCGCTTCCTCCACACGGAACAGGAACTCGGGGGAGACGAGCAGGCTCACCAGCGCGAGCTCGAGCCCTCCGTAAAAATCATTCAATTCGCTCGTCGCGTCCCGCGCCACACTCAGGCGTCCCGCGACCTCGTCCTCCGTGAGCGAACGGCGAAAGAGACGTCGCCCGACGCGTTCGACGAACTGCCGCGCGCAGGTATCATCGGCGGCGGTTGGTGAGGCCGGCTGGCATTGAACTAGGCCATCACGGTGTTCGGCGTCGAGCGCCTGCTCCGCGATCACGGCCGCAGCTGCTTCGTATTTCTCGAAACCCGACGGCGTGACACCAGCAAAGGATGCACCCACGGCCAGCAAACCATCTCTCCGGTCGTCTGGGTCGATGCGGCTCGGCACCGTGATGTGGCGGCCGAGAACATCGTGAATGCTTCGCTCGTATTGATCTCCCGTGAGGCGCCGAAGCGCGACCGGGCCCGCCTCGACCGTGACTGCGGTATCGGAGCTGCAGCTCGCGATCACGCTCGCACACAGAAGCGAGAATACTGATGAAGACGAAGGGATACGCACGGAGAGGTCTACCAGTTGGGGCCCGATAAGCGCCGAGGTTACGCGTGTCCGCTCGCTACGGCAACGGAAGAGAGCTCGAGCTGCCGCCGACGCTGCCAAGGTGCTAGCCTCCCGCGTCATGGTTCGTTTGGCTGCATTTGGGGTGTTTTTGGTCGTGCTTCACTTGGGGCAGCCGATCGTCATTCCGGTGCTTCTCGCGACGCTGATCGCGATCAGTCTATCGAAGATTCTCGACCTCAGCGCTCGCGGGCTTCCGCATTGGGCTGCGGTCTCGCTGGCTGTGTTGGCGGCGGCGACCGTAGTGACCGGGCTCGGATTTCTCACCACCCGTGCTGCGACGGACTTCGCGTTCGCTTTCAGTCAGTATCGCGGCGACTTCGATCGACTGCAGTTCGAGACCGCTTCTTGGCTGTGGAGCCAGGGCCTCGGGATCCCGGCAACCGCTGTTCAGCAGTTCGATGCGAGTGAGCTGGTGCGCGGCCTCACCGTCCCCGGCCTGACGCTCGCCCTCAGCGTCGTCTCCGCCGGCGCGCTGGTGCTCCTGATCACGGTGTTCCTCGTGGTCGAGAGCGCTTCCATCACTCAGAAGCTCAGCGGAACCAGCCGTTTCGGAAGGATGGACGTCCAAATCCTGAAGGGGGCGGCCCGCGACGTACAACGGTACCTATTGATCAAGACGGTGACCAGCGCGTCGACTGGGCTGCTCGTGGCGGGACTCACCACCGTCATCGGCCTTGGGCACTCGCTTCTGTTCGGGCTCCTCGCATTCGTCCTCAACTACATCCCGAGTATCGGCAGCATTCTCGCTTCGATTCCCGCGGTTGCGCTCTGTTTGATCTCCCTCGGGTGGATCCCCGCATTCGGCCTCGCCGCCGGCTACCTACTCATCAATCTCGTCCTGGGGGTCCTCATCGAGCCGCGCTGGGCGGGCCAGGCCACCGACCTCTCCCCTTCGGTCGTCGTCCTGTCGATGGTGTTTTGGGGCTTCGTGCTCGGGCCCATCGGAGCTCTGCTTTCGGTCCCTCTCACCATCATCGTCCGCATCATCGCCGCACAGTCGAGCGAGTGGGCGTGGTTGGCGATGCTCCTCAGCTCGCCCCGCAGCGCGCCACGCGCCGCCGATGCA
>JAHEEE010000140.1 GCA_024640845.1 Myxococcales bacterium | reverse complement strand
CATTGGGCCCCCGCTTCTTCGCCTCTCCGACCTCCACCTGAACGCGAAGCTCGCATACAATTCCCAACTACTCATCTCTTGCGCAGCGTCTGTCCCTTTCCGCCCCACAGCGGAGTTCCGATCGGATCGCCGACCTACACGAAAACGAGAGCCGCATTTGATCTGGAACCGGAGAGAACCTTGGCGCGTGGGGCATGATGCCTCGCGATCAAACAAGCACCGGCTGGTAAGAGGATAATCCTTCCAATCCCGGGCCGGATCCACTTAGAATGTGCACTAGTGGCGGATTGACCAGCACCAGGTGGGCTCCATGCGACTGCTGGCTGCGCTTACGATGGTCTTCGGCGTCCTGCCGCTGGCCTCTGCCACATCCACCTGTCGCGCGGCGCGCCCAACGCCCGCAGCTTCGAATGAAAAGGAGATGGAGATGAGAACAAATCAAATCATCAGACTCAAGAGCGTAGCGTGCAAGATCACATACCTCTGTGTGACCATCCTTTGGACTTTGTGTTTCAGCCAATCCGTTGCCAACGCCCAGGCAAATACCACGAAGTACAATCTCTACTTCGGCGACCTGCACAACCACACGGGCTATTCCGACGCGTATGAAGACAGCACCCCATGGGAGGCATACCCGGCGGCAATTGCTGCAGGAGCTGACTTCATGGCCCTGACGGAACACGTATCTACATCGCACGCCTATGAGGCGTGGACCATGGACATGGGTGAGTGGGCTGATCTCAGGGCAGCGGCAGCCTTCTACACCTCTCCGAAATTTGTGGCGATGCCGGCCTATGAGTTCTGGCTGCTCGCAAACAACGGGGAAGTCAATGTGTACAACACACCCGAAATTCCCGACAAGATGTCGATAAAGGGCCCGGAACGACTCGCCGATTTTTATGACTGGCTCGCAGGACAACCCGGTGCAATCGGCCAGTTCAACCATCCGCTCTATGTCAGCGACAACTTCAAGGACTATCGCTTCTATAACGAAACCAGAGACGTCGGTATGAACCTACTGGAAGTCTACAACGACGAATTTTATGAAGACAGTTTCATCATGGCGTTGGATGCTGGCTGGCACATAATGCCTTCTTCCAATTCCGACACGCACTACTCGGACTGGATCGCGGGCCATGAGTTGAGGACCGTCCTACTTGCTGCGAAGTTGAGGCCTGACGATCTCTATGAAGCCATGAGTGCCCGAAGAGGGTACGCGACAATGGATAAGAACCTTCGCATCTATTACACCCTCGATGGTGCGATAATGGGGACGATCTTGTCTGAGCCGGCTTCTTCCCACACCGCAAACATCCGAGTCGAGGACCCTGATGCTGTTGCGGGCGATCTGAAGGATGCTGTCACCCTGATCGAAATCATTTCGGATGGTGGTGCGGTTGTTGCCAGCTTGCCCCTGGATTCGGGCGCCAGTGCGCAGACGATCAACTGGACAGTATCGGGCCTGCCTGCTGATGCTGCTTATTTCTTCGTTCGTGTAAGCACTGCGTCCAATGATGTCACCGGGCTTGCAGGTGTCACTGCCTGGACAGCACCGGTCTGGACCGGTCGTTGATGCTGAAGATGCAGCGAGCTTCTAGCCGCTGGAAGTGAATCAGCGGGTTGGATCGAATTCGCCGAGCCACTGAATCGCTTCATCGCGGTCCCTGAAGATCTGCGCTGCTGAAAAAGCGCTCTCCGAGAACGAGTGAAACATTCGCAGCATCCCGAAGAGCGCCTCGGAGGCGACCACGATCGCCAGCCGGCCGAAGCGAAGGGTGGAAATATCGGCCGTCACGCGCGCTGCGGCGGTTCGGATTTCGTCCGCATCCGGCAGGGTCTTGCAATCGATCAGGTCGAGCAGCACATCCAGATTGGGCTCGTAGCTGGAATCTGCCGATAGCTCGTCGAAATGCTCGAGCGCTTCGTCGATCGTGACTTCTCCGAAAGCCCGCGTGGTAATGCGATGGATCGACGCGTCAATCCGATGATGAACCGTCATCGCAATTCACCCTCAGATTCAGGCTCGAGGTGACGCTGAACCAGGCACTTGCTGAGACCTGCGGCCCCTGCTCGTCCGCGAACACAGTTCCGGTGCATTGATCGCTGCCGGGTACCCACCTCCTCGGCAAACCGAAAGGACGGGTGGCCCGACAGCCTAGCTGCCCTCCCTCCGTCAGAGTCAGGATACGCCAGAGTCTCCGGCAATCCCGGAGTGGTTCATTCTGTCAAGTAGCGAGTTGGTCCCGAGGGGGGCGCCGGCAGAACGAGGATTGGCGGTGCGCCCTTCACTGCGAACCTACCCCGATCTCCACACTGCGCGGCTACACACTCTCGCGAAGAATATTCAGGACGCGTCGAAGCGGCTCCGCGGCTCCCCAGAGTAGTTGATCTCCGACGCTGAACGCCCCGAGATAGTCTCCCCCCATGCGAAGCTTGCGCACACGCCCAACGGGGATCGTGAGTGTCCCCGTTACCGCGGCCGGGGAGAGCTGCTCGCGTGTGGGTTGCATTTCGTTGGGGACGAATGAAACCCAGTCGTTGGCCTTTGCCAGCGCATCCTCGATCTCATCCATCGGAACGTCCGCACGCAGCTTCACCGTAAACGCCTGGCTGTGGCAGCGCATCGCCCCCACACGCACGCAGATTCCATCGATCGGAATCGGCTGCTCGGTGCCGAGGATCTTGTTCCCCTCGGCGTTGCCCTTCCACTCTTCGAGGGTCGAACCGTCTTCGGTGGGGGCGTCGATCCAGGGAATCAGGCTGCCGGCCAGGGGCACGCCGAAGGTATTGGTGGGGTACGCGTCGCTGCCCGCGATCTCGATCAGCTTCTGATCGATCTCCAACGCCGTCGACGCCGGGTTGGCGAGCAGATCCGAACAGCCGTCGCCGAGCGCGCACATCTGGCGCGTGAGCTCGATCATGCCCTGCGCGCCCGCGCCCGATGCCGACTGGTAGGTCATCGCGGTCATCCATTCGACCCAGTCGTTATGGAACAAACCGCCCAGGCCCATCAACATGAGACTCACCGTGCAGTTGCCGCCGATGTAGTTCTTCACGCCGGAGGCGATGCCGCGATCGATCACGTCGCGGTTGACCGGATCGAGCACGATCACGCTGTCGTCGTCCATGCGCTTGAAGCGCGCGGCGTCGATCCAGTAGCCCGTCCAGCCATTCTTGCGCA
>JAHEEE010000139.1 GCA_024640845.1 Myxococcales bacterium | reverse complement strand
TGGGCGCGGAGGACCTTCTTATCGAACTTGCCGACGCTCGTCTTGGGGATCTCCTCGATGAAAGTCCAGCGCTCGGGAAGCCACCACTTGGCGACCTTGTCCTCGAGGTAGGCACGCAAGGCATCCGAAGTGATCGTGCTGCCCTCTTTGCGAACCACGCATGCAAGAGGGCGTTCGTCCCACTTTTCATCGGGGATGCCGATGACGGCGGCTTCCGCGACCTCGGGGTGCGCGATGATCTCGTTCTCGAGCTCGACCGACGAAATCCATTCACCGCCTGACTTGATCACGTCCTTGCTTCGGTCGGTGATCTGCACGTAGCCCCGTGGGTCGATGAACCCCACGTCACCAGTCCGGAGCCAACCATCGTGAAACTTCTCAGGCGTGTCGACGCCGTAATAGCTTCCCGTGACCCACGGCCCGCGCGCTTCGATCTCGCCCACAGACTCGCCGTCCCAAGGCAAGGGCTTGCCCTGGTCGTCGACGGTTCGAAGCTCGATCCCCGCGACGGGACGGCCGGTGCGCACCCGATACGTCCACGCCTCGTCTCCTTCGATACCGGGCGGAACTGTGGCGACCGAGCCAAGCGGACTGGTCTCAGTCATGCCCCAGAGTTGCAGAATCATAACGCCGTACTTCTCCTCGAACGCTTGCATCAACGACTTCGGGACGGCGGACCCCCCACAGATCACGAGTCTAAATGATGAGAGATCGATGTCCTTGCCTTCCCCGTAGTTGAGAACCCCGGTCCAAATGCTCGGAACCGCGCCAGCGAAGGTCGGCCGGTGACGCTCGATCATCGCGACGAGCGGCTCCGGCTGGAGGAAGCGCGCCGGCTGAAGGAAATCCGTACCGACCCACCAACCAGCGTAAGGAAGCCCCCAGCAGTTGGCGTGGAACATCGGAACGATGGTGAGAATCATGTCGCGCTCGTTGAGACCGGTCACGGCGCCTGATGTGATCCCGTAGGAGTGCAGCACCGTGGAGCGGTGGCTGTACACCACTCCCTTTGGGTCCCCCGTCGTGCCGCTGGTATATGCCATTGCGGCTGGCGCACGCTCGTCGAGAACCGGCCACTCGATGCCGGGTGACTCGCCAGAGAGCAACTCCTCGTAACGATGAACTGCGGCGCGCGGCGCATCTCGAAGCGGCGTGTCATCACCGTCTCCGACCACGATGATGTGCTCGACGGTCTGAAGCCCTGCCGCGACCTTTCCGAGCAGCGGTATCAGTGTGTCGTCCACGATGATGACTTTGTCCTCGGCGTGATTGATGACGAACGCGAGCTGCTCCGGGAACAAGCGGATGTTGAGCGTATGCATCACGGCGCCCATCGACGAGATGGCGAAATACGCTTCGAGGTGCTCTTGAGTGTTCCAGCAGAAGGTTCCTACACGGTCCTCCTTCTGAACGCCGAGCCTCCGGAGCGCCTTCGCTAGCTTCTCCGTTCGGTCGCCAACTTCAGCATAGCTGGAGATCCGATCGGCGCCCTCCTCGACCGTGATCACTCGGCTGTCTCGATAGAGCCGCCTGCCGTGCTCGAACAGATCGGAGATCAGCAGCGGCCGATCCATCATCGTGGAGAAGCTCATTCGGCTTCGAACCCCGCGTCCTTGTGGCCGCCGTCGCAGAACGGCTTGTTTTTCGACTGCCCGCACCGGCATAGAGCGGCCTTGGTGCCCTTCCAGGCCTTGCGGCCGCTCGCGGCCACGATCGTGAAGTTGCCGTTGAGAAGCAAAGGCCCATTCGGCGCCTTGCCGACCTTCAAGGGGCCACCGGGAGCATCAAACCCGTCCCCGGGGTCGCCTACCGCACCATAATCCTGGAATCCGGCGGCCTCGTGGCTGTTGTCGCAGAACGGCTTGTTTTTCGACTGCCCGCACCGGCAAAGCGCCGCGCGATAGCGAACGCCGGACATGTCGGACGCGGCTCCGTCGACCTCGAGGTCGCCGCGAACGTAGAGGGGGCCGTTGTACATCACGGACACGACGTTCTCCGCTTCGGCGCTCTCTTCGGGCCCACCGTCCTTGCGATCGTAAGTCAAGGCGCCGCTCGGACAGCGGGAGACGACATCCGCGACCGCATCGGGGCTGACCAGGTCGGGTTGGCACCAGGGCTGGCGTCCCGCGACGAACAGGTCGTTCTTAGCGCGGCCGCACTCGCTGATGTGAATACAGAGTCTGCCGTCCCAGTGGACATCGGCGGCGGCGCCGGGGTAATCGACGATCTTCTTTTCGCTCATTTGTTTCTTCCTTGCTTTCTCGAGTCGATGGGCACCACCCCGAGCCGTGTTTTCTACTACAGAGGCAGACAAACGACCACTTCGAACTGACCGAGAATCGCTCGGCGACCGCCCTCGTGGTAAGCACCTGCACAGATGGGACATCAACACCACCATCACGCTCCCGGTACGCAAACCGCAGGGAATCGACGCCGGCTCACGATGGCCCTCGTCTTCACTGCCACATACATGGTCGCGGAGATCGTCGGAGGTTTTGTAGCGAACTCCCTCGCCCTCTTGGCGGACGCAGGGCACATGTTCTCGGATGCAGCAGCGCTCGGGCTTTCGCTCGTGGCCGTGATGCTCGCTCAGCGTCCCGCCACGTCGAACCGCACTTATGGCTTTCATCGCGCCGAGATTCTCGCCGCGCTCACCAACGGAGCCGCCCTACTAGTCCTGTCGGTCCTTATCGCGCGGGAAGCGTGGGGACGCCTCTCGGACCCGCCAGAGGTGCAGGGAGGATTGATGCTCCTCGTGGCCTCCGGAGGCCTCGCGATCAACGTCATCAACTTGATGATTCTGAGTGGCGGTCGTCACCACAACCTCAACGTGCGCGGCGCATGGCTCCATGTGATGGCCGACACGCTCGGAAGTGTCGGCGCGATCTTGGCCGGCGCAGCGATTTACTTCTTGGGTTGGAGCTGGGCCGATCCCGTCGCCTCCTTCGTCATCGCGAGCCTCGTCTTGTACTCGGCTTGGGGCCTCGTTCGCGAGACACTAGACGTGCTCATGGAGGGGGTACCCAAAGGCATCTCAGTCGACGATGTGGCCGCCGCGCTCAAAGGGATCTCCGGTGTGCTAGACGCGCACGACCTGCACGTTTGGTCGCTGACGAGTGGCAGAAACATCGCGACGACTCACTTGGTCATCGCGGAAGACGCCGACCACCAGACCATCATCGA
>JAHEEE010000090.1 GCA_024640845.1 Myxococcales bacterium | reverse complement strand
CCTTGCGTGCCTACCTCGAGGACAAGGTCGCCAAGTGGTGGCTTCCCGAGCGCTGGACTTTCATCGAGGAGATCCCCAAGACGAGCGTCGGCAAGTTCGATAAGAAGGTCCTCCGCGCCCACCACGCCGAAGGCAAGCTTCGCATCGAATAGGCGAACCCTAGCAGCAATCGAGCTGCTGCCGCGTCTCCTCCGCAGCCAGCCGCAGCAACCGAATGCTGCGCATGACCACATCGCGTTCTCCTTTCGGGATGCGTTCGAATACCGTCGCGATGCTCCGTTCGGTGAGCGCGCTCAACCGTTTCGCTTCCTTGCGGCCGGCCGCCGTGAGGGCGACGATAACGCGGCGGGCATCGTCTTCTGCCTTCTCGCGAGTCACCCACCCACGCGCTTCGAGACCATCGACGAGACGGGTCATCGCGCCTTTGGTCACGCGGGTATGGACAGCGAGGCCCGAAACGTCCCATTCGCCCTCGAGTAGAGTTTGGAGAAGCACGCACTGAGCAGCGCTCACCGTTCCGCAGCAAATCTCCTCGCGTTCAAACGAGGAAAACATGCGGCAGAACGCGATGACGTCGTCGACGACAGAGGTCATTTCTTCTCTGCAGTGATCGAATAGCTGAAGACGGTATCAGCGAGCTCCTTGATGCGCTCTTCACCGATGAGCTCTACCGCGGCTTTCCACATCGGGTCCTGCAGGCTTGGCGTCAGCAGTGGTCCGGCCGGCTTCCGCGTGTACTGAATGTTCTCAAATCCCGCGTCGCGCATGTGCCCGAGGTATTCCTCCTCCGTGGAGGCGCCGCCAACGCAGGCAATCCAGGTGGCTGCCATCTTGGCGATGTTCTCCGGGAGCGGCTGGCTCAGGACTATGTCACTCACCGCCAGTCGCCCACCGGGCTTGAGGACCCGGTACGCTTCGCGGAAGACCTGCGCCTTGTCTGGGCTCAGGTTGATCACGCAGTTGGAGATCACTACGTCCGCGCTCTCGGATGCCACGGGTAGGTTCTCGATCAAGCCCTCTCGGAACTCGACGGTCCGCGCATGTCCGGCGTTGACCGCGTTGGTCCGCGCCCGCTCGAGCATCTCGGGCGTCATGTCCACACCAATGAATCGGCCTTCCGGTCCGAGTCTTTCGGCCGAGAGAAGTGCGTCGAAGCCCGCGCCAGAACCGAGGTCGACGACCGTTTCGCCCGCTTTCAGGCTTGCAAGGGCGCTCGGGTTTCCGCACCCGAGGCCAAGATTGGCATCGGCAGCCGCCCCCGTGATGTCGTCTTCAGAGTATCCGATCCGGGAAGCGGTATCGGCGTGTGGGCCCGTCGAGGTGGCGCCGCAGCAGCCACCGCTCTGGCGCGCGACTGCCGCATAACCGGACTTCACTACTTCGTGTACTCGTTCCTTGTCCATGAGGACCTCCAATAGTTGAATGATGCAACCAATTGGTTGAGCCCGTCAACCACTTTGTCAAGTGGCGAGAATTTCTCTCAGGAAGCGGATGAGGGCGGCGACGAACTTGGGTTGGTCTTCGCGGTGGGGCCAGTGGCCGGCGTCGGGCATGACGAGGACCTCGGCGCCTCCTTCGAACAGAGCCTGGGACTTCTTGTAAGGGCCCAGATGACCACCGAAGTCCTTTCCACCGGCAACCATCAACGCACGTGTCCGCAGTGGCTTGCTGAGGCCAGGCAGTGGGCGTTTCGGCTTCTTGAACAACGCGCGGTACCAGTCGATGGCGCCCTCCAACACATCAGGGTCGGAGAAGGCCTCTTTGGCCCGCCGCAGCGCGTCATCGCGTTCAGCACCCCTCCAGTTGGGGCCCCAGCGCCGATAAATCGTCTCGAGGTATGCGAAGTCGCTCCGGCGTGTCCCCGCCTCGCTCCAAGGCATCTGGAAATAGAGGAGGTGCCTCGCCATGAACAACGCACCGAGCCCCTGAATTGCGTTCTTGGGCTTCAGGGTCTTCGGGTGCGGAATCGCGATGGGCACGATCGCGTCTACACGTTCGGGCGCGAGGGCGGTCGCCGCGTATACCACGGTTGCGCCCCAGTCGTGCCCTACCAACACAGCAGACTCGAGCTCCAACGCGTCGAGGAGCCCGATGGCATCCTCGGCGACGCTGCGCAGGTCATACCCGCGGCCTGGAACGAGAGTGTCCGGGTGGTAGCCGCGGAGGTAAGGGAGGATCGTACGGTAGCCGGCTTGATTCAGAGCTCGCGCGATGCCTGCATAGGAGTGCGGGGTGTCCGGGAAACCATGGAAGAGCACCACCGGGGGGCCCTGTCCTGCGTCGTGATACCGCCAGGTCTGCTCCTCGCGTGTGACGTTCTGGAACTCGGCCTCGATGAGCACTACGATTTGACCTCGATTATCCGAAAGCGTACGAACGGATTCGCCTTGGAGCCTAGATGTCAGAGCCTACCGCAATCATGATCGACGCGCTCGGCCAAGGTGCGAATCGAATCCTCGGCGTCACGGCGAAGGCAAGGTAGGGCGCACGATGCAGCAAGACCTCCTCCAGTTGATCCCTGATCGAGTCCTCCTGCGGCACATCATCTCGACGGTCGTGCTGTTCGTCACGGTCTTCGGCGGTAGGTACATCATCCTGCGCTTCGTCCGGCGGAGGCTTCCGACTCGAGACACGCTTCAGCTCCGCTGGAGCTCTCAGGTTCGCGCGTTCTCATACGCGATTCTCGCGTTTGGCCTCTTCACCATTTGGGCGGCGGAGCTCCAGGCGCTCGCGGTCTCTTTCGTCGTATTGGCCATGGCCGTCGTTTGGGCCACGAAGGAGACCTTCGCCTGCATGCAGGGCGCGGTCTACAGGCTGAGCTCGAACGCTTTTCAGGTTGGCGATCGTATCAACGTAGGAGCGATTCGCGGCGACGTGATCGACCCCGGGCTCCTGAGCACGACCGTCCTCGAAGTGGGAAAGGGTCACCAACGGACCGGCCGAACGATCAGCATTCCGAACAGCCTATTCATGACGGAACCCGTCCTCAACGAGAGCTTGACCGGTGAATTCATGCTTCACCTCTTGACCATCCCGGTCGATCGGGACGCCGATCTCGCAGCGATCGAACGTCGGGCGCTTCGTGCGGCAAACGATGCATGCGCGGACTTCATCGACGACGTTCGCAGGCCCATCGCACTGCGCTATCGCCGACACGGCTTGACTCCGCCTCTCGTCGATCCCCGGATCACCTATCAGTTCGTCGACACGAAAACCGTGAATCTGATCCTGAGGATTCCCGTACCAACCCGTTTAGAACGCACCGTGGAACAGCGGGTGCTTCGCGCAGTGCTCGGTGTCCCGCAGGGGAGGGACACGTTGACTCCGCCGCCTCCCGTATAGCAGGGTTCGTTCATGACAGAGCTCGAGTCCCGCATCGCCCGCCTTGAAGCCATCGAGGCGATCAAGGCGCTCAAAGCCCGCTACTGGTACTGCTGTGACCACAAGGACGTCGAGGGGGTGCGGGACTGTTTCCTCGAGGGGCCCGTCGAGATCCACTACGACGGACCGGTCGGGCTCGTCCACCATCGCGACGGCCTCTACGAAGTATTCAAAGAAGTTGCCTGCCAAATGCACATCGTCGAGATGCACCATGGGGGGCCTCCCAACATCGATGTGCTCGGGCCGGATCACGCCACCGGCCGATGGGGGCTCGTCTACCATCTGATGAACACGGAGCTCAAGACGGTCAGCGTCGTTGGCGGCTATTACGATGACGCATACACCCGGGTCGATGGCCGCTGGTGGATCAACAAGGCGCGCTTCGAGGTTTGCTCCGCGGTGACCTACGGCTGGAAAGAAGCTTCGGTTCGAGTCTTGCACGCGAGCGCGACCCTCCCGACGGGCCCCTGACCTTGTGGTTGCGCGCCGCTCCCGGGGTTGCCAAGGTGGCCGCCCGATGGAACGAATTCGGCCGGTGGACGAGTCGACCTGCTTGGTTACCGGCAGCGCAGGTTTTGTAGGTACTAGTCTCGTGCGCGCGCTACTCGCGCGCGGCTGCGTCGTTCATGGTTTCGACATCGCCCCGGCGCCATTCGAAGATCACCAATTACGGTGGTTCCGAGGTGACGTTCGCAAGCCGGACGACCTGCGCAATGCACTCGAGGGCGTAGACACGGTGTTTCACACGGCCGCGATGATCGCGACCCTGACCTATGCACCGCGGACGTTCGGCGAGCTGGTTCGCAGCGTCAACGTCGAAGGAACTCGCAACGTCATCCGCTTGGCGCAAGAACAGGGCGTGCGCCGACTGGTCCACACGAGCTCGATTGTCACGATGCCCGAAGATCAGCGCGCAGGCGCCAGCGAAGGCCCAGTCTACAGTACCGCTCGGGACCTGTATTCGACGACCAAGGTTGCGTCTGAGCAGCTCGTGCTTCGCGCCAATGGCGAGTCCGGTTTGCTCACCGCCGCGATCCGTCCGGGCGGCATCTACGGCCCCGGTGAGCGGAAGACGCTGATCGGACCGCTCATGGCTTCCTTGAAGCAGGGAGCTCCGCTCGTGACGTTCGGCGATGGCTCGAGCCGGATGGACTACACTTACATCGACAACCTGGTGGACGCGCAGGTCCGCGCCGCAGAGCGCTTGGTCGATGGCTCTCCCGTGTGCGGGCAAGCCTACCTCGTCACCGATGGGGACCCGATCAACACCGGTGCATTCAGCGAGACGCTCGTTCGTCATGTCGGGATCGATGCCCGCTCACTTCGGCTTCCGCGCCTCGTCGCTCGGGGGTTGGCGACCGCGGGCGAGCTCGTGTTTCAGGTGTTCGGGAAGCCGAAGCCTCCCTTCAGCCTGGTAGACGTCGATCTCTGCGTGCACGACACGTACTTCTCGATCGACCGTGCGCGGCAGGACTTGGAGTACGAGCCGCTCGTCGATACGCGCGAGGGCATTCGGCGGACGGCGGAAGACGCCCGTCGGTACTACGACAGCCTCTGACCGCGCAAAACGTTGATCGAATTGGCCAGGCGTCGGCGTCACCACCCACCGGTGACGAACCACTCGTTTTTTGGTAACAATGACGCTCTTGACCCGTTCAAGGTGGTACCTATGAATCAGAAGGTGGGAGCGCAGATTGCAAGCGATTTCGTGCGGGTGCGCGCGGAGACAGAGGCGCTTGCGGCTCCGCTCTCTGCCGAGGATCAAGCCGCGCAAAGTATGCCCGATGCCAGCCCGACCAAGTGGCATCGAGCCCACACGACGTGGTTCTTTGAAACGTTCGTGCTGAAGCCCGCGGGGGTCGAGGAGCTCTCGCCCGCACCGTACGCAGTCATGTTCAACAGCTACTACAACGGGGTCGGAAAGCAGTTCGACCGACCATCGCGGGGCCTGTTGACGCGACCGAGCCACGATGAGGTCAGCGCCTATCGCGCTCGCGTCGACGCAGCCATGTCTGAGCTGCTCGACCGAGGTCTGAATGACGAACTGTCGGCGCGTGTCGAGGTGGGGCTTCATCATGAGCAGCAACACCAAGAGCTGCTTCTGACCGACATCAAGCACCTCTTGTCGCGCAACCCGATGAACCCGGCATACACGCCAGGGTCAACGCGCCCCGCCAATGCGCCTGGCGATCAGCCCCTCCGATGGGCCCGGCACGACGGGGGCATCGTCCGTATCGGGAGCGAGCCAGGTTCGTACTGTTTCGACAACGAAGGCCCCGCGCACGATACACTGCTTCACCCGTTTCAAATCGCGCAGCGCTTGGTGACCAATGCTGAGTATCTTGCGTTCATTCGCGATGGCGGCTACGACCGCCCCGAGCTCTGGCTCAGCGAGGGTTGGCAAGCGGTTCGCGAGCAGGCTTGGCGCGCGCCGCTCTACTGGCGCGAAGCGGCGGATGGATGGACCGAGTTCACACTCCATGGCCGACGTCCGCTCGAACCGAGCTTTCCGGCGATTCACGTCAGCTACTATGAGGCAGACGCCTACGCCCGTTGGGCCGGCGCCCGACTGCCAACAGAGCAGGAATGGGAGGCGGCCACCGCTTCGCCAGAACCTTTTCCTCTTTGCGGACGTGCTGCGGCGGTTCACCCGAGCGCCCCGAGCCTCTACGGCGCCGCGTGGCAATGGACGAGCTCCAGCTACGCCGCATACCCAGGCTATCGCCCCCCCGAAGGCGCGATCGGGGAGTACAACGGTAAGTTCATGTGCAGCCAGTACGTGCTGCGCGGTAGTAGCTGCGCGACGCCCGCGGGTCATGCCCGACGGACCTATCGAAACTTCTTTCCACCGAATGCCCGCTGGCAGCTCACGGGTATCCGACTCGCCAAGGACGACGGCTGATCCTGTGATTGCATTTGAACCGTTGAACACGGAAGAGCGTGTTCGCATCATCGACTTACAACCGGATCTCGGTGATCTTCACGCCGAGGCGATCGCCGGTCTTCGCAGCGCTGACAAGCACCTCCCGTGCAAGTACTTCTACGATGCGCTCGGGGCACGGCTTTTCGAGGTCATCACCGAGTTGCCGGAGTACTACCCGACGCGCACCGAGCTCGGTATCATGAGCCGCTCGGTCAGGCAGATGGCGAACGTCATCGGCTCTCACGCGACGCTCGTCGAGTTCGGGTCTGGCGTCGGACTCAAGACGCGAAAACTGCTCGACGCCCTCATCGAACCGGCGGGCTGCGTACTGATCGACATCAGCCGCGGTGCGCTCGAGGCCTCGGCAGTCGAGCTGGCCGAACGCTACGGGAACATGGAGGTCATCGCGGTTTGCGCCGACTACACGCAACCGCTGCGCCTTCCTCGCCCCCGTCGGCCGAGTGCACGAACCGTGGCGTACTTCCCTGGCAGCACCATCGGCAATTTCACGCACGACGAGGCCGTTCGATTCCTCGAGCGCGTGGCCGATCTCGTCGGGCGGGGAGGGGGCTTGCTCGTCGGGATCGATCGCAAGAAGGATCGGTCGGTCGTCGAGCGCGCCTACAACGATGCGCTCGGTGTCACCGCCGCGTTCAACTTGAATATCCTCAGGCGGCTCAACGAGACGGGCGCTGATTTCGACCTCGGCGCCTTCCGCCATCACGCGCCGTATGTGGAGGCCGAGGGCCGCATCGAGATGCGCCTGATTAGCGAGGTTGCTCAAACCGTTCAGATCGGCGACGCCACCGTCGATTTCGACGCCGGCGAGCACATCGTTACCGAGCATTCACACAAGTATGATCTCGGTCAGTTCGAGGAGATGGCTCGCCAAGCTGGCTTCCGCCTGACGAACCACTGGAGCGATGAGCGCGACTGGTTCAGTGTCTGCTTCCTGGAAGTCGGCGGCGCCTAGCGGCTCGACACTTTCGCGACCACGTCGAACTCGGCCGAATACACCACGGCGCTGTGCTCGAAGCTCTTGTTTCCGTCGGTGTAGGTCACTTCGAAACGGTAGGTTCCCGGGCCCGGCGCTCCATCTGAGGGCGTCCTGAAATCGTCGAGGTTGCCAATCACGAACGGGCGGCTTTCACCCGGGTCGATCTCGACCGCGCGGAGCTTGCACTTCGTCGCATGGAACGGTTCGTAGCTCGTCTCCCATGCATCCTCCTTCTTGCGGGCCCGGTAGAACGGCGTTCCACATACGCTCTTCAACCAGATCCTGCGCTTCGAGTCGTTGTGGACGCGCGTTTTCACCTTGTCGTTCAGGGTGACTCTTGGCGGCCTCGTCTCGATTCGGATATCGCGTGCCTCGGTCTTCACCACCGCTTGGCAGCCCTTCTTCGTCCACCGGTCGCTCGAGGGGCAGTCGCACGGGACGCAGGACTTGCAGCGCGTGTTGGGCGGGCACTCCGGACACCCGAGGTACGTGCCACGGCTTTTCTCGCAGACTTCCTGAAGGCTACGCCCGCGGCGAAAGAGCTCTGGGGGCTCGCTGGTGAGGACACACGCCCCCTTGAAGCAACGGCCGAACGGCGTTTCGCAGGAGAAGTCGCAGGTCGCGAGCTCGACTTGGCCCCGGCATTCCGCGAGCTCCCTCTGGTACTCGCTGAGATGCTTTTCGTTGACGGCGACGCCGCATTCGCAGCCCTGTGATTGGCAGCTCGTCTCGACCACGCCGCACGCTTCGCCCTCCTCGCAGGCTCGATGCGCGGACGCGACCTCGATACGCTCTTTCGGCGGTTCCGACTCCTCGCAGCCCGTCGCAGCGAGAAGCCCGACGAGCAGTACGCTGCCGAAACGTGCAATTCCCATCCGAACGTCCTACCTGAAGGCCGTGGATGGTGGCAAGAACGTGTCCTTAGGCCCTCAGCCTTGAGCTTGGAGTCGGGCGATTCTCTCCTCGAGCGGAGGATGGGTCGCCATGAGCTTGAGCATTCCTTCGCCGCGAATTCCAAAGGCGGTGAGGTTGTCCGGGAGCTGGGAGGGGGCGTCTCGCATCGCGCGAAGACGGTTGAGCGCCGAGGCCATGGCGGCGGGGCTCTCTAGCGCGGCGCCGCCGGCGTCGGCCCGGAACTCACGCCGACGCGAGAACCACGCGACGATGATGCTGGCGAGCACACCGAACGCCATCTGCAGGGCGATGTAGATCATGAAGCGCCCACGATCGAATTGGCTCGCGATGATGCGAGCGATGAACAGGACGAAAGTGTTGAGCACGCCTTGGATGAGCGTCAGAGTCACCATGTCTCCGTTCGCGACATGGGACACCTCGTGCCCGAGGACCGCCTCCGCTTCGTCCCTGCTCATCAGGCGGAGGAGACCCGTGCTCACGGCGACGAGGGCGTTATTGCGGAACATCCCGGTCGCGAAGGCGTTCGGATCGGGGGAATCAAAAACCGCGACCTCCGGCATCCCGATGCCCGCCTGCTTCGCCTGTCGCTCGACCGTGCTCAGCAACCAATGCTCGACGTCGTTCGAAGGGGTCTCGATCACCTTGGCGCGGGTCGAGGCCTTGGCGATGGTCTTCGACATGGCGAGCGACAAGATCGACCCACCAAAGCCAAACAGGGCACACCACACCAGCATGCTGATGTAGGGCGCGTCGGGCGGAATGATCCCGAGGGCCGTCAGCACCGCCATCGCGATCGCCGCCATGAAAAGGACAGCAAGGTTGGTCGCCAAAAACAGAACGATTCTCAACATTCAGATGCTCCTAAGACCGCAACCTAAGGCGCGATCTGCCCGCAGACAACCACCCAAGCGAACTTCCGACCGTTTTCTCAATCGGCGGACAGGTCGCTCTCTAGGGCCTCACGCTGGCTCTCGGAGAGCTCGGTTTCGAGCTCGATTCCAGGCATGTCGATGCCGAACGCGACCGGAGCCTCACTGCCGAGCGGGAACGCCAAATACTGCACTGACGAGAGCCGGGTGTCGCCGACCTGGCGTGGATCCCAGGTCGGGGTGACCCGCGTACCGTCGGCCATCCTCGCATAGATGTGGTCGTTGAGGCCGAGCCACTCCCGGAGCTTCACATCGCGCTCCGCTTCGTCGTCGATGCCGATGAGCAGGGTGCACCCGATGGTGCCGGCCGGATGAATCAGCTCATTGTATGTGTCGAGCTCGTGCTGGATATCGTCTTCCTTCACGATCTTCTCGACGCGCATCATCTCTTGCACTTGATACCGAACGGTTTCGTGGTTCTCGAACAGGAAAGTGAAGTGCTCGCCGACGAGAATTCGCCGCACGGACTTGGCGCGCAACGCAGCCGAGCGAATGCTCTCCCGCTGCTCGCCATAGGTCACATAGTCTAAAATTTCAGCTCGTTCGACCGGCTTCACTTCGGATCACCATCCTCGCCAGAGGTTAGTACCTTTGGCGCGTCGAAACCATCCTCACGATAAGCTCGCGCCAGAATCGACATGGGGTGCATCGGTTTGACGTCCGCGTGCTGTTGAAACTGGATGGCGGCAAGAGGGCAATCGGTCGCCCAGATTTCGGCGTCCGCCTCTTGCATTTCGGCGAAGGCCTTTTGACCGACTCGGATGGAGTATTCGAAACCTTCGACCGTCATCGCGTGCGTTCCGTCGTGCCCGCAACACTCCATCACCGTCGCTGGAGTCACCCCCGGAATCTTTCGCAAGAGATCGCGCCCCTTGAAACCAACGCCCTGCGTTCTCAGGTGGCAGGGCGCGTGATACGCCACCTTGCCTCCGGGCGAGCTCTTGAAGTCCGTGTTGAAGCGCTCTTCCTTGCGGAGGGACCACAGGAACTCGCCCGGGTCTGCGACAGCCTCGGCCAGGCGAGTCGCGCGCTCGCGATCCTCGCCCTCGAGCAGCTCGGGATATTCGCGCCGTAGCATCATCGAGCAAGTTGGGTTGAGAGCCACCACTTTTGCCCCTGCGTCGACATGAGGCATCAGGCGATCGAGGTTGACGCGCGCCTTCTTCCGGAGCAGCTCGAGGTCGCCGCTCTCCCACGCTGGCATGCCGCAGCATTCGAGGCCCTTCTCGCAGCGCACGTCGACGCCGTTCTTCTCGAGCACCTCGATGGTGTCCATGCCGATCTGCGGTTCGTTCCCCTGGACGTAGCAGGTCTGGAAGATGACGACCTCGCCGCCGACGCCCTTGTCGGTGAGCCCAGCGCCCTTTGCCCAACTCTCGAAGGTCGTCTGCGCGAAGTCGGGCAGGAGCTTGCGGCGGTCGATGCCGACGAGCTTCTCCATGAACCACCTGTGGATACCCACACGGTTCATCACGTTGGCCAAGCCGAAGCTGGCACGCGCCATCGCGCCCGCCCGATCCGGGTCCTCCAGGACTTTGAGCCGAAGCTTGTGCGGCTGCTCGCCTTTGCGATACCGGATCGCGTCGTAGCGGTGTACGAGCTTGGGGAAATCGACCTTGAACTCGTGTCCGTCCCGCGGGGTATACGGGCACTGCACCTCGCAGAGCTTGCACTGGAAGCAAGCGTCCATCACGCGCTGCGTGTCGAGCGGGGTCAGCCTGCGAACGTCACCATCATGCTGCTCGTCGATCGCCGAGAATAGGATCGGAAACGAGTCGCAGTACTTGAAGCACATGCGACAGCCGTGGCAGACCTCGAAGACGCGCTCGATCTCCTTGCCGAGCGCGCCTTCGTCCCAGTACTTCTCCTCGGTCGGGTCGTAGCTCAACCCGTCCGTCGGCAAATACGAGATCTGCTTCGGTTTGGCCTGGTCGTTCACGCGGGGTGAAGACCTGGCTAGGAGATGTCGTCGAGGAGCGACTGGAAGCGGCCCGCGTGGGACTTCTCGGCCTTGGCCAAGGTCTCGAACCAATCGGCGATTTCGTCGAAGCCTTCGTCGCGCGCCGTCTTTGCCATCCCCGGGTACATGTCGGTGTACTCGTGGGTCTCGCCAGCGACGGCGGCGGCGAGGTTGAGTGCGGTGTCCCCAATCGGCAAGTCCGTCGCCGGATCGCCGACCTTCTTCAAGTAGTCGAGGTGCCCGTGCGCATGGCCCGTCTCACCCTCGGCCGTCTCGCGAAAGTTGCCCGCGACTTCCGGGTAGCCCTCGACGTCAGCGACTTTGGCGAAGTAGAGGTACCGGCGGTTGGCTTGGGATTCGCCTGCAAAAGCGGCTTTGAGGTTTTCGTGGGTCTTGCTGCCCTTAAGGTCTGCCATGATGTTCCTTTTCCTCCGAGATGATGCTTGCTCGTCTCTCGACAAGGC
>JAHEEE010000089.1 GCA_024640845.1 Myxococcales bacterium | reverse complement strand
GGTCGACACCGCGCTCGACGAGGTCTGCGCGATGTCTTGGAAGCTCTCGGGCCGCTAGCGAGCTCGGCTCAGGCACCAGGTGATGGCGCACACGCGGTCGAGCCGCCGATCGAGCTCCGCCACCACCTGCGCTTCGATGTACCCCCAGTCGCTCGCGACATGAAGCGCAGCCCGCACTTCCTTCGCGGACCCGCACGCCGTCGCGAACCGAAGCCGGGCATTGCCGGCATCATTCCCGCGCCCCTCGGCGATGTTGAGCACCACACTCTGCGCCGCCCGCCGTAACTGATCGGCCAACTTCGCATCCTGCTCCCGAATCTTCAGCACCAGAGGGGCAAGCTCGCGCACCACCTCCCGCGCCCTGACATACACATTCTTCTTCTCCATAGCGACTCCTTGGTGTTGGGTGTTGGTCTCACCCGCGGAGACCAACACCCAACACCAAGGACAAGCGGCACGTAAGGAGGACGAGTCAGCGTTCAGCGCCAGCGTCAGCGTTCAGCGTCAGCGTCAGCGTCAGCGCCAGCGCCAGCGCCAGCGCCAGCGTCAGCGCCAGCGCCAGCGCCAGCGTCAGCGTCAGCGCCAGCGTTCAGCGCCAGCCCGTAAAGCCGCTGCTTCGCATCGCCCACGGGCCTGCGGCGCGGAGCCCCGTGGTGACGAAGTCACGCTACGGGGTCAGCGTCCGCGTCCGGCGTTCGGGTTCGGGTTCGGGTTCGGCGCAAAGAAAAAGGGACAGCGCTCGCCGAGCGTGTCCCCTTTGATCACATCCACCAGCCGAAGCTACTTCTTCTTTGCCGGCTTCTTCTTCGCAGTCTTCTTCTTCGCTGGCTTCTTCTTGGCTTTCGCCTTCAGCTCTTTCGTGGCTTCGTCGATCTTCTTCTCGAGGTCGTGAATCGCCTTGGTCGCCTTCTTCTTGGTCGCGGCCCTCGCCTTCTTGATCCGCTTCTGCGCTTTCTTCTTCAGCGCCTCCGTTTCCTTCTCGGCTTCCTTTGCGGCCTTGGTGATCTTCTTCTTGATCTTTGCGGTGGTCTTCTCCGCCTTCTTCTTCAATGAAGCGGCTTCCGTTTTCACGCCCTTCTTTGCGGCGCGCTTCTTTGACGCTGCCTTTTTTGTGGTCTTCTTTTTAGACGGCGATTTCTTCGCCGCCCGCTTCTTTGCGGTGCTTTTCTTAGCTGTCTTCTTGGTGGCTGCTTTCGCCATGGCACGCTCCATTGTGAGTGAGGCCGCAGTATAGACAGGCTGCGCACTCAACGGACAATAATTTTTCGCGTCTCTCAGGTCTCGTGCGGCATCCGATGCCTCGGACTCTCGAAGTAGTGCATCGGCGAGTACTGAGCGAGGTTGCTCGCTCGCGAGGTGTAGATGCAGGCGTACTGCTCGACCTGGTTGCCGAAGCTCGACACCTCACTGCCGGCCTTGAAGACCGAGCCCCAGAACGGGTGGAATGCCCGGTCCAGCGCATCGTCGAGCTCGAGGCGTTCCGCATCGAGCTCCCTGAGCTGGCTTCGCAGCCGATCGATCGAACGGCGATGGAGCACGCGTTTTGCCTCCCATGAGGCCTTTTCCGCTATCTCCGGGTCGCCGAGCTTGCGCTCCACTCGCTTGAGGCGGGCCTGTTGCTCGCGAAGTTGATCCTGGACCGCTGCGTGCGTCTGCTCGAGGGAGGCGGAGCGTTCGAAGCTGAGTGCGTGCTCGCGAAGCACACGAAGCTCGTCATCCATCTCTTGGATGATCATCGCGGTGCGCCACGTCGACTCTTTCTTCGCGCGAAGGACGTCGCCGTAGATGTGATCGCCCACGTAGAGCACTTCATCGCCGGCGTAGCCGAGTGACCGCTGGAAATCGGAGAAGTTCCCGCCCGAATAGATTCGACCGCGCTCCGCCTGGCGTGTCTCGATACCCGACTCCACATCGATGAATGGAGCTTTCCCCATGAAAAAACTGGGCTTTTTCGACGCCGTCACCACGTAGTCGAAGTAGTTTCGCCAGCTCGGATACTCGCCGAGGGAGTCGCCCACGAGGTACGACATCATGGCGTCCGTGTACTCGGGGCCGGAGTTGGTCAGCAGGAAGAGCCGCTTGCCGGCGCTTCGAAGCTTGTGCAGCAAGACCCCGAGCTCCGGATCCCGCTCGACGTAGCGGGGCAGGTCAGCCAGCACCGAGTCGAGGATGGAGCCGTCCTGGTGCGACAGGTCGGCGGATTCTCGGATGTCGGTGAAGAGTCGACCGTAGTCCACCGAGCCGCCATGCGTCTCCATGTGATCGACCACGGCCGCATACACGGCGACTTCGGAGAGCCCGTAGAGGGTGTCGACCCAGTGGTACCTGCCGGTCCCCGGGCGAAGACGGCGCGTGTGGTAAGCGCTCCGACGCTCCTCGCGCGTGAGCTTCCGGAAGCCGTGGTACGCCCTCTTGACGTACCGGTAGCGGTCCATCTTGAGCACGTTGCCGCGCTTTCGGTCGATCAGGAGCCCCCGGATCGGGAAGTCGGTCCGGTACTTCATGGTCAGGAGCTCTTCGGGGTAGCCCCGCTCGACCAGCTTGCGAACCGTGGCCTCGATACTCTGGCGATCCATCTCGTCTTGGCGATAGATCGCGAGCGTGTAGTCCATGTCGAAGCCCACCGCTTTGACCTGGTCGAGCCGCATGTTGCGGTTGCAGTAGACCCTTCGGCCGGCGGGAGGCGGAAACACGCTCCCCGTGGGGGATTCGAATTCGGGCGCGGGCAAACGCTCCTGCAAGGAGTCGCTCAGTTGTCGGCGGGATAGACGCTGACGCGCTTACCGCTCCGGCCGCGTCGCTCGAAGGTCACGACCCCATCGACCTTGGCCCAAAGCGTGTAGTCCTTGCCTACGCCGACATTCGTGCCGGGGTGGAAGGTCTGACCGACCTGGCGAACCAAGATGGAGCCCGCGGGCACTTCCTGCCCGCCGAACACCTTGACCCCGCGGTATTGCGGCTTCGAATCGCGACCGTTGCGGGACGAGCCCTGACCTTTCTTATGTGCCATGGCGCTGCCTCAGCCTTTCACGCTCTCGATGCGGAGCTCGGTGTACGGTTGCCGGTGACCACGGCGGTTTCGGTAGCCCTTCCGTCGCTTCATCTTGAAGACGATGATCTTCTTGGCAAGATCTTGGGCGATGATTTCGGCCGTGACCTTGGCGCCACTCACATGCGGCTTTCCAACTTCGACCTTCTCGCCGCCGAGCATGAGCACATCGTCGAACTCGACCTTGGAGCCGACGTCGCCCTCGAGCTTTTCGACCCGAATCGTGTCGCCCTCGGCAACCCGATACTGTTTTCCGCCTGTTTGAATGACCGCGTACATGGTGAATCCGTGAGCCCCTGTGGTTTCAGGGCCGCGTAGTCTAAGGGCTCCGGCCCTCCCTGCAAGTGGAAACCGAAACCGCCGATGGTCGGCCGTTCAGACTAGCGGAAAGCCTTGGAATTACGCCGTAAATCAAAGAATAAAGCAGCGGCGACCAGCAGGTATTCCGAAACTTGCAACCAGAGCGGCATCTCCCATACGCCGTTCTCGACCCATCCGTCGAGCGGCGCGTAGGCCGAGAGAACGGCGACGCTCCATATGAGCGCGGCGCGACCGCCGACGGCGAGCTCCAAAGGAAGAAGCCATCCGAGGTACCACGGGTGGACCTGAGGTGAGAGCAGCAGGACCGACCAGACCAGGATCCGGATCGCCCGGGCCGGCGCTACGCGGCGGTACAGCAGCACCGAGACTAAGGCTAGGAAGATCGCGACAACCAAGACTCTCGCGGCCATCCCGGCCGTGCTGTTCGGTAGAGCTTGTCGACAGAGCCAATCGACGAGCGCAAAAACGCTCTCATTGCCCTGCCAGCGCGTAGCGAACTGCGTGGCACCGGAGGCTGAATCACCGGGCGTTCGCGACACGAGCAGAGGAGCCAGCAGAAGCGCGGAGCCCAACGCCGTTCCGACCAACACCCTCGGCCGCCTCCACAGTAGGGGCAGCAGGATGAGCCCTACCACCTTGAGACCCACCGCAACGCTGACCGCAACCCCCGCTTGAACGTACCGATGCCGTGACAGCTCCCAAGCCACCGCGAGCATTGCCGCGCCGACGAGGACGTCGAAATGACCGTTGAGCGCGCTCTCTGACGAGAGCAGAGGGTTGGCGCCAAGCGCCAGCGCAGCTCGGAAGTCCCCCGTGACCCGAGCCATCCAAGCGGCTGTCAGCGCGAGGCAGCCGAGCGCGAGGAGCTTCACGCTGAATGCGCTGCCGCCGAGCCAAGCGGCCGTTGCAAAGAGGAGCTGGGAGAGCGGCGGATACACGCTCGCGAGCGGCTTGTTGTTGATCGACGCCCAGACCTCGTCGCGGAGCGGCGCCAACGACGGATGGTCCGGCGGGAGGTCGTAAGGATTGAAGCCCTCCAACCAGAGCCTGCCCTCCCAGGTGTAGCGATAAAGGTCGTCGGAGAGCACCGGCGGCGCCAACAGCCAGATGGCGCCCAGAGCCGACGTGATCGCGGCCGCCAAGATGCAGGGGGAGCGAACGCCCGTCAGAGCGCGCGAAAAGAAGAGCGAGCCCGCGTAGGGAACGAACGAGGCGGCTACGCCGATGACGATCAGGGAGGGCGGCTCTCCTTGGCGCGCGGCTGCGGCGGAAGCAGCGAAGACGACCGCTTGCGAGACGAACGAAAGCGCAAGCAACGCGCGCTCGCGAGCTAGGTTCATTGCACGACGAAGCGCAAGACCCGCACACGCTCGCCGGGAAGAAGGCTCTGCACGTATTGACCCGCGATCTGGCGGCCGACCGCAACCGAGACCGTCACGTTGGTCGGACCACCGCTCGTGATGCACTCGCCCCAGTACCGCAGCTCGACCTCGTAGATGCCTCCCATCGGCCGCTCGCCGACCCAACGAATGTTTTCGATTCGCGCATTCTCCATCGAGCTGCCGCAATTGCCTCGGCCCAAGTGGTCGACGAGCCCGCCTGACGGCGTCGAAGGACGCTGAAAGCTCAATGTATCCCCGAGCGGACCGGTGACGTACAGGTCGATGTCCGCTCCCGTGTCCCAAGACACCGTCACCTGCATGAAGCCGGTTCCATAACCACATCCGTCGTCGATCACGCCGTCGCAGTCGTCATCGATCGCATTGCAGGTTTCCTCAACCGGTTGCCGACAATCACGGGGAATCTCCGTCGCAGACGATGCGGGTACGATCGAGACGAGCACCGGTGGTTCGACGACTTGCGGAATTAGCTCCTCTTCGACGACTTCGCGCGCGGTTTCCGTGGCGGGGCCATCGACGCCTCTTCGAGAGCATGCGAGCGAGAGCAGCAGGCAAGCGATTGCGACTCGTTTCGTCATCCGGCGGGCACTATAGCCGAGGTGGCGTACAATGCGGCCGCGATGATGGACGCGCTCCTCGAGGCCAAGAACGCGGTCGGTGATCGGACCGGACAGCTGGATGTCGCCCTGGTGCTCGGATCGGGCCTTGGGGCCTTCGCCGATGGCCTAGACGGCGCGCGCCCGATTCCATACGAGAAGATCCCGCACATGCCCACGTCCGGCGTATCGGGGCACGCAGGCAACTTGGTCGTGGGCAAAAAAGGGGGACGCAGGGTCGCAGCGATGCAGGGGCGCCCACACCTCTACGAAGGTTGGTCCGCGCAGGAGGTGGTCTTCGGCGTTCGTCTGATGGCGCTGCTCGGGGCTCGAACGCTCATCGTCACCAACGCAGCCGGCGGTATCGCACCCGGGCTCGCGCCGGGCGACCTGATGGCGATCGCCGACCAGCTCAATCTCACAGGCACGAGCAGCCTCCTCGGACCGAACGACGAGCGACTTGGAGAGCGGTTCGTCGACATGACCGCCGCATACGACCGCGACTTGATCGAGACCGCGAACGGAGTCGCCGGCGCGCTCGGCTTCGAGCTTCAGCAGGGGGTGTACGCCGGGTTGCTGGGCCCGGCCTATGAAACGCCTGCCGAGGTGCGGATGCTCCGGACACTTGGCGCCGACGCGGTCGGCATGAGCACCGTCCTCGAAGTGCTTGCCGCCCGTCAACTCGGGATGCGGGTCCTCGGCATCTCCTGCATCTCGAACCTTGCCGCCGGCATCTCGGACGGTCCGTTGAGCCACGCTGAAGTCCAAGACACTGCGGCCAGAGTGCGGTCGCGCTTCGAGTCGCTGCTCTCCGGCATCTTGGAGTCGATCTAATGGACGATGGCGCGTGGGAACGATTGAGACGAGCTGCATCCGGTGCGCGCGCTCAGGCCTACGCACCCTACTCGGGATTCGCCGTCGGTGCCGCGCTCGAGGCACGGAGCGGAGCGGTGTTCGTCGGTTGCAACGTCGAAAACGCGAGCTACGGGGCGACGATTTGTGCGGAGCGCGCCGCCTTGGCCGCGGCGGTTGCGGCTGGGGAACGGGATTTCGTGGCACTTGTCATCGTCTCGGGGGCAGCACGCCCTACGCCCCCCTGCGGCATCTGCCGCCAATCTCTCGCCGAGCTCTCTCGGGATCTTCCCATTCGAAGCTTCACCGGTGACGCACATGCCGAGTACACACTGGCCACGCTGCTTCCCAATGCGTTCGGCGCCGACCAGCTCGACCCGTAGACACGAGTGTAGTTCTAGTTCAGGCCTCGACTCATCTTGCGAAGCTTGGCTTCGACCTCGGCTCGGTCGATGGCGTCGCGATCCGCGAGCTCGAGGTAGCGTCCGAACTCGACGATCGCGTCCTGCCGCTTGCCCTGGGCGTAGTAGACATCGCCGATGAGGCGGTGTGCATCCGCGAGCCAGCCGTGCTTCTTCGGTGCCTCATCTCCGAGCGATACGGACGTCGAGAACGATTTCAGCGCCTCCTGGGGCATTCCTTCGTCTAGCTGCAGTCGCCCCAAGCGATACCACCAGTAGGCCTCGTCGGGCCGACCCGCGACGGCCTTCTCGAAATCGCTGATCGCCTCTTTCACTTGGCCGAGCTGGTAGTGAGACTCGCCCATTGCGGCCCACGCCTCGATCCGATTCGGGTTCAGCTCGAGCGCGCGCTCCAGATCCATGAGCGCGTCGCGCACCGTCCCCGCGTGAATGCGAATGCGGGCGCGCAGCCAGTAGGCGTCACCGAGATTCGGGTCGAGCTTCAACGCTGCGTCGAGCTCCCGTAGCGCCGTCGTCATCTCGTTCGACTCGAGCGCTGCCCAGGCGACATACATTCGATAGGTGCCGTTGTCGGGCGCGAGGCGCACGGCTCGCTCGAACCTTTGTATGGAGGCCTCCACTTGGCCGCGCTCCAGCTCGATACGACCCAGGAAGTGCTCGGCCTCGGCCGAGTAAGGTTGGACCTTGAGGACATCGCGCAGGAAGGCCTCCGCCTCGGCCAGGTCACCGGTGAGCACGAGCGCAGCACCAAGGCGCGACTTGAGCGCCACGTCATCCGGGGATTCGGCGAGCGCCGCGCGGTAGCCGGCGATCGCGCCTTCCATGTCGCCCTGGGCTTCCGCGAGGCGCCCCTTTTCCAACAGCAGTCCGGGGAAGCTCGCGTCGAGCGCTTCGACCTTGGCGAGCGACGCCGCCGCTTCGGCGAACATGCGCTTGCGACGGTAGGCCTCCGCAAGGCCGAACTCTGCGGACGAGTCACGGGGCTCCAGTTGCAGCGCCGCCTGGAGTTGTTCGATGGCTTCGTCGAGGCGTCCGCGCTGAAGCTCCGCCCACCCGAGCAGGCGCCGCACCTCGGCGGTGATTTCGACGTTCTTCTGCGCCTCGACGAGCACCCCCACGGCCTCGCCCGGACGCCGCGTGTCGGTGTAGTGGGTCGCGAGCGCGATGTATGCGCCGATCGCCGTCGGATCGAGCGTGATCGCGTTGCGGAAGTGGCGGACCGCATCTTTGCTTTCGCCGAGCGCCGCGGCGACCTTCCCCTGCCAAATTTCGACGTTGGCGTTGACCGGTTCCGGCGTCCTCAGGTCGGCAAGTAGCTTCTTGGCGTCCTCGGCCTTGTCCATCGCCAGCAGTGCCTCGGCGGCGCCTAGCTTCGCCTCGACGATGACGCGCGGCTTACCGGTCGCATCGACCGGCGCACCGGGAGGGACCTCCGAGCCAAGGACGGTTTGGAAGCGCGCGAGCGCATCCGGGTAGACGCGTTCGAGCAGGACCAGCCGGGCGGCGCCTAGCGCGGCCTCGGCATTGCTCGTGTCGAGCTCGATCGCCCTTTCGTACATCTCTCGCGCCGCGCCCAAACGGCCGCGCTGCTCTTCGATTCGGGCGATGAGGGCCAACGCCGCTGACTGGTCCGAGCGGGAAACCTGAAGGGTGGCCCCGTCGACAGGCTCGAGTCCGGCAGGAGCTCGAAGAAGCGCATCGGCCTCCTCGATCTTCCCGTCTGCAATGAGCTGCTCGGCGACGGCCACGCGCGCGCCGGCATGGTCGGAGCTCGCCTGCAGCGTAGCTTTGGCAGCAGCGACCGAAGGCTCCCGTTGCTCGAGCATGCGGTACGCACGGGACAGCCCCCATTGGGCACGAGCGCTGTCGTGCTTCTGTAGCGCGCGAGTGAACGCGTTCACCGCGTTTTGGCCTTCGCGTTTTCTCAGCGCAAGCTCGCCCGCAACGAGGTCGACGTAGGTGTCCGTCGGGTCGTCCTGCGCGGCGAGCTCAATCTCGGAAGATGCCGTCACAGTGTCCGCGTTTCGAAGCGCATCGGCTGCGAGTGCAACGTGAATACGGGGCGCCTCATCGCCCCGGCGTTGCAAGTGAAGCCTCAGTGCATCGGCAGTTCTGCCGCTCTCCACGTCTCTCCCGAACCGAATCTGATAGTAAGACTCGTGCAGCAAACTCCGCGCGACGAGCGTGCGGTTGAGCTCGGCATCGCGACGGGCGGCCGAGAGCTGGGCGAGCGCCAGACCTGAAGCTGCGTACGTATCTTTGGCCGCGACGAGCTCGGCCGACTCGATCGCTTGTGTGACCACCACCTCGTCGCCGGACGCGGGAAGAAACGGCTCCACCAAGTGGATGCCAAACAGCCCGTACTTGGTCGTGCCCGAGTAGAAGCCGCCGCCAACGATCACGACGACGACCCCGAGCACCGCGACGAGCTTCATCAGCCAAGGCGGGCGCTTGAACTCGAGCTTGCGCTTGGGTTTGTCGGCCGCCATCGGGACTTCCGGACGAGCGCCACCTGGATGGGGCATTCGGTGCACGCCCTCGCCTGCGTCTGGAAGCTCGGAGAACTCGAGCTCGTCCGACTCTGGCAGATCGAGCTCGCCGGAATCCCGGCTGATACGGCCGCCGGGGAGGCCTCCTGAAATGGGAGCAGCCCCGGGCGCCCCGAATGCGTGGCCGAGGGGCGGCGGCTGAGCGCCCTGCGGCGCGGGCGGGTCGAGGTCCATGTCGAGGTCGAGGTCCTCACCGTCGGGGAGATCGAGCTCGATCGGCCCGCCGCCGTGGACTCGCTCGGGCCCATCGAGCTCGAGGTCCGCGAAATCGTCGCGGGCGACCGGGAGATCCGTGTCCTCACGCGCGATGGGGAGCTCGGAGTCGAGGGAGATCGGCTCGGGTAGGCTGGATTGCGGCATCGGCTTCGGAAGGTCGGCGTCCGTCATCGCCATCGGAAGATCGACATCCTCCCCGAAAAGATCGACCGCGCGGGCTTGCCCACCGCGCAGAGGGGCCGGCAAATCGACCTCGGAGCCGCCGCGGCTCGTCATGGGAGCCGGGAGATCCACGCCGCCAGGCGATTCGAGCGGTGCCGGAAGATCCAGGTCGGCAAACGGATCGAAACCGGACGGCGGTGGCTCGGGTTGTGATTTCGGAGCAGGCAGGTCTGCGATGCCGTCATCAGCAAAGGGATCGAAATCGAGCGAGCGGCCGCCGGACTTCGGAGCAGGCAGGTCTGCGTAGCCACCTTCGAACGGCGCGGGGAGGTCGAGCTCTTCGGCCGGCTTTGGCAAATCGGATGGTTGCTTGGGCGCGCCCGCGCGCGCGGGCGGCTGGGGCGGCCCGGGCGGCGGCATGTTCGGACCGAGCCCAACCTGAGTTGGTTTCCTTCGGGGAGGTTTCATCGACCCGGGCGAGGCGCCCCCGCCGCTCTTCGCCGTCGTCCCATCGCGGTGAACTTGGAAGCTCTCCTCGCATTTTGGACATCGCATGCGCAGCCCGTTTGCCGGCAGCCGCTTCTCGTCGACATCGTAAGCCGCGTCACATGACGGGCAGCTAACTTTGATCATGACCCCTAATCTTCCCCTCGGGGATCAAAGATAACACGCCTGGCGCGCCACCCATAAACCCTGGCAGCCAGATTCCGATCGCAGCGGAACCGCGAAGGGCGTGAGTGTGCATGTCCTACCTTGACGCCCATGGAGCTCGGAGACTACCTTCCCGACAATCGTGAAGCGCACTGTTCAGATCGAGATTGCCGGCGCCCGTTACCGCATGTCCTCGGATGCCGACGAGAACTACCTTCAACGCCTTGCCGATATCGTGAATGAGCGGGTGCGCGCCCTCGGCCCCAAAGCGGCACGAACCGCGTCGCCGGCGCAACTGCTCGCGGTCGTCGCCCTCGGCCTGGCCGAGGAGCTCGAAGCCGCCGAACAGCGGCGGGGCGCGCTCGAAACGAAGACGCGTCAAGTCGTCGACGCGGCCATTCGGCGGATCGACCAACGGCTGCAAGCGGACGCAGAGCTGGCGCAGCAAATCGAGCCGTGAACGAAAGCGACGCGGAGCACGCCGAACACGAGCTCCGTCGCCGCGCGAAGTCCGCTCTTAGAAAGCAGATGCGAGCGGTGCGCGGGGCGCTTCCCGACTCCGCCTGCGACGCCCGATCGGAAGAGATCGCGCGCCGTGTGCTGAACCTGCCGGAGCTCGAAACCGCGACGACGATTCTCGCGTTCGCTTCGATTCACAACGAGGCGCGAACACGACCGATCATCGAAGCGATGCACCGTGCCGCGAAGCGAGTGGCGTTGCCTCGCGTTTCCGACAACGAGCTCGTCTTGCACCTCGTCGAGCCCGACACCGATCTTGTCGAGGGCGCGTTCTCGGTGCCGGAGCCGCCGAAAGACGCCCCCCGCATCGAACCGTCCGACGTGCAGTTCGCTCTGGTCCCCGCCCTCGCGGTCGACCAGCGCGGCTACCGCATCGGCTACGGCGGTGGGTACTACGACAAGCTGCTTCCCTTGCTCGATTCGGCATGCGCCTGCGCAATCGCCTACGACTTTCAGTTGATCGCCGAAGTGCCGGACCTGCCCTTCGACGTTGCGGTCGACCTGATCGTGACCGATGCGCGGGTGATTCGAGCGGTGGTATAGACCCTGCGTGGTTGCGGAAGCGGCACAACGAAAGCTCGAGAAGCTGCCGGCATCGCCGGGCGTGTATGTCTTTCACGGCACCGACGGGAAGGTGCTGTACGTGGGCAAGGCACGAAGCTTGCGCAGCCGTGTGCGAAGCTACTTCCAGCCGGGTTCTAGCGATGTTCGCGCGTTCGTGAGTCGACTGGAGCGCGAGCTCGCCGACATCGAGACGTTCGTAACCCACACCGACAAAGAAGCGGCGCTGCTCGAAAACCAGCTCATCAAGTCGCACCAGCCGAAGTACAACGTGAAGCTGCGGGACGACAAGGAGTA
>JAHEEE010000138.1 GCA_024640845.1 Myxococcales bacterium | reverse complement strand
CCTACCGTGATGGATCGCGATGGTTGAGCGTATCGGAACGTGCCGCGTTCTCGGTGAAATCGGCAGCGGGGGCATGGCTGTCGTTTACGAAGCGATCCAGGAACCGCTCAATCGGCGCGTCGCCATCAAGGCCCTCAAGCCCTCGATCGCGATCGACAGCCAGTTTGCCGAGCGCTTCGAGCGTGAGGCGCACTTCATGGCGTCGCTCCAGCACGAGAACATCCTGCACGTCATCGACTTCCTCAAAGACGGGCGCTCGATGTTCATCATCATGGAGTACGTGGACGGCATCGACCTCTACGACTTGCTCGAGCGCTCGCCCCGCCTTCCCCCCGACATTGCCGCGATCATCACACTGCAACTCGCGCGCGGCCTCGATTATGCACACTTCCGCGGCATCATCCATCGCGACATCAAACCAGCCAACATCATGGTGTCGATGCACGGCGACGTGAAACTGATGGACTTCGGTATCGCGCGTCACGAGCGCTTCGGCGACCTCACGGAGACCGGCACCGGCCTCGGAACACCAAGTTACATGAGCCCGGAGCAGATCCTCGGCGACAAGCTCGACTTCCGAAGCGACCTGTTCTCGGTGGGCATCGTCCTTTATCAGATGCTCACCGGGCGTAAGCCCTTCGTCGAGGACGAGACGCGCACCGTCATGCAGAAGATTCGCCTCGATCGCTACGAGCCCCCGAAGAAGCTCGGCGTCGATGTCCCGCGCAAGCTCGAGCGCATCATGGCTCGGTGCCTCCAGAAGATGCCCGCAAACCGCTACCCAACTTCGCAGGCGCTGATCGACGACCTCACCGAGTTCTTGGCGCCAAGAGTCTTGATGAGCCACAACGCGCGCCTCGTCATGTTCCTTCACGACATCGGGGTCATGACCGGCGACCAGACCGACGAAGTGCTCTCCGCAGTTGCGCCTCGTGTCCTACGGCGCGGACAAAAGGACAGCGGATTTCTCTGGAGCATCGCGAAGTGGCAAGGCGCAGCGCTTGCGATCCTGCTCTTGTCCGGCCTCAGCGTTCAGGCGGCGACTGGGCGTTGGTCTGGCCCACCGGTTGGAGAGGCGCCCGCCGCGCTCGATGTCGCGGAGGCCGGCCGACTCACGGTGAGCGCCGATCCGTGGGCGCATGTGCACGTCGACGGCGTTCATGTGCTCACGACCCCTTCGGCACGCGCGATCCAACTCGCTCCTGGCCGGCACTACGTCAAGTACATCAACCCGTACTTCGCTCCGGTCGAGCACGTCATCACCGTCGAAGCGGGCCAAACGGTTCACGACCGCGCAACCCTGACCGAGCCCATCGGCATGGGAGAGGCAGAGGAGGCCGCGCCGTGAAGCGGGCCACCGTAGTCTCGCTTTTATCACTCTCGTTGTGGCTTGCGGCCTCCGTAGGAGGCGCCCAGGCCGTCTACACCCACGCGGTGCAGGAGGGCGACACATTCGCGTCGATCGCTCAGCGCTACTATGGCGACCCCACACGCGAAGCGGTCCTGCGCGAGGCCAATCGCATGAAGGGCGCCGGGGAGAACGGCTTGCTCCCCGGGAGCTGGCTTTTCATCCCGGTGGTCACGTTCTATCGGGTCGGCCCAGACGAGACCTGGAAGTCGATCTCAGCCCGTTTCTACGGCAACGAAGCACGCGCCACGGTGCTCATCGAGGCAAATGAAGGCAATCGGCGCGTTCAGCCGGACGAAGGTGCCGAGCTCTTGGTGCCCTACCCGCTCCTCCATGTCGTCGCGCCCGGCGAGACCCTTGCCAAGATCGCCCAGCTCTACTTGCCGGACACACCAACATCACTGAAGCGGCTGCGTCAGTTCAATCCAGGGGCTCGAATCGAGCGTGGCCGCGTCGTGCTCGTTCCGCTCTCTGACCTTCGACTCGCCGGAGAGGGCCGCGTCGAGGCCGCAGAGGCGTTCATTCGCGCGGCAGGCGGCGGCAGTGCGAAAGAAGCACAAGACGAGGTCGAGGCGTCTTTGCCCGAGCTCATCCGGCAGGTCGAGGAAGCGCGCTTTGCGGAAGCCGTTGCAATGGGGAATCGATTGCTCGGCGCCCGAAGCCTGACGTCGACACAAGCGGTCACGATCCAAAAGGAGCTAGGCGAGGCCTATGTCGCGCTGGAACGCCCCGACCTCGCGGAGGCTTCGTTCCGCGCCGCGCTCGGGCTTCAGCCCAACCTCGAGCTCGATACCGTGCGCACGTCTCCGGGCGTTCTCGCCGCGTTCAACCGAGCCAAGCAGCCGATAGACCCATAGCGGCTACTACTTCTTCTTTTTTTTCTTCTTCGGCCGGTACTTCGCGGGCCGCGTGTCTTCCTTGGAGGGCGTGACCGCAAAAGCCGACTCCTCGGCTAAGGCCCACGGGGGAAGCTCGATGTCTCCGTACTCCTCGGCGCGCTTCTTGAGGTGCACGTACGCGATGACGCACACGGGAATCAGCGCGAGCGAGATGAGCTGAGACGTCGAGAAACCGAAGGCGAAACCGCGCTCGGGATCGTCTCGAAGATACTCGATGAAAAAGCGCCACAACCCGTATAGGGCGCCGACGGTGACGAGCACCTGACCGCGGAATTTGCGGTGCGTGAGCAGCCAAAAGGAGAACGCGAACAACACCAGGCCGGCGAGCGACTCGTAGATCTGGGTTGGATGGACCGCGAGCGAGGTCACCGCGTCCTCCCCCAACCAACCTTCGCTGAGGTGGTGCTGGTACGCAGGAGAGCCCGTGATCGTCTGATCGCACGCGAAGCTCGGATAGGCGTCACTGTTCCATTTGGGGAAGGTGCCCATGGACCTCAAGAAGCTCGAGGCGTCTTCGCCAAGCGGACGCCCATAGTCGCAGCCGTACAGGTAACACCCGACGCGAGTAAGCATCAGGCCCGACGCGAGGGTCGGCGCTGCGATGTCGGCGAAGGGGATCAGCGGGATCTTCTTGATGCGCCAGAAAGCCCATGCGGAGAGAAAGCCGCCGAGGAAGCCTCCATAGGCGACGAGACCGCCGGAGCGCAGATCGAACCAAGAGCCGAGGCTCTCGTAGTCGTCGAGGTTCGTGAGGATGTAGAGCAGGCGCGCGCCCGCGATCGCGCCAACCGCCGTCCAAGTGAAACAGCTCGCAAGAAGCTCGCGGTTGTAGCCTTCGATGCGCTTGCCCATGTACATGATGAAGTACCAGGCGAACAACAGGCTGCTTCCCAACATCACGCC
>JAHEEE010000088.1 GCA_024640845.1 Myxococcales bacterium | reverse complement strand
TGGGATCAGTGCCCCCGTCGGGATCGGGATCGTTTGAACCGCTCGAGCAGCCGAAAGCCGTCAGGGCCATTGCCATGAAAAGAGATACCGCCGAGCGATTCATCAAAGCTTTGTACGGTGCCGCCGCCCCGACGATCAAGGCCGACGACGAAATGTTCCGACAAAAGAAGAGAGACAGGGCCGTTCCGAGAGCGACCGGCGTCGAGGAATGCAACTGGAAAGACGACCGTAGGTTGCCATTTTGGCCCGCTTACGATCGCCGAATTCGAATCGGGCCTCGTGCCGTGCTGCCGTCCACGACACGCCCTCTCTGGGCAATGACCACTTTGCCCTCGGCGACGAGTCGGCGGGCGGCTTGTCGAGCGGGCTCCATCAGCTCGCGCCAGGCATCCGGTTCAAGGGCGCGCGCGACCTCGCTTGGGCAGATGGACTTGCCCGCCCGCACATCGAGCAGGTCTAGGATTTTCAGTTCGAGCGCTCGATCGATCTCGCTGAGTCGCTCTGTTCGGCACCGCGCGCTGCAGTACCGCACCTCGTCCCAGTTTCGCGACCACTTGCGGCGCCACTCGATCGTCCGTCCGCATTTCGCGCAAGTCTTGCTAACCGCTCTGTCCATCGCCTCGTCCCGTCTGCTCTCTTTAGAGCGAGACGCAGCGTCGCCAAGAGGATGAAGGACGACGAAGCAGTCCGACCCCGATTCGCCCGAAGTCGTGCTCAGCTTCGATGATGGACGTCAGCGTGTGTCATCACGAACGCACGCTGATGCACCCCACTGAGCGCCTCGTCTTCGAGGCGATTGAGCACCGCCATCTTGGTCGGGTCGATGGAGAGCATCACCTTCGCCGTCGCGATGGCGCGTTCGATGAAACCCTTGGCGGCGTAGAGCTCAATCGCTTGTTGGTAGGCGGCCACCGCATCGTCCTCGCGTCCCATGCGATTCAACAAGTCCGCTCTGCGACGGGGCCAGCGTGGCTCATCGGGCTTCCGCTTTTCGATCAGCTCACAGACCGCGAGCGCCTCCGAAAGTCGTCCTGCTCGTAGCGCCTTGCCGAGCTCGTCACGAAGGTCGTTGGTGAGGGTGTTACGTTTGCGCATCGCTCTAGCGCTTAGATGCTGCCCGATCGCGTCGTCGCAAGGGGGGAGAACGAGGAAACACGCTTCCGGCCTCGATGTCCATAGCTTTCTTCCCCGCATAGTACCGCTGAGCTCGCGCACCTCACCCCATCGTGCCGCGCGCTGAACAGATGAAACTGAATGCGATGCATAGACGAGCGTGCCCAGGGCCGACGACTCACATTTGGTCGAGTCGGGTGCTATATGCGTTCAGTACTTAATCGAGAACTTGGGGAGGCTTAGAAATGAAGATCAAGACCAGGGTTTTGGGGCTCGCGCTCTTCGCGTTCAGCGTTGCTGCCTGCGGCGATGGCGGCGAGGAAACGGATGCATCGACGGTCAGCGGCACGGTGACCACTCGAGGAGATTCGTCGTTGCCCGTCGCGGGCGCAACGGTTGGCGTGCATGGAACGCCGCTATCGACGACCACCGACGCCACCGGTGCGTTCACGCTCCGTGACGTGCCTCTCGGTGACGTCTTCTTCGTCACTCGAGCCAACGGCAACTGGGGCACCGTCGACTACTACTACGTCCCCGAGGAGACCGCGGGCGTGATCATCGACCTGGGCGTGGTCCCGGACGAAACGATCGGCGCGATCGCCGAATCGCTCGGACCCCCGCTATCAACATCCGATGGCATCCTCGACGTTGTCTTCTTTTCGGGCGCGCAAGGTGGAGAAACCGCCTCGATCGACGCACCGAGCGACCCGCCCTTCACATTCGATCTCGATGGCACCGCCGTGCCCCAACCCGGTGTGATCGCGGACGACGAAGGGTACGGAGAGCTGGTCTACACCTCGGTTTCGATTGCAGATGGACCCATCGCGGCCGACGTCATGGGCGTCGATGGCGTAACGCTCTGCGAAGTCGCGGAGACGCCGGGTATCCGCTATCCAGTCCTCGAGAAATCGATCACATTCGTGTACGCGTACTGCGATCCCGCACGCTAGAGTACCAATGAATCGCATGAGGTTGCGACAGCCGTTGCGGTCCTTACTTGTGCTTGCCGCCAAATCCCCCGCGCCGACCGCTCGAAGAGCCGCTGCTGCTCGAGCCGCTCGAGGGCGTGGAGCGACTGCGACCACCGCCCCAACCCCGCGTCGATCCAGACGATGAGCCGGAGCTCCGTCGCCATCCGGAGCCGCTTGGCGACTGTCGTGTCCCGGATGGCCCCGCGGAGAATCCACGAGACCGACCCGACGTCGATGTACCGGCGCTGCTTGGCGGGTTGTAACGAGGCTCGGTCACGATGCCGACGCCATGCCGCGATCGGGCTCCCTGATCGCTTGGAGGGATCCCCGACGCGGCTCGCCCAAGCGAAAAAGTTCCCGTCGCTCTCGAAGGCGGCGTGTCGATGACCGTCGTCGGATGCCGAGGCGCGCGTGCGGTGCCTGGCACGCGAGATTCCGCTCCGGGGCGAGCGACCGTGCGGCGAGCCAGGACGCCGTGAAACTCTGGAATCGGTCGACCGGTGGGGTAGTACGGATGTCGGTACGGCGGGAACCAGTGCCACGGTCGATGGTACCCGAACGTGACGAACACCCCGCACGGCCGGTAGTAGCCCGGGATGAACCACCAGATGTCCCAGTAAAAGTCCCAACGAGGCGCGACGAACACATAGTCGACTCGCACCTCGACGCAGTGCCCATCGACCCAGACGTATCGACCGCCGCGATAGTCCCAATAGCCGTAGACCCAAACCCCACTCGGGCACTCGAGCACCGCCTCGTCGTTCGGCGCGACCCAAGGCGGCGGAGGCGCGACTGAAGTCGCGGCGACAGGCTCGGGTTCCTTTACGACGATGATGGGCTCGCCTTCGTACTCCGTCTTCGTTCCAGATTCCGTCTCGACGACCACGTACGTTGGTGCCTCCGCCGTCTCGACCGCACGACCGACCCCTCCGTAGCCGTCACCCGTCACGTCGTACTGATAGACAGGCTCGCTCGTTTCGTACCCAGAGGGCCTCGAGGTCTCTTGACGGTCATCCGCGCCAGCCGCCGCTCCCGACGCCAGCCACGCGAAAACAAAGAGTGAAAGAAAACGCATCACCGCACCTCTATGTTTCTCAACCTTAACCACGATTCAAGCCCAGGTCGCCATCCCCCCTCCAAACCCGAAGACACCTGACAAACCCGCCCGAAGGTGAGACCGTCCTGCTTCCGCGCCCCAGACCGAACCGCCGCGTCCGACGTTGCCAGTCACTTGGGTTCATTCGAAGGAGCAAGAACGATGACTCGCACCATTTCCATCGTGTCCCTGGTCTAGCTCGCCGCGTTGTGTTTCACGTTGCCCGCCGATGCGGGCTGGTCCGACTGGAAGCTCCCCTAAAGCACGCGTTTCGCCCCGGCTTCCGGCTGCTGGCCCCATTGACCTCTTCCCCCTCGCCGCTAGAACCGCATCATGCCGAAACCTCTCATCTGTCCCCCCGAAGTCCTGAGCCAAGATCTCCATGGCCGCCGGGCGATCGTGACCGGCGCCAACTCGGGCATCGGCTTCGTCACCGCCAAACAGCTTGCCAAGCAAGGAGCATCGGTGACGCTTGCGTGCCGAAACGAGACCGAGGGGAGGGCGCGCGCCGACGAGATCCGCGCTGAAGTCCCAAACGCCGATCTCGAGGTGCGCAAGCTCGATCTCGGAAACTTGAGCTCCGTCCGCGCCTTCGTCGACGGCTACCTCGGAGATCACGATGCCCTTCACCTCCTGATCAACAACGCCGGTGTGATGAACACCCCTCGAGGCAAAACGGTGGACGGATTCGAGACCCAAATCGGCGTCAACCATCTGGGCCATTTTCTGCTGACGGAGCTCCTCCTCGACACCTTGAAGAAGAGCGCGCCCGCGCGCGTGGTCGTCGTCTCGAGCTGCTTCCACGACAAGGCGATGGGCCGCGAAGGCGTGATCGTTCTCGACGATCTCCATTTCGAAAATCGCAAGTACGACGGCTGGGTCTCCTACGCCCAGTCCAAGTTGGCAAACCTCCTGCACGCCAAGCAGCTCGCAAAGCGCCTCGAGGGCAGCGGCGTCACGGCGGTGAGCGTTCATCCGGGCTGGGTCAGGACAGAGCTCATGCGCCACTCGATGCCCGGGTGGATGCAATCCGTGATGCGACCCTTCATGCGCATGATGGGCATGGTCGAGCCGTGGGAGGGTACCCAAACCACCCTCTACGCCGCGCTCGCTCCCGATGTCGAAGATCACCCGGGCGCCTACTACAGCCAGACCGGCACCTATCGCGACAAATCGAAAAACGCAGGCGGCTGGCCGCTCGAATCCCCAAACCCCCACGCCCACGACGACGAGACGGCAGAGCGCCTCTACGAACTAAGTCGCGAGCTCGTAGGCCTCGAGGCAGCCTCCGCACGCCAAGCCCCAGAGGCCGCGCAAACCCCTTCATCCTAACCCTCGACGCTTCTCCGTCCGGACTGCTGTTCGGGCCTCGTGCGAATTTCCGCAGAGCAAGCCGCTTCCTGCGCGACTGAGCCGCCACCGCATCCAACCCCGGCGTTTCGCGCCACCTATCCCATCGGAAGCGTTTGGGGGTAAGGTAGTGCCGAGTGACCACTCGAGAGGCGCACCCATGACCAACAATACCAAACAGATGTCGCCGGTCGATTCGGCCTGGCTGCACATGGAAGAGCCGACCAATCTGATGATGATCACGGGCGTCTCGCTGCTCGATAAGCCGCCCGACTTCGAACGCTTCCGCAAGACGCTGGAGGTTCGCCTGCTCACCCTGGACCGCTTCACCATGCGCGTGGTGGAGCCGATGCTGCCGGTGGGTACGCCGCACTGGGAGGTCGACCCGAACTTCGATCTAGATGCGCACATCCATCGCGTTGCGCTCCCCGAGCCGGGCGACATGGGGGAGCTCCAGCGCCTCATCAGCGATCTGGCGAGCACTCCCCTCGATTTCTCGAAGCCACTATGGAACATCCATCTCGTCGAAAATGTGGCGGGCGGCGCGGCGATGGTCTTGCGCCTTCATCATTGCATCGGCGACGGCACCGCGATGAACGCGGTGTTGTTTCGTCTCATGGACATGGCGCGCGATGCGCCGATCGGTGAAGTGCAAGAGCCAGCAGCCGAAGAGCTGCGGCGCCGTGATTTCGTGTCGACCGTGTTCAGGCCCGTGCGCAGCATCGGAAAGGCCCTCCGCCAGTTGGCGCACGAAGGCAGCGAAAGCCTGCGCCACCCTTCGCGTATCGCGCAGGGCGCCGGTGCCGCGGCCGAAGCGGCCGGCATCGTCGGGCGCGTGCTGCTGATGACGCCCGATCCGGAGACGCCGTTCAAAGGCCCACTCGGTGTGCAAAAACGCGTTGCATGGTCCAACAACGTTCCCTTGGCCGACGTCAAAACCGTCACCAAAGCCCTGGGTGCCAAGGTCAACGACGTGATGCTGAGCGCCGTGGCCGGGGGTCTCCGCGACTATCTCCTCGCGCGCAACGCCGAGGTCGACGATCTCGAGATCCGCGCCGTCATCCCGGTCGATCTCCGGCCGCCTCAGCGCGGCATCGAGCTCGGCAACGCCTTCGGCCTCGTGTTCTTGGCTCTCCCGCTGAGCATTGCCGACCCGCTCGAACGACTCCGCGAGACCAAGAAGCGCATGGATGCGATCAAGGCCTCGATCGAGGCGGTGACCTTCTTCAGTTTGCTCAGCCTCTTCGGAGTGACGCCCCGGAAGGTCGAGGAGCAGGGGCTGAACATCTTCGGGTCCCGCGCCACGGCGGTCGTCACCAACGTTCGCGGGCCCGGTCAGGCGCTCTACATCGCGGGCAGCAAAATTGAAAACATCATGGGCTGGGTTCCCCAAGCGGGACACCTCGGTCTCGGGGTCAGCATTTTCAGCTACGACAGCAAAGTCAGCGTCGGCGTGATCACCGACGCCGGCCTCGTGCCCGATCCCGAACAGATCACGGCTCGCTTCCGCGAGAGGTTCGACGAGCTGTTGGCCATCGCCAACGAGGCGGAGGCAAACGAAGTGGCGCCAAACGCACTCAATCCGGCGGAGTAGCGCTCCTCCCGTCAGTCCACGTCGCTGAGCTCCACCGGGTTGGGCTCGACTCGCCAGATGTCGCGACCATATTCGCGGATGGTGCGGTCCGAGGAAAACTGCCCCATTCTCGCCGTGTTCAGGATCGACATCTTCGTCCAGTGCGCCTGATCGGCCCAGGCCTCGCTGACTTCCTTCTGACAGTCGATGTAGGACTGAAAGTCCGCCAGAACGAAGTAATCGTCTTGGTGGATCAGGTTGTCGACCAAGGGTCGAAAAAGCGCGCGGTCCCCGCGCGAGAAATGCCCCGATGCAATCAGATCGAGCGCGCCTTTGAGCGACGGGTTCTGCTCGTAGTATTTGTAGGGCGCGTACCCCGTTTCGCGCAGCGACTGGATCTCGTCCGTCGTAAGCCCGAAGAGAAAGAAATTCTCAGCTCCCACAGCCTCGCGTATCTCGACATTGGCGCCATCGAGCGTACCAATGGTGAGCGCGCCGTTCATCGAGAACTTCATGTTGCCCGTGCCGGAGGCTTCCTTGCCAGCGGTGGAGATCTGCTCGGAGAGATCCGCGCAGGGGTAAACGAGCTGGGCCGTTTTGACGTTGTAGTTCGGGATGAACCCGACCTTGAGCTTGTCCCGGGTGTCGGGGTCGGAGTTGACGACCTCACCCACGGAGTTGATCAACTTGATGATGAGCTTGGCCATCGTGTAGCCCGGCGCAGCCTTGCCTCCGAAGATGAAGGTCCTCGACGCGGTTGCGAGCTCCGGGTTCTCCTTGAGCTGCCGGTAGAGGTGCACGATGTGCAATACCGCCAGATGCTGCCGCTTGTACTCGTGGATGCGCTTGACCTGGACATCGAACATGGAGTCGAGGTCCGCTTCGACCTTCATGAACCGGTGCGCCTGCTGGGCGGCCACTCGTTTTCGGACGGTCTTGACGGCTCGCCACTGCGCCTGAAATTCGGGGTCGTCCGCAAGGCCCTCGAGCCTGCGCAGCTCGTCGAGATCGGTGATCCAGCTCTCCCCGATCTGCGCGGTGATCAGCGCTGCGAGCTCCGGGTTCGCGAGCGCCACGAAGCGGCGGGGCGTCACTCCGTTGGTCTTGTTGTTGAACTTCCCCGGATAGAACTCGTGGAAGTCGCGCATCACGCGGGTCTTCAGCAATTCGGTATGAAGCGCGGAGACCCCATTCACCGAGAAGCTTCCAACGGTGGCCAGGTTGGCCATGCGGACCGAGCCAGCTCCGTGATCGTCGATCAAGGACATGCGCTGCTGCCTGCCGTAGTCGTCCGGAAAGCGGCCGCGGACTTCATCCATGAATCGCGCATTGATTTCGTAGACGATCTGAAGGTGGCGCGGCAACAATCGCCCGAACATCGGTAGCGGCCAGGTCTCGAGGGCCTCGGGAAGCAGGGTGTGATTCGTGTACGCAAAGGTCTCGGAGGCGATCCGCCAGGCGGCGTCCCAGCCCATGGCATAGTCGTCGAGGAGCAGTCGCATGAGCTCGGGTATGGCGAGCGCCGGATGGGTGTCGTTCAACTGAATGGCGAAGCCCTCGTGTAAGTTGTCGGGTCGGCCGCCGCGCAGTTGGTGCAGGCGCAGTAGATCCTGAAGCGAACAGGACACGAGGAAATACTGCTGCCGGAGCCTGAGCTCCTTGCCCTGCAGAGGTTCGTCGTTCGGGTAGAGCACTTTGGTGAGCGTCTCCGAGGCGACCTTGCGCTCGACCGCACCGTAGTAGTCGCCCACGTTGAAGCTCGCGAAGTCGAAGGTCTCCGCGGCCTCCGCGGCCCAGAGGCGCAGCATGTTCATGTTGTTGACCTTGTAGCCGGGGATCGGCGTGGCGTAGGCGATCCCCTTGACGGCGGTGTCCGGGCGCCAGCGAACGCGGTAGCGGCCTTGCTCATCCTCGTACGACTCGGTGTGACCGCCGAAACCAACTGGATAGGCATATTCGGGACGGGGGACTTCCCAGGGGTTGCCCTGGCGTAGCCATTTGTCGGTGCGCTCGACCTGCCAGCCGTCTTGGATCCGCTGCTCGAAGATCCCGAACTCGTATCGCAGCCCGTAGCCCACGGCGGGGATCTGCAAGGTGGAGAGCGAGTCCATGAAGCAGGCGGCCAAGCGCCCCAAGCCGCCATTGCCGAGGCCCGGCTCGCGTTCTTCTTCGATCAGCGCGTCGAGGTCCTGTCCGAGCGAGGCCACCGCCTCCGCAACCTCATCACGAATTCCGAGATTCAACAGCGCATTGCCGAGAGAAGGCCCCAGCAAGTACTCGGCGGATAGATAACAGACGACGCGCGTCGGATGCGCGAGCAACGATCGGGCCGTGCTGAGCCAACGCTGCATGAGACGGTCCCGCACCGTGTAGGCGACCGCCAGGTAATAATCCGTCCGAGTCGCCAGCACCGGGACATTGCCGCAGCGATAGAAAAGGTTGTCGTGAATCGCCCGGCGCAGCGTGTCGGCGTCAACTCCGGTCCGATCGTCTTCGACGCTCCGCGCTCGCGTCGCCATGCATGCCTCCAGAGCACGGATGAGAACGCGCCACCAAGAAGATTGCAAGGTCGAAGTACGGCACCTCTGGTGTCGCCAAGGCCCCTGCCCGAATCAAGCCACCGCCGAAGCTGCCGTACGCCGACGCAACAATCCCAGCGTGCCCTCGAGATACTGATCCCGAGCCGCCGAGCGCTGAAGCTTGCCGCTCGTGGTCTTGGGCAACGAGCCCGCCTCGATGAGCACGACCTCGGACACCGTGAGGCCGACATCGCGCCGCACTGCGCGGATGACCTCCGCCTCGATGGTGTCGGGATCGCCCTCACGGTACTCGGCCGCCACCACCAGTCGTTCGGTGAGGTCACCCGCCGCCGAGAACGCGGCGACATTGCCGGTGCGCACGCCCTCGACGCGCCCCGCGGCGACTTCGATCGGCGTCGGATCGTAGTTGCGGCCGCGGACGATGATGGTGTCCTTCAAGCGACCCACGACGTGGAGCTCGCCGTGCGAGAGGTAACCAAGGTCGCCCGTCTTGACGCCGCCGTCGACGAAGACACGCTCCGTCGCCTTTTCATCTTGCCAATAACCGTCCGCGACGCTCGGCCCCTCCACGAACACCTCGCCGACTTGGCGTTCGGGAAGAGGCTTGCCGTCCGCACCGAGTATCGAGACCTGATGTCGGGGAAGCGGGCGCCCGCACGACACCACCGAAACCGGGTGATCGAGGCGATGGATTCCCGAGATATCGCCGTCGGTTCGTTCGGGCTCGAGCTGGTCCACTTTGAGCTGCTCCTCCATCGACGCGAACGTGACCGCAAGGGTGGTCTCGGCCAAGCCGTAGCAGGCCAGAAACGAGGTGCGCTTCAAGCCCGCGTCCGAGAAACGCTCGAAGAAGCTCTCGATGGCCTCGGGCTGAATGGGCTCCGCACCGCACCCGAGGACCCGCATGGCCGACAGGTCCAGTCCCTCGGTCGACTTCGTACGCCGCGCCGCCAACGCATATCCAAAGTTCGGCGCAAAGGAGATCGTCGCGCGGTCTTCCGACAGTGTCCTGACCCATACCTCTGGTCGCTTCAGGAAATCGAGCGTGGAGATGAACGTGATCGGCGTCCGCGTCACGAGCGGCGACATCACGAAGCCGATCAAGCCCATGTCGTGGTAGAGCGGCAGCCAGCTCACGCCGCGGTCGTCCGAGCTCGCATGCAATCCGTCCACCATGATCGCGTGCGCGTTCGCCCAGAGACTTCCGTGAGTCACGCGAACACCACGGGGCGCGGAGGTGCTCCCCGAGGTGAACTGAAGGAATACGACTTGGTCATCGCTCGCGGGGTAGAGCGGCAGCTCTCCACCTTCCGGAAGCTCGGCAATCGAAAGCACTTCACGCAGGGACGGAACCTGATCCCGAAGCGAGCGGAGCGTGTAGGCCACAGGTGGGTCGGCAAGCAAGAGGCTCGCCCCCGCCGTAGCGAGCATGCGCTCCGTAACCTTGGCCCACGAGGGGAGCTGCCCGAGCGTCAACGGCGGATACAGAGGCACCGCGATGAACCCCGCGCGAACGCAGCCGAGGAACGCCGGGATGAAGTCCCTCGCACCGTGCAGCACGAGCCCGACTCGATCGCCGCGCACAAGCCCAAGCCGGTGCATGCCTCGAGCCAGCCGATCGGCCTCTGCGATGAGCTCGCCGTAGCTCAGCTCGGCGACCGAGCCATCGCTCCGGTATCGATGCGCATCACGCTCCGAGCTCGCGAGCTGCTCCAGAAGCCGGGAGAAGTCATTCGCTTGCATGTTTCCGCTCCGTTCTCCGCGTGGCCACGAAGGTGCATCAGACATGCCAATTGCGGAGCCCCGAATTCACGCGCTTTTCGAAATTCCGGCCGCCCGACCGAGCTTCATGTGTGACTGGCGCTCACACAGAAGTTCACACGCAATTTTGCACCCCGACCGTCATCCAGCCTTCCAAGGCGCTGCGCGAGAGCACGGACGCAAAAGACCCGCCGAGTTTCCCCGGCGGGTCTTTTGCCTGCGCAGCGTGAGTTGAATGCTCGCGCCGCCGCTTTGGGCCTAGTGCGTCGGCGGGATCAGCACCCCGTCGATGGCGTGCAAAACCCCGTTCGATGCTTTGATATCCGTCTCGACGAAACCGACGCTGCCGTTCAGTGACGGAGGGTGCGCCGCGACCGAGATGCTTGCGCCTTGAAGGGTCTTCAAAGCTTCGGCTGCAAGCACATCACCCGAAGCGAGATCGCCGGGTACGACATGGTACAGGAGAAGCGCACGAAGCGAGCTCGGGTCGTCCAAGAGCGCGCCGAGTGTGCCCTCGGGCAGCTTCGCAAAGGCCTCATCGGTCGGCGCGAACACGGTAAACGGCCCCTCGCCCTGCAGCGTCTCGACCAGCCCGGCGACGCCAAGCGCGGTCACGAGCGTGCTGAAGCGCTCGTCCGACACCGCGATGTCGACGATCGTCGTGGGCTCGGGCTCGGGCGGCAGGAGCACCATGTCGATGGCGTGGATGACGCCGTTGTCGGCGACGATGTCGGTCTGCACGAGGCCGGTATCGCCGTTGAGCGTGACGTTCTCCGCGTCGACCGTGATTGCCTCGCCCTGTGCCGTGGTGAGTGTCGTGGCCGCCAAGACATCGGCCGCACGGAGGTCACCGGGGACCACGTGGTAGAGCAAGATCTCCCGAAGCGCGTCGGGGTCGGCGACGAGCGCCTCGAGTGTACCCTCGGGCAGCTTCGCAAAGGCCTCATCGGTCGGCGCGAACACCGTGAACGGCCCCTCGCCCTGCAGCGTTTCGACCAGCCCGGCGACGCCAAGCGCGGTCACGAGCGTGCTGAAGCGCTCGTCCGACACCGCGATGTCGACAATCGTTGTGGGCTCGGGCTCGATCATGCCGTGGTCGTCCATCGGCATCAACACCGTGTCGATCAAGTGAATGACGCCGTTCTCCGCGAAGATGTCGGTCTCGATGAGGTTCACCACCCCGTTGAGCGTGGCGCTCTCGGCTTGGACGCTGATCGTGCCGCCCTGCACCGTCGTCAGGGAAGGGGAAGCCAAGACATCGGCCGCACGAAGGTCACCGGGGACCACGTGGTAGAGCAAGATCTCCCGAA
>JAHEEE010000087.1:6414-11751 GCA_024640845.1 Myxococcales bacterium | reverse complement strand
GCCGATCCGCAGCGCGTCCAGGAGCTCGCGGAGTTCGGCGTGCTCCTCGCGTTGCTCGGCCGAAAGCTGCTCGAGCGAAGGCTGCGTCGCGCTCACCAATCGCTCGTACTCCTGCACCGACAACAGGACCGCACACGGGTCCTCGTACCGCGTGATCAGCACTTGCCCCTCTCGCTGGCGCCCGCGCCTGGCCGCCAGTACGCTACCGGATGCCCACCGTATCGGTTGAAGAGGTCGTGGATGTCGACAGAGAGGCTCTCTTCGCCGTGCTCACGGAGCACGAGAGCTATGGTCGCTTTCGGGGTGTGCAGTCATGCACGCTGATTCGCGAAGGGAAGCCGGAGCGAAACGGTCTCGGCGCAATTCGACGGGTTCACCTCGGTGGGCCCGCCGTGCTCGACGAAGAGATCGTCCTCTTCGAGGCCCCCGCCGTCTACGAGTATCGGGTGATTCGTGCGCGACCCTTTCGCGTGAAGCACACGCTCGGCCGTGTCGAGCTCGAGGCGCTCGGGCCGAATCGCACGAAAGTCACCTGGACCTCGATATTCGACATCCCGCTGCCGGTCGTCGGGAAACGAATCGCGAACCACGCCGCCCCACGCTTCGAACGTGCGTTCCGCTCGACCATCCAAACCGCCGCGACCTTCGCCCTGAACCCCGCCGCGTAGGCGCAGGCTTGTCCGACTCGATGAGATACCCCAAGACAGCCGGCGCTTTGCTTGCGCTCAGAGGCTGGGTCGCCGCGTCCTTTAGGGCCTCGTAGCCACGCCGCTTTTCTTGACCTTTTCCTGGGTCGAAGCGAAAGAAAAAGAGCGATGCGCGCCGCCGTGTTCTGCCTGCTTCTCGTCACCGCGTGCAGCGGCTACGACGACCTCCGTCTGCTCGAGGTCGAGAGCGTCGAGCCTCCCGAGATCGAGCCTGGGACCACCATTCGGATCCGCGGTCACGGCTTTCCCCTCGGGCGCGCGGCCGCGATCGAGCTGCGCGGCTCGGTGTATCGGCCGGGTGCTTCGGTGACCACGATCAACGCCAGCCTCGAGGGCATCGTCCGTTCCGAATCGCTCATCGAGGTTCCCACCGGAGCCGAGCTGATCGATGCGTTTGGTGGGCGCGCCACGTTGGACGGAGAGCTCCGCGTGGCGTTCGAAACCGCGGACCGCCGGCGTGACGTGTTTGCAGCCGAAGCGGTGCGACTCGATTTCTTGCCCGAGACCGCCACGCAGCTTCGGTCGGAGGGGCCGTCGGACGACCGAGGCGAGCTCCCGGACGTCGACGGATTCGGTCTTCAGCTCTCCAAGGAGGAGCTCGGCACCGTGGGCGTGAGGGTGTTGAGCGTCGCTCCTGGGGGGCTCGCCGCGAGGCAAGGCGTCGAGCCGGGGGATACAGTCGTTGGGCTCGATGGCTTGAGCATCTACGGCTGGCGCGATTTCGTCCCCGATCCCAGCAAGACGGAATCGACCGTCCTCGTGTCTCGCGAAGGCCTTCGAGGCGTTCATGCGCTTCGTTGGCCTCACGAGGCGACCGAGCGCAACGCCGACCCGTTGTCGACGGCGGTCTTCGTGCTCCTCGGTCTGTTGCTCGGCTGGTCCTCGCCCGCCGCGCTCTGCCTGCGCGCGCGATACGTCCGAACCGCGCTGCCGGTCTGGCTCATGCGCGGGAGTCTCGTGGGCGCGTTCACGGCTCTCTTGCTCTATGTGCCGGCGCTCCAATGGACGACCATGTGGATCCTGGTGCTCGGCACGTTTGCCGCGCTCTTCACCCTGGCCACGAGGGAGCGCAGCGGAACGACGAGCTTTGCCTTGGCCGTGGGCTCGACCCTCACGCTGATGTTGGTTGCCCGCACCGCGAGTGTGACTGAGATCATCGGCGCACAGGGACCGGGCGTTTTGCGTTGGTTCCTTTTCCAAACGCCTGCGTCGTCGCTTGGGTTCCTGGTGTATTTGCTCGCCTTGGGCGCCGTTTGTGCGCGACCACGGGTGTCGGCCTCGCTTTACGCGGCGCCAGCCGCGGTCCTCGGTGCGGCCCTGTTTCTCGGCGGTTGGCCGCTCTCGGGCTCGTTGATGGGGATCGCCATTCTCGCTGCCAAGTCTCTGTCGCTCCTCGCTGCCGCTCAGATCCTCGAAACACCGCTGAGGATCTCCGCCGGGTTGTGTGCGGCGGGGCTTACCCTCGGCGCGCTCGGCCTGTTCATCGATCTCGGTGTGCTGTTTCCTTCGTGGAGCGCGCTCGCGGTCGGCGTGTTTTGCGCCCTCGGAGCGCGCTCGGTCGTGCCGCCTCTTCGCCGGGCGACGGCGCCGATTCCCGCGTGATTCGGGCCTAGGCAGCTTGCTCGAGGAAGTCCGCGAGCAGCGCGCGCTGCTCGGCGGATGGCGAGACGAACTGGACTCCGGCTTCGTGTCCCCGGGCCCCGACCGGTTTGGTCCATCGAATCGAGGCAGCGCACTCGAAGGTCGCTCGATCGGGATCCTCGATTCCGTCCTGGGTTAGGAAGAAGCTCACCGTGACCACCTCTCCGACCGTGAGCGGCCGCGCGAAGTAGATCGCGGCGCCACCAGTGCTCAGATTCTTGGTTTCCGCATGAAGGGTCTCACCGGCGATCGTGAGCTCACACGAGATGCGGACCGGGTAGCGTGCGTGCTGTCGCTCCGTGGGCGCGTTGGTCACCCTTTCATGATGCGGAAGAAGGGCGGGCGGCGCCAAATTGCGGCGCTACTGCGGCGCGTGCGATCGCCGCGCTCGGGCCTGCGCTCGCACCGCTTTGGCTTCGGCCGCGAGCTCGCCGTCGTCGGGCTCCTCATCGACCAGCCTCGCGTAGATCGCCAACGAGCGCTTGAAATGCCCTTGTTCAGCGAGAATGCGCGCCATGGTCCGGGTGGGGAAGGGCTCCTCGAAAAGCCCGGCCCCGCTGGTGAAGACCCCGGCGGGAGGGCGGCTCGGCGGCCCCTCTGCCCCGGCCTCGGACTCGGACGCTGGCGGACTATCGCTCGGGCCGAAGTCCCGTGGAGGATGCGAAGCGTCCTCTTTACGGGATGACGCTGGCGCTGGCGCGGACGCTGGCTCCCCATAGAGCGACTCCGTCGCCACGGGGCTATCGCTCGGGCCGAAGTCCCGTGGAGGATGCGAAGCGTCCTCTTTACGGGATGGCGCTGCTTGCCTGCCTGACGAGGTCTCTCCGGCGGCCTGCAGGGCCCACTTGGCGAATCCGAACACCTTGCCGAGGAAGCCCTCCTCTTGCGGCGTGCCTGCCTTGCCTCGGATTGCGTGGATCAGTTGACCGCGGCTCATCGCGTACGTTTCCGTCACGCCGAGACGCTCCGCTTCTTCGCGGAGCTCGGGGGTGGTCAAGTTGTAGAGTCGCGTCAGATCCATCGAGCCAACTCCGGACTCGTCTGTTGTAGCGCGTTCTTGGCCTGCTCGCAGTCCCGATCGATCTGCGCGCGTAGCGCCTCTAGACTCTCGAACTTGGCTTCCCCGCGAATACGCGCCACGAACCCGATGCGCATCCGTTTGCCGTACAGGTCCGCGTCGAAACCAAACAAATGCACCTCGACGGAGTGCCCCGCCTCGAAGGTGGGCCGGTTGCCCAGGTTGGCGACCCCGTGGAGCAGCGGTGCGCCGTCCTCGCCGAGCACGCGGGCGACCACTGCGTAGACGCCGTCCTTCGGGAGTTGCAACGGCTCCACATCGAGATTGGCTGTCGGAAAGCCGATCTCGCGACCCCGCTGGTCGCCGCGCACGACTTCGCCACTGACTTCGTGCAAGCGTGCCATCATCCACGCCGCGGCCTCGACGTCGCCGTCCTCGCCGAGCACGCGCCGGATCCGCGTCGACGAAACCGCCTCCTCTTCAAACATGACCGGCTGAACGAGCTCGACCGTGAATCCTTCGCGCTCGCCCCACACGCGCAGAGTTTCGATATTGCCGGAGCGCTTGTGTCCGAAATGGAAGTCCGGGCCGACCACGACCCCTTGCGCGTGGCAGGTCTCGAGCAGCACTTTCTGGACGAAGCGATCCGGGCTCATCTGGGCGAACTCGTTGTCGAAGGGCAGCACCACCACCTCGTCGCACCCGGCGCCCTTCATGATCTGCACGCGCCGTTCGATGCTCGTGATCAGGACGGGCGCCCGCTCGGGCGCCAGCACCGTGGTCGGGTGGGGGTCGAAGAACATTCCGAGTGTTTTCCAGCCGTGCTGCTCGGCGGTTTGCCTGGCCGCATCGATCAGGGCCCGATGTCCCAGATGGACGCCATCGTGGTTGCCGGGAGTGACGACGGAGGGGGACTCGACCATCCTTCACCCCCCTACAGCGCCCTCTTCGGCACTTCAACTCGAATGGGGCCGATATCCATGTTGGTGACGTCGGCCTTTCGGTGCTGTATGGTTGAAAACATGGGGAAATCGAAGGGGCGGGCCAATCCAGCGGATGATGCTCCGTTTGAGCAGGTCATGGAGCGGCTGCAGACCGTCGTCGAGCAATTAGAAGAAGGAGATTTGCCTCTCGAGGAGTCTCTGGCGATGTTTGAAGAGGGAGTCCGCTTGTCGCGGGCCGGAGCGAAACGACTGGATGAAGCCGAGCGTAGGGTAGAGGAGCTCCTCGCAGCCGGAGACGAGCTGCAAACGAGTCCTCTCGATGAAAGCGAAGCGGGGGAGCAATGAGCCAAGTCCTCACGGTACCAACACATTTCAACGACATCGGAGAGCTGTCCGAGGGCTTTCTCGATCGCGTGGAACAAGACACACTGATCCTCTACGGGCCCGTGGCCTATGAAGAGGGTTCGGAGATCGAATTCGCCTTGCTGCTTGCGGACGGCACGACCGCGCTCGAGGGCGTCGGTCGGGTTCGAGCGGCAGTTGATGGCGGCGGGGATCGCGTCCCCGAGACACGCTACGACGTGGTGGTCGAAGCTCTCGAGCTCGACGGTCGTTCCGAGGTCGTGTTCGAGCGCCTCGTGATCGCGCGTCAAGCCGTATCCGACCCCCCACCCGCAGAAGACGACGAAGTCTTGTCGCTCGCGCCCGAGGACGCCGAACCGGTGACTGTCCCGCCGGAGGTGGATGAACCGGTCACGGTGCCGCCCCAGGCCTACGACGACGAGGAAGAAGAAGATCCCGATCCCGCCACGGTGATCGCGGCCGTCGATGCAGAGGCGTTGATGGCAGCAGCCGTTGACACGGACCCCGAAGAGTCGGCGCAAGCGCCGACCACGGGGCTTCGCGCTGAGGCTGGCACGTTCGCTGACGCTGACGCTGACCCCGAAGAGCCGGCGCAAGCGCCGACCACGGGGCTTCGCGCTGAGAGTGACGCGGTCACGGTTTCCGGCGAAGACGTCGGGTACGA
>JAHEEE010000087.1:0-6314 GCA_024640845.1 Myxococcales bacterium | reverse complement strand
CATACCACGGGGCTTTTTGCTTACGAAGAGGGGCTTCCCGTTCCGTCGCGACCGCCGCTTCCAGACCCGAATCGGGCCAAACAGGTCGCGCAGGTTGAAGCAGCGAACGACTACCACGTCGAAGAATCCGAGCCACCCGAGCTCCTTGCCGATGAGTACGAAGAAGTGCGCCTCAGCGATTTCGCCGAGGCGGTCGAAGAAGGATAGCCCCCATGAAACGCGCTGTTGCCACCGTCACTTGTGCCCTTGCCCTCATGCTGACGACAGGCGCCAGGGCCGACGCGGTCGTGAACGTTCATGTCCGGGGCGGCGCTGACGGGCAGGTGCAGCTCAGTGGAGATGGCGGAACCTTCACCTGCACAACCAGTCAGGGGAGCTGCACCCTTCGCTCGGTGCCCGGGGGGCGTTATGTGGTGGTATTCAAGCCCAAGAGCGGCAGCGCGACGGCCCCGAAGAAGGTCATGATCCCCCCTGACGGCAAGGCCGACCTTCATATCGCCGCGAAATAGCTCGGCAAGTTGGCCGAAAGCGCCCCTGAGATGGCATCATTTCAAGTGGGGGATACGCGTCAGCGATGCGCAGGACTTGGATACTGCCCTTCTTGGGGGGCCTCATTGCGTTGGCATGCGCGGCGCCGGTCCGCGCTCAGCTGCAGAACAGCTTCAGCGGCCCGACGGGCGGCATCCGGATCATCGATGCGGGCTCCGGCGACAAAGGGACTTTTCGGCTCGCGCTGAACAGCGAGTTCTTCATCACCCGCGACTACTTCGTGCCTGGTGACGAGGCGCATCATTTCGCTGGCAACCTTTCATTGAGCATCACGCCAACCAAGTACCTCGAGGTATTCGCGTCGGCCGAAGTCAGCTCTGCGTGGGACGACTCGAACGACCCGATGTTGATCCAGCGCGTCGCCGATGTCTTGCTCGGCCTCAAGGGCTTCTACGCTGTGAAGCCCTGGGTTTCGTTGGGGGGCGATTTCAGCCTGTTGTTTCCCGGTGGCGTTGGCGATGCCCAGGCGACCTTCCGCGCGACGAGCGTCGGCCTTCGCGGCAACGTCACACTGGATTTCCGCGAACATCAGCATCGCGAGTCGCCGGTAATCTTTCGCTTCAACACGCAGTACTACTTCGACAACACCGCCAACCTGACCCAAAGCATCGAAGACCAGAGATACGATGCGCTTGGCGGCGTGGTGCCGCGCCAGCTGGAGACACGGAACTTGCTGACGCCGTTCGAACGCTTCGCGTACGGCGTGAATCGCGTCGACACCGTCCGCATCGCCGCCGGTGTCGAGCTGCCGTTTCAAGCGCGCAAGGTGGGTTTGCATCCGCTGCTCGAGTGGCAGTGGGACATCCCGGTCAACCGTCAGGGCTACCAATGCCCGACCGCGGGTTCCCCCGACGATGGGTGCCTCGCGGATGAGGGTCTCAAGGCGTTTCCCATGCTGCTCAGCGTGGGGCTTCGCATTCTATCCCCGCCCAAGGGCTTGACCTTCACGGTGGCAGCCGACATCGGCCTGACCGGCGTTCGGACCTTCGTCCGCGAGCTGGCGCCGACTCCGCCCTACAACGTCATCCTCGGCATCGGGTATGCGTTCGACCCCCGCCCCGCCGTTGCTCCCACGTCCGCAGCCGATTCTGCGAGTTTGGCGATGGGACAGGTGCGAGGCTACGTCCTCGAAGACGGTAGCGGCGAGCCCATCGAAGGCGCCGTCGTGAGCGTGGTTGGGCAGGAGGCCTCAGCGCAGATCACTGATGGGGCGGGGCGGTTCACGACCTACCCCCTGACCGAGGGGGAGGTGACGCTCGAGGTGTCGCACCCGAGCTATGCGACCGCGGAGTGCCCTGCCCGGGTTCCTTCCGACACGAGCTGCACGTTGCGCCCCACCTCGCTCGCCGGCCAGCTTCGCATCCTCACCGTCGACCGGGAGGGCAAGCCCGTTCCAAACGTCGCTGTCAGCATCCGAGGCCCCTCCGAGCATCTCGTGGTCTCCGACTCGGCGGGGCTCGCAGCGATCGAAGAGATCGAGCCCGGTGCGTACTCCGCGTACGTCGACGACCCGGCGTATCTGATCGCGGTGCGCGGCTTCGAAGTGCTCGAGCGCCAAAAGACCACCATCGAGCTTCGCATCCTCAAGAAGCCGTCGCGGCCCCGCGTCGTCGTCAAGGAGACGGAGATCGCTCTGCGCCGCCAGGTGAGCTTTGCCACCGGCAGCACCGAAATTCTTCCCAACAGCGAACCGCTCTTGCTCGAGGTCGCGGATGCGCTTCTTCGAAACCCTGATTTGGAGCTCGTCGAGATCCAAGGCCACACCGACAACCGAGGCAATCCCCAGCTCAACATGCAGCTCTCCCAACAAAGGGCCGAGTCCGTACTCCGTTGGCTCGTGCAGCACGGCGTCGAGGCCGAGCGTCTGAGCGCAAAGGGCTACGGCGCGACCCGGCCGATCGCGCCCAACATCACGGCCTACAATCGGGCGCGTAATCGAAGGGTGCAGTTCAAGATCTTGCGGCGTTCCGCCTTCGCCACACGCTGAGGCCGACGAGAGCCGCCAAGAGAGGGCCCCACGGCGCGTCCGCCGGGCTGCCGGTCGCACTACAGCCGCCGCCACTGCTCGTGCCACAGGTGGTGTCACTGCACGGGATCGCCTTGCCGTCCGCATCGGTTTCGCAGTTCAGCTGAAGGCCGCCTATCGGGGCCGCGTTGCAGGATTGGTCCAAGTCGCCCGGCGGGTAGATCGTGCATACTGCGGCGATGTCGTCGGGCGCCAAGGTTCGCTTGTTCACAGACTCGCGCTCCGCCATCGCGAACATCGTGGCCTGCACGCACGGGTCGTTCGGATCAGCTTCGTCGATCGGATTGCAGTGACCGATGCCGATGAAATGGCCGGCTTCGTGCGTGACGATGCTGCCCAAGTCTGCGTAGCCTTCGAAGTCGCCAGTGCAGCCGGTAAGGGGGCAGATGGCGTAGGGACCGCCCGCGGTGCCGCGGCTCGCGCGCTGATCGTTGATCATCATGTCCGCGTCGAGGATTTCGCCCGTCCTCGTGTCGTGCCAGACGATGGTGACGGCAAAGGCGTTGCGATCGTAACCTGGGTTCTCCGGGTCCGAGCATTCGTCTTTCCACGGATCGAGAAACGCGATCGTGTTGACGTTCCCCTCGCAGTTGTATTCTGCTCGTTTACAGGTCGACGGCTGAAGAGGCTTGAAGACGAGGTTCGGGGGTGACCCATCGCAGTTGGCGTCCTCCCAGGCCTTGAAGGCCAGATCGACCGCTTCCTCGACGTCTTCGTCGGTCATCCACTGAGAGCCGCGATCGTCAATCGCGTAGGAGAGGCAGGGATTGCGCCACTCGAGGGGGGCTCCCGCTTCGATGCATGCGGCATCGCCCACCTGTGCGCCGCCCTCGGTCGTCATCCGGCAGAACGCAGCCGCGTCGTCCGCCACCACCAGCACCGCAAACGCGAGAGCGAGGCCTCCGAGAGAGAGCGTGCGGCTACTCACTTACGCCACTCACCCTCTGTTCGACGATGGAACGCACCCGCGAAAGAAACGTGTCTAGACGCTCCTTCTTCGGCAGGGCACCGGCGCTTCGTTCGAGGCGGCCCTTCGTATTACGCCGCATCAACATCATCCCCTCGCGGGTTTGCCTCACGGTCTCGACGCCTTCTTCCATGCGGACGCGCATGACGCCTTGGCCCATACCCACGGGACGGAACGCTGCGTATCCTCCGTCGCCACGGACGAAGACCACGACGCGCTCACCGACCGAGAACGAAGGCTCGCCTTCGACCCGCATTCCGATGTCCCCCAACTGGCCGCCGAGGGTTTCGACGATGACCTCTTGCTCGCCCGAGGCGCTTCCCCGTACGTCGCGCTCGATCACGATGCGATGCCATGTCCCGAGCGTGCCGTTGGCGCGCTGGAACGACTCCGAGAACACCACTCGACCGAGGAGGATTTGGTCCGATTGTTCCACCAAATCATCGAGGTCGAGGGCCTGGACGATGGAGCCATAGGCAGGACTTGCCGCTAGGAAAGAAGCAAGGAGCGCCCCCATCAGGCCGTATATCGACTTGAATCTAAGCATTTTCTAATGCTGGAAGCCGCTGGGGCCCTCGTCAAGCGATCCGGCATACACGATCTCGATTGACAATTTCCACCCAATTTTCGTACACCTCGCCCCATGTACCAGCTTCTCTCGTCCCACCGTTTCCGCTCGGTGGCCGCCGTGCTTTGCATCGTGGCGCTCGGCGGCTGCGACGTCGCCAAGTTCACGGCCGACTCCACCGCGGGGCTTTTTTCGCGCGCGGCGCCCGCGTTCGAGGAGTACTGGGACTACGACCTGGCCGGCGAGGCGCTGCCGGCGACCATCGTTCAATTCGAGGGCATCCTGCGCGTCGTCCCCGACAACGAGGCGATTCTTTCGCAGCTCGCTCAAGCGTACGTCGCCTACGCGTACGGCTGGGTGGAAGCCGACGTGGAGACCCTCGAGTTCGAGGCCGAATACGCGGCAGCTGACGCGGAGCGGAGTCGGGCCCGCACGATGTACCTTCGCGCGCTGGACCTCACCCGCCACCGGATCAGGCTCTACAACGAAGATGTCGACCAAGCGGTGAAGGGCAGCGTCGATGACCTCGAGGCCTGGCTCGAGAGCGCCTTCATCGAGAAGTCGGATGCCGAAATGTTGCTCTGGCACGGCTACGCATGGGGCTCGTACATCAACGCCGCGAAGGACGACATGGAAGCCATTGCGGACCTCGAATACGCCAAGGCGTTCGTGGCCCGTTCGATCGAGCTCGACCCCGACTATTACAACGCGGCGGGGTATTTGTTCATGGGCGTTGCCACCGCTTCTGAGATGGCGAGCGACATGGAAGAAGCCAAGGCGTATTTCGAGAAGGCGTTGGTCGCCACCGAACGGCGCGCGCTCCAAGCACAGGTCAACATGGCCCGCTACTACGCGGTCAAAGAGGGCGATCGCGAGCTCTTCGACGAGCTTCTCGATGAAGTGATGGACGCTCAAGACCCGCTTCCCGAGGCTCGGCTCGCCAATCGCATGGCACGTGAGCGCGCAGCGCTCTACATCGCCAACGCGGACCAACTTTTTTAGTGATTCCCGCGCGTAGCGCGGCTATTCTCCGGAGCCCTAACGTTTCGCGTTCCTTCGGCATCCGCAGATGAAATTCAACCTCGCATTGATGGTGGCGCTCGCGCTGGCCGCGTTCGCGGCTCCTGGCGCCCTTTCGCGTCCGGCGGCCGCAGAACAAGCGACCGAGCTTCGTATCGCGACGCTGGCCCCGAGCGGGTCTTCGTGGATGAAGGTGTTCAACGCCTGGAACCTCACGATCCAAAAAGAAACGAACAACACGCTGAAGCTCCGCTTCTACGCAGGCGGCAGTCAGGGCGACGAACGAGACTTCGTTCGCAAGATGCGAGCTGGCCAGATGGACGGCGCATCCATTACGACAACCGGTCTTGCTCAGCTCGTGCGGCAAGTCCTCGTCCTTTCCGTGCCGGGCGTGTTCGACGAGTACGAGGAGCTCGACCGAGTGCGCGCCGCGCTCAATGATCGCTTTGCAGGGATGTTCGATCAGGAGGGGTACACGCTCCTCGGTTGGGGGGACGTCGGCAAGACGCGCCTATTTTCGATGGAACGCATCGAGCGCCCCTCCGACATCAAGAAGCTTCGACCTTGGGCTTGGAAGGACGACCTGATCTTCACGGAGTTCCTCAAGGTAGTCGGCGCGAACCCCGTTCGCCTCGGCGTGCCGGAGGTGTATCCGGCGTTGCAAACCCGAATGGTGGACACGCTGCCGGCTTCAGCGCTCGCCGCGGTTTCACTCCAATGGTACACGCGGCTCAAATTCGTCTCGAAGCAAAATAGCGGGATCATCGTCGGGGCGACGCTGATTCGAAGAGACAAGTTCGAACAACTCACCGAAGAGCAGAAGCAGGTGCTCGTCGAGACCAGCATTCGTGCGCACAAGGCGCTCAACACGTCGATTCGGCGCGACGATGCCAAGTCGTATCAGACCGTACTGAAACGCGGCCTCACCGAGGTCGACACCACCGAGAACCGGGCGGAGTGGGAAGCCGTGGGTACGCAGGTCCGCGAGCGGCTCGCTGGCCGCGTCTACCCTCAGAGCCTGCTCGACGCAGTCATCGCTGCAGCGGGGAACGAACAGTGAAGCACATTCGCAGCATCGACAGACAGCTCGCGCGTGGCGAAGCCGCCATCGCCGCGGCCGTTCTGTTGCTCATGATCGCGGTCGCGGCCACACAGGCCGCGCTCCGCAACCTCACCAACCTCGA
>JAHEEE010000006.1 GCA_024640845.1 Myxococcales bacterium | reverse complement strand
CCGATTGCGCGCGCGGCCTCCGTGGAAACGTCGATCGGCGATGGGTTGGCGGGGCTTGGACTGCCCGCAGGCCTCGCAACCTTCTTCGTCGAAGCGTTCGAAGGTCGCGTCAACTTCGCGCTCCAGGCACGCAAAGGCGACGTGTTTCGAATCGTCGTCGACGAGGAGAGGGTCGACGGCCAGTTTCTCCGCTATGGCCGCGTCCACGCGCTCGAGTACGACGGCCAGAAGACCGGCAAGCTGCAAGCGTTCTACTACCAGTCCGGTAACGCGGTGGGGCAGTACTACGACGATACCGGCCGCGCCATGGTGGGCGGCTGGCTTCGGACGCCGCTTCGCTACGACCGTCTCTCTTCACGCTTCAACCCGCGGCGCTTTCACCCGATTCTCAAACGAGTCATGCCACACCTCGGCGTCGACTACGCCGCACCCACCGGCACACCAGTCTGGGCCGCCGCAGAGGGCCGGGTCACGTTTGCGGGTCGGAAGGGCGCGAACGGCAACCTCGTCGTGATCCGCCACAGTGGCGGCTTCGAAACCGCATATGCCCATCTTCATCGAATCAAGAGCGGCGTTCGCCCCGGCTCGTACGTCAAACAGCGAGAGCTGATCGGATTCGTCGGATCGACCGGACGGTCTACCGGTCCCCACCTTCATTTCGGCCTCAAGAAGTACGGCCGCTACCTCGATCCGCTGAGCGAGCTCAACGGACCCGGCTTGCGTATGCCGGCTCGTGAGCTCCCCGCCTACAAGGAAGCGATGGCGAAGTGGCAGGCGCAGCTCAGCAGCATCGAGAACGCGCCCGCGGTCGTCGCCGGCGCGGATGAGCCGTTGGTCGAACAGGTCGACGAGATCATGGACTGAAGCATGGACCGATCCATCTGGCTCGAACGGGTGGTGGTCGTGGGCGCTGTGCTCATCACCGTCGTCGGGGTCGGGTCGTTCGGGATTTGGGATCCCTGGGAGCTCACACCGGCCCTTGGTGCGGACTGGGCGTTCGCGTTCTTCGGCGTGGGCGAGACCTCGGCCCGACTGCCCGTCGTGCTGGGAGGCCTATCGACTGGAGCCCTCGCGTTTTGCTTGGTCCGCGCGGAGGCCGGCGGTCGAGCCGCCGTCATTGCGGTCGCTGTCCTCGCATCCACCCCACTCTTCCTGCTGAGCTCACGGCTGACGATGGGGGGCGCGATTGGGATGGCCGCACAAGCATGGGTCGGCGCCGCCGCGCTTGCCGCAAGCGCAGAGCAACGCCGTGGATGGAATGCCGCCCTTTGCTACACAGGGCTCGCTGTCGGCATTGGGGCCAGCACCTTCATCAGCGGGGTTTTGCTTGGACCCCTGCCCCCTCTCCTAGCCGTTTCGGCGTGGATCTTGATCTCCGAGGGACATGGCGCGAACGCCTGGTCGAGATGGGCCTTACCCCTCGGAACGTCGTTCGCGCTCGTCGGGGTGGTGCGGGCGGTCGTTCGAGACGCGCCCGAGGTGAGCCGTTGGCTCGGTGGGGGCGCTGTCGGCGGCAACCCGCCGACCTGGGATGCAGCGCTCGAGGTCGTGTTTCATGGCTTCGCCCCTTGGAGCGCCGCGCTGCCTGTGGCCCTCGCTTGGGCGATGTGGCCCCGCGAAGGAAGGTCGGCCCGGGCACAGCGTCTGGTGTCGGTGCTGGTGCTTTGGGCGGGGTTTGGGTTCGCTTCGTGGACCGTGTTCGCTTCGCGATATGGCACGCCGCCCTGGTTGGCGACGCTCCCTCTTGCCGGGCTGGTTGGGCTCTGGTTGGCCGAGGTCAGCGAGGCGGATAAGCCGGGATGGGCAGCCGCCGCAACGATCGTGCTCTTAACCGGCCTGCTGGTTCGCGACTACGCGCTCTACCCGGACAGCGCGCTTCGGGCGTTGCCAACCGACACGTTGAGCGTGCCCGAGGTTTATCAGCCCGCGCCTCGATGGGCCTTGATGTTCTCACTCGCCGGACTGACCTTGGCCCTCATGATGGTGAGCCGTGGAGGAACGGAGAAGCCGAATCCCCGGGCGACCGTCCGATGGCTTCGCGCCCGCTGGCAAGGACAGGGGCCTCCTCGCGGCTGGATACTTCTCGCTATGTCTTTGCTCGGCGCATGCGTCGTCTTCGGGTTGATGTGCTTCGCGCTCGACCTACGAATCGCGTCGGTGGTCGTCCGCGCGGGCAGGTACGCCTTCTTCGCGCCGCTCATACTCGCCGCGCTGGTCTTCGGACTTCCCTGGGTCCACTATCTCTTCAGCCGGCTGGGGGCACTTCGCATCTTCGTGGTCCTCGGGATGGGCCTCGCGGTAGGCGCCTTCACGGCTTGGCGGTTTCAGCCGGCGCTAGGCCAGCACCTCTCGCCAAAGTCCGTCTTCGAGAGCTACGCGACCTTGACGAAAGGCCCTGACGAGCCGCTCGCCTCGTATCGAGCGCCGGCCAGCGCCGCCATCTACTACACCGATACGCCCATCCAAGAAATGGAAGACCAGAGCGCGCTGCTTCGCTTCCTACAGGCCGGGGGGCAACGTTGGGCGGTGCTCCCCGCCGATGCGCTCGGCAAAGTCGACCGCGCGTATCGTCGAGAAACCGGCAAGCACCTTTATGTCGCCGACGCGCGAAGCGCCCGGCTTCTTCTCATCGCCGCAGAGTCGATCGAAGGAGTGCCCAACCAGAGCTTCATCGCTGACGCAGTGCGTGAACGCGACCCTTCGGTGCAATACCTGGTCAACGCGAGCTTTGGCGACCGGGTCGAGCTCGTCGGTTTCGACCTCGACCTGCCGAGCGGCGATACGGTCGGCGCAGGGCAGCGCTTCAGAGTGACCTGGTACTGGCGGGTTCTCGAAAACCCGCCGTCCGGGTACAAGGTGTTCGTCCACATCGACGGAAACGGCCTTCGGCTGAACGGTGACCACGACCCGGTCGACGGTCGGTATCCTCCCAAGCTCTGGGAGCGCGGAGATGTCATCGCAGACTCACAAGAGCTGACCGTGCCGGCGAACTTCCGAACCGGCGAGTACGTCATCTACGTGGGATGGTTCAGCGGAAGCAATCGCCTAAAAGTCGAGTCGGGACGAAACGACGGCGTCGACCGAGTACGCGCGGGCGTGCTGCGCGTGCGCTAGACGTGCATTAGTCCGGGGCATTGGGCGAGAACACCGAAGCGGCGAGGTCGAGGCCGCCCTGAAACGCGCTATCGCATCGTTCGATGGCGCGCTCCCCGCTGGCAGGCGAGGCCGTGACCCGCGAAGGGCGACCGGTGTGCGCGCTCGAAGACGCGGGCGCGCTCCAACCGGCGAGCGTCCTACCGGGCTCGGCGACGGGCTCGTGTGCTTCACTGACCCCTACAGGAACGCCGGTGAGCGTGCGTTGATCGAGGATGTACGATTCCTGGGCGCGCAAGCAGCGCATGCTGCGGGTCAAACGGCGGCGTTCGTCGTTGCGCAAAGCCTCGAACCCGATCCCCATACCGACGGCATTGGCGTCTCCGGGGCGTGATCGGAGCTCCACCCGCTGAACGCGGCCGGCGACGCAAAGCGGCTCCTCCCAGTCGGGAGGATAGAAGGTCAACGTCACCTCCGTGCCTACCTCGAGAAGGAGCTCGGTTTGGATCCACAGACCGTTCTCGCTCACTTCGATGGCGCGATGCGAGATCGACTCTCCCCAGAGCTCGGAATACACCTCACACTCGAGATCGACGAGCCGCCGAACCGCCCTGCGCGCTTCGCGTTTGGCCCCAAACTGGCGAGCAGCCATACCCTCGCTTGTATTTCAGCCAGCCGCTGGGCCGCAAGTTACGGGTCGAGAACCAGGGCCTCGGCCGGTTCGAGCACGTAGCGCGATTGATCCCAGGTCCCAGGCGTTGCGGTCACGGGGCCATCACCGACCTCGAGTATCCAAAGCCCCTCGCGCCCAGCGTGTGTGGTGCTCCCAGCACAGCAAATCGACAAGGGCGTCTCGGGGACCCGAACGTGGTAGCGCCAATGGATGTGCCCATGGAGGATCACCCCTCGGGCCGCACACGCGCTCGCTGTCAGGAATGCGTCCGCATTCTCGAGCCCGTGAGCGGGACGATCGCGCCGGCCGTTGGCGAGCCTGGGCGCGTAGTGGGTCGCAATGATCGTGAAGCGATCGCGAAGGCGCGCGTCGTCCAAGATGCGAATCAGCGCGTCGATCTCCGGATCTCGGATTCGGCCGCTCGAATGGGTGGGCTTAGGATTCGCGCGGGCGCTATTGACGCCGACGATCGCCAACCCGTCGGCCGGAAGCCAAACCTGCGGCCAGACACCATCAACCGCGTGCTCCGGCAGGTCGTTCTTCATGAGTCCGCCGAAATACTGGTCCCACCAACCGGCCTCGACCGTGTCGCGGAGATACAAGTCGTGATTCCCCGGGACGGTGAAGAAGCCGAGCGGCATTTTCGTGAGCGGTTCGATCACGCGCCGTGCATACGCAAGCTCTGGCTCGGTCCCAAGGGCGGTGTAGTCACCGGTGCACACGATCAGGTCGACGCTTTGCTCTTTGGCGAACGCGGCCAACGCCTCGACCTTCATCGCCGCGTGAGTGAATACCTTTCGGCGCCGAAGCGCGAGGTTTGCGTACCCCACGACGCGCTTGTTCAGGAACGCGCTGAACGGAACACCCGGAAACCCATCTTCCAGGTGAAGATCGCTGACGTGAAGGACTTTGGTCACGGCCATTGAGCGGTGGCCCCAAGGCCCGCCCCCTCGTCGAGACCGAAGCGCACGTTGAGACATTGAATCGCCTGACCAGAAGCGCCCTTGACGAGGTTGTCGATCGCACTCATCGCGACGATCGTTCCGCTACTGGGGTCCTGCGTGTACGCCACATGGACCCGATTGGAACCGCGGACCCACAGCGTGTCAGGGTGCTCACCAACCTCGAGCACGTGCACCGAGGGCGAACCTTCGTACAGGGCCCGGGCCGCCAGAGTGCAGGCCTCAGCCGTTGCGCTCGCTGAAGAGGGCTGCGCGTAGCAGGTCGCGAGGATGCCCCGCGACATCGGAACCAGATGGGGCACGAACGTGACTCGGACCGGCGCACCCGCAAGGCGAGCGAGCTCTTGCTCGATCTCCGGCCCGTGCCGATGCGCACCGGCCTTGTAGGCCCGGACGCCCTCCCCTACCTCGGGAAAGTGTGTGGCACTCGAAAGCGCTCGACCCGCTCCGGACACGCCGCTCTTGGCATCGACGACGATCCCTTCGTGCTTGATCAGACCCCTCTCGATGAGGGGCGCGAGCGCCAAGGTCGACGCGGTCGGATAACAACCGGGCACCGCGATCAAGTCCGCGCCGCGGATCTCCTCGCGATGCAGCTCGACCAAGCCGTAGACGGCCGCGTTCAGCAGCTCGGGCACGGGGTGCTTGCCATACCAGGCCTCGTACACCGCCAAATCGTAGAACCTGAAATCTGCGGAAAGGTCGAGCACGGGCACGCCGCGCTGGCGAAGCGCGCTGACTGCCTCCGCGCTCGCGGCATGCGGCAACGCACAGAACGCGACATCGGCATCCTGGGCGATCGCGTCGGGATCGAACGGCTGCACGTCCCCGCTCATCACGCCCTGAAGGCTCGGAAGGACTTTATCGATGGGCTCGCCGGCCGTCGTGTTGCCGACGATCGTCGTGAGCTCGAGCGACGGATGGCTGCGCGCAAGACGCACGAGCTCGGCTCCGGTGTAACCGGTCCCGCCAACCACGACCGCGCGTATGGGCTTGTGGGTCATTTGCTCATCTCCATCCTGATACCGACTTGTGGCGCGTCCACACCATTAAGCAAGAAAGCCGCGGCACGAAAGGCGCCGCGGCTTTGGAATCGCAATGCGAAGTGCTCAGCGCTTCGAGTACTGGAACTTCTTGCGCGCGCCCGGCTGACCTGGCTTCTTACGCTCCTTCTTACGAGCGTCGCGCGTCAGGTACCCGGCCTTCTTCAAAGAGGGCTTGGTGCTCTCATCCATGAGGACGAGAGCGCGCGCGATGCCGTGGCGCACGGCCTCTGCCTGCGACGAGACTCCTCCGCCGTTCACGTTGACCTGCACGTCGTATTGGCCTTGCTTGTTGAGAAGCGCAAAGGGCTGCATCGCGATGATCCGAAGGATCTCGCGTGGGAAGTAGTTTTCGAAGGTGCGGCCGTTGATCGTGACGTTGCCAGCACCTTGGCTCAAAAAGACCCGCGCGATCGCGTTCTTGCGCTTGCCCGTGCCGTAGTGACGTCCGTCGATGACTTTAGCGTGTGTCATTCAGTAATCTCTCGCAGTTATCTCTCGAATCAGAGGGGAAAGGGCTCGGGCTTTTGTGCCACGTGAGGGTGAGTCCCTTCGGAATAGACTTTCAGCTTTCGGAACATCTGGCGTCCGAGGCTGTTCTTCGGAAGCATGCCCTTCACGGCTTTTTCGACCATGAGCTCGGGGTTGCGCTCGAGAAGGTGGCCAGCGCTCTCGGAGCGAAGGCCGCCGGGGTAGCCCGAATGGTTGTAGTAGAACTTGCCCTGGAGCTTGTTGCCCGTGAGCTGAACCTGGGCCGCGTTCGTGACGATGACGAAGTCACCGGTGTCGACGTGTGGGGTGAACTGCGGACGATGCTTCCCACGCAAGACGTGCGCCACCTTCGACGCAAGTCGGCCAAGCGGTTGGCCCGCGGCATCGACGACATACCATTTGCGTTCGATCTCCGACGCTTTGGCGCTTTGGGTAGCCATGATTCGCTCCTAAGACCCGGTTTCGGGGCGCGTTTCCTAGCCGCCGCCCCTAGCGGTGTCAAGCGGGCGGAATTGGGGTACAAGGACAAGGCGTGAGGATCTTTATGCAAACCGGGGATGGAGGCTCATCTAGGCGCTCTCGGGCTGCCGCGATGGCGATCGCCGTCGGAATGGGCCTTTGGGGCACTCCGGGCGGCGCGGCGGCGCAAGAAGCCCAGATTCGATGCAACGTTACCGAAAATGGGTCGCCGAGCAACGGAACCGTGGCTGTCGTGCAAAACGGGCAAACGGTCGGCAGCGGGTCCTGCAGGCGCATCCTCTCGGTGCCCGCCGGCAAGAGCAAAGTGATCGTCCACCTCGACGGTGCGCTCGACAACCCTGCCCAAACCGTCGAGGTCGTCGCGGTAGCGGGGAAGACCACCCCGGTCACCGTCGATTTCGAGACCGCGATGCTCGAGGTGCGAATTGAAGCCAGAGAGCAACGCGGGACGGGACTAGTTGCGGTCGAGAAGAACGGCAAGCGCATCGGAACGCTCGGCAGCGGCGTTGCGGCGCGCTTGAGCGCGGGCGCATACGTAGTCGTGGTGAGGCTCGGCGGAGCGGAGCAGCGTCACGCGGTGGATTTGCGCCCAGGCCAACGTCGGATCATCCGCGCGCAGTTCTAGGTCGAGCCCGTAAGAAGGCAGAATGGTGGCGAAACCCCGAATACTCGACCCGATCTTGCACGCTGCTAGGGTCTGATGCAGCGATGACGAACCTGCCGGAGCTCGCGCGGCGCTCTGCAACGCCTGCGCCTTACGCCCCCAACGCGATCCTGCGGTGGCTCTATCGGCGGTTTTTCGCCCACATCCGGGTGGACGAGAACTGGAGTCGCGGCGTTCGCGAGGCTGCGAGCGAAGGCGTGGTCGTCTACGTGATGCGGTCGCTGTCATTCCTGGACTTCCTCTGCCTGGACTTCCTCCTGAAGAAGTTCGGCTTGCCACTGGTGCGTTTCGTCAACGACCTCGGGTTGTGGATTCTCGAGCCGTTTGGCAAAGGTGAGCGGCGCCTGAGCCTGCGCCGACAAATCCCCGAAGCCGAGGCGCTCGAGCGCACCGTCGGTGACGGGTTTAGCGCGTTGTTGTTCTTGCGGAGGCCGCCCAAGCTCGGGTCCAAGGCCCGTCGAGGCCGCGATCTCGACGTAGACCTCATCGAGACGCTCGTAGCCAAACAGCGGGTCTCCGACCGGCCGATCCTCCTGGTTCCTCAAACCTTCGTTTGGAGCAAGCAGCCCGAGACGGCGACGCCGAGCCTGCTCGACCTCCTCTTCGGTCCGGTCCAATGGCCTGGCCGCGTGCGGGTCTTCTTCCAATTTCTGCTCAATTACCGTGACGCGAAGCTTCGTTCGGGTGAGCCGTTCAATCTTGGCGAGTTCCTGGACAAGAATCCTGAGCTCACCGATTCGGAAGCGGCCGCCAAGGTCCGATATGCGCTGCTCCGCCGGATGGAGCGCGACCGCGCGGTGATCATCGGCCCGATGAAGAAGACGACGGCACGCATTCAGGACGAAATCCTGAGAAGCCCGCGCGTGCGAGGTCACATCGAGCACTACGCCGAGGAAAAGGGCATTCCGTACTCCAAGGCGGAGGATGTCGCGCGCAAGCAGCTACAGAAGCTCTGCGCGAAGCAGAGCCTGTTCGTCGTCGACCTCATGCACCGCTTTCTCACCTGGATGTGGTCGAAGATGTACGACGGCGTCGTGCTCGACAAAGAGGGACTCGAACGAGTCCGCGACGCCGCTCGCGACGCCTCCCTCGTACTGCTCCCGAGCCACAAGAGCCACATCGACTATCTCGTATTGAGTGACCAACTGTACGCACACGCGATGATGCCGCCGCTGATCGCTGCCGGCGAGAACCTCAGCTTCTTTCCCATCGGCCCCTTGCTCCGCCGTGGTGGCGCATACTTCATCCGCCGAAGCTTTCACGGCGACAGCCTCTATCCCGTAATCGTGGAGGCGTATATGCGTAAGCTCATCGCGGAAGGGTTCACCGTCGAGTTCTTTCTCGAAGGGGGACGGTCGCGGACGGGTAAGGCGTTGCCTCCGAAGTACGGGCTCCTGTCCATGGTGGTCGACTCCGCGACCAAGCTCCGACAAACGAAAGTGAAGCTCGTCCCGATATCGATCGGGTACGAGCGCATCATCGAAGAGCGATCCTTCGTGCACGAGCTTTCTGGAGGCGACAAGCAGTCGGAGAACATGGGTGGTTTGCTCAAGAGCTCGAGCGTGCTGCGCTCCAAGTGGGGCAGGCTCTACGTACAGTTCGGCGACATCATCGATTTCGACGAGTTCGCCAGTAATCTCGTTCAGCGACAGGGCAGCGCAGGCGCTACGATCGCCGAGATCGGCGAGCAGCAACAACGCGCCGCGGTCCGGGCACTCGCCCACAAGGTGATGTACTCGATCAACGAGGTGACCGTCGTCACGCCCGCGGCGCTGGTCGCGACGGCGCTGCTCAGTCACCAGAAACGCGGAATGACCCGGGAATCGCTTCTGAACGCGTGCGAGTCGCTGATGCAGACACTCGAGAAGATGAATGCGCGGGTCGCGCATCAGCTCCGGGTTGGCGACGGAAGAATCCGCGAGGATACGATCGACGAGGCGGTCGCGCTGTTCCTCGATGCGCGCCTCATCGTAGCCCACGATACCGGACCGGAGCCTATCTACACCATCGACTCCGAGCGGCGCATCGCACTCGAGTACTACCAGAACACGATCATTCATTTCTTCGTGCCTCGCGCCCTGGTATCGGCTGCGCTGCTCGTCGACAAACAGCAGTGGGCAGACCGGCCTCGACTCAACGACCGCGTTCAGCAGCTTTCACGGCTTTTCAAGCACGAATTCATCTTCCGCACTGACGCAACCTTCGACCAGATTTTCGACGACACGCTTGGCGCGATGGCCGAAGACGGGGAGATCGAGATTCGCCACGATCAAATCCAGGCGACGGAAGGCGTGAAGCGCCACCGTCTCGAGCGGTACGCCGTGATGCTGCAGACGTTCTTCGAGAGCTATCTGCTTGCTCTTCGCGGCGCTGAAATCGTGCTCGATGGACCGATTCCAAAGAAGGACTGGTACAAACGAACGCTCGCGCTCGGCCAGCAGATGTACTTGGCCGGCGAGATCGAGCGCCGCGAGTCACTCTCGAAGCTCAAGCTAGAAACCGCCCTCAAGGCGCTTCAGGACTACCAGCTCGTACAACTCAACGGCGACACCCTCGAGCGAGGCGAAGGCGTCGACGGCGTGTCGGTTCTCCACGCGCTAGAACCGAAGCTAACCGGCTTCCTGCGCTGAAGCCGCGAGTCCGTGCACGGCCCATACGCCGCAGACTTCTTGCAAGACACAGCGCGCGCACTTGTCGTGCACCGGGCGGCTCGGACACTGCCGGGAGACGCCGAAGTGGCAGAGCGCGAAGTCGTATTTGACCGGGTCCTCGGGATCGAGCTCTCGGAGCCTGCTCGTGATCTCCTGTGCGGTGACCCAGCTTGCGGTGCGGCGGCTCGTCAAACCAAGGTTCCGGCTGATGCGATGGATGTGGGTGTCGACGGGAATGACGAGCTCGGAGGGCGCCATCGTCCAGAGCCCGAGATCCACGCCATCGGCGGGTCGGACCATCCAACGGGCGTAGAGGACCAACCGCTTGCAGGCGCTTCCGGCCCGCGGGTTGCTGACGAGGTGTCGCGCGCTTCTGTCTCGTGCATCTCCACGAATGACGTCTGCAAAACAGGCGAGGCTCTCGCGAAAGTCGCGCTCCTTTCGATGAAACGAGGCGAAAGCCTCCCCGAGGGACCCGTAGTCCCGGAGAAGGGTGCCGGCTCCGCGAAGCATGCTTGCGATGTGTTGCCCCTGATAGATCCTGTGTACGAAGCCGTCGAGCCGTCGCTGGAGCGCCTGCTCACCGGCTTCCGCGACGAAGGCGGCAGGCTCCGGACCGAGTCTCTCGAGGACGAGCTCGATGCTTCGGCGAGCGGCAACCACATTGCCAAACGCGAGAGTCGCCGCCACGAGCCCAACGACCTCTTGATCCTGTTGGTGCGCATAACGATGCACGAAGCCGACGGGATCGCGGCTGCGAGTGGCCACAGGATCGAAGTCGGCGAGTAGCGCATCCAAGCGTTCACGGATAGCGTCCACGTCGCTTGGGTTCTTGCTATATTGCCCAGCCAACCGCAATGACCAGAAGCAGCCTTCGAAAATGCGGCATATACGTGATCACGATGCTTCTCGTGGTCGCATCGGGCTGCTCGCGGGGTTCGCAAGACGCACGAGAAACCACGCCCCAGACTCACGGCGGACCTCGGCTCGACCTCGGGATTCGCTTGTCCGATGGGCGTTGGCTCGAGCTTGCGGATCTGCGGGGTACGCCCGTGATGCTGTTCGTGTTCGCGACCTTCGATGCGGTCAGCCAAGCTTCGTTGAAATCGTTGCGACCGTTCGTGCCACAGCATCCGGAGGTAATCGTCGTCGGCGTCGCCGCCCAACCGCGCGCCTCACAACTCGTCGACGCGTGGGCCTATGCGCTCGATCCGCCGTTTGTCGTAGGCGCCAACCCTTACGGCAAGGTCGAGAACGGGGAGACAATGCTGGGCAGAATCGAGGCGGTTCCGACCTTCATTCTGTACGACGCGGAAGGCTACGAGATCGATCGCGCAACCGGGCTCTTGAGCGAGGGAGATCTGGTCGAGCTCGTCGAGCGACTAAAGAAGCGCGCGGACTAGAGATCGCTCGCCTTCCACAGCGGATCGAGGTGTTTCGCGAGGTGTTCGTCGAGCAGTTTGCGAACCTCGTCGGCCGACTCGCACCAAAGTGCTTCCTCGGCGACCGATTGGGCCCGCTTCAGGTCGACGCTGCGGATGACCGCGCGAGCCAGAGGAACGACGCTCACCGGTACTGAAACGGATCGGAAGCCGAGACCGAGACCGAGACCGAGCTCGATGGGATTCGCGGCCATATCGCCGCAGAGCGAACATGGAATGCCGGCGCGTTGCGCCGCGGCAACCGTACCCGCGATCAGACGCACCACAGCTGGTTCGAGAGGTGTCGCGGACGCGCCCCCGTCACTTCGGTCGAGCGCCATCGTGTAGTGAGCAAGATCGTTGGTGCCGACCGCAAAAAAGTCAGCGTGCTCTGCGAAGCGATCCGCAAGTAGCGCTGCGGAGGGCACCTCCACCATCATGCCTACGGGCAAGACAGCCGCACGCGCGCTCTGGTCGACGAGAGCCGCCCTGCTCTCCTCGACGATCGCCTTGGCGGCGAGAAACTCGTCGACGGTCGCGACCATCGGGAACATCAGCGAGACCGCTCCCTCACTGCTCGCCCTGAGAATGGCTTTGATCTGCGTCCTCAACCAATCGCGCTCGCGCTCGCGGAGATCGTCCGCTCGGATCCGCTTGTCACCGCGCCAATCGAACGTGCGAAACGCGACGTTGTTGGGCGCCATGGCAGTGACGACCGCTCTGTAGAGCTCGAACTGCTCGTCCTCCGAGGGTGGCTCCTGCCGTTCAAGACACATGAACTCGGTCCGGTACAGGCCGATGCCCTCGGCACTGCTCTCTAGTGCCGCTTCGATCTCGGTTGGAAGCTCGACATTGGCGGTGACGGTCACCGCAAAGCCATCCTCGGTCGTTGCAGTGCTTTGGCGCTCACCTTCGAGAAAAGCCGCGAAGCGCCCCTTCCGCGCCTCAGCCTCGCGGCGCTCCTCCATGGAAACCCCCACGGTCACTTCAGCTGCGAAACCGTCGACCAGCACGTCCTCGCCGTCCTCGATCTCGCGCGCGAGCGGGCCAACGCCCACGACGGCTGGCACCCCGAACGTGCGCGCGAGGATGGCCGTGTGGCTGCTCCCTGCGCCCACCTCGGTCACGAGCCCGACAGTCGGAGGCGCAAGCATCCGTACCGCATCGGCTGGGCTCAAATCGTGCCCCACCAAGACGACGGGCTCGTCTGAAACCCGTTCGGTGCGATGCTCGCCGCTCAGGTGCCGGAGCAAATGCTCTTCGACGTGGGCGATATCGCGGGCTCGCTCCCTGAAGTAGGAAGAGGTATCGCGGAGCAACGGCGCACGAAGGCGCTCGGCGACGCGGGCCACCGCCCACTCCGCATTGATGGCGTCGTTTCGAATCGCCTCAGCGATCGCGTCGATCAGGACTGCGTCTTCGTGCATCAGCAGGTACACGTCGAAAATGGGCGCATACGTCGATCCATGCTGCAGCGTAAGCTGCTGCTTGGCTGCTTCCATCTCAGCGCGCGACTTGGCGACCGCTTTTTCGAATCGCCGTAGTTCCGTCGCGACAGCCGCGTTCTCGATTTTCGCATACACGCGTGGGCGACCGGACGGGAGAGCGCGCGCGGAGGCGACCGCGACCCCGATCGAAGCGCCAATCCCTTTCAGCCGCAACGGTCGACTCATGCGTCCTCTCCGAAGCCGTCTTCCACGAGGGCTCGAAGCGCCGCGAGCGCAGCCTCGGCGTCCGCGCCCCGCGCAGAGAATGTGAGCTCCGAGCCTTGGTGCCCGCAAAGCAGCAGAACCCCCATGATGCTCTTGGCGTCCGCCGTTTGACCGTCCTTCGACACCTCGATGTGCGATGCATATCGGTTAGCTAGGTTGACCAGCTTGGCCGCGGCACGCGCGTGGAGGCCAAGGCGATTCGGCACCTCGATGCGAGCGCTGAGCACTTCCGTCACGGGTGGGTCCGCTCCGCATCTCGATGGGAGACGACCACCTCGTGCGTCCCTCCAAGCTGTCGCCCGAGCTCCTCAGCGATGGCGACCGAACGATGCCGCCCGCCTGTGCACCCGAGCGCGATCGTCAGATACGCCTTCCCCTCGCGGGCATGCTGCGGAAGCGTGAAGTCCAGTAGCGACCGGAGGCGGGCGAGAAATTCCTGCGTCTCGGGCGCTTCGAGGACGTACGCCGAGACCGCCGGATCCATCCCGGTCTTCGGGCGGAGCTCCTCCACGAAGTGGGGATTCGGCAGAAATCGCAGATCGAATACCAGATCCGCATGGACTGGAATCCCGTACTTGAAGCCGAACGAGAGCAGACGCACCACCATCGAAGGACGATCGACGCCTCGGCCGATGTAGTCGATCAAATGGCGGCGGAGATCGTGGACAGTGAGATCGGTCGTGTCGATGATGATGTCTGCTCGAGCCCGAAGACCGGCCAAACGCTGACGTTCCCTTGCAATCGCAACGTGGAGATCGCCATCTCGCGCCAGTGCATGAGGCCTGCGAGTCTCGCTGAATCGACGCACCAACACCTCATCCGCACAATCGAGAAAGATCACTCGCACATCGTGACCGTCTGCTTCGAGCGCCGAAAGTGTCTTTTCGGCGCCGCTCAGGAAGGCGCCGGTGCGCACGTCGATCCCCAAACCCACTCGCCGAAGCTTGCCTTCCCGTTGCGCCAGCGGAAGAAGATCTGGGGCCAGCGCCGGTGGAAGGTTGTCGACGCAGAAAAAGCCCGCGTCCTCCAGAACCCGAAGCGCCGTGCTGCGCCCTGCACCCGAGAGCCCGGTGACCACGACGATTTGCGGCGCCATGCTCATGACGACGGCTCCGAGCTCGGGTTCTCGAGATCTCCCATCAACCTGTCGATGAACCTCCTGGCCCCATGGTGGCCGGCGGCCTTCAGGATGTGATTGCGCGCCGCGACTTCGAGAATGACGGCCATGTTGCGCCCGGGACGAACAGGGATGCGGAGAAACGACAGGGGCATTCCCAGAATCTCCACGGTCGACTCGTCGAGCCCGAGGCGGTCGTACGACTCCTCGTCGCTCCAAGGACAGAGCTCCACGACCATCTGCACGGTCTTTTCGGTCCGCACCGCATTCGCGCCGAACAAGTCACGAACGTTGATGATGCCGAGGCCGCGAACCTCGAGATGATTGCGAAGGGGCGCCGGTGCGCGGCCAAGGACCTGCTCCGAAGGCAACAAGGAGAGGATGACCTGATCGTCTGCGACGAAACGATGTCCTCGTTCAACCAAGAAAAGCGCGCACTCACTCTTGCCAATCCCGCTCGGCCCGAGGAGCAGTATGCCGATGCCGTGGACGTCCATGAGCACACCGTGGCGCGTTTCAGAGGGCGCGAGGATGCCATCCAAAGCCAGATGAAATGCCTGAATCGAGCGGCTCGAGCGCACCTCCGAAACCGCAAGCGGGGTGGAGGTCCGCTCGGCTGCTTCGACGAGCGCCGCCGGCGGCTCGACCCCCCGGGTGACGACGACCAGGGACAGGCCGAGCCCGAAGAGGACGGCCGCCCGCTCGGCCTGCTCCTCGGGCAAGAGCGTTTCCAGATAGGTGACCTCGGTTTCGCCGAGGATCTGAATTCGCGTGGAAACGACACCGTGGATGTGCCCGGCCAGCGCCAAGCCGGGCTTTTGAACACGAGGATGGTCGATCTTGCGTTGTTGCCCGTCTTGGCCGGCGACAAGGCGCACCATCGACGATAGCCTCGGATCGGACAATAGGCGCGCGACCGTGATGCCGTGCTCCACACGCATGCTGGGAAGCCCGATGTGGGGCGGAGAGGACTGGGTCACGGGCGCATCATACGCGAGCGACGCGCTGCTGTCTGCCCGTCAAAGTCCGATCAACGCGCGGTAAGCGTGCGCGTCGTCTGGCGCGGAGATCAGCTCGGCACGCCTGGCTTCGTCGCGAAGGACGCGGGACACCCCTGCAAGCGCAGCCAGATGCTTCTGCGGCATCGAACGGGGTCCGATGATCCCCACGATGATCTTCACGGGAAGCCCATCGACAGCTTGGAAGTCGATGCCCGCGGGGTACACCGCCACGGCTGCGCGAAGCTCGTCGAAATCGTCGCACCTGCCGTGGGGAATCGCCACACCGCTACCGACGCCGGTGCTGGCGAGCCGCTCGCGCTCGAGGAGCACATCGTAGACTGACTCGGCGTTCGCGGTGCCTTCCGGCAGCGTGAGCAAGGACGCAAGCTCAAGCAGGGCAACGTCTTTGTCGACTCCGTCGAGGCCGACCCGCACGCGCTCCTTGTGCAACAACTCCGCCAGCATGTCGGGCAGGCGATACCCTACACGCCAAGCATGCGCAATCAGTCTTCGGGGCGACGAAGAGACTCGCCGCCGTGCCGCCGGCGGTCGTTCTCCGTTGCTTTCGTGTCGCGAACCTGGCGGTCGATTTTGTCGACCACCTGATCGATGGTCGCGTACATGTCCTCGGACTGGCCATGGCCGGCGTACTGATGGCCGTCGCCAGTGAGGTTCAGATCGACTCGATGGAGGTGACGTTCCATGGAAAACGTGAACTCCGCGTGCAGGGGCGCCCTCATGTATTTCTGGATCTTGCCGATCTTCTCCGATGCGTAATTCTTGATGGCGTCAGACGACTCCATGTTGCGGAATGTGTAGCTGATACGCATCGAACCTCCTGCCTCTAAAAGTACTTCTTCCGTTTCGACGAGCTGAGAATGCCGAGCATCTCACGATACTTTGCGACCGTTCGACGGGCAATCTTGATGTCGTCCTGCCCCAGAATTTCCACGATTCTCTGATCAGAAAGCGGGGCCTTCGGATCCTCGCCGGAAATTATCGTTTTGATTGCCTGCTTCACGCTCTCAGACGCGATGTCGTTCTGGTGGTCCCGCTTTATGGCGCTGTTGAAGAAGTACTTCAACTCAAAAGTGCCCCTGGGCGTGTGGACATACTTGTTGCTGGTGACCCGGGAAATCGTGCTCTCGTGCATGCCGACGGTTTCGGCAACATCGCGTAGGATCATGGGCTTGAGGTGCTCTATGCCCTTGTCGAAGAAGTCCCGCTGCTTGTCGACGATGCACTCGGTGACCTTGACGATCGTCTTGCGCCGCTGGTCGATGCTGCGGATGAGCCATTGGGCACTGCGGAGCTTGTCCTGAATGTACTCTTTGGCCTTCGGGTTGTCGGCCATCGCGGAGCGGTAAAAGCCGCTGATCTTGAGCTTTGGCATGCCGTCATCGTTGGCCACGACGAAGTACTCATCACCAACCCTGTGAACGTAAACATCGGGTGTGATGTACCGCGGCTCCTCGGTTTGAAAGCGTCGCGCGGGTCGCGGCTCGAGCTCGGCGATGATCTGGGCGACATCGTACACCTCGTCGAGCGAGCAGCCGAGCGTCTTGGCAACCGCCGGATAGTGTCGCTTCTCGAGATCCGAGAGGTGGTCCGAGATCACCCGAAGAACCAAGTCGTCCATGCCGTAGTGCCGGGCTTGAATCAACAGACACTCTTCGAGCGAGCGAGCGGCTACGCCGAGAGGGTCGAACTGTTGAATCATCGACAGAACCTCCTCCGCGTCCTCGGGATCGAGGCCGGATTCGGCTGAGAGCCGGGGAACGATCTCCTCTGGAGCCACACCGTCGATCTTCAAGTACCCATTGTCGTCGAGGTTGCCAATTACCAACGCGCCGAACCGACACTCGTCATCGACGAAGTCGCCCATCCGCAACTGCCAACCGAGGTGCTCGCTCAGGTTCTCCGAGGTGGAGAGCGTCGCCTCGAGCCCGGGCATCTCTTCGTCCGGGCCTCGGCGCACTGCGGGCATGGGCGCTTCGTTCGACTGATTCTCGAGGTAGCGCTCCCAGTCGATCTCCTCTTTCTTCGCCTCGTGCGCGCGAACTTCGGGGGCGCTCTCCTCGATGATGTTGACGCTCGAATCACGAGGGTCGGGTCCCTCTTCGAGAACGGGGTTCTCGAGCAGCTCCTCCTGAACGAGCTCAGTGAGCTCCATCCGCGACATCTGCAACAGCTTGATCGCCTGCTGCAATTGCGGCGTCATGATCAGCTGTTGCGATAACTTGAGTTGCTGCTTGAGCTCCATCCAGGCCCCACACTCCGGAGAAGTGCGACGCCCGCAGTATAGACATGTCCAGCGCTCAGGGAAACTCGACTGCACGAGGCTCGCGAATCGGACCCTACTCGGCTACTCTGTCCCAGTGGGGACTACCCGTCCATTTCCGAAAGCGGTGGTGGTCGTCGCCGACGATGATCGTGCGACGTGCGAGCGCATTTCCCGATTGCTTCGCACGCTTGGGGCTACGGTCGTACCGACCCACAATGGTCAGAAGGCCATCGACGCGGTCCGCGCGCAGTCCGTCGATTTGGTGGTGCTCGATGTCAACATGCCGGGGCTCAACGGTGTCGACGCCTGCAAAGTGATCAAGACGATCACGAGGGATCGCTTCGTCCCCGTCATGTTGCTGACTTCGTCCGGCCAAGCGGGTGGCAGAATCTTGGGCACGCGCTCCTCGGCGGACGAACACCTCCCAAAACCGTTCAGCGACGACGATCTCGTCGCGCGTGTCGAGAACATGCTCCGCGTCAAACGCGCCCACGACGACGTGCAGTTCGCCAAGAACGAGATCCGCTACACCTCGCTCCACGACCAGCTGCGGGCCCTGCCGGACCACCACTTCTTCCACCATTGTTTGGAAGAGGAGTTCGACGAGGCACAGCGCCATCTCGACCCGCTTGCATGCTGCATCGTAGCGGTCGATGATTTCCGCAAGCTCGTATCTGACAGCGGCGCCGACGTTGCCGCCCAGATCCTCGACGAAACGTTCGAACGCCTGCAGCGAACGATTCGGGCAACGGACATCGCAGCACAGTTTCGCACGGCGGAGTTCGGGCTTTTACTGCCCAACACGCGTCCTGCGCGGGCGCTGACGCTTGCCGATCGGCTCATGTCCGAGGTGGCGCTGCGGCCGTTCAAAGTCGGCAACGCGTGCATCGAGCTGACGATTGCCATTGGCGTGGGCCTCTTCCCAAGCGGCCGGATTCGCTCACACAGTGAGTTGCTCGACGCCGCCAGCATCGCAGTCGCGAGAGCCCGGGTCGCCGGAGCAAACCGCGTTTGTGTGGTCCAACAACAGGGCTACATCTTTCGTCCAACGTTGCCCGGAGCGGCCTAGTCGCCGCTCAGGCCTCCCGGCCCGCCGAGACGAGCACTTGCAAACGCGATGAGCGCAAGGCCTGCGATCATCGCCCCGAACCCCCAGAGCCATTCCACTTCGGCGGAATACGCTTCGGCGACGAGACCGATTCGTCGACTCGTATAAATCAAGGGGAACGCGCCCGCGAGCGCCAACCCGAGCACCGCCATCCGGGCGGCCCGCATCCCCTGCCTCCCGCGGCGGACCCACAGCACAGAGAGAACGCCAAGCGCGGCGCCCGGCGTGAGCCACAGGTTGCTGGCTCCATCCACCGCGATCTCTAGAGCCGAGGCTTCGACTCCCGGCGCGCGGGCGAATGGAGCAAGGAAGCCGACGATCACGAGCAAGGCGCCGCCGAGTACCCCACCCCTTCCCAAGCGGGGGTCGCCGAAAAATGCGACCTCGTCCGGCGCCCCCTCCCCGAACCGCGGCAGGCGATCGATGGGAACCAAGGTCAGCTCGTGCTCCGGACACTCCCCGACGCCTTCGAAACCATCGCGACAGAAGGGGCAGAACAACATCTTCGCCTCTTGGGGAGTGTCTGCGGACTGGGACATGCTGATTGGGGTCGCCGTGCGTTCGTCTTGCGTTCGTGATATCCGCTGTCCGAGGTCATGCGAATCCGGGGTCTTACGAAGCTTGACTACGACTATATCATTTCGGTGCTCGACCAGTGGTGGGGAGGGCCAGCCGGAAGGCGTGCTGATCCGATGTTCTTCTACGAGTTTGGCGAGCACGCCCTGGTCGCGGAACAGGACGGGCAGTTGATCGGTTTCCTCTTGGGGGTGATGGTTCCAGCGCCGTCCGCGACAGGATACGTGCATCTCGTCGGGATTCACCCCGATCACCGCCGGCGAGGCGTCGGCAAACGCTTGTACGAACAGTTCGCCGAACGATGCCGGGGAGCCGGAATGAAACGGCTGAAATCCTTGGCCTCTTCTGGACACGAAGGTCCTGTTCGGTTCCACGAATCGATGGGGTTCACGTGCAACGAAGTCGCGGATTATGCGGGGCCGGGGCGCGCGCGCGCGGTCTTCGTCAAGGCGCTTTGACCTCCTGGCCACTCCCGGTATCCTGAGGTTCAAGTAAGCGGGGGAATGCCAAGCATGGGTTACTCATCGGCGGGCGAAGCGCGGCAAGCTCGGGAAGCGCTCGGAAAAGCGCTCGAAGCGCTCCAGAAAGACGCGGACATTCCAAAAGAGGTGCTCGGCATCGCACAGAACATTGCGCGATCCGTTGGGGCGCTCTTCGAAGCGGAATACGCCTCGACCGAGGTCGACGGCAAGACGTGTGTCAAGAGCGCGCTCGGGACGTTGAGCCAAACGCTCGCGCTACTTCAAGACGTAAAGAGCGAGCACGCGGGCATCCAGACGGCAACGGAGAGCATTGCCGACGTGATCAGCATTCTCTTTCCGCTTACCAACAAGCCAAGCGTTCGACCGGAATCATCTTCGAGCGCCGCCCCCCCGAGAAGCACCCCTACAAGCGCGCCGCCTACGAGCAGCGCACCGCCGAGCTCACGCCCCGTGAGCAACCCCCCAAGCGTCGCGCCGCCAAGTAAGCCTCCTCCCATACGTCCGCCATCGAGCCGGCCGCCATCGATTCGTCCCGCCTCGAACCGTCCCGTTTCGAATCGTCCGCTGTCGAGTCGGCCCTCGTCGGCGAGGCCGGTTTCCCGGGTGCCTGCGCCAATTCCGACGTCGATGCTGCCGCCGCCGGCTCCGATTCCAATGGGCGATCGTCGCCGCATCGAGGCAAACCTCGGCGCGACGACCCAATCCAACTTCTATGTCGGCTTCAGCGGCGAGATCGCGCACGGCGGCGTATTCCTGGCTACCTACGAGACACTTCCAAAGGACACCTCGGTCACGATGCTCGTGACGTTGCCTGGCGGCTTGGAATTCGAATGTGACGGCTACGTGCGCTTCGTTCGCGACCCGCTCGACTTCGCGTCAGAGTCGGAGCCAGGCATCGGAATTCAGTTCGAGGATTTGTCCGACGACGCGCGCGATCTCGTGCTCCGCTTCGTCGGCAAGCGACCGCCTATCTTCTACGACGTCTAGCCCGACCGCGCCTTTCAGCTCACGCCCAACAGCTTGCTCATCGAGGCCTCGTCGACGGGCGTGAAGGAGTACGACTCCATCTCTTTCGAGGTTACCCAGGCATAGTCTTTTACCGCGCGGCAATGGAGGCGCTCGGTGAGCAACTTGCATTCGTAGAGATATAGATCGACGGCGTACTTCTCGTACGGGTGGTTCACGAAGGAAATGAGCTGGCCCACCTGGACTTTAGCGCCGAGCCGTTCCGCCACTTCCCGTGCTAACGCTCCTTCGTCGCTCTCGCCTTCTTCGACGCGACCGCCCGGAAAATCCCAAAGCATCGGAAGCACCGCGTTCTCGCGGCGCTGGGTGATCAGATAGCGCCCGTCGCGCTCCACGAGGGCTGCAACCACGCGAATGGTCTTCATCTCCGACGACACGATGGGGGATATAGCATCCCCGAGACAGGTGTTTAGATGGGGTAGGTGTGTACGACCTCGCGCGGGGGCCGTTCGACGTTGAGCACGGGGCTCGTGATCAGATCCCGGCCGGCGGCGATGAAGAAGAGCGATTCTCCGACGGTCGGAAGCCCCTCCGAAGCGCTGATGGCTCCGTTATCGTGGAACTTGAGCCCGCCCGAGACGGTGCTCCGAAGCGCCATGTGACCTGCCAACCAGTCTCCACTGCGACGATCGCGAACGCCTACACACACGTTGCGGCGGACGTGGTATTCGCTGTTACGCGTCACAAAAACACGATGAATTCGGCGTTCTTTACCCAAATAACCCATCTCAACCTCCTCGGGCGCTAGGATAGGGGTCAAGTTCACCTTACATGTGGGATAAAGTAGGCACAAAAAACTGGCGCCGCCCTTTGCTGCTCCAGAGCGACAACCTGACGCCGGCCCAGCGCACGCCGTGGGGTGGGCGTCGAATCGTCGAGCGGCTCAAGGCCGGCTGCGGCGTCAAGGCGCAGGGCCCGGTCGGAGAATCTTGGGAGCTGTCCGTGGAGCCCGACTTTCCGAGCCGATTGGTCGAGGGCCCGATTCTCGATGAAGTGCTCCGTGCCGAGCCGGCTTTGCTCGGCTGCGAGGCCGCGAATGGATCGACCGCGCTCCTCGTCAAGCTGGTCGACGCCGCCGACGATCTGTCGCTTCAAATCCATCCGCGCGACGACGATCCGAAGCTAGGCCCAAATGAGAGCGGAAAGCCTGAAGCCTGGTACATCATCGATGCGGACCCTGGTGCGGGGTTGTACGTCGGCTTTCGAGACCGTGTCTCGCGCGAAGAGGTAGGGCGCGCGCTCGCGGACGAAGCACCCCTCGACGAGCTGATGTCGTTCGTGCCGGTGTCCCCCGGGGATTTGTTCGTCATCGATCCAGGAACGCCCCATGCAATCGGCAAGGGCGTCTTGCTGCTAGAACCGCAGCGCGTGGTGCCCGGCAAGCGCGGCATCACTTACCGCTACTGGGATTGGAACCGAAGGTACGACGTCGACGGCCGACCCGATTCGGACGGAGAGCCTCGTACCCTTCATTCGGCGCGCGCGCTCGAAGTGACCAATTGGGAGGGGCCTCGCGGCGAAGCGCTCGTCGATCGCATCAGCTATCCCTCCGGCCCCGCTCCCATTCACGACTCCGCAACGCTCGAAACGTTGACGAGCCCGACGGGACCACTGCAGTCGGACACCTTCTTTCTACGACGCCTGGCCGGCTCCGGGCATGTCGAGCTTCCTCCCGAAAACCGCCTACGTTCGATCACGGCCCTCGATGGAGAGTTGAGTCTCGGTGAAGGCAATGCTGCTCTCGCCCTGCGCAAAGGGCAGACCGCCGCCCTCCCCGCCAACCTGGGTCCACTGCGCATCGAGCTTCGGTCAGCGCACGCCATGCTCTGTACATTGGCTTGACGTCACGATGTGACCATAAGAGAGTGCCGCGCCTTGCAAGAGCAGAGCCCCGCGCCATCGATCTCGATCGTGATCCCCGTCTACAACGAGGAAGCGATTCTTCGCGCATCGTTGGTCGACCTCATCGACCGGCTCGAACCGCTCGGGAGGTCGTACGAGCTCATTCTCGCTGAAAACGGTTCGACGGACCGGACCGCAGCGCTCGGGCGCGAGCTCTCGGAGCGTTTCGAACAGGTCAGCTCTCGGCACACCGACGATGCAAACTACGGCAAGGCATTGCGTGATGCGATCCTTCATGCGCGAGGGGACATCGTAATCTGCGACGAGATCGACCTCTGCGACACGGACTTCTACAGCCGAGCGCTCGGCATACTCGAGGACCCGACGGTCGACTTCGTCGTGGGATCCAAGACGATGGTGGGCGCGCGAGACGAGCGCCCCTTGCACCGACGCCTAGGCACCCGGGTAATCAACGACTTGCTACGATGGACGCTGGGTTTTCAGGGCACGGACACGCACGGACTCAAGGCGTTTCGACGCAAACCCATCGCCCCGATCGCGAGAGCGTGTCTCGTTGATCGGGATCTGTTCGCATCGGAGCTCGTGATTCGCGCGCAGCGAGCCGGACTCGAGGTGCGCGAGATACCGGTGCTCGTCCTCGAGAAACGCCCGCCTTCGGTCGGCTTGGCAAGGCGCGTGCCCAACGTCCTCAAGAACTTGGCTAAGCTCTTCGTCGCGATCCGGATCAAAGGATGACGTTGAAGCTGGCAGCGATATCGATCGATCTGGACGATGTGGCGCGCTACGCGGCGATTCACGGCATCCGAGAAGACCTCGGGCCCGCGGCGCACGTCGTCTATGACCGTTGTGTGCCGCGGCTCGAGGAGTGGCTGAAAGAGGAATCGATCCCCGCCACGTTCTTCGCGATCGGCGAAGACCTGCAGCGTGAGGAGAACCGCGGTGCGATCGCGGCGCTGCACCAAAGTGGACACGAGATCGCCAACCACTCGTACCACCACCACTACGACCTGGTTCGGCGCAACGACTCCGAGATCGCCGCTGAGATCGAGCAGAGCGCCGTGATGATTACAGAGGCGTGCGGCAGACGGCCGACGGGGTTTCGCGCGCCCGGCTACACCGTGTCGGACGCGCTCTTCCGAATTCTCAGGGACGCTGGCGCGCTCTACGACTCGAGCGTGTTCCCGTGCCTGGGCTACTATGCTGCCAAGGCCGTCGCGTTGACGTCGATCCGGCTTCGACGCCGGAAAAGCGCGAGCCTCATGGACACGCCGATGGTACTGCGCGCCCCGAGGCAGCCCTACCGCATCGGCCGGCCCTACTGGAAAAGGGGCGACGGCATGCTCGAGCTTCCGATTGGGGTAACCCGGCTCCAACTGCCGTACATCGGCACGTCTTTGGTGCTTGGCGGACGGCATGTGGCGGCTCACCTGACGAAACAGATGTTGGGCCTTGAGCTGATCAACCTCGAGCTCCACGGGTTCGACGCGGCCGATCTCGAGGAGGACGCCCTACACGCGCTCTTGCCGTACCGCAGCGACCTGAGGCGACCGGCGAGCGACAAGCTCCTCGCGCTCAGCATGGCGGTCCGCGTCATGCGCGACGCGGGCTACGAGCTCGTGACCTTGGCCGAAGCGGCGCGCCGGCTCAGCTCGACACCCACCCAGTAGACTTGCGTTCTTGCACAGCACGGACCGCAAGCTCGTCGGCGTGCTCGTTGAGCCTCACGCCTTCGTGGCCTCGAACGTGGAAGAGTTTCGTGTCGCCATGCCGTGACAGCGCCTCGCGCACCTGCGCAACGAGCTCTTTGTTGGCCTTGGCCTTCCACCCCTGCGTCAGTACGCCGATCGAGTATTGCGAATCCGTGTAGAGCCGAAGGGGCCGCCCGATCTCGTGGGCCAACTCGACGGCGCGGAGCACCGCCGTCAGCTCCGCGATATTGTTGGTCGCATCGCCGATGAACTCGCTCAGCTCCCGCTGCTGATCATCAAAACGCATCACGACGCCGACACCCGCGGGGCCTGGGTTGCCGCTGCATGCGCCGTCGGCATACGCCAAGATCTCGTCGGCTTCTGGTTTCTCGGGCGCCGGGTCGCTCGGTTTCTTCTTCTTGGGCTTGTTTGCCTTTTTGACGGTCTCACCCGGTCCGCAATGGGAGTCAGGCTCGATCGACGCATTGCTCGCCGGCCGAAGATTGGATGCGCCCGCAAAATAGGCCCGCCCGTCGTTCGGCTTGTAACGCACCTCGACGCGGCCTCCGTTCGAAACGAGCTCACCGCTCTCGTCGCAGCGCGCGAGAACCTCGGCATCGCGAAGTCGCATACGGCGCCATGGCATGGGGCACGCGTTAGCACGAGGGCTTGCTCCCTGAAAAGAACTTCCTACCCTCGGGCGGTGTCTCGCTCCCTGAAGGTCGCCGCCTTAGCCGCCATTGCAACGGCGGCATTGGTCTATGCGTCCTTCGTGCAAGGGCGCACCGCTCACGCGACCCGGGCCCTCAGGCTGCTACCGAGCACGGCACGCGGGTTGTTACGGATCGATTCCCGGTCGCTCCTCCGCTCGGCAGCGGCACGAACGCTCCTCGACGCGTTCGTGCGGGAGGAGCAGCTCAGCGAGATCGAGGCAACTTGTGGGCTCGATCCCATCGCAGATCTCGCGGAACTGACCGTCTGGGTCAGAGGCTCCGCGGAGCAGCCCTTCGAATCGTTCGGGCTCATGCTGACAGGCCGTCGGGTCGACGCCACGGAGATCGCCACGTGCTACGAGGCGCTCGTCGATGCGCGAGGAGGTTCGGTCACGCGCCTCGACGCGCCGACCGGACCGTTTCTCGCGAGCGAGGACCGTGGCAGCGCGATTGCCCTGGTCGATACCCGAACGGCGGTCACGGGAGGCGTCCGAACAGTAGCGGAGGCCATGGCCGTGCGTCGGGGTTTACTCCCAACGCTCGCTGAACGTGCGCCCGTTGCATCACTGTGGCCCGCTGTCAGCCCTGGCGCGGCCATCGCCGCCACTCTCGAACCTCCTTCACACTGGAAGGCGGCGCTCGAGCGGATCACGACTTTTGACGCCGCATCGGCCCTCCACGGCATCGACGCGATCGGTCTAGCCGTGAGGCCAGGCAAGGCGCAAAGAGCCGAGGTCCATCTGCAGGCTAAGACGCCGGAGCTCGCCGCGCAGAGCGCCGCGCTTATCCGGAGGATGGCCGAAGCCCCGCCCGATGCCATGGAACAGCCCTGGGATGAGCTCCTTCGCACGGGAGAGGTCGCGGTCGACGGGCGACACGTCGTGGTCATCGTCGACGTGTCTAGTCTGTCCCCGGATCGCTAGAGACGCCGGCGTCGGCTGCGTCGGCGTAGAAGCTCGACTGCCGATACCTCACACCCAAGCGTTGAACGAGGATTTTCAAGACCGCTGCCGCAGGCACAGCGAGAAGCACCCCAATGAATCCGAGCAGCTCCGCGCCAACCAACAAGGCGATCAGCACGGTGATCGCCGAGATACCGACGGTGTCGCCCATGATCTTCGGCGTGATCACAAACCCCTCGAGCCCCTGGATCACAGCGTGAACACCGAGCACCCAAAAAAGCTGGGTCCAACCTTGCCAAACGAGCAGCGTCATCAGAAGCGCGAGGCCGAGCGCCGTCAAGCTGCCAACGTACGGAATGAACGCGAGAACGCCGGCCAGGATGCCGATCGGAAGCGCGAGTGGCACGCCGATGACCCCGTAGCCGCTGGCGTAAAGCACGCCGAGGATCACCATGACGGTGAACTGCCCTCGGAAGAACTGCCCGAGCACCTCGTCGATCTCACCGAAGAACCCTTTCGCGTCCTCGCGGTGCCGGGGTGGAATGAGCTCGCCTATCGCGGCGATCAATCGATCGAAGTCGTAGAGCAGGTAGAAGGCGAACACGGGGATCATCACCGAGGCAACGATTCCGGCAACCGCGCTTGCGGTTCCGCCGAGAAACGATTTCACCCCTGCGACGAACGGAGCGTACCCCTTCGCGACGACCGACTGTACATCGAGATGAAGCTCCTCGAACGCCTGACGGACGGAGGTCGGAATCTCTACGCCGTACTGGGCGAGAATCGGCTCCCAGTCGGCGCGGCTGCGCGCGACGAGCTCGGGCAGACGCCTCACGAAGTTGGCAACCTCTTCGTAGACCATCGGAAAGATGACGAAGATGCCGACCGCGGCAATGGCGAAGAACCCCGCGAGGATCCCCGCGATTCCGACGGCCCGCCCGTAAGAGCGGCTGCGGAGTAATCGGCTCTGCTCGATACGGTCGACCAGCGGGTCGAGCATGTACGCAATGAGGAACGCAAAGAACACAGGCGCCAGGACGCCTCGCAACGTGTACAGCAACCAGGCCCCGGCGACCGCGAGGCCCAGCCAAAGCACCCACCTGGGAAGCTTGTCGCGTTCAGACATGGATGCCTTCTACCACGAGCCTCATCCCCGTCTCCTGAAGCAGGCCTGCGCGATACCAAGCCTGCGCCGGGGAAGCTCGGTCGCTTGGATGAATCGCGTCGTGATGGGATCGTGGTACCCGCTAGCAAGTCGAAGGCCTGGATCACCCCGTCGATAGAACTCGCCGATCCGGCGCATGCAGACTTCGCGCACGTATTTCCCGACGATGGACGCGAGCGCGACTGGAAGGTGTCGCACGTCGGCGTCCACCTCGAATCGAATCTCCCCAACGCTCTCGACCGCATAACGGCGCTGGCCTCGCCGGCTCGTGAGCGTGCGCACAGACGCGGAATCGAACCGACCGAAGCGAGAAGCGTAGTCGCGGATGCCGCCGATCATGCCACATACGACCAAGAGCGGAACCCCGTGACGGCGGCGCACGCCGTGGATCAGATCTTCGAAGAGATCGAGGTCGACGGCGAGCTTGTTCTGGCCCGCCACCGATTTGGCGTTCAACACGCCAGCACAGGCGATGCGACTCTGAACGTCGACAACGCGCAGTCGCGAGCGGCCGACGAGGCGGTCGAGCAAGCTTGCTCCGAACGCGGGATCTCCACCGAAGGCGGGGAGCGCGAGATCGACCCCCCAGCACTGCTCCGCAGTCGATGCATCGGGGCAGCACGACCTGAGACGCGGTTGGACCCCAGGGAACACGCGATCGAGGAGGCGGTCGGCGGATCGGGGGTGACCATCCGGCGCGCGCCGAAGGAGCGCCAAAGCGACGGACTCCGTAAACCCCATCCTTCCGAAACCGCCGGCTTCCTTGCTGTCGGTGAGCCCGAGCCGAAGGCCTCTCTCGCAAAGCACAGAACGAGCGTACCGGGGGGTTTCTAGGGTCAATGAAGTAGCCACCAGGGGGCCCAGCTGCGGTCCGAGACCGTTCTCATCCACCCCCGTCACCAGCATGCTCGGCATGTACCATGTAGGCTGGAGCGGGCACCACCAAGCCCTGTTTGGCCGTGTCTCTAAATCACGGTAATATTATGGTGCTGTGGTATATCGCGGACAGTCTGCCTCCGAAGGCGAGGGACGAATGGATAGGGAAACCCCGATCGCACGAATGGTGAGGGAAGCGATTGAGACGGTCGCGACACCGGACGTCCGAGTTCAGATCTTGCACCGGGCACTTCACATGGCGCGAGAGCACGAGATCCCGCAGAGCGGCGTCCCCCTCCACCGTTTCGTGGACAAGCACCTTCGGACTGCGATGGCCTTCTACCTCGGAAACGAGGCGACCGACGCGGTGATGCAAAACCTCGAGCCGATGGTGTCCTACGCCGAGAAGGCCAGCTCGAACCCACCGCACAAGAAGGTTCGACCAGACGAGACGAGGAAGCTCGGGCGTGAGCGTCAGGATTCCGGCGTCGATCGCCGCGACGCGGATCCCTCGATGCTCGACACCTCGAAGTACCCGACCGTCCAGCCAACCGGATCGGCGCTCCCCATGGTGTTCGTCGCGACCCGCAGCCGCGCTCGCTGCAGGGAGATTGCGGAGAATGTCGGCGCTGCCGCTGCGGTCCAACAGATCGAGGACGTGGTCGCATTCCTGGACAATCTGAAGGCGACTGCCTCGCTCAGCCCGATGGTCGTGATCGATTGTGTCGAAGCCTCGGTCCAGCCGTCGACGATTGCAACGCTGGCCCACGAGCTGCCAAGCAGCTCCGCAGTTTTGATTTGGGGCGCTTCCGACAGGCACCGCGATCTGACGGACCTAGCGAGCAGCAGTGGCCAAGGGTGGTTGCGATGCGGCGTCGAAGCGACTCCGAGCGACGTGGCCTCGTTGATCCACATGCTCCTCGGTCAGTAGCCACCGCACCAAGTGCGCATCGGTCGCGGCGACGACCGCCGCGCCATCGTCCTTGCGCGCGGCGTCGGTCAACCAGGGCCAATGCGGAGCCTCCTCCTGGCAGCCGAGACTCCGCTCCGCGGGGCCGCAACCGACCCGAAGGTGAAAATGATCATCGTGTGTGTCACCCCGCGAGGGCTGGTGAAGCACCCAAGTCGCGCGCACCACGGCTTCAGGCGAGCGTTCATGACGGGCCGCGTAGCGCAGAAGACGCGCCTTGAGCTCGTCCGAACAGAAGAGCCATTTCACGCGCGCCTCGTCATCCATGACGAGCGTGCGGACGAGGTGCCAATTGCGCGCTTCATCGAACGCATGGACACCGCCGGGCATAGTGGAGAGACCGAAGGCATCAAAGCGCATCCATCCGGTGTTGCGCGCGGTGAGACCACCCGCATCGCGCGCGAAGAACAGCAGGTCCGCGTCGCGTCCGGACCGATGACTCCGGTGCCGCGGATGCGTGCCACCCCGCGCAGCTGACAAGTCTCCAACACGAAGGGGGTACCCACCCGGAAACGCGGCAGCGACCTCACGGGCCGCACGCTCGATCGCCATCACCAACGTGGGAGTGCCGTAGCGGCTGCTCTCCTCGGGCCGCACGCGTCGGTAGCCCTCTCCCCGGTCCGGCAGCGCCACTGCATCACGGAGGTAGCCACGGTCCGAGGTTCCGACGGAGATCGTCTGGCCCGCCGGCCATGGCTCGGATGCGCAGGAGCCGATCGCAAGGATTGCTAGCGCAGTGAAAAACCTAAGCATTCCAAATGAATCATAGCGCACGGTTCCGCTTGACGTCGCAAAGCCGCCACGTAAGTTTCCGGATTGACCATGTCCGAGCAGCACGAAGGCTTCATGGACCGGCTCAGCGCCCATCTGGACCGGGGGTGGGAGCTCGTCACACAGGGCGACCTGAACGGGGCGATGGCGTCCGCCGAACAGACCCTCGAGCTCGACGGGGACTCCCCGGATGCCCACAATCTCATCGGCTACATCCACGCGGCGAACGGGAACCTCGACATGGCGCTCGAGCACTATCGGCAGGCGATCGAGCTGGACGAGCATTACCTCGAGGCCATGCTCAACGCCGCCGAGCTGTTGATTCACCCACTCGGCAGCTTCGACGAAGCGATCCGGGTACTCGACCAAGCGCTCGAGAGCTGCCAGACGGCCGACGACATCGCCGACGCGTCGGTTCTGAAGGTCGATGCGCTCCTGCAACAGGGCGATCGGGCTGCCGCCGGCGAGCTGTTGCTAGGACTACCGGAGGGGCCGTTCGACAACCAACAGCTCGACTTCCTCATCGGGCGCGCCCACTTCGAGCTCGACCAGCTCGAGCCTGCGGCCGCCCTAATCGAGCGCGCGGCGGAGCGCGCGGACGCGTCGCCCGACGTCATGTACTACCTCGGTCTCCTTCGGGACAAGCAGGGGCGCCAAAGCGAGGCGTCTCTCGCGTTTCTCAAGACGAGGCACCTGGATGGGGAGCTTCCTCCGCCGCCCTGGGCCCCTTCGCGTGGACGGTTCGAGAAGGTCGTCCAGGCGGCCCTTCGGGAGCTCCCGGACGAGCTTGCCAAGCGACTCGAAGGCAACCTGATCATGGTCACCGACCTACCCGGCTTGGAGATCGTCGCAGAAGGAGTGGACCCGCGGACTCCGCTTTTGCTCGACGAGATGGCTACGCAAGGCGCCGACGAGCACCGTCGTCTCTTCATCTACCAGCGCAACATCGAGCGGTTGATCCGTCACCCGCTCGAGCTTCAGGAGGACGTGCTGGAGATCCTGTCACGCGAGCTCGAGGCACACTTCAAGCGTCCGAGCGAGCCATCGCCCAGCGCAAAGTACTCGACGAACAGCTGAGCCGTCAGCCGAAGATCCCACCGAGCGCGGTCCAGACGCGCTCCATGTCCTGAGGTGGGCGCGCCTCGAATCGCTTCGAGGTCGAGCCCCATCGAAAGCCCACCCGTGCACAGTGAAGCATCACGCGGCGGGCGCTGACGACGCTCCCGTCGCCAAGCGAAAGGCGCCGCTCGCCCCCGTACGCGCGATCGCCGAAAAGCGGCACGCCAGCTTGGGCTGCATGGACGCGAAGTTGATGGGTGCGTCCTGTCTCGGGCATCAGGTGAAGCAACGACGCGTATGGCGTACGCGCGCTGACTTCGTATCGTGTGCGGGCGTCGCGTTCACCCTTGCCCGCCCCCGCAATGCGGAGCTTGGCGTTGTTGGGGTCGATCGAGATCGGCCAGGACCACGTGCCTTCGGGGGCTTCGAGATCATGCAAAGTGATGCCCAAGTAGAGTCGCTCGTAGGTCCCAGAACGGCGCGCCTCGAGCAGGCGCTCGTTCGCCGCCTTGTTGAGCGCGAAGGTGACGAGGCCGCTGACCGGAGAGTCGAGCCGTGAGGTGGGATGAGCGTGGAGCGCAGGGAACCGCTCCTCGATCCAACGCACCAGGCACGCATCCTCCGCGGACGGCGCGGTCGTCGGAAGGCCGGGGGGCTTGTGGACGACCAGGAGGTCAGAATCGCGGAAGATGATCTCCGGTGCTTGCACTGGCACGGACACTAGCACTGGCACCGACGCCGGCACTGGGGACCCTGGAAGGCAGGACGCCCGGGCGTCGAGGTACACACGGGTCTCGGAAAAACGCGATGGGGGTTTCACGGGACGGCTCGGCTTGCATAGGTGGCCGGAAGAACTGGGAGGGTGAGGCCACGCAAGCCTCGCCTCGGTGCGGCGCGCCAATCGGCGCTGGTTGCTGTTGTCCCGATTGTCACTTCGCACGCCCGCTCCAACCCCCATCGCGTTTTTCCGAGCCCCTTATGAACGACTCTTTGCATCAAAAGGGCTGCCACAGAATGTGCTCGCAAGAGACCCTGCCCCATCACATGCGCGGCAGCGCGAGCCCGAAGGGCGAAGCCCGGCGCGTAGCGCCGCCAAGGCCGAGCGAAGCGACGGCCGCGGAGGGAGGACTACGCGGTGGGGGTGGGTGGGGGGATGTTACCAAACCAAACCAGCTAACCCACCCACCGACCACCCTCCAGCCAGCAACCTCCCGCCCCCAATCACACTCGCTAGCCCTCGCACCGACGCTGACCACGGAGCTCTCAAGACCCAGTGGCTACGGCCCCCAACACTTCGACTGTTCCCGCATCCCCATCCACTCTCACGATGTCTCCATTGCGAAGGGAGCGGGTGGCGTTGCTTACGTTGACGACGGCGGGGACGCCATACTCACGGAGGATGATCGCCGCGTGGGAGAGCGGACCACCGAGCTCGGTGACGACCGCTGAAGCGGCGAGAAACAGCGGAGCCCAGCCCGTGTCCGCGGCGGCAACAACCAGCACCTCCCCTGGCGCAAAGTCGGCGGCCTGAGACGGATCGTTCAGAATTCGCACTGTGCCTTCCGCGATGCCGCTGCTCGCCGCGAGGCCCTTGAGGCTCTTCGCCGCCGCAGCGAAGCTCTCATCATCTGGTGGGAAGCCGACAAACGTCGTCGGCGGGTCCGGTAGCTTTCGGTTTCGCTCATACTCGAGCCTTCGGCGCTGGACGCGCAGCGCAACGCGATCGTTGTCGTCATAGAGCACGCGCCGCACCTCGGTTAGCGTCAGAAAGAAGGCCGCATCGGGCCCGGCTTCCGGCTCACGCGACTCGATTCGCCGCGACGCTTCGAGCGCAACACGCCGAAACAGCCCCAGCACCTCGATGACGTGGCCTCGAAGGTGCTCGCGCATCCGCGTGAAGCGGCGAGCGACTTCGAGGAGCTTGTGGACGACGGGACGCAGGGGTAGCGGGACGCCCTGCTGCAGCTTCCGCTCGGCATCCTCGCGCGCTGCTCTGAGGCCTCGTTCGCGCGCGGGTATGTCGGCCGAGCGGTCGAGGTGTGAGCGCAAAGCGGCGAACATGAGGGTTGGATCTTCGGCCCACCTCGGCGCGGCGATCTCTGCTTCGCGAACCCCCCGGTGACCATAGTCCTCGATGAACCGCCGGAGCGCCTCGCGCGTTCGTCCGGGGGGAAGATCATCCACCCGAAGCTCCGGGAGAGGTGTGCTTCGAATCCGCTTCGCGACCTCTGGCTCATCGCAGGCGAGCTGCGCGATCTGACGAAGCGCAAAACCGGGACGCGCGCTCGATACGTCTTGGAGGCCAGACAGCAGATCACGGTAGAACCCAGGGCCTTGGTCGCGGGCGAAAATGCGAAGGATCGTCAACAATGCAAGGACTGCGCTCAAGAGGTTGGCGTACGCGGTCAACATGATCGATCCGGTCTCATCGAGGAGGTGCTCGACGTCGCCGAGCATGCGGTCGAGCCCACTCGGCTCGAGAATGCGCGGGTCGATCGCTTCGATCCGCATGCGCTCCTCGGCGAAGTAGCTCTCGAACTCCTCGATGCGCGCGCCCAAGCGGAAGTTCTCCCGAACGTAGCGGGACACCGTCTGCGGGAGGCGAAGAACGAAGCCGGTGGAATTGCGCTCTGCGACGACCTGATCGAGCTCGGGCGCGTATTGACCACCGCCGAGCCGCACCAGCGTCGAAGGATGGATCCAGGGGATCTGCGACATGATCGCGCTGAACTCGGTCAGGTTGATGTAGATGCGCCCACGAAAGTCGCCGACGAGCTCGGCGTCGCGGGGCACGGTGCACCCCATGGCACCAAACGCACGTCGAAATCCCAGGTCGCTAAACTGACTGAGAACCGACCACGTGAATGGCGTCGCGACTCCCGGCAGCGCCTCGCCGACGTTGGCGTTGCTCCACACGATCTTTCGGCGGTCCCACAGGCGGTCGTGCCGCGCGCCTCGGCGGCTCCGGACACGGGGAACGACGATGGGGCGCGCCTGAAGCACGTACACCTGCTGCCCGGCGATCGCCCATTCGACGTCGCGGGCGTCTCCGAAGTGGTTCTCGATGCGATTCGCTAGATCGTTTAGGTGGAGAAGCTGCGGGTCCGCAAGCGCCGGTCGCGCGCGGTCGGCCGGCGGAACTTCGACCTCGCGGACGCCGCCGGAGCGCTCGAGGAGCGTTTGCTGCGCCTTGTCGCCAATCATTCGATCGCGCAGTTGCCCCGTTGCTTTGTCGATTCGATAGGTGTCCGGCGTCACACGCCCCTCGACCACTTGTGAGCCAAGGCCGTACGCGGCGTTGATGACGACCTCGCCTCCATCACCGGTCAGCGGGTTGACCGTGAACAAGACACCGGACACCTCGGCCGGAACCATCGCCTGAATCACGATACCGACCGACACGGGTAGCGCTTCATCGAGCATACGCAGATAGGAGATGACGCGCGGGCGAAACAGGCTCGACCAGCAGACCTTGATCGCGTCGAGGACCTCGTCCTCGCGCATGAGATTGAGCGCCGTGGAATGCATCCCCGCGGCCGAAGCGCCTTCTTGGTCTTCGTGCAGTCCTGACGAGCGCACGGCGAAGCTCGTCGCCCCCTCGTCGCGCATGGCCAACAACGCGTCTTTGACGGCGCGGACGACGTCCTGCGGGAGCGTGGCGTCCCGCACCCGCTCGGCGATCGCTTGCAGACGAACGTCGGAAACATGAGGTTCTCGCAACAAAGCCCTCGGTCGGTCCGCGATGTCGAGCACGGTCGAGTAGAACGAATCGCCAACCCACCCGGGCATCGCGTACGCAGCCGGCACCGGGAAGCCGGCGCGCGCCAGTGCCGCCAAGCCTCGCGCTTTCCCCCCGTACCCCGACGCCCTGCGAGGCACGACCGATTCGATTCGCTTGAGTATACGCGGCATCCCGTTCCGATGGTTCTAGCGCAGCCTTCGAGGGGGTCCACAGGGGCGATGGACGTGGGAGGGGCGCAGCGCTATGCAGGGACCGGTGGCGACAGTGGACGACGATCATTTTCATGATCAATGCGGGGTATTCGGCGTGTTTGATGCTGCCGAGGCATCGAACCTGGCCTATCTCGGTCTGCATTCGTTGCAACACCGCGGCCAAGAGGCAGCGGGCATCGTCTCGAGCAATGGCGAACAACTCTTCGTCCATCGCGGAATGGGCCTCGTACAAGACGTGTTCACGGTGTCCCAGCTCGAGAAGCTTCCCGGACGAAGCGCCATCGGACACGTTCGGTATACGACCGCAGGCGGCAGCCACATCAAGAACGCTCAGCCACTCGCCGTCGATTGCTCGCACGGCTCGATCGCGGTGGCGCACAACGGCAATCTCACCAATGGCTTGGCGCTCCGCCACGAGCTGGAACGAGACGGCTCCATTTTCTCGTCGGATAGCGACACCGAGGTGTTCGTCCATCTGATTGCGCGTTCGAAAGCAGAGACCATGGTCGACAGCGTGGCCGACGCACTCCACCGTGTGGAGGGCGCATACTCGCTCGTGTTCCTTTCGGCGAAAGAGCTGATTGCGGTTCGCGACCCGTACGGCTTTCGACCGCTGTGTCTCGGCAAGCTCGATGGTGGATTTGTGGTCGCCTCCGAACCGCCGGCTTTTCAGCTCATTGGCGCAAAGTACGTTCGCGATATCGAGCCTGGCGAGATGATCGTCATCAATGATGCAGGCCTCGAGAGCCTGCGGCCGTTTCGAATCGACCCGAAGCGACGCTACATGTGCATCTTCGAGTACGTGTACTTCGCTCGCCCCGACGCTTCGTTCGACGGAATCAGCGTCTACGACGCACGTAAGCGTATGGGGCGTGCCTTGGCCGAAGACCAACCGGTGGAGGCCGATTTGGTCGTTCCGGTTCCCGACAGCGGGGTCGCCGCCGCCCTCGGCTACGCGGAGGCCACTGGGCTCCCCTTCGAGCTCGGTCTCATCCGCAGCCACTACGTCGGCCGCACCTTCATCGAGCCAGCGCAATCGATTCGCCATTTCGGCGTCCGTCTCAAGCTGCACCCGGTCCAGAGTCTTCTCGAAGGGAAGCGCGTCGTCGTAATCGACGATTCGATCGTGCGGGGCACGACGAGCCGCAAAATCGTCAAGATGATCCGAGACGCCGGCGCCAAAGAGGTACACCTTCGCATCAGCTCACCCCCGACGAGCTGGCCTTGCTTCTACGGCATCGACACCCCGACCCGCGAAGAGCTGATCGCCGCGCACAGCACGGTAGAAGAGGTCAACGAATACGTCACTGCCGACAGCCTAGGCTACCTGTCACTCGAGGGGCTGAAGCGAGCCGTGGGCGGAGAAGAGGGCTTCTGCAGCGCGTGCTTCAGCGGGAGGTACCCCATCCCGGTGACGGACAACGGAACGCCGCGAAGGCAGTTGCCGTTGGTGGGCGTATAGTTTCCTCAGTCCACCCGCCCGTTCCGGCTCACGATATCGCGCACGGCTCGTGGGAGGCGTGCGTCAATGTGCCGCGAACCACTTTATGATAGCCTCGTTCACCACTTGGGGGCGCTCGAGATGCACGAAGTGACCGGCATCGGCGAGGATCAGCTGCTCGAAGAGCGCGCTGAAGTAACCACCTTGCTCTTCCGTAATCTCGGGGCCGACGCAGCCGTCGCGCTCGCCGTGCAAATAGATCGTCGGTACCACGATGGGGCCGGCGGACATGAGATTTCGTACCTCAGTGATGATCTTCGGCGACCGCAGCGCGCGGTAGTATTGCAGCGGGGCGGGCATGCTCGATCGCAGGCAACGCTTGAGCTCGTCGAAGTAGTCCTCGCCCGGGTCGAATCCGGGTGACCACTTGCGCCAAAGGCGCTCTATGAACGCGAAGTCCCGAAGCTTGATGATCCGTTCGGCGACAAGCGGCACCTGAAACAACCCCATGTACGCGCTCCGCCCAAGCTGACGCGGGTGCTCCTTGGTGTTTTCTTCGAACGCCAACAAATGCGGGAACCCCAGCAGCGCGGCCGCACGAAATCTCTCCGGCCACTGGGCGATTGCGCACTGAGCAGTCACCGAGCCCCAGTCGTGCCCCACGATGCGAACCGGTTGGTCCGGCGACAGCTCCTCGATGAACGAAAGAAGAGTGCGCGACAGCGGGAGCGGGTCGAACGGGCCCTCGAGCGAAGACGGCGCATAGCCCGGAAGCCAAGGGCGGACGACATGATAGCCCGCGTCTCGAAGCGCTTCCGTGAGCGGCTCCCAGGTGCGGGGAATGTCGGGAAACCCGTGCATGCACACGACGAGCGGGGCGTCTTCCGCTTCGTTCGAGAGGTACGCGATCCCCGTGCGTTTGGATCGAAGGAGGTGCATCGATCGGAGCTTAGGTGAAATAGCGGGCGAGCGCTTCCGCCAACCGCTGCGCGAATGCTTCTTGGACGATGAGGTCCTGGCGGGCCTCGATCTCGAGGGCGCAACAGCCGACCTCCTTGGCGTGGCGTACGGGCGAGTACGCAAGCCCGCCCTTGCCGGACCAAGGCTTGTTCGCCAAGACGTGAAAGCCAGCTCCTTCGAGATGGCGAATCAGGGCGTACGCCGGCTCTTCGTCATCGTCGAATAGCACCCCGAGCTCGAGAGAGCGCTTGTCGCCCTCATAGTCGTCCGTGAACGTGTGGATCGCGAATACAGTATCAGCGCGACTTCTGCTCACCATCGCGCTCACAGCCGCATGGTACGGCTCGTACAAACGATCGATGCGCTCTTGTCTCTCGGTCGCCAACAAGTTCTCGTTCAAATGCACTTGGCGCCCATCGGCGTTCTGGCGAAACAGCGTGTCCGAGTCGAGCGGGCGATTGGGGTCGATCAGCAATCGCGAGAACTTCGAGAGGACCGCGGGAGCGTTCATCAGGCCCGCAACGCGCCGGGTGAACGCAGCAGCGCCGATATCGCTCGCCCAATGGGTATCGACCAGCCATCGATCGGCCTCAGGCCAGCGCCACGGCTCCGGGAGCGCGTTGGACGCGTGCTCACACGTAAACACCAAGCGACCATTCAGGTCGCCCTCAACCTCTTCTGCGGCTTCGGACCAATCCATCATCTAAATTGTGATCGCGCTCTCCAAAACGCGAGCTACTCGCTGACACTGAACGATTGCGCTGTATACTCCAAAAAGAAGCCGTGTGGGGGCGGTGGAAGGAAACCCCGTGCCACGCCCCGACGAAGACCTCGAGCTCCCTGGAAAGCCCCGCAGGCGCCCAAGCTACGTCCGAAAGAAGGGCGGCGAGAACACGACGAAGCTGGTGCGTGTCGCGCGCGATAGCGAGCGGCCCCCAGCCGACATCAGTCACGTTGTCCGAAGCCCTGAGGCGCGCCAAGAGCAGTGGAGCGAAGTGGTCAACCGCGCCCCAGCCCTACCCGATCCGCTCCTGCAGCGGCCGATCCCACCACCAGCGCCGCTGCCGTCGGAAACCTCTCAGAGCGAGCCGACCACGCCGGGCTGGATGGACGACCGTAAGCGCCGCAAGCGCATGGAAGACATCGTCGGCACGCTCGCCCTAGCCGCCATGGTCGCAGCGATGCTCGCAGCCATGTGGCTCCGAATGACCGGCCCCTAGGGCTCGGAGACTCGGTCGCGACGCACGTGCTCGCGCTGGGGTGCCCCGCTCGGCCGTCGCGACAAAGCGGTAGATGACCGGCCTCCCGCCCCATCGCTGCGCCGCGCATCCCGACCAATTCTCCTAGGTAAACGCAAACGCCAGCACACCACGCCCGGGCGGCTAGGTGCACACGGGGCTCGGAAAAACGCGATAGGGGTTTCACGGGACGGGGCGGCCTGCAAAGGTGGCCCGTAGAACTGGGGAGGTCAGGCCACGCACGCCGCCCCTCGGTGCGGCGCGCCAATCGGGGGTGGTTGCTGTCCTGCCGATTGTCACTTCGCACGCCCGCTCCAACCCCTATCGCGTTTTTCCGAGCCCCTTATGAACGACTCTGCGCATCCAAAGGGCTGCGGCAGCGTGTGCACGCAAGAGACCTCGCCCCAAGACATGCGCGGCAGCGCGAGCCGGAACGGCGAAGCCCGGCGCGCATGCGCCGCCAAGCGCGAGCAAAGCGAAGCGCGCGGAGGGAGGATTACGAGGTGGGGGTGGGCGGGTGGATGTTATTAAACCAACCCACCTAAGCAGCCCAACCCACCCCCTCACCACAGCAACCCGCGAGCCGGAACGGCGAAGCCCGGCGCGAAGCGCCGCCAAGGCAGAGCGAAGCGAGTGCCGCGGAGGGAGGATTACGTGGTGGGGGTGGGTGGGTGGGTGTGACTAAACTCAGAACTCCGGCCTGTCCTGGTGCTGGCCGTATACCTCTCGAAACACGTCGCAGATCTCCTGCTCGGTGCAGTAGACCTTCGCGGCCTCGATGATGCCTGGCATCACGTTGCGGTCGGCGCGGCAGTCGTCGGCGACGGCGGCAAGGGCCTTCTTCACGGCCGCGTCGTCGCGTTCTGCTTTGACCTTCGCCAGGCTTTCGAGCTGCTCCTTTTGAATTGTCTCGTCGATACGCAGGGTCGGGATGTCCGGCTGCTCTTCCTGCTGGTACTTGTTGACGCCGACGACCGTCTTTTCACCGCTCTCGATCTGTTGTTGCAATCGGTAGGCCGAAGCTGCGATTTCGCGTTGCGGATAGCCGCGCTCCACGGCTTCGACCATCCCGCCGAAGTCATCGATCTTGCGGATGTAGTCCATTGCGTCTTCTTCGATGCGGTTTGTCATCCACTCGACGAAGTAACTGCCGGCCAACGGGTCGATGGTGTTGGCCACGCCCGACTCCTCCGCAACGATTTGCTGGGTGCGAAGCGCAATGGTCACCGCTTCCTCGGTTGGAAGGGCGAAGGTCTCGTCGAGGCTGTTGGTGTGAAGCGACTGTGTGCCGCCCAGCACGGCCGCGAGCGCCTGAAGCGCCACGCGGGCGACGTTGTTATACGGCTGCTGCGCGGTCAGTGACACGCCCGCGGTCTGCGCGTGCGTGCGCAACATCAGCGAGCGTGGATTCTTCGGGTCGAATCGATCCTTCATCAGGCGAGCCCACATCCGGCGCGCCGCCCGGAACTTCGCGATCTCCTCGAAGAAGTCGTTGTGAACGTCGAAGAAGAACGAGAGCCGCGGTGCGAACTCGTCGACGTCGAGTCCACGCTCTACCCCCCATTTGACGTATTCGAGCCCGTCCGCAATCGTGAACGCCAGCTCCTGGGCTGCCGTCGCGCCTGCCTCACGGATGTGGTAACCGCTGATGCTCACGCTGTTCCAGCGCGGGACTTCCTTGGTGCAGAACTCGATCGAGTCGGTGACGATTCGCATCGCCGGACGCGGCGGAACCACCCACGCGTGTTGAGCGATGAACTCCTTGAGGCAGTCGTTCTGTACGGTCCCGCCGATTTTGTCCCGAGGAATGCCGCGCTTGTCGGCCAGGGCCACGTAGAAACCAAGCAGGACCGCGGCCGGCCCGTTGATCGTCATCGACGTGGTCACTTTGTCGAGTGGGATCTGGTCGAACAGGACCTCCATGTCGCGGAGCGTGTCTACTGCGACACCCACCATGCCGACTTCGCCGAGGGACCGAGGAGAGTCGCTGTCGTATCCCATCAACGTGGGGAAATCGAAAGCGGTGGAGAGACCGGTTTGCCCTTGGGCCAGAAGATAACGAAACCGTTCGTTGGTCTGCCGTGGGGTGCCGAAGCCCGCGAACATCCGCATGGTCCACAGGCGTCCGCGGTACATCGTCGGCTGAACCCCCCGGGTGTAGGGGAACTGGCCGGGAAACCCGAGATCGCGTTGATAGTCCGTGTCGACGTCGCCGGGGGTGAGCAGGTCGGGCACCTCGAGATCACTCAAGGTAGAGAAGCGCTCCTTGCGCAGCGGCCGACGCGCGGCCGCGCCTTGCACGTCTTCAGACCGCCACCTCGCGCTGGCTTCGCTCAGCCCGATGCGTTCATCGGGAGGCAGTCTGTTCGCTGCGGGTTTTTCAGCCGGATCCGTCGCCACGGGCGCCTCCTGTCAGTTCTCTACCGTGTCCTCCGCACCGGGAAAAGGCAAGACCTCGCCGCGAATGACCTGAAGCATTCCCTCGACTTCGAGGGCTACCTCGAGCTCCGGATTCGTTTCCAGGAACCTCTCTAGATAGCGTTTCGCCCTCTGATTTTCGCCTCTTTGAAAGTGCGTCGCACCGACGAGAAACAGCGCGTCGGCGTCGTCTTCTCGCTTCTGGAGGACGCGCTGCCCCATGCGAATCGCGCGGTCGTATTCGCCCATCATGCGCAGCGTCTGCCCTGCGCCGAGCATCGCGCCCACATACTCCGGAGCGAGAGTCAGCGCCTCGACGTAGCTCTTGAGGGCCTCGGGGTACGCTTCCTTCTCGAAATACGCGTGCCCCAAGAAATGAAATGCGTACTCGTTCTTCGGATCCTCACGGGCGACCCGAAGGAGCTCGTCGATCGCCCGATCGAGCTCGCCCGCGTGGAGGAGCTCCATTCCCTCTTCCGCGGCTTCCCAGCGCTGCGATTGTGCGTCGTCCACCAAACGCCTCAGTCGCGGTTGCCGTAGTCGATCGACCCCGCTCGAGTACGGTCCCTTGGCGGTACGCCAGAAGCCAGGGTTCCGAGCGCAAACAGGAGGAACAGCACACCCCCGATCAGCAGGGTCACACCCATGAGCTGGCGGTTGTCGAGCACCCAATAGCAAACACCGGCCAAGGCAAGCGTGAGCAACGCGATCCCGCCCGCGAGCCGCTTCTGCATCTGCCGCCGTCGCTTGGCGTGGGCGGCGGCCTGCTGCCTAGCTTCCTTGGCGGCCCTCTGTCGCTCCTTGCGCGCTTCGCGCCTTTCGTTCTGCTTCTTCGCCATCAGCGGAGCATACTACTGAATCGCCCGACGAGCCCGATCGGCCAAATGCCCGTTGGGAACGAGCTCGAGGTAGCGCTCGTAGGCTTCGCGAGCCGCAGGGGAATTATCGGTCCAAAGCGCCTCGCCCAGATAGAACCAAGCGGCAGGAGGTGTGCCGGGGAGCGAGATCGACTGCCGGAAAAGTCGCCGCGCCGCATCGAGCTCGCCCCGATAGAGGTGCACTCGGGCGATCTGGTAGATCGCCTCGGCTTCGAGTCCGGGCCTCGCATCGACGCCTCGCGCGTGTTGGAGCGCGCGGGTCGCGTTCTCCATGGCATCCTCGTATTTCTCGGCACGAAGGATGCCGCGGCCGATCCCGACCAGCGCCGGCGCGTAGTCGGGATCAAGCTCGAGCGCGCGACGGTAGTAGCTCGCGGCGACGGCGGGGTGACCCTGCGCGAAGAGCTGGTCCGCGCGCCGCGTGAGCCCCGGGGCCTCCATAGACGAAAGCTCGGACTGCACGACGGCAGCCGTAGGTTCGGGGACGGCCTCCGGCGCTGGCGCCGCTGTCGAACGCTTGGGTTTGGGAGCGACCTTCGCAGCGGGCTTCCGCCGCGGAGGCGGAGACGCTTTCGTCGGTGCGGACGCTGGGCCTGACGCTGAGGCTGGCGCTGGCACGGGCGCCAGCTCTGCCGCCGGCGCTGTCTCTGGCGCTGACACGGGCGCTGATACGGGCGCTGACGCTGACACGGGCACGGGCGCTGCCGCCGGCGCTGTCTCTGGCGCCGGGGCTGGCGCTGGGGCTGGCACTGACGCTGACACTGACACTGACGCTGCCTCTCGGGCTGGCGCTGACGCTCGCGCTGCCTCTGGGGCTGACGCTGTCTCTGGCCTTGGCGCTGTCTCTGTCTCTTCGCTCGGCTGGGTCAGGACGACGATGCCCGCCACGACGCCTGCGGTCAGCGCGAGCCCGCTCAAGGCGCCCAGGATCTGTCTGGGCGTCAAGCCTGCCTGCTTGCTTCGCTCTCGACGCTCCGCGAAGGCAATGAGATCGTCTTCGACCGCCGGCAGCTCGGACTCGCGTAGATCTTCGCCCACTGCGCCTGACAACTCGAGTGCTCGGGCCTTCGCCAAGACGCGCTCGGCTTTCTCTCGTTCTCCACACTCCCGGAGGAGCTCCCCGAGCAGCTGCAAGGGTGCGGGGTCGTCGGGAACGAGGCGGGCCGCGCCCACCAATGCCTGTTGCGCACGCAGCGCGTCGCCGGTGGCCCACCAAGCCTCGGAACAGATCAACAGGTACTTGGGATCGTCCGCGAGCTGGCCGTGGTGCAGGCTCAAGACCTCGAGAGCAGAGCGAGGTTTTCCCGCCGCGATCAGATCGCGTGCAATCTCCAGCGGATGCGGGTGTCCCACCGAATCGTCGCCACCGAGGACATAGGCGTCGAGGCCGAAATCAGACACGGCTACGATGCTAACAGAGAGGACGCGATGGGCTGGAATTACCGCCAATCGGGGAGTCACCCCGGGCTTTCTCGGGCAAAACCGGTATACTCCGCAGCGATGTTTGTGGTTGCGTGCTCCGGTTTCCCCGTGCCGGTAAGCCGTTATTGGCGGGAGTTCGATGCGGTGGAGATCTCGGACACAGAGATCGCCATTCCAGGTGCAGGCACGGTCCGCCGCTGGATTCGGGAGTCGCCGGACGACTTTCTATTCACGGTCGTGGCACCGAAGTCGGTGAGCGAGTCCGGGTTCCGGCGCACCAAGGAGAACAAGGCCACGTGTGAAGAGGTCGCCCAGCTGGCCGACGACTTGAAGGCGAAGGCGGTGGTCTTCGCCGCGGACGAAAACTTCAAGCATGGCAAGGCAAACCGTGCCGCTCTTCGAGCGTTTCTAGGTTTTATTCCAGAGATGCCGCCCATCGTCTTCGACCTCGATGCGTGGAAGCCGAGCGACATCGTCGCCGCTTGCGGCGACCGTCCGGCGATCGCGGCCTACGACCCCCTCACCGACGACCCGCCGCCGGAGGCGGATATGGTCTACCTTCGGCTCCCCGGCCCCGCGGGGCACCGCTCACGCTATGACGAGGCGTCAGTCGCCAAGGTCGCCGAGCACTGTGCCTCCCTCGATCCCGAGCTGGGTATCTGCGTGTTCCAGAACATCGATATGCAGACCAACGCGCACCAGCTCATCAAGAGACTCGAGTAGGCGATGAGCGATTCGGCGTTCTCGCCGACAGTGGTGACCCTGTCCGAAGACGACGCAGGGAAGCGCATCGATCGGATACTCGCGCTCAGGTGCCCCCAGTTCTCGCGGAGCGCGCTCCAGCGATGGATCGAGCAGGGTCGTGTCGAGCAGGCGGGCGAGGTCGTGTCGCGCAAGACCAAAGCCCAGGCGGGCGCGGAGGTCAGCATTCAGCCTGCGCCCCCCGAGGAGATGAGCGCCGAACCACAGGCGATTCCCCTCGATGTGCTTTTCGAAGACGAGCACCTCCTAGTGCTCGACAAGCCGGCTGGCCTTGTTGTTCACCCGGCCCCGGGGCACCCCGACGGGACCTTGGTGAATGCCCTCCTCCACCACGCCGTGGTCCGTGGCGGGAGTGATCCGATGCGGCCTGGCATCGTCCATCGCCTAGACAAGGACACGAGCGGCGTGATGGTGGTTGCCAAGACCCCGGCAGCGCACGAACGGCTCGTCGAGATGTTTCAAGCGCACCGGCTGGAGAGGGCGTACCTAGCCATCGTGCGGGGAAGACCGCCGAGCAAGATCACCTACGACACCTTTCACGGCCGCCACCCGTCGAACCGGAAGAAGTTCAGCTCGGTGGGTGAGCGCGGGAGACGGGCGGTCACACACCTCGAGACTGTCGAGCTTTTGCATGGAAGTGCGCTCGTTCGTTGCCGACTCGAGACCGGGCGCACCCACCAGATTCGCGTTCACCTCGCCGATCATGGACACCCTGTGCTCGGCGATCCGCTCTACGGGAAGTCGATTGGCGATCCCGTGCTTCGCCGCGTCGGGCAGGAGCTCGGGCGGCAGGCTCTTCACGCGACGCTTCTCGCCTTCGATCATCCGATCACCGACGAGCCGGTGCGCTTCGAGACCAAGCCACCCGATGACTTCGCCAAGGCGCTACTGGCGCTGCGTGATGCGGCCGACGGCTAGGGTTCCTCCGTGTCGCGGCACTGAACGTACCCGGCAAGCACCTCGTTACAGCGCGCCTCGTTGCACTGCAGCACAATGCTGTTGCAGGCCTGGAAGAAGACCGGGTTGAGGAGGATCGCAGTGCAGCAGTCCTGGAGGTCGAGGCAGGCGTTGATCGCGGCTGTGGTGCAATCCCCCCCGGCCCCGCCGAGACCGCCCGTACCACCGCCGACGCCGCCTAAGCCGCCCGAACCTCCGGCGGTTCCCCCGGAATCGCCACAACCCAGGAAGACAAAGACGAGGCAGCCGGCCAAGGCCAGCCGCCGTCTGCGGCTCGAGAACACGACTACGAGGGCCCTACCAGATCGGCGATTCGACGTGCGCCTTGGAGCGAACCAAGAGGTCGATGATCGCGCGGTCGTAGAGATTGCGGTTCATCAACTCTGGCGCGACGCGGGTCTGATAGAGATCTCGGCCCTCCTGAATTTCCTCAGCCATCACTTCGAAAAGATTATCATTTCGAATACCCTCGGCGATCTTGTCCTCGTTGTAGAGAGCAAGGTCGCTCGAGATCGCGCGCGCCAAGCGGCGGGCGGCTTCTTCGGTTTCGATCAGCGCCATCGGTCCTCCCAGCCGCAAGAGTGACGCAGTAGACCCATCTCTGTCAAAGAGCGGTTGGGTCGATCTCGATGGCGCCTGGTCGAAGGATCCTCATCGGGGTCACGGTGACGTCGATCAAGGTCGAAGGAGGCCCCCCAGGCGAGACGCCCGAGTGCGATCCGTCGATCCCATCAGCAAGCGCGCGGGGGAGCTCGGCGACGCTTCGAACTGGAGGCTGGCCCGTCGGGTTGGCGCTCGTCGCGGTGAGCGCATGGCCGAACGCGCGTGTGAGCTCGGCCGCCGGGCTCGCACCGGGCACACGGACGCCAACCTTTCCGTCGCGGACCAGTCGGGGGCTCAACCCCGGCTTGGCCCACAGGAGGACGGTCAGTGGACCTGGCCAGTGTGCGGCCATCAGAGCTTCGGCCTCCCGGGAGGGCGGTAACGCGACTTCGGCGGCAGCGTCGAAGCTCGGGAGCAGAAGCGCGATTGGCATGTCGGCCGGCCGTCCCTTGAGCACCGCCACCTTTTCGATGGCCTCTTCGTTGTGGGCGTCGGCAAGGAGACCCAGGCACGTCTCGGTCGGACAGGCGACCACGCCACCCTGCTCGAGCACCTTCAGGAGCGCACTGAGGTCGTCCATCAGCGGGTGCGGGCGCGCCAGCCAATGTCTCGGCGAAGCTGCTTGCCTTCGAAGTCGATCTCATCGACCGCGGCGTAAGCGCGCTCCGCGGCCTCGTCGATCGTCTCGCCGATCGCCGTGATGGAGAGTACCCGGCCTCCCGAGGTGACCACCGTGTCGCCGTCGAGCGCAGTGCCCGCATGAAAGACGGTCACCTGCGGAAGGGCGCCTGCCGCCTCGAGACCGGTGATCGGCTTGCCTTTCTCGTAGCGACCCGGGTAGCCGCCGGAGGCAAGCACGACGCAGAGCGACGCGGGTGCCTCCCACTCGAGGCTCAAGTCACCGAAGTCGCCTCGAGCCGAGCCGCGAATCAAGGGCATGACCGAGCCCTTCCAGCGGGTCATGAGAGTCTGGCACTCCGGGTCACCGAAGCGAGTGTTGTATTCGAGGACCATTGGTTCGCCGTCGACGATCATCAGTCCGACGAACAGCGCACCTCGAAAAGGCCGACCTTCGTCAGCCATGCCGCGAAGGGTCGGCTCGATGACTCGATCGATGATCTTCTGCTCTACCTCGGCGGTCACGACCGGAGGCGGGGAGTATGCACCCATACCCCCGGTGTTGGGACCTTGGTCGCCGTCGAAGGCGCGCTTGTGATCTTGCGCCGGGGCGAGAGGGATGAAGCGCTCGCCATCCGAGACGACATGGTAGCTAACCTCTTCACCGACGAGGCACTCTTCGATCAACACACGGTCACCCGCATCGCCGAATTCGCGTTCTCGCATGATGCGGTCGACGCCTGCGATCGCTTCGGCGGCGTTCGCGGCGACGATGACGCCCTTCCCGGCTGCGAGGCCGTCGGCTTTGACCACGAGCGGCCGCTGAGCCTCTTCGATGTAGCGGGTCGCTGCATCCGGGTCGTCGAAGACGGCAAAGCCCGCGGTCGGGATGTCGTGTCTCGCCATGAACTCTTTCGAGAAAATCTTGGAGCCCTCGAGTTGGGCCGCCTCTCGATCGGGGCCAAAGGCGTCAATACCGTGCTCGCGGAGCGCGTCGACCACACCGGCCACGAGCGGAGCTTCGGGACCGACGACGACGAGATCCGCCGACTCTTTCTTCGCGAGCGACACCACTTGATTGGCGTCAGTCGGATCGATGGAAGCCGTCCGACCGATGGCCGCAATGCCGGCGTTGCCCGGTGCACCGATCACATCGACGCCGTCGTCCTGAGAGAGCCGCCACGCGAGCGCGTGCTCCCGCGCTCCGGCGCCCACGATTAACACGCGCATCATCAATGCCGGAAGTGGCGAACGCCGGTGAAGACCATAGCCATGTCCGCGGCGTCCGCGGCTGCGATGACGGCCTCATCCCCTTTGGATCCGCCCGGTTGAACGACCGCGGTAACCCCTGCACGGGCCGCGGCTTCGATTCCGTCGGGGAACGGGAAGAAGGCATCCGAAGCCATCACCGCGCCCTTCGAGAGCTCCCCCGCCTTCTGCGCAGCGATACCGACTGCCGTGACCCGCGCCATCTGTCCGGCACCCACGCCTACGGTACGGTCGGGCTTGGCGAAGATGATCGCGTTCGACTTCACGTGCTTGCAAACGCGCCAAGCGAAGTCGAGGGCCTTCCACTCGTCTTCGGTTGGTTGGCGCTTGGCCACAGACTTACCTGCACGCACTTCCGACGGGCCGGTAGCGTCGCGATCTTGGACGACGATGCCGCCTCCGACGCGCTTGTACTGAAGCGCCGGGTAGTCCGCCGGGAGCCATGCGCCGGTCGCTAGAATCCGGAGGTTCTTCTTCTTTTGGAGTCGCGCTAGCGCGTCGGGCGCAAAGCCAGGTGCGATGATGCACTCGATGAACGTCTCCGCGACCGCGCTTGCGGTGGCCTCGTCCACTTCTTGGTTCAGGGCGACGATGCCTCCAAACGCGCTCTGTGCGTCGGCTTCCCTCGCGATGCGATAGGCTTCTTCGAGAGTCGACGCGGTCGCAACGCCGCACGGATTGGTGTGTTTGACGACGACGGCCGCTGGTCCTTGGAACTCGCGCACAGCTTCGACGGTCGCGTCGACATCGACCAAATTGTTGAATGAGAGCTCCTTGCCGCCGGCGCCAAGTGACTCGGCGAGCGCCAGGCTCCCTGCGGGCGCGTTTCGCTCGATGTAAAATGCGCCCTGCTGGTGGGGGTTTTCGCCGTACCGCACGTCGTATGCCTTCGTGAAGCTCAGCGTGAGCGCTCCCGGAAACTTCGACTCGGTGCCTTGGGAGCTGAGGTAGGCTGCGATCGCGCCGTCGTAGGCGGCGGTCTGCGCGAACGCTTTGGCGGCCAGACGTGCGCGCAACGACGCGTTTGGTCCGTCGCCGCTCTTCACGACGGCGAGCACCTCGGCATAGTCTGCGGGCTCGGTGACCACGGTCACACGCGCCTGATTCTTCGCCGCACTTCGAACCATGGATGGACCGCCGATGTCGATGTTCTCGATCGTCTCTTCGTGCGACGCGCCGCGGGCGACCGTCTGCTCGAAGGGATAGAGATTCACGCAAACCAGATCGATCGGGGCGCCGCCAATGCCGGCGAGCGCGTCGCGGTCTTCGTCGTTGTCCCTCATCAGGATGCCGCCATGGACACGCGGATGCAGCGTCTTGACGCGACCGTCCATGATCTCCGGCGACTGGGTGTATTCCGAGACGTCGATCACCGGCACACCGCCTTCGCGAAGCGCCTTTGCCGTGCCGCCCGTCGAGAGAATTTCGACGCCCGCCTCCGAGAGACCCTTGGCGAATTCGACGACGCCGGTCTTGTCCGAGACCGATACCAATGCCCGCTTGATCTGTGCCATGCCCCTACCTTCTTGGCGGCCGCCCGGTCGACCGGTGAAGGACCGGTCCTACCCCGACGCCAAAGGGGCGTCAATCGCCAACTTCGTCTCGTTCGCGCATGTACGCGAGCGTCGTATCGACCCAAGTCTGGAGGCGTCCGAGTCGAATCATTTCGCGCGCTTTGCGCATCAGCGCTCCGTAGAAATGCAAGTTGTGGAGGGAAAGCAGACGCGGGCCGAGCATCTCATCCGCTTTGAGCAGGTGGCGGAGATAGGCACGTGAATAGGTCGTACACACCGAACAATCGCAGTCGGCATCGAGAGCGCTCTCATCGTCCCGGTGACGCGCCTGACGAAGGTTCACGCGCCCGCCCCACGTGAGTGCCTGGCCATTGCGCGCGTTCCGGGTCGGCAACACACAATCGAATAGGTCGATACCACTCGATAGTGCGCGCAAGAGGTCGGTCGGAGTGCCGACGCCCATGAGATAGCGCGGTCGATCGCTGGGCATCGCGGGGGCTATCTCCGCGACCAGCTCGTACATCCGCACGGGCGGCTCGCCGACGGAGAACCCGCCGAGCGCAATGCCGTCGAAATCCATCGCGGCGATCGCCTGGAGGTGCGCCAATCGAAGGTCGAGCTCGGTTCCGCCTTGCACGATCCCGAAGCGAGCCTGGCCCTCGGCCGCTTCCGTTTGGAGGCATCGCGCGGCCCAGGCGGTCGTTCGAGACATAGCGCTCTCGATCACATCGCGTGGCGCGTCCCCCGGCGGGCACTCGTCGAGCACCATCGCCACGTCGGACCCCAGCAGCGCCTGCACTCTCATGGCTTCCTCAGGCGTCAGGCGGTGAAGCGTCCCGTCGAGATGCGAGCGAAACGTGATGCCGTCTTCGTCGATGCTCCGGTGCTTGGCGAGTGAGAACGCCTGGTACCCGCCGCTGTCGGTCAACAGCGCGTGCGGCCACTTCATGAAGCCGACGACGCCGCCGTGCGACGCGATCGACTCGGCTCCTGGGCGCAGCCAGAGGTGATACGTATTGGCGAGAATGATGCGTGCGCCGGTTGACTCGACTTCTTCCGGGGTCAGAGCCTTCACCGTCGCTTGAGTGCCAACCGGCATGAATGCTGGGGTTTGTATCACGGCCCGCGGCGTTTCGAGCTCGGCGCACCGCGCATCTCCGTCGACGGCGTCCACCCGAAACGAAAACCCAGCGGTCGGAAGACTCATCGCGCGGCGCCTCGAATCAACATGGCATCACCGTAGCTATAGAACCGAAAGCCCTGTTCGATCGCCTGAGCATAGGCGCGGCGCGTGAGGTCGACACCTGTAAAAGCCATGACCAGGGCCAGCAGCGTCGAGCGAGGTAGATGGAAGTTGGTCAACATGTGGTCGACGACGCGGAATTGGTAAGGCGGCCGAATGAAAAGGCGGGTTTCGCCAAACCTCGAAGTGAGCTGCCCCGATTCATCGGCCGACGCCTCGAGCGTCCGCACGACGGTCGTGCCAACGGCGACGACCGATTTGCCACCGGCGCGAGCGCGAGCGAGTGCGGCAACCGTGGCGTCGGGAACCTCGTATGATTCTTCATGCATCGGATGATCGTCCAAATGGTCCACCTGGACCGGCCGAAATGTGCCCGGGCCGACGTGCAGTGTCACGTACGCGATTTCGTGCCCAGCCCGGTGGAGCGCGGCCAACGTCTCCTCCGTGAAATGGAGGCCCGCGGTCGGCGCTGCAACCGCACCCGGCTTCTTCGCGTATATCGTCTGGTATCTCTCCTTGTCGGCGTCTTCAGCGGCCCGGTGGATGTACGGTGGCAGGGGTACGTCGCCCGCGTCCTCGATCAATGCGTCGACGCTGCCCTCGGCGCGCAGCTCGACCTCCAGTTGCCCATGGTCGAGCGTGCGAACGACGCGGGCCTCGAGCCTCCCATCGCAAAGCGAGAGATGCATTCCCGCTCGCAAACCCTTGGAGGAGCGACCCATCGCTAGCCATCGGTCCTGGCCATCTGCATGCTTGCGCAACAGCAAGAGCTCGACCTTGCCGCCGGTTGCCTTGCGTCCGATGAGGCGCGCGGGAATCACGCGAGTGTCGTTGAAGATGAAGAGGCTTGGAGGAAGCAAGGCGGGTAGCTCGGAGAATGCGTGATCGTCCACGGTTGCGGTTTCGACGTCGACCAGCAACAGTCGAGACGCGTCCCGCTCGGCCAGCGGCTCCTGCGCGATCAGCCCTTCGGGAAGGTCGTAGTCGAGGTCGGAGATCCGCATCTAGCGTCCAGGGACCGCGATGAAACGGACGCCGTAGGTCTCATCGGGCTGCGCAGCGCGGCTGTCGGCGTCCAGCGGATCCGCGGAAATCTCGATGCAGAGCTTTCCGGCTTCCGCACTCTTCCACGGCTTGCTCGTCTCCCCGCGACCCGCCCCCTGGTCATCGACTTTTGCGCTCCGTTCGGTACGTCGGTCGACCACGCGAAGTACCAGGTCGACCTCGGCAAGCGCGCTCACCTGGGCGATGACACTTTCGGCGTCCTCCGCGAGACAGAAGGTATCGACATCTCCCGGCCAGCCAATCCATGCGCGGCGCTCTGCTCCGAGGTCGAGCGGTTCGGCAAGCTCCAGAGAATCGTTGAGCTCGCGCTCGAACGAGGGGTTGTCGGGCAGCATTTCCCATCGCACGTAGTACTCGTCCGACACGTTCTCGGTCGGAAGCTCCCCTTCGGCGCGACGCTCGCGGACTCGGATCAGGTGCTTCCCGGGCTCTAGCGGGATGTTCGGCAGACGCTCGCCCTCTCCGAGGCCTCGGGAATCAGCCGTGATCAGCGACTGGTCGGTACCGGGCTTCAAGAGCTCCACGACCACGTCCATGTTGGGGATCGAGCTCACACCGAGCGCTGCGGCGCGGCGCTCCGACCCGACGACCTCGATCTCGAACAGATCGACATCGCCCGAATCCTCGCTGAGCCGCTGCCCGAGATACGCCTCCATCTCCGTGTCCTCGGCGAGTCGGGTCGCGTCTTTAGGGAGGTGATTAGGTTCCCGCTCGGATGGACCGCGCGTCGCAATCTGCCACGCGCCTACACCTCCCGCTGCCGACACCAGAAGCAGCGCCCATAACCAGGGCCGGCGCTTGCGCGTGAACATCGAATCGAGCTCACCCACACGGCGGGCGCCGCTCTTGCCCGAAACGCTCGCGACAGTGCTGAGACGCCAGTCCCCGGAGCCGACCGAGGTGAGATATTGGATCAGCGCTTGCCGCAGCTCTTCGGCCGTCTGGTAGCGGTCGTTCGGATCCTTCTCGAGGCAACGCATGATGATCTCGTCCGCCTCGGCGGGTACCGACAAAGGAGAGCGCTGAGACGGACGCACGGGCTCCTCTGAGAGATGCCTGGACAGGACGCCGACCGGATTCGGCGCCTCGAAAGGCGGTTTACCGACGACGCACTCGTACATGATGGCGCCCATCGCATAGACGTCGCTACGCCCGTCGAGCTCGTGCCCCTGGATTTGCTCAGGTGACATGTAGTAAGGCGTGCCAACGATGGTACCGCTGCTCGTGACCTGCGCCTCGATGTTGCCCTCGAAAAGCTTGGCCAAACCGAAATCGAGCACCTTGGGACGCTCGCCGTCGCGCCCCTCTGCGATGACGATGTTTTCGGGCTTGAGATCGCGATGAATCACCCCGGCGGCATGGGCGTCGGCGACAGAGCCCGCGACCTGTGCACACAAGTAGGCGACGCGCCCGAAGGGCATCGCCCCCTCATTGCCGATGACTTTGCCGAGGTCGTCGCCGTCGACGTACTCCATCACAAGATAGAGCGAGCCCGATTGGGTGCGACCGAAATCGAACACGTGCACGGTGTTTGGATGATTGAGTCGCGATGCAGCCTCTGCTTCGCGATGGAAACGCGCAACGTTCTGGGGGTTTTGCTCGACCTCTTGGTGCAACAGCTTGATCGCCATCACCTTGCTGATCTGCACGTGCTCCGCTCGGTAGACAGTGCCCATTGCACCCTCGCCTATCCGCTCCACGACACGATAACGGCCAGCGATGATGTCGCCTGGTTGGGGAAGTGAATGCCCGAGGCTCTGCCCGCACTTGCCGCAGAACTTTGCATCGGGCGGGTTTGGTTCTCCGCAAGCGGCGCACCGCGTGGGGCCTGGGGCGGTGTCAGCCATTCAACGAGAGATAACGGTAGGCGAGCCATGCCCCCGCAAGGACGACGAGCAGTGCGAGCGCGCGAAGCGCTTTCTTCCTCCGCTCGAGGACGGAGAACGGCTCGTTGGCGCTGTCGTAGCGCACCCGAGCGCGAGCGCGGCGGCTCGGGGACTCCGGCTGGGGGGCATCCGATGCTTCGGTCGCGGACACGCGAGACCCAGGCGCATTCGAAACCGGTTCCGCGGGAGGCCTCGGGAAATCGGGTCGTGGGATGCCGAGCATGGTCTTCTGGGGCGTTCTCTTTTCGGCTCGCGAACGGGCCGTCGAGATCTCCGTCGGAGGCGGCGTCTCCGAAGGTGCGGGGGTCCGGGTGCCCATTGGAGGCGTGGCTGCGGGCATACCCATCACTGTGGGCTTACGGATGCGCTGCTTCGAGGAACCTTGATTCTTCGGCGCTTGTGTAGCCGGGTCGGGCTCCTCGTGCATTCGAATTCGAGACTGGTCGACACGCTCAGGGCCGCCGTCGCGCATGGCGTACCCGCACTTACCGCAGAACAAATCATCGGAGGGCACCCCGGCTCCACATTGCGGACAATCCATGACGCGCTCCTACCGTACCAGAATTCGGGTTCCCCGCACGGTTTGCTAGCGCGGGATGCCCATGACGTCGGCCATGTCGTAGAGACCGGCAGGCCGCCCGACTATCCAATGGGCGGCGCGGACGGCGCCCCGCGCGAAGATCGAGCGATCGGTGGCTCGGTGCGTGAGCTCGATCCGCTCTCCGTCGCCAACCAGGTAAAGCGTGTGCTCGCCCACGACATCGCCTCCGCGCAGGGCCATGACGCCCACCTCCTCGAGGGGACGCGCGCCGACATGACCACTTCTGCCGTGTGTGACGGCGCGAACCGGATCGAGGCCCTTGGCGGCGGCGACGACCTCAGCGAGACGGACGGCGGTACCGCTCGGCGAATCCACTTTACGCTTGTGGTGAATCTCGATGATCTCGGCGTCGAATGCAGGGCCGAGAAGTTCCGTTGCGCGAGCCGCGAGGAAGTAAAGTGCGTTGACGCCTTGGCTGTAGTTCGGCGCGAACACGATGGGTACCCGCTCGGCCGCGCGCTCGAGGGCGGCGCGTGTCTCCCGGTCGAGCCCGGTCGTCCCGATCACCATCGGGATGTGTTGGCCCGCGCAGATCGGAAGGAGCTTCGCCGTGGCTGAGGCGATGCTGAAATCGATGACCACCTCCACGTTGCTGAGAAACTGCTCGACATCGGAAGTCACCTTCACGCCGGTTGGCGCCCGGCCGATGAGCACACCCATATCCTGGCCGACGAGATTGCTGTCCTCGCGATCCATCGCAGCAACGAGGTTGCCCTCGACGTCGTCGTTCAGCACAGACGCGATGCTCTGGCCCATGCGACCTCCGGCCCCATGTATCGCAACTTGCAACATGGTCACGGCATCGCAGATGGCGCCACAGGCGTCAATCGGCTTGCTACGTAGAGGAGCGTCCGGCGCTCAGCTCCACGAGGCGATCGATCAGGAAGCCGCTCTGCTCGAGAGCTTCTTCGGTGAATGCGCCAAAGAAGGAGCGGACGTCCGCGAACACCTGGTCGAAGGCGCCCTGGTCTTGATTGGCCAGGATGTCGGCTAGGTCGGCGGCGGCGCTCCGAAAGATGTCGATGACGCGTTCCGAGTCCGGATTGAGCATCTCGATCGGGCCATAGAGCTCGGGGGCCTGCGCAAAGTGGCGGCCGGTCACGTAGGCTTCGAGCAGGTACGCCGGAGACGTGAAGCGCAGAGTCTCCTCGAGTGGCGACCCCGCGCGGCTCAACGCGAGTCCGAGCACCTGCGTCTTGAAATGATGCAAGACCTGAACGATGGCCATCATCGAGTCGTGCTCGGAAGGGGTCGCTTCCGTGATGACCAGACCGCGCGCGGTGAACATTTGACGCGCCCAATCGAGCCACTCGTCTCCGCGCCCAGGGCAGATCACGACGCGCTGCCCCTGGTATGTATTGACGCCAGGACCGAACATCGGGTGCGTCCCAACGACGCTGGCGTCGGTGGACGCGAGCATTGCCTCCATGGGGTCGGCCTTGAGGGAGGTGACATCCATCAGGAGCGCATCTTTTCGAACGAGCGGGCCGAGCTGCTCGATGACCGCACGAGTATCGCGAATGGGAACGCTGATGATGACGACGTCTGCAGTCGCGGCCGCTTCCTCGGGACGCAGCGCCGTATCTAGATCTGCGCTCAGCACTTCGTGACCGAGATCGGAGAAAAGCTTGTTGAGCGAACGACCCATCCCGCCCTCCCCACCGATGATGGCGACCGTTCGCGTCTGGACGTCGGGAGGCACCTCCGCCCGAAGCGCAGCCTGACGCTCGCGGCTCATCAACATGAGCTGCCGCCAGACCGATTCGATGCTGTCAGGCGACAAACCAAGCTCGGTGGCGCGAGCACAGCGGTCTTCGAGAATCCGCCGCTCGCGGGCGAGGTCGCGTATCCGTACGCGATGGGATCGCTTCCGCGCCGCGACCTCGGCAACGATGTCCATCCGGCGGACGAGAAGGTCGAGCAACTCGTGGTCAAGCGCATCGAGGGCTGCCCGCAGCTCTAAAAGCGGGCCTTTGTCTGGATTCTCGTCGGTCATGGGTTGGTTTTACATCCTAGAGGAGCGTCCGCATAATGCGCGGCCGTGAAACGACTGCAACTCCATCATTGGATCTTGATCGCCATGGGTCTAGGCGCCGTCCTCGGCCTGGCGCTCAACTGGGCCGGCGCCGAAGGCATGGTCGACTCCGGCGTGGTCGGCACCGTCGCCATGCTGGGCAAGAAGGTCGGGGACCTCTTCCTCCGCCTACTCCAAATGCTGGTCGTCCCGCTGATCGTGTCGTCGCTGATCACGGGTGTGACCGGGATGGGCGACCTCCGAACTCTTGGCGCGATCGGTGGACGCGCGATCGTCTTCTATCTCAGCACGAGCTTCTTTGCGATCTTGACGGGAATCTTCGTGGTCAACTTGATCAAGCCGGGCGAAGGCGCCGAGCTCGCGCTCCTCGAGGAAGGCGCAGCCGCGGGCGTCGTGGCCCAGGCACCGGGCGGGATCGGCGTCGTGTTGTGGGAGCAACTCGAGAGCTTGATTCCCAAGAACCCCCTCGCGGCGGCCACCGAAGGCGACATGCTTCCGGTGATCTTCTTCTCACTCTTGATCGGTGTCTTCATTGGAATCGCCGAGCATCGCCAAGGGTCGGCCGACGCGAGCGTGGTGCGACGCTTTTTCTCGGGGCTCTTCGACGTCATGATGGAGATGACGTTGTTCGTCGTGAGGTTCGCGCCAATCGGCGTATTCGGGTTCACGCTGTACGCGGCGGCAGGCAAAGGGCCCGCGGCGTTCCAGGTCCTCGGCTGGTATGTTCTGTCGGTGTTCGTCGCACTGGTGATTCACGCGACGATTACACTGCCGGGGATCCTCAGGCTGTTCACCGGCCGCTCGCCGATCGCGTACATGCGGAGCATGACCACGGCCCTGGTCACGGCATTTAGCACCGCCTCGAGCAACGGTACCCTCCCCCTCACGATGCAAAACGCGGAGGAGGCGGGCGTGCGGCCGCACGTGACGTCTTTCGTGCTGCCCTTGGGGGCGACGATCAACATGGACGGAACCGCTCTGTACGAAGCGGTGGCCGTGTTGTTCATCGCACAGGTCTACGGCATCGATCTCACGATCGCTCAGCAGGGTTTGGTCGCGCTGACAGCGTTGCTGGCCAGTATTGGCGCGGCTGGGATTCCGCACGCAGGCATGGTGATGATGGTGGTGGTACTAAACGCCGTAGGGCTTCCTACGAGCGCCGTGGCGCTCATTCTCGCAGTCGACCGAATCCTCGATATGTGTCGAACGACGGTGAACGTATGGTCAGATTCGATTGCGGCGGCGGTAGTGGATGCCAAGGAGTAGCGCTTGCGCAAGATGCCCGGGCGTCGAGATGCACACGGTCCTACGCGACGCCTTTGGCCAAGCGCTTCGGCAAAAACGGGCCCTCGTAGATCAACGCCGTATAGATCTGTAGGAGCGTGGCCCCCGCTTCGATTCTTTCGCGGGCCTGCTCGGGGGTTTCGATGCCTCCTACCGAGATCAGCGTCAGCCTGTCGCCTGTTTTCGCCTTCAGGCGCTTGAGGACCTCGAGTGCGCGGTGGTGCAGCGGCGGTCCGCTCAGGCCCCCTGATCCGCAGCGTTCCACTTCCTCGGCGCTGCTCTGCAACCCATCTCGCCGAATCGTGGTGTTCGTGGCAACGATCCCGTCTAGGCCCAAATCGAGCGCCATGTCGGCGACCGCATCGACGTCGTCATCAGCGAGATCTGGTGCGATTTTCACGAGCAGGGGGACATGTCGGGCCGGAGATACTTCATTAAGCGCTTCACGAACCGCCTGAAGCAGTGGGCGCAGCTTTTCGGTCGCTTGGAGGTCACGAAGGCCGGGCGTGTTGGGAGAGCTCACGTTGACGACGACGTAGTCCGCGTGCGGTCCGACTCGCCTGGCGCTAACGACGTAGTCGTTGATGGCGTCGCCCTCGGAAACGACCTTGGTCTTACCGATGTTCACGCCGACGATCGTGCGACGGGGCCCTCGGAGCCTTCCTACCGCGTCCGCTGAGCCGCGGTTGTTGAAGCCCATTCGATTCACGAGCGCACGGTCTTTCGGCAAACGGAAAAGACGAGGTGTGGGGTTCCCAGGCTGCGGCTGACCCGTAAGCGTTCCTATCTCGACGAAACCAAAACCGATGGACCCAAGCGCCTCGTAACCGATCGCGTCCTTGTCGAAGCCCGCAGCCAGCCCAATCGCGTTCGGAAAGCTCAGACCCAGGGCGTCGACACGCCTTGCATCTCGGCTGTGAAAGATGCTTCTTAGCAGCGGCTTCACCCCGGGAATGGCGGCCACGATGCAAAGGCACCCGAACGCGAGGTGATGCGCAGTCTCCGCCGACAGCAAATACAACAACGGCCGAATCAGCGCTCGGTACACGGTCCCCTCAGCGGGCGAGCGCCGACCATACCCCATCGTCGCCGAGGCGCTGGCCGATGCGAACTTCGAACGCCTCTTCGATCGGTCCGAGAATGCCTGGGTCCGCGGTGTGCACCTGGCGAAGGGCGTCGCGGCACTGCGCGACGGCCGCCGAACTCATGCGGCCGAGGGGTGCGCGCTTGACCGACGAGATCATCCCGAGGCCCGCCATCATCGTCTTCACCGGCACCGGGTTCCTGAATTTGTCGGTGACCTCGACGCTCTGCCCATTCGGTAGCGTTCGGACCCCCGTCACGGTGCAGTTCACGAGCTTGAGGAGGGGCTCCAGGGCCTGAGCAAGCCGTTCCGTCTCTTCGGCATCGTCGGCCGACTGCGCTCGCACCATCCCGCCAATCGCGCCGGGTACGATGTTCGACAACACGCTGATCACACCACACCCGCGGATCTTTTCGTCGCGCATCATCGTGAGGGTCATCTCATCGTCGCCGGACAAGATGCTCAGCGCCGACCCCGAAAGCTTGCGATCGAGACGCATGCGGTCGAGGTCACCCGTCGCTTGCTTCACGGCGGGCACCCTCTTCGGGTCGTTCAAGTGCAGAATCGCAAGGTCGGCGGCCGAGAGCGCACATCCGCTGCGACCCGGAATCACGTACGGCACGATGGGAATATCGGGCACCTGCCCGAGAATGCGCTCGTAGTATTCCGTGCGGAGCTCTAGGCTCGAAGGGCCGTTGTAGTAGCAGTCGACCAACAGCGCAGCGGTCGCGCCGGCTTCCTTGGCCTGGGTGGTCGAACGAATCGCCTCCTGCGTGTTGTTGCTACCGGTGCCGGCAAGCACGCCAACGCGCCCGTCGACCGTGCGGATCGCAGCTTCGACGACCGCATCGTGCTCTCGCCATGAAAGCGTGGGCGACTCACCAGTGGTTCCGCAAGGGAGCACACCGTCGACGCCCTCTTGGATTTGGAACTCGATGAGGCTCCGGAAGGAATCGTCGTCGACCTGAAGATCCGCTGAAAACGGGGTCACCAGGGCGGTCCACAAGCCATGGGGTCGAAAGGTCCCACTCATGGCCGGGACCTTAGCCCTTTTCGACCCAAAGGAAAGCGAGTTTTGTGCTTGACCAAACCCTGAAAAAAGCCGACCAACGCGCAAATGGCGGCGTTCGCGGCGGCTCTGGTCCTCGGTGCATTCCTGATCGCGTATCGACTCTATGGGCGATTTCTCGGGGAGCAAGTCTTCGAGGATCAAGAAGACCTGGTAACGCCTGCGCACGAGCTCGAAGACGGAGTCGACTTCGTGCCAACGCAGCGCGCAGTACTGTTTGGCCACCACTTCACGTCGATCGCCGGTGCCGCGCCGATCATTGGCCCTTGCGTCGCTGCGTACTGGGGTTGGGGCCCGGCGCTCGCTTGGGTGGTGCTCGGCACGATCTTCATGGGCGCCGCGCACGACTTCGGCGCCCTAGTCGCAAGCGTTCGCGAAAAAGGTCATTCGATCGCGGACATCACGGCGAAGACCATCAGCAAGCGCGCCCGAATCTTGTTCATGTGCTTCGTGCTTGTCTTGATTTGGTTGGTGCTTGCGGTATTCGCGATGGCGATCGCTGGCCTCTTCGTGAGCCAGCCGACGAGTGTCATCCCAATCAACATCCAGATCATCGTCGCGCTGGTGATCGGTTGGCTCGTCTACAAGCGACGCGTCAAGATCCTGGTCCCGTCGCTGGTTGCTCTTGCAGTGCTGTATTTTTTCGTATGGGTCGGTGTCGAGGTGCCGATCGATTTCGTCGCGATGGGGGTTGACGAGCACCGCGTCATCTCCGGCTGGATCTTCTTTCTTCTGATCTATTCGGCGATTGCTAGCCTGTTGCCGGTCTGGCTGCTCCTGCAGCCGCGCGACTACATCAACAGCCACCAGCTTTTCGTGGGGCTGGGTCTTTTATTCCTCGGCCTACTCATCGCCCACCCAAACTTCGACGCTCCTGTGTACCGAAGCCCGGAGGCGGGCGCCCCTTCGATCTTCCCGATCCTGTTCGTGACGATCGCCTGCGGTGCGATCAGCGGCTTCCACGGGCTGGTCTCGTCGGGCACGACATCCAAGCAGATCGACAAGCTCCGGGACGCGCGCATGATCGGATACGGCGCCATGCTCGGCGAAGGCTCGCTTGCCCTTGCATCGACGCTTGCCGCAGTGGCCGGCATCGGGCTCGTCGGGGCATGCGCTCTTCCCACCCAGGGCGCTGTCGACGATCTGAGCTGGGCCCTCTATTACGACTCCTGGGCGCACGCGGGTGGCAACAAAGCCGCAGCGTTCGTGCTCGGCGGCGGTGCGTTCCTCGAAGCCGTCGGTTTGTCTTCGGAGCTGGCGCGCACATTGATGGCTGTGCTGGTGATCGCGTTCGCGGCCACGTCGCTCGACACCGCAACTCGCATCCAGCGCTTCATCTTGAGCGAGTTCGGTGAAGCGCTGAGGATCAAGCCTCTCACGAATCCGTATATCGCCACGATCATCGCGGTCGTTCCGGCCATGTACCTGGCGCTCGCAGAGACGCCGGACCCAACGACCGGACAGGCCAAAGCCGTAGGTTGGGTGCTGTGGCCGATCTTTGGCGCCAGTAACCAGCTCTTGGCCGCGTTCACGTTGATGACACTCGCGCTCTATTTCTTTTCGAGGAAGCGCCCCGTGTGGCCACTCGTGATCCCGATGCTGCTCGTCATGCCGGTCGCCGCGCTTGCCTTGATCGCCAAGCTCCAACAGTTCCTGGCGGAGGGCAACGCCCCGCTCACTGCGCTCGCGTCCCTGCTGCTCGTGCTCCTCCTATGGATGGTCGCGGAGGGGATACTGGCAGTGCGACGGCTGACCAACTGAACGGACGCTCGAGCGCGAACGCACGACGCCCACGGACCGGAGAGTCGGTCGCGACAAACGCGCTCGCGGTGGGGGTCGGCTGGTGGTGTTGTTACGAGCTCTTGAGCTTGCGGTAGCCCCAAAGCACCAAGAGCGAACCCGCAATAGCGATTGCGAAGCTGCGGAGATTGAACCCGGTCACGTTCCCGAAGCCGATGCGTGTCGCGATGAAACCGCCCACGAGCGCCCCGACCACGCCGACGGCCGTGGTCTTGAGGAACCCTCCGGGGTCGTCACCAGGCATGAGGAACTTGGCAAAGATGCCCGCCACCAAACCAAATACGATCCACGAAATGATTCCCATCGATCCCTCCTCGACTCAGCGAAGCATGAAGTAGATCACGACGCCCGTCACGGAAACGTAGAGCCAGATCGGCAAGGTCCACTTGGCGAGCTTCCGGTGCGCTGTGAAGCGTTCGCGTGCGGCCAGATAAAACGTCGTCAGAATCATCGGGAGCATCACGATCGAGAGCAGGACGTGGGTGATGAGGACCGTGAAATACACGATGCGAACAGCACCCTCCCCTTGGTATTGCGTGTCTCCATGGGCGTAGTGATAGATCACGTAGCCGATGAGAAAGACAGCCGAAGCCGCGAATGCCGAGACCATCAGGCGCTGGTGAACGTCGCGGCGTCCGCTTCGAATGGCAGCGAGCCCGAGCACGAGGAGCGTCGCAGAGGTGGCGTTGAGGGCGGCGTTTACCCCCGGCATGAAGCTCAGGTCGGCGTTGACGCCACCACCCTCTCGAACGAGCAAGAGCCAACCGAGAAACCCGACGGCTGCAACGGAGATGACCGCGTTGAAGATGAAAAAGCTGCGATCGCTTTCGGTGCGCACCTGGCGAGCCTAGGCTCAAGCGCGCAGAGCGGCCAGCGCCTGGTCCACTGCGTCGAGGACGACGGGGACCTCATCATGTGAATTCGGCCAATGAGGCGCAAACCGCATCAGGCCGTCCGGGGTGTTGCAGATGACGCCCCGGTCACGAAGCGCCGCCGCGAGTTTGCTCAGCCGTACATCGGAAGGCACAGCTACGGCGAGGAGCGTCGAGCGAAGCGAAGGGTCGTTCGACCGCCGGCTTTCGAAGCCACGCGCCGCCAACCCGATTTCGAGGCGATCGAGGTAGACCTGAACGTGCGAATGAATCGCCGGGACCCCCGGTCGTGAGAGAAGCTCGAGGGAGACCCCGAGACCTGCGAGACCCATCACGTTGCTTGTCCCGATCTCGAGAGCCTGGGCGCCGAGCTTCAGCGGATTGTCGTACCGAAGCCGCGGCTCGTCGCCGGTGAGAAACGCGACCGGGTCTACGTGACCGAGCCAACCCGCGAGCCTCGGGCGTAGCGAGGCCGCGCAACGGTCGGCGACGTAGAGGAAGCCGGCCCCCTCCGCACCCATCAAGTGCTTGTGACTCCCCGAACTCAGATAGTCGATGCCCCACGTCACGTCCACGGGTGTCGCGCCCAGCGCCTGAATGGCATCGACGAAGATCTCGGCGTCGTACTCGTGGCAGAGCGCGGCCATCTCCGCGAGCGGCATACGAAGGCCGGTCTTGTATTGTACCGCGCTCACCGCGACGACACGCACACCTCGTTCGAGCTCCCTCTCGAGCTCCGCGAGCCCCTCGCCGACCGAGCGGTGGAACGGGCTGAGGGGCAACCAGGTTAGATCGAGTCGAAACTCCTCTGCCGCCCGCTGCCAAGGTGTCACATTCGCGGGAAACTCACCGTCGAACAGCACGACTCGATCGCCCTCGCGCCAGGGGATTCCGAAGGCTACATCGATCACACCTTGCGTGGTGTTTGCGACGAATGCGATCTCGTCCGGCTCGGCGGAGATCAACGAGGCCAAGTCGCGACGCACCTCCCGCAGCCGAGGCGCCCAGCGGAGGAAGCCCGCCATGCCGCCCCGAGCGTAATCATGCGTCACCTCCGCGATACGCGCGCACACCGGCGCCGAGAGCGGTGATATCGCCGCGTGGGCCAGGTATGCCACGCCCTCGAGACTGGGAAACAAGGAACGATCGCCGAGCTTCACTTCCACCATCGCGCTGACCTTAGCACCAACCACGCCGGCTAAAGGGTGCTTTGAAAGAACCGCCACGCCGCGATCGCCGCGTCGATGTCGCGACTGGTCGGGCCCACCAAGTGCTCCGGGAGGTACTGCCACCCGGACGGCCAGGTGTGGCCGGCGCCTCGTACGACGAAGAGCTCGACCTTGGTGTCGTTCTCGCACCCGATCGCCCTTCGACGTTCGATGCGACTGCCATCGTTCGGCGCGAAATCCGGGATCATCGAAATCTCGATATCGCCGCACCCGTTGTGACGGCTCCAAAACGAGAACGTACGCTCTACCGGGAGCACTCGCCCGAGATCCCGGTCGTCGAACCTCACCGTCCCGCCGTCCCACGGCACGATCGGATCCTCACTGCCGTTGATCATCAGCACCGACAGCGGCTGCTTGCCGCAGCGCGAGCGCCTTCGCGCGACGTTGTAGGGCATCGAGCCGATGACCGCGGCGAACGCGCGAAGCTCATTGGTGCGCTCGCACGCAAAGCGATGTGCCATCATCGCTCCGTCCGACACACCAACGAAGAAGACCGATGCGGCGTCGACGTTCTGCTTCTCGACGAGGTCGTCCACGAGCTTGCTCAGAAAGCCGACGTCGTTGATGTGCTCCCGTTGCGACACGTAGCGCTCGACGTTGCGCCCGTCGTTCCAATGTCCCCCGACCCCGTTGGGGTAGACGACCAGGAAATCGTCCTCGGCGGCGAGCACGTTGAGCTTCCCAAAGCTCAACGTCACGGCGTCGTCGTCATCCCCGAGCCCTCCGTGCAGCACCACTACCATCGGGCGCAGGCGCTCGTCTGGGATGTCTCTTGGATCGAAGATCGCCACATCGCGGACGATTCCCTCGTGCTTGAAGACGTAGCTCTTGGTCTCCGGTACGTCGTCCGCTTCGATCGCCGGCGTGGTCGACTTGCAAGCGGTCATCGTGAGCAGGACCAAGGCGCATGCCATCAAGGTCGCCACCCGCATTGCTAGCTTTCTGCCGAGTCGAGGAGCAAAATCGGATCGCCGCGCACGACGTCGTCTCCATCCTTGGGAAGGATGCGCTCGACGGTCGCATGTGTGGGTAGCTCGTCTCCTTGATATACGAGCCGGTTGAAAGTCTTCATAACCTCCAACAGTCCCACCGTCTGGCCGTGTGTCACACGATCGCCAACCGAAACGAACGCAGGCTCGCTCGGCGAGGGTCGGCCGTAGAAACGGCCGCTCATTGGCGCCACGAAAGAGAGAGAGGTGCCCGCCTCCGTTGCGCGTGCGGCGGTTGGGGTCGAGGTGTCGGTCACCGAGGCGGTCGACACCGCGATGAGCGCATCTCCATATTGCACCGGCACTCGGGTGCGCGTCCCACCGATCCTTTGGGCGACACGACCAGCGACTCCGTCTGGGACGACTAACGCGCGCCTCACTCCGAGAACCTCGATCGCGCCAATCGACTGCCCGGCCGACACGATCTCGCCCTGTGCGACGCTCGGCGTGAAGATACCGACGCTCGGTGCGAGGAGCTCCCGGGTGTCCCCGACCGCTCTGACGCGAAGGATGTAACCGTGGTGGCTCATGCGCGCCCTCCGGTCACCAGGACATCGAGGTCGTGAAGCGTCCAGATCCTCGGATTCTTGACGCGGCGATAGCCAACGCCTTGGTAGCTCATCTCGACGAGTACCTTCAGCCAGTCCCGCAGCTCGTCGACTTTGATGATCTCGTCTGTGTCGAGTTGTCGCGCCGCCACGTACGGGTCCATGTCGGCTTCGATGCGAGCCTCCACCTCTGCCATGCGCTTCTCGATCTGCGCGCGCTCCTTCGGATCCCTCGTCAGGATCTCGAAGTTGTCGTCGAGCTTGCTGTTGTAAGACGCGATCGCGAGAGTCCGCCCCTCCATCACACTGAGACGCGACACCGTCGTCGAAAGCTGTACGACTGGATCGTAAGGAAGCCCCGCCATCGCGTAGTAGCCAGCGCCGGATGCCTTCCGAAGCAACACGGTGAACATGGGCGTCTGATTCGTGCTGTTGGTGTAAATGAGATTCGACCCATAAGCGAGGAGCCCGTGGCGTTCGGCTTCGGCGCCGATGTCGAACCCGCTGATGTCTTGAAGCCAAATCAACGGGATGCCGTCACTGTCGCACGCGCGGCTGAACTCGCTGATCTTGGCGATGCCTTGACGGTAGAGGATGCCGCCGGGGCGCTGCTCTCCTTGCGCCTCGGGGTCCGCGATCAAGCCTTGCCGATTGAGCACGAAGCCCGCGTACAGGCCGCCGACCCGGGCAACGCCGCAGATCATCTCGCGGCCGACGGACGGGAGGACCTCCCAGAAGAGGCTTTGATCGCACAGGCGAGCCAGGACCTCCGTGGAATCGTAAGCCTGCCGGTGGTCGACGGGAAGAAGGCCCGGTATCTCCGTGGGGGAGAAACGCGGCTCCATCGACTCGACGCCGCCCCGATAGAAGGACGCGGCCGAGGTTGGGAGGCGCGACACCTCGCGACGGAGGCAATCGATCAGGGTGACGTCGTCGGGGACGCGCTCGTCGGCGCAGCCCGACTGGTGCACGTGAACTTCGGGGCCGCCGATATCGAGCGACGTGATGTGTTGGCTCTTCGCGCCTTTGATCAGCGCCGCACCGGCGATGACCATGTACGCCTGCTCGGTCATGTAGACGCGGTCACTGATGATCGGCATGTAACCGCCGCCGGCGATGCAGTCCCCGAACACGCCGGCGATCTGCGGGACGCCCTCTGCAGAGAGCAGGCTGTTCATCTTGAAGATATGCCCTGCGCCCGTCGCGCCAGCGAAGCTCTTGCTCTGCTCGGGAAGGTAGAGGCCGCTGCAATCGACGAGATAGAGCGTCGGCAACCGCAGGCGGCGCGCCATTTCCTGGGCTCGCTCGATCTTTTCTGGGGTCTTCGGCCACCAGGCGCCCGACGCGACGGTGTTGTCGTTCGCGATGACGATGCACCAGCGCCCCTCGATCTTCAGGAACGCCGTCACGACGCCGGCAGCCGGCGAGCGCAGCCCGTTGAAGTCAACCCCGTAGTTGACGAAGGTTCCAACCTCGAAGATTTGCGAGTCTTGGTCCTTGAGCCGTTCGAGTCGCTCGCGGGTCGTCAGCTTGTCCTTCTCATGAACGCGCTCCACGTACTTGGCGCCCCAACCCGCATGGACCTCCGCGCGACGCGCCTCGAGCTTGGAAGCCAGGGGTTCGTGTCCTGCGCGTTCGCGGTCGAACTCGGCTTGGTCGACGACCGTCTCGCGCGCATTGCCAATCGGAACCACAGGAACTTGTGCCATCAGCTCTCCCACCCTGGCACGGCGCGGGTATCGTACCGGTTCTCGCGAAATTCCTTGGACGACAAGACAGCCAAATGCATTGGGATCGTCGTCGAGATGCCATCGCAGCGCATGGTGCGGAGCGCCTCCGCAAGGCGGTCGCAGGCCGCGTCTCGGTCTTCGCCCCAAGCGATTACCTTGCAGACGAGGCTGTCATAGTGAGGCGGCACCTCGTACCCCGACTCGACGTGGGTATCGACACGCACGCTCTTGTCGTCAGACCCGGCTTCCCACTTTTCGATCACCCCTGGGCTCGGCGCAAACCCGTTGGTCGGGTCCTCGGCATTGATTCGGCATTCGACCGCGTGTCCGCGAAACTCGACATCGTCCTGCGACAACCACAAGCGCTCTCCAGCTGCAACGCGAATCTGCGCCTCGACCAGATCGATGCCGGTTCGCATCTCGGTAACCGGATGCTCGACTTGAAGTCGGGCGTTCATTTCCATGAAGCGAAGCTCGCCGCCTTGGTCGAGGAGGAACTCCATGGTGCCGGCGCCCACATACCCGATGGCCTGCGTCGCGCGGACCGCAGCAGCAAGAGTGTGCGCCCGCTCGGCGTCGGTGAGGACGAGCGCCGGAGACTCCTCGATCAGCTTTTGGTGCTTGCGTTGTACCGAGCAATCGCGCTCGCCGAGATGGACGACGTTTCCGTACTTGTCGGCGAGGAGCTGAATCTCGATGTGCCGGCCGCCCTCGATCAGCTTCTCTAGGTAGAGACGCCCATCTCCAAATGCAGCCTGGGACTCCGCTTGGGCAGACGCGTACGCCTCCTTGAGACTTTTGGCCTCGCGCGCGACCCGCATGCCGCGCCCGCCACCTCCGCTCTCGGCCTTGAGCAGCACCGGGAACCCGGTCGCGGCCGCGACTTCGCCGGCTTGAGCCACGTCCCGAAGCACGCCGTCACTGCCCGGAATCAGTTTGAGCCCAGCGGCAGCCATCGCGGCCTTTGCCGGAGTCTTTCGCCCGAGCTCCTGCATCACCGCAGGTGGCGGACCGATGAAGGTCACACCGTGCGCTTCACAGAGCGACGCAAACAGAGGATTTTCGGCAAGGAACCCCCAGCCGGGATGCATCGCGGTGCACTGCGTCTGGACTGCGGCCTGGACGATTCGATCGGCCGCTAGGTAGCTCTCGCTCGATCGCGATGGCCCTAGCACTACGGACTCACGTCCGCGCAGGTACGGCGCCGCGCGATCTGCCTCCGACACACCAAAGACTGGCGTGATACTCAGTATGTCGCAGGTCTTCGCAATGCGGGCAGCCACCTCGCCGCGGTTCGCGATGAAAAGACGCCGAAATCGCTTCACGGGCGCGCACCCTAACACCGGGTGCGCCTCCTGAGAAGCAGAGCGGGCATGGCGCCGCCGTTCATGTCAAAATGACCGGATAATGTGTCGCTTGTTCGGGTTTCGCAGCGTTATTCAGAGCCAGGTGCACCGATCTTTAATGGACGCCGACAACGCGCTCGGCGCGCAAAGCACGGACCATCGGGACGGTTGGGGCGTGGCGTTCTACGTGGACGGCGCCCCGCACATCACCAGAAGCCCCACCACGGCAATCGACTGCGCGCTCTTTCAGCGCGTGAGTGGAATCGTCGCTTCGGAGACTGTGCTCGCCCATGTTCGCCGGGCAACCAACGGCGAGAACTCCGTGTTGAACTGCCACCCTTTCCAGTACGGAAAATGGGTGATGGCGCACAACGGCGACATCCAAGACTTCCCCAAGCATCGCGAGGAGCTCGTTCGGCGCGTCGCGCCGCGGCTTCGGCGCTATATCCTCGGCGAGACCGACAGCGAGGTGCTGTTCTTCCTCTTTTTGACGCAGCTCTCTCAGCACGGCCCACTCTCGGGACGGATCGGCGTCGAAGAGGCAACGATGGCGCTCCGGTCGACGCTCGAGCACGTGCGGGAGATCTGCGACGTCGACCCGGGTAAGGAGTCGTCGCTACTGACCACGATCGTGACGGACGGTACGACGATGGTGGCCGCCGAGGGAGGGAAAGAGCTTTTCTGGTCTACGTACAAGACGCGATGCGGGGACAGGGACGCATGTCCGAGCCTCTCGCCAGAATGCGAAGCGCCTTCGAAGAGCGGCTACGTCAATCATCTCATTTTTTCTAGCGAAGTGATTCTCGGCGAAAATATCTGGCTTCCCCTGGAGCCTGGCGAGCTCATTGGTGTCGACTGGCGCATGAAGGTCCTGCGGAGCTCCGGTCAGCGCCACCTCGCCGTGGTCAACTGACGAAAGAAGGGGTCAGCCCCCTCTTGCAAAGGGTTAATCCGACAATGGATTCGGTCTACAAGGGCGAGCTCAATCGCGACGTCGCGCTAGCGCAGGCGGACGAGTTTGTGCCGGTCCACATCGGGCCGCTCCCCGTTTGGCCTCCCGTGGTGCTCGCGCCGATGGCGGGGGTGACGAACTGGCCCTTTCGCGCGCTCTGTCGGCGCTTCGGCGCGGGGCTCTACGTGAGCGAGATGGTGACCGCCCGGCCGTTGGTAGAGGGGCGCGCAAAGACCTTGATGCTCGCCGAATTCGGCGAAGACGAAACACCGCGCAGCTTGCAGCTCTACGGTGTCGATCCCTATTACGTGGGCGAGGCCGTGAAGTGGTTGGTTGGTGAAGGACACGTGGACCACATCGACATGAACTTTGGCTGCCCAGTGCCCAAGGTAACGCGCAAGGGCGGCGGGTCGGCGATTCCTGCGAAGCCTCGATTGCTTGCGAGCATCGTGCGAGCCGCGGTGCAGAACGCAGGGGCCATCCCGGTCACGATCAAGTTTCGCATGGGACTCGACGATGGCTTGCTCACTTACGAAGACGCTGGACGGGTGGCCGAAGAAGAGGGCTGTAAGGCAGTCGCGTTGCATGCGCGAACTGCGGCCCAGCTCTACGACGGCGAGGCCCGCTGGGACGCAATCGCCAACCTCAAGCAGCGCGTGCGAACGATCCCTGTGCTCGGCAACGGCGACATCTGGGAGGCGCATGACGCGCTTCGAATGATGCGTGCGACGGGATGCGACGGAGTGGTGATCGGCCGAGGTTGTCTCGGCCGCCCTTGGCTCTTCCGTGACTTGGCTGATGTTTTCGCCGGCCGCGAGCCGCAAGACCCGCCGACCTTCGGTGAGGTCGCAGACGTCGCGCTCGAGCACGCTGCGTTGCTTTGCGAATGGGCGGGCGAGGCGTCGGCGATGCGCATGTTCCGCCGACATAGCAGTTGGTACACGAAGGGTTTCCGAGGAAGCGCGAAGCTTCGATCACGGCTGATGCGGGTCACGACTCTGGTCGAGCTCGAGGATGTCCTCCGCGCCTCCGACCCGAATGAGCCATTCCCGCCTGGAGCGATGCGGGTCCCGCGGGGCAAAACGGGAGGCCGCCAAAAGGTCTCCCTCCCCGAAGGCTTCCTCGAAAACCGCCTCACCGACGACACCCCACCCGTACACGTCGACCCCATCTCCGGCGGCTAACAGGGACCGGCTAACAGGGACACGCTCCCCCTCTCCAACCCACTGAAACAACTGAGCTTCTCAGCGAAAGATCGCTGTGCTATCACGCTGGCCCCAGATAGGTCGCTGCGATCTTTCGCGCAGGACACTAATGATTTCGAGAGGTTGGAGAGGGGGAGCGTGTCCCCTTCGTGAAACGACCCTAGGGATGCGGCTCGAAGGAGTAGGGATGTCAGAGCATCGAGCGAAAATTCACTGGAATCGGGAGGGCAAGGAGTTCGCGCCGAAGGAATACTCGCGGGAGCACCTCTGGACCTTCGAGGGTGGGAGCGAGGTGCGCGCGTCGGCGGCGCCTGGCTACCTCGGCGACCCCGCATTGGTCGATCCCGAAGAGGCGTTCGTCGCCGCGCTCTCGAGCTGCCACATGCTGACGTTCTTGGCGCTCGCCGCGCGCGACGGCTTCGTGGTGGATGACTACGAGGACCAAGCCAGTGGCGTCATGGAGCGGAACGCCGAAAAGCGTATGGCGATCACGAGAGTGACGCTGCGCCCCAAGATCACCTGGGGCAGCGAAGCGCCCAGCCAGGAGAAGCTCGACGAGCTTCATGCAAACGCGCACAAGCATTGCTTCATCGCCAACTCGGTGAAGACTGAGATCACCGTTGAGGCACCGGCGTAGCTGCGCCGCGAGAGTAAGGCCCCCCTCTGCGCAGCGTCTATCTCCCGGTGATGGTGGGACCGTCGGACGAACGCCACGCAGAGGAGGGAAGTCGCTCGGTCAGCATACTGCGCCGTCCGGAATGCACTCCCAGCTGATCCAGCAGTAGCCGCAGTAGCTCCCCTCGTCACAGCCGGTCGACCGGCAGTCGAACTCCGAGAGGCACTCGTCGAGCTCCGGCGTCTGAGTCCAGCCGCACTGGCCCCAGGCCTGGAGCTCACAGACTCCGAGCTCCTGGTAGCAGGCGAACTCGGGCAGCGCGACGCACGAGGAGGCCATGTCCTGGCTTGCGCAGATCTCGCCGTTGCAGCCTGTTGGACGGCATTCGTCGGGCGGCAGACACGCGCCCGCGTCGGGCCCGAGACAGATCCACTCCGCGTTGCCGTTCGAGGTCTGGCAGTAGTCGCAGGTCCAGCCAGGTGCGCAGCCGTTGGTGCGGCAGTCGCCGGCGGGGGGCTCACACCAACCGACGCACACGTCGCACGCGGGGCACGCCGGATCCTGAAGGCAGACCTCACCCGAATTGCAGCGCTGCTCGTCGCCACACTGCTCGGGGCCGTAGCACTTGGCCACACACTCCCCGCGGAAGTTCAAGATGTGCGTCTCTACCGGACAGTCGTTCTTGCATTCGCCTTCGTACGCCACACGAACATGAGTGCACTCCGCTTCGCAGCCGTTGCCGTAGGTCCGCCCATCCACGCCACAGACCGGCATGTAGATGTCGACGCAGTTGCAGCGCTCGCAGACGCCGTCGTGCTCGGGGCCACCGACGATGCTCTCTTGGCAAATCCAGCCTACCGGGCAATCACCGTCGTCTAAGCACTCACCGGGATGCATCGCGGGGAGAATCGTGCAGAAAAACTCGAGGTCCCCGAGCGGCGTCATGGCTGCGACACCTTGTAAGCGCGTCTCCTCGTCCTCGCAGAAGATTAGGCCCTCTCCGGGGAATACATCGCCAAACACCGACGACTCGAGCAGTTGCAAGCTCGCTCGGAACCACTGTCCGAGGCGCATCATCTCGTGCGGCTCTACCTCGATCACACCCACGATGCCGGGGACCTGCGGGCTTTCGCATTCGGCTTCGAAACCGTCCTGCCACCGCGGGTCGATGCGGCATAGGCCCTCGCCATGTCGCTCCAAGCATTCCACGAGCTCGTGCGTCGGTGTAAACCCGCACTGGTCGTTCTCTTGGCGTTCGCAGGTCGCCTGCTGATAGCACTCGTAAACGGGCCGCCACTCGCAGGTGCTCGCGATATCCATGCCCTCTTCGACGCACAAATGGTCGCTGCAGCCAGCGCGAACGCAGCCCTCGCCCGGCGGCTCGTTGCAGAACCCTTCGTGACGAATGCCGACACCCGCGCACGCCGTTTCACAAGCGTTGACGTAGTTGCGACTGTCGCCCCCACAAACGGGCTCAAAGAGACCCGGGCAATTGCAGCGCGTGGGTCCGGGAATGCACCAACGCGCATCGGCGCCGGGCATACACTCGTCACCGACGAAGCAGTCGGTCGGGGACTCGCAGTGCATCGGTTCGTCGCACCGCCCCCGGTGCCATACCTCGGGCTCGCTGCGATCGGCGGCTTCGAGGGAATACGTCGCGCCATCGGTGCCGCACACGTAGCCCTCGTTGGGACCCGCCGCACCCGTGCTGGTCTCACCACAAGCAGCAAACGAAAAACCGAGGCCGCCAACGGCCACACAAGCGATCCAAAATCGACTCATCACTTCTCTCCCGACACGGCTTCAGCATCCAGGGAGCAAGTTCAATGCCAGCGAAGGTCGCCCAAAAACCCCATAATTCCAGTCCCGAGAACATCCGCCGGTGTGCCATCGCGTGCCAAGGCGGCATTCACGCGATGCAAAAAGGTATCAGCTCCCATTCCAAGAGGGCCGCGAGCCCGCGGGGCGAAGCCCGGCGCCAGAGGCGCCGCCAAGCACGAGCGAAGCGGAGTGCGCGGAGCCACGCTGCTCAGTCGCGTGAGAGTGATACTGAAACTACGCAGTGGTGGCGGGCGGGTGGATGTTGCCAAACCGAACCACGTTTCAAGCCCTCCCCACCTCCTGACGGCAGCAACCTCCCGACGCCAATCGCGTCAACTGGCACGGACACGACCAAGCCGGCGTTCCAGCCGCGTCACCCGGCGCTCGGATGCATCTTCACCCTCCGCCAGCACCGTCCCTGCCGCATGTTCGAGCGCGCGTTCCAAGTCTTTGCGTCGGTGTTCATAGAACTTGGCAAGCGCAAGGCGAACGCCTGCGCGGAGATCGTCGGTGTTGGCTGCCGCGAGCGCAGTGCGAAGCGCGCTCTCTTCATCATCGAGCTCGCCGCACCGACGCGCCATGCGCGCATTGAGTAGACATGCTTCGACCGTACACGCGGACTCGCCGCCGCCATTGGCTGCCGCGGCTGCAAACGACCGCGCGCGCGTGCCATCGCCTGCGCGCTCTGCGACCTTGGCATACGCCAAGTGGTCGCGCGGGTCATCCTCGCCATGAACCTCGTCGAAATGACTCACGAGCTTGGCGACGAGTGCGGCAAGCGCGATCAGGTCGTTGGCGTTGTGCTCGATCACCTTGGCCATCGGGGAAACGTCGCCGCCGTCGAGGTAGTCGAAGTAGAGCTGTGGGATCAACGCGCCAGAGACATCATCTTCACGGTGCATCCCGAGCACCTTGCGCTCGAGCTCGACCAAACGCACCGACCGAAGTCGCGGCCGAAGAACGCGGCGCGCGCAATGCAGCAAGTCGAGGTGAGGAGGCAACGTGGGGGCTGGGACGCGATTCAAAATGAAGCGAGCGCGCAAGAGGGGCCAATCGAACGCCTTGCCGTTGAACGACACCAGACACGAGCTCTGCTGCACTCGCTCTGCGAGCCAGTGAAGCATCGGCGCCTCTCGGCCCATTTCAGGAAGGAAAAGCTGCTGAATTCGCATCGACTCATCTTCGAACCAAGCGATCCCGATGAGAAACGGCACGGTGCCCGTTCCACCCGCGAGGCCCGTCGTCTCGGTGTCGAAAAAGAGGGCCCGTTGCAGATCAACCGACTCGAGCTCGGGGTTCAACGCCAGCTGCGCGAGCCGCGCGGTGGACACCTCGAGAGCGCGCGCGATGGGCACGCGCCCATGATGGTGGCGAGGCTCCAGATACTCGTCGATCAGATGAAGAGCGCCGTGCTCCGTCTCGCGAGGCCCGCCAGGAAGGACGCCGCGAACGCTGGCGACATCGAGCTTTCTCGGAGTTGTGTGCGCAAGACGCGCCAACCCTCGTTTGATCGACATCGACTTCAATGTGTGGCGCTCACGCCCACGGCATCCAAAATACCCAGCACCAGCTTCTTTCGAGCCGCCTCTGGCTCGTCCCCATCCGACGCATCCGGACCGATGCACCCAGGGCAACCCTCCTCGCATTCGCAGGTCTCAATCAAGTGGCGCGCGCGCCGCAGGAGCTCTTCACGCTCTTCGTAGAGTCTGGACGCGAGACCGATTCCGCCAGCCACCGTGTCATAGAGAAAGATCGTGGGGTCGAAGCCTGGCCCCTGTCCTTTGCTGGGTGGTGCCCCGTAAAACGACTTCGTCGCCACGGGGCCAGCGTCGTCTTCTTTGCGGCTCCCGAGCGTGCGTCCGAGATCACGCGGGTCGATCATGAGCCCGACCGCGCCGACTAGGTGCATCGCCTTGCTGAGCCCCCGCAACGCGTCGACTACCACTGCGCGTGGCTCAGGCTGACTCTGCACGAAATCCTCGGAAAACGTGAGCCAAAAGGCACTGGTGTGCTTTTGCATTTCCGGGAGGTGCACCTCGCCGTAGCCGACGTTCTCGTGAGTATGGAACTTGATCTTCTTGTAGCCGACCACCTTTTCGACGACGCTCACGTCTCCGAGCCCGGCTTCCAGTGGAACCTCGCCGAGCTCGATCGAGGCGCCCTCGTCCTGCTCGAGCACGGTGACCTTGCTGTGCGTCATCGCGGTCGTGTAGTAGTCCGGCTTCACGCGGCGCACGAACGCTTTGTGGTTGTCGAAATCGAGGCGCTCGACTTGGTACTGTCCGCCCTCGTGCTGATAGATCGCCTGCTCGTGGAGCATCGTATGCGTGCTTCGCCAATCCATCTCGGCAATGGTGCGGTCGCCTTCGAGATCGATGATGACAAAGTTATCCCAACTCGCGCTTCGAAGGGACACGTTGTTCGCCGGATAGCTATCCGAAGCCCAATGGTAGATCGAACCGCCCGGTGCTGAAGTCGGGTGAACGACACCGTTGTCGGCCAAGTACTCGAGCGCATCACCGAGCGCGTCGTCAGACACGTCGCCGTAGACGTCGTCGGGCTGGAAGGGAAGCTCGAACGCAGCGCACTTGAGATGCTGGATCAGAATTTCGATATTGTCGGGATCGATGCGCGCATGCTCAATCGGCGCCGAGACGAGCTGCCGCGGGTGTCGCGCGACGTATTGATCGATCGGGTTGCTCGATGAAACGAGCACCGACAACGAGAGATCGCGTCGCCGCCCGGCGCGTCCGAACCGCTGCCATAGGCCCGCCATCGTGCCCGGGTACCCGGCGCACACCACCGCGTCGAGCGCCCCTATGTCGATGCCCAGCTCGAGGGCATTGGTCGCAACGACGCAGCGAATCTCCCCGGCGCGAAGCGCGGCTTCGATGCGTCGCCGCGTCTCCGGCAGATAGCCGCCCCGGTACGCATGAATTGCAGAAGGCTCGATGTTGTCCTGCGCGAGCCGGTCGCGAAGGTACTTGAGCATCACCTCGACGCCGTTTCGCGAGTTCCCGAAAACTAGCGTTGGCACCCCCGCTCGGACCAGGTCTCGCGTCAGCCGCACCGCCGTCTTGATGTAGCTCTGCCGAATCCCAAGCTCGGCATTCACGATGGGCGGGTTGTAAACGAGCACTTGGCGCGGCCCGGTCGGTGCACCGCTCTCTTCGATGAGCTCGACGGGCTCGCCACAGATGCGGGACGCATGCTCCTGTGGATTGCCGATGGTGGCGGAAGCAAAGAGGAACGTTGGCGAAGACCCGTGAAAGCGGGCGATCCTAACCAATCGGCGCATGACGTTCGCGAGGTGCGATCCAAAGACGCCGCGATAGGTGTGGAGCTCATCGACGACGACATACTTCAAGTTCGAGAACAGTCGGGCCCACCCCGTGTGGTGCGGCATGATACCCGCATGCAACATGTCAGGGTTGGTCAGAAGCACGCCAGCTCGCTGCCGCGCAGCGCGCCGCGCATCGACCGGCGTATCGCCATCATAGGTGATCGCGCCGATGCTCAGCTCGGCATCGCGCATGAACGTGCGCAGCGCTTCCTCTTGATCCCGCGAGAGCGCCTTGGTTGGAAACAAGAAGAGGGCGGTGGCGCTCGGATCGGACGCCAGCGCCTGAAGGACCGGGAGGTTGTAGCAAAGGCTCTTTCCGGACGCCGTGGGCGTCGCAACGACCACGTGCTTGCCCCGCGAAGCAAGATCGTACGCCAGCGCCTGATGGCTGTAGAGGGCCTCGACCCCCCGGCGGCGGAGAGCGCGACGAACCGCTGGGGCCAGCTCTTCGGGCATGTGCGCGAAGCTCGCGCGATGCGGGTCGACCTGGTGGCTCCAGGTCACGTTGCGGAACGTCCCCTCGGACTGCCAACGCTCGAGTACCTCGGAAACGCCTCGTAACCGCGCCCAAGGCTTCTCAACGCGGCGAAAAGCTTGCCTGGGAACTGCCGTGAGCCCCCCCCTCTCGTCCCCCCCGACTGTGCTCATTCGAAGCACTGTACGGCTGTTTAGTCCGCGAGGTCAAGAATCACCAAAGTGTTTGGGCGAACGCTGCTCGAGGACTACGGTGGAGTCACGATGCGGGCGGGGGCGATGCCGTCGGGAGCCCGCACAAACCATCTGGAGGAATAGGGAATGAGAATCGTTTCATCGTTGCTGATTGCATTGGCGCTCGTGTTGGGGGCCTCGATTTCGAGCACGCCAAGCGCGCGGGCGGATTCACACGAAGGTGTCAAAGGCGCGGCCAAGAAGGGGGCCGACGACGCCAAGGCTGAGGGCAAGGCCAAGGCCAACGAGAGCAAAGCCAAAGCCGACGACGCCAAGAGCAAGGCCCAAGCCGACGCGGAAGCTCGCAAGGCCGCTGCGGAGGAGCGCAAGGCCGCGCAGAAAGCCGCCGCCGAGAAGCGTAAGGCCGAAGAAGAGGCACGCGCCGCCGCTGCCAATGAGAAACGCAAGGAGCGGCTCATGGAGCAAGAGAAAAAGCGCCACGAAGCTCAGATGGAGGAAATCGAAAGCCGGAAGAAGCGCGTCCAGGAGTACTATGACAAGCAGATGCGCAGCGCGGAGGCCGCCGAGAAGCGCGAAAAGGAGCGACACGAAAAGCGCATCGAGCAGATCGACGCGATGTAGCGCGCAGTTCCGAAAGAGCGAAAGCCCGCTTCCTCAGGAGGCGGGCTTTTTCTTAGCTGTGGCCTGGGAGCGTCGCGTTGGGGTCGTACGGTATCTCTTCACCGGCTTCCATCCGCTGCTGCATCTCGTACTTCGAGGGGCAGCGAGGAATGACCTGGTTGGCGAGGAACACACCGTCGTTGCCGAGCTCACCTTGGACCGTCACTTGAATACCCATGCCGTCGCGGAAAGTGTCGGGGACGACGCACTGCGGGAAGCGCACGGGCATCTCCTTGTCCTCTTTATAGAGAACGAAACGCCATTCGCAGGGATCCTCCCGGAACTGGATCGACCCCTGCCGAAGCTCGCCTTCGACGCGGAGGCGCCGGCCCTCGAAGGAATCGGGTTCGGTCATCACCTCGTGCACCAGCTTCGAGTACACGAATGGGTTGTCGCTTCCGGAAAGCAACCAAGAGGCCGCGCCCACGAGGACGACGAACACTAGGCCGACTTTGACCGCGCCCGTAAGCCTCCGCTTGGGCGCGGGTTCTACGGGCATGTTTCCATCCTGCTCGCTCGTCATACTAGCGATTATGGTGCGACAAGGCGCAACTCGCCAGGGAACGCCTCAATCGGCGGCCCCTGACGAAAGTTACGGCTTAGGGCTGCACCTGGAACGCGATGACTAGCGCGTAAATGCAGAGCGACTCGATGAGCGCCAGGCCGAGAATGAGCGGGACGAGGATCTTGCCCGAAGCGTTCGGGTTGCGGGCGATGCCCTCGAGCGCTGCGGTCGCGGCACGACCCTGGCCTAAGCCGCAGCCGAATGCTGCGATACCGATGGCCAAGCCCGCGGCCATCGCGCGGCCGGCGATCGCGACCGCCTGATTCTCAGCGTCCGACGCAGCATCCTGTGCAAACGCGGTCGCGGTGAGAGCGAGTGGTGCAGCAAAGCTGACAAGTCGAAGAGCCAATTTCTTCATTTTCCGGAGCCTCCTCAAGCCTCTCTTCCGAGAGGGAAACCTAGTGTTCTTCTTCGTGTTGAATGGCCAGAGTGATGTAGATCACCGAGAGCAAACAAAAGACCAACGTCTGGACGGTGACGACCAGAACGCCCATCAGGTAAAAGACGATCGGCACCGGCAGGAGCACCAAGCCCATGCCGGCAAACAAGCCAACGAAGATGCCGAGCACCATGTGGTCGGCTGTCATGTTGGCCATCAGTCGAATGGCGAGCGTGATCGGGCGCACGACGTGCGAGATCATCTCGATCACGAACATCAACGGAGCGATGAACCAGGCGATCCACCACGGCACCTTCGGCCCGAAGAAGTGGGAAAAGTACTTCACGAAGCCGTGCTCTTTGACCCCGTACCAATGGGTCACGAAAAAGATCACGATCGCCATCGCAAACGTCGTGTTGAGATTGTCGGTCGGCGGCAGGAAACCGGGAATCAACCCGAGCGCGTTGGAAAACCAGATCACGAGCGCGCAGGCGCCGATCAACGGCAGAAAGTAGGCAGCGGGCTTCGGACCCATCAGGTCCGAAGACAGCTTGTAGGTGGCGCCGACAATGGTCTCGATGAAGCCGTAGAAAGTGACCTTGCCCTCGGGGAGGATCTTCTCCTCGGTGTTCTTGAGCTTGCGGCTGATGTAGAAGCCGACGCCGATCAGGAACAACACCACGGTTGCGTACGCCAAGACGTGCTGTACGCCGAGGTGCGTGCTGTGTTCCATGTAGCTCGCCCCGAACACCCCCGAGACCCAGTGCGAGAAGGGCTCGAGAAATGGAAGGAAGCTGAACCATGATTCGCCGTGTGGCACGCCTTACCCCTCCCCTGCGACCTGCGCGTCACGCGCAGCCTGGGCTTCTCGAATCGAAAGATCGACACCCGCAAAGAGCATCCCGATGACCAATGCGCCAAGTCCCACGGAGAAGCCAAGTGGGTCGGCGCCCCAGCGCGAGAGCAATGCCCAGCACACAGCCAGGAGCAGCACGAGCTTCACACCGAGAAGACCAGCCGCCATACCGCTGCCGATGAACCCGGCGCCGGTGACGATGCGTTTCGCCAGCCAGGTGATCGCCCACGCGTCCAACGTCGCCACCACGCCACCGACGAGGGCGCCGGTGCCAACGACCGGTCCCCCGAGCACGAAGGCCAAGCCGACGAGCACCATCGCCGCGACCGCGACGTAGCGTGGAGTTTGCGTTTTCAGTTGGTCGATCACGGAGACTCGTCTTCTTCTTCCATCATCCGTTGGGCGCGGCGGACGACCCTGTAGAGGCTTAGTGCGCCGGCGGCAAGCCCAAAACCAAGGCCAATCCATTCGAGCCAAGGTTCGGTTCCAAGCTTCTCGTCCAACCACTGGCCACCGAGGTAGCCGAGGGCGATCGAAAGGGCGATTTCGAGCCCAATCGTGGACAAGCTGCCCAGCTGCTTGAGCTGCTCCCTTTGTTCCCGGTTGAGGAGCATGGCCAGCACATCAGTTCACTACAGTTCCAAGGATCCGCGCCCAACGAGCGGGCGGCGTATAGCATGGGGGGGTATGGGGTCAAGGTTGGTCGAAGACCACTTGAACCCTGAAAATCAACGGGTTTTCGCGATGTCACAGAGTTGCGAACGCGGCCTTGAGGGCCTGTCCCGTCTTCTGTAGCGAAACGGCATCGTGGGCGAGCGAAATGAACGCCGCCTCAAACTGGCTGCAGGGCCAATAGACCCCATGCTCGAGCAGGGCGGCGTGCCACCTGCCAAAGGCTTCCCGATCGGTGTCGGCGGCCTCGTCCCAATTGCGTACCGGCTTGGCGCGGAAAAAGGCGGTCAGCATCGACCCAACGCGCTGGACGGTGATCGGCACCCCTGCGCCCCCTGCGTGTTGGAGGAGCATTTGCTCGACCTCGGCGCCCTTCTCCTCGAGATCTTCATAAACACCGGGCCGGAGCAGGTGCTCGATGGTGGCGAGGCCTGCAGCGACGGCCAGCGGGTTTCCACTCAAGGTTCCAGCCTGGTAGACCGGGCCGACGGGCGCGACTTTCTCCATGATTTCGCGCTTTCCGCCGTATGCGCCCACTGGAAGGCCGCCGCCGATAATCTTGCCGAGGCACGTGAGGTCCGGCTGGATGTCGAAGCGGGCCTGCGCGCCGCCCCAGGCGACTCGAAAGCCGGTCATGACCTCGTCGCAGATGAAGAGCGCGCCGTGGTTCTGCGTTTGGGTGCGGATCGTTTCGAGCCATTCGGGGTCGGGGGGGATACAGCCCATATTGCCCGCGACCGGCTCGATGATGACCGCGGCGATCTCGCGACCGCGCTCACTGAAGAGCTTCTCGAGGGCGTAGCCATCGTTATATGGGACGAGCGCCGTCGTCCCGGCGATCGCGGCGGGTACGCCTGCGCTATCGGGCTCGCCGAGCGTCGCAAGGCCGCTTCCACCCTTGACCAGAAGGTAGTCGGCCCCGCCGTGGTAGCCACCGATGCACTTCACGATCAGGTCGCGCCCGGTGTAGCCGCGGGCCACGCGGAGCGCGCCCATCGTCGCCTCCGTGCCACTCGAGACGAGCCGCGACATCTCCATCGAGGGCACGGCGTCCCGGAGTCGTTCGGCCATCGTGATCTCGGCTTCGGTTGGCGCGCCGTAGCTGGTGCCCTTCGTCGCAGCTTCCTGAATAGCGGCAACCACATCGGGGTGCGCGTGCCCGAGAATCATCGGGCCCCAAGAGCCGATGTAGTCGATGTAGTCCGTGCCATCGACGCCAACGAGGATCGGACCGTGGGCTTCCTTGATGAAGACCGGCTCGCCCCCAACCGCGCGAAAGGCGCGAACGGGGGAATTGACGCCACCGGGAATGACCTTGGACGCGCGGGCGAAGAGCTCTTGGGAGATGGGATCGGACATGCGGGGTGGTTTACACGCGCACTGACCCTGGCGCTAGTACTGGCGCTGGCGCTGAATAAGTACGCCGGGTTGGGTGTTGGTGGGGGGTACAGGTGCGTGCTAGCCACTCGCCCTTAGGGAGAAAAATGTCCAACGACGTTCGTGTTATCAACGAAATGGTTCAGCGCGAGAGCGCTTTCATCGATCCGATTCTTCACGAGGTTCACAAGGTCGTCGTCGGCCAAGACGTGATGATCGAGCGCATCCTGATCGGACTGCTCACTGGAGGGCACATCCTCCTCGAAGGCGTCCCCGGGCTCGCGAAGACCCTCACGGTCAACACGATCTGCGACACCATCGCAGCGAAGTTCCAGCGCATCCAGTTCACGCCCGACCTACTGCCGGCCGATGTCATCGGAACCGTGATCTACAACCAGCAAAGCGGCGAGTTCAGCGCCAAGAAGGGCCCCATCTTCGCGAACTTGGTTCTCGCAGACGAGATCAACCGCGCGCCGGCCAAGGTGCAAAGCGCGCTCCTCGAAGCGATGCAGGAGCTTCAGGTCACGATCGGCGACACGAGCCACAAGCTCGACGCGCCGTTCATGGTCATGGCAACCCAAAACCCGATCGAGCAGGAGGGCACCTATCCGCTCGCGGAGGCCCAGGTCGATCGATTCATGCTCCACGTCCGGGTCGACTACCCGAGCCAAGACGAGGAGCGCAAGATCATGGACCAGATCTCGGACCACCTGCTCCTCGGACGCGATGCTGGCGCGGGGATGGGCGTGCAGCAGGTCACGACGACCACCAAGCTGCTCGAGGCCCGCAAGATCATTGGCCATGTCTACATCGATCCGAAGATCAAAGACTATATCGTGCAGATCGTCACCGCGACGCGTCACCCGGCCCGCGTCGGCCTTGGCGATCTGACAGACATGATCGCGCACGGCGCTTCACCGCGTGCATCGATTGCGCTCAACGTGGCGGCGCGCGCACACGCGTTCATGCGGCACCGAGGCTATGTCACGCCCGAGGACATCAAAGCGATCGGTCCCGATGTTCTTCGCCACCGCATCATTCGCTCGTATGAGGCGGAGGCCGAAGAGATCACCAGCGACCAGATCGTCCGCCGCATCTTCGAAACCGTCGAAGTTCCTTAAGCGGGGCCGATCGTGATCTCGCGCGAGCTCGTAAAAAAACTCAAGAAGATCGAGATCTTCACGTCTAGGCTCGCGAACGACCAGCTCGCGGGCAGCTACCACTCGGTGTTCAAAGGCCGCGGCATGGCGTTTAGCGAAGTGCGTCAGTACCAGCCGGGTGACGACGTGCGCTTCATCGACTGGAACGTGAGCGCTCGAATGAACGACACCTACGTCAAAGTGTTCACGGAGGAGCGCGAGATGACCGTGATGTTGCTCGTCGACCTTTCGGCAAGCGAGCGGTTCGGGTCAGTCGACAAGCCCAAGATCGAAACCGTCGCCGAGGTTGCGGCGCTTCTCGCGTTCAGCGCGATCAAGAACAACGACCGCGTCGGGCTCATCCTCTTTACCGACAAGGTCGAGCGCTTTGTGCCGCCGAAGAAGGGTCGTTCGCACGTAATGCGCGTGGTGACCGAGATCCTGAACGCCAATCCTCAAAACGAAGGCACGGACCTCGGTGTTGCGCTCGACCTTCTCGGCGGCATCGGAAAGCGCCGGACCGTCGCTTTCCTCATCAGCGACTTCATCGCCGAACAGTACGAAAAGCCCCTCCGCGTCGTCTCAGCCAAGCACGACTTGATCCCGATCCAAATCGTCGACCCACGCGAGGACGAGCTCCCTGACGTAGGGTTCGCGCTCGTGGAGGATCTCGAGACCGGCGAGATCCTCGAAGTCGACACTTCCAACCTCGACGTACGGGCCGAGTATGCGCGTGAGGCACAGCGCCAACGCGCGAGTCGCGAGCATCTGTTTCGCCGGCTCAGGCTCGACCACTGCACAGTCAGCACCGATCGCGACTTCGTCAAACCATTGACCGAGCTCTTCCGCCTCCGCCAACGAAGGATGACGGGATTCCGGTGAGGCGCGCTGCGACCATCGTTGCGATGTGGTTCCTGCTGCAGTCATGGGCCGCGGCACAAAATCGCTCCGTCTCCCTCGAAGCGCCGCTCGAGTCGACGCTGGGGGATCCAATCGACGTCATACTCACGGTCACCGGCGAATCGTCCGATGAAGCCGCGGTACCGGAGCAGTCGTTCGAGCCTTTCGAGATCGTCGGAAAGAAGCTCGATGTGCAATCGTCGCCCGACGGTTCCGGCAAGACTTTCACGTTCGAGCTCAGGCTGCTCTGTTTCGAGGTCGGAGCACACGAGCTCGGGCCCATCCGCGTCAGGATCACGAGCGCGGATGGCGAGCTGGTGACGCTCGAGTCCGAAACGTGGACGATCGAGGTGCACTCGGTTCTCGCCAACGAGCCCGACCCCCAGCTCATGCCTCCGAGTGATCCAATTGCCGTCGAGCAGGACGACTATCGACTGCTCGTCGCGCTTGGGGCGTTGCTGGTCCTCGCGCTCGGCATTCTACTCGGGTGGCTTTTCATGAGGTGGTGGAACAAGCGCGAAAGGCCAGAGCCCGCACCGCCGCCGCCCCCTCCACCTTGGGAGACCGCGCTCGCTGAGCTCCGCGTTCACGCGGAGCAGCGAGAGTCCGCCATCGCAGAAGGACGCACCGAGCAGTGGGTCGATGCGGTGAGCGACTCGATCCGGGGCTACCTCGGCCAGCGCTTCGGTTTCCACGGGCTCGAGAGCACCACCGACGAGATCGCGGAACGACTGGCGGAAGCCGATTCGCTCGGGATCGCGCCCGAGGAAGCCGTCGGTTTTCTCGGCCAGTGCGACCTCGTGAAGTTCGCAAAGGCGTCCCTTGCCGATGAGGCGTCCCACGCATTGATCGAACAGGCCCTCGCGTTGGTCGACCGAACCCGGCCGAAGAAACCACCCACTGAAGGGGGTCCGGCATGAAGCCCGCAGAGCGTCGCGCGTGGGCCCTCGGCTGGCTGCTCTTTGCCGCCTTCGTCGGCATCGTGATCAGCTTGCGCTACCTCGATCTGCGCTATCAGATCCTGATCTCCGACGAACAGCTTCGATTCGAGCGTCCGTGGGCGGCGCTCTTGATGGCGGCCGTGCCGCTCGTCTGGCTCAGCCGCTTCTGGGTGCAGCGACGCTCCCGCCCTCGCCTACAGTTCAGCAAAGCCGCTGCGCTCGCAATCCCTAAGAGCTCGTGGCGGGCCCGTATCGGGTCGTTGCCGAACGCCCTTCGAGCGATCGCGGTCGCACTCCTGGTCGTCGGCCTCGCGGGCCCACAGAGCATTCACGCTCGAGACACGGCCGATGTGAGCGGAATCGAGATCATTTTGACGCTCGACATGTCGGGCTCGATGGAGGCTGCAGACATCCGACCTACCCGCTTCCGCGCAACCAAAGCCGTGGTCCGCGATTTCATTGATCGCCGACCGAACGACCGCATCGGCGCGGTGGTGTTCGGGCGAGACGCATATACCCTGCTTCCACTGACGACCGACCGGGAAGCGTTGCGCACCGCGCTTCGGGGCCTGAAACTCGACCAAATCGACGGCCGCGGAACCGCAATTGGAAACGCCGTCGGGGTCAGCCTCAACCGACTCAAGCGCTCTCAAGCGAAGAGCAAAGTCATAATTCTGCTGACCGATGGCGAGTCCAACGCGGGCAACGTGTCGCCCTCCCAAGCCGCGGAGCTCGCCAGCACGATGGGCGTCAAGATCTACCCTATCCTGATGGGCGTGAGTGACAGCGCCCCGGTTCAGCAGGGCACCGGGATATTCGGCCGCGCGATCTTCGGAACCGCCAACTATCCGGTCAACCCCGACCTCCTCGAGCAAATGGCCGCAGAGACCGGCGGCGAGTTCTTCCTGGTCAGCGACCGCGCTGCGCTCGAGCAGAGCTTCCACCAAATCCTCGACGCGCTCGAGAGGACGGACATCGAAGATGCCGGTCGCATGTACACCGAGCTCTTTCCCGCATTCGTAGGACCGGCGCTCGTCTTCTTGTTGTTCGAGCTACTAGTTTGGTTGTGGCTCCGGAGGTGGCCATGAGTTGGGCCGACCCACAGGCGCTCTGGCTGCTTGCCCTGCTTCCGTTGGCGGTTGCGGCGCTCTGGTGGAACGCTGCGCGCAGAAAGAGGGCGACCGAGATTTTCGGCCGAAGCGCGACCGTCGAATCCCTCATCGTCGGCCGCGCGCGCTGGTGGCGAACGGCGCGTGCCGCCTTGATGCTTGCCGGCATCGCCCTCGGGATCATCGCATTCGCCGGCCCCCAGTACGGAAGCCGAACCCGCGTGCTGCGCAAGCGCGGGATCGACGTGGTAATCGCGCTCGACTTCTCGAAGAGCATGCTCGCGAAAGACGTGCATCCGAGCCGGATCAAACGCGCGAAAGCGGAGCTCGAGCGTTTGCTGAGCGACCTCGATGGCGACCGCGTGGGTCTAGTCGCATTCGCGGGCGACGCCATGGCCTTTCCGATGACCGTCGACTACTCCGCGGTGCGATTGTTCTTGAGAGACCTCGGACCGATGGACATGCCGGTCGGCGGCACTGCGATCGGCAAGGCGCTGATCGCATCGATGAGATTGATCGAGAGCTCGAACGAGCGGCGCGGCGAAGAGACGGCTCCGGAAACCCGCTCGCGAGTCGTCATCCTGCTGACCGATGGGGAGGATCATGAAGGGGATCCGATTGCAGCAGCGCAGGAGCTCAGCGCCGCCGAGATCAAGGTGTACGCCGTAGGGATCGGCTCCGGAAGCGGCGAGCCCATTCCAAGCTACACTGCCGACGGCACCCTCACGGGGCACATGAAGGATTCCGACGGGCGACTCGTCATGACTTCGCTCAGCGCGGAAAATGAGGAGACGCTGAAGAAGATAGCGTCGATCACCGGTGGCGAATATGTGAGGGCAGAAGAAGGAACCGTGGGCATTACCCAGATCCGGAGAGAGCTCGCAAGGCTGCAAGCCTCGGAGCAGAAGGCGCGCCGAGTCACGGTTCACGAGAACCGCTTCGCGCTCGTGCTGTTGCCCGCATTCTTGTTGATCGTGCTCGAAGCCATCCTGCCCGAGGCCTGGGTCGTTCGCCGAAGAAGGAGGGAAGTGTGAGGGCCACGCTATTGTTGTCCTTATGTGCTGCGCTCTGTCTTCCAGCCACGGCGTTGGCGTGGAGCCCTCTCCGCGCCGAGAATCCCAACGTCAAGAAGGGCAACGAGCTGATGGCGCAGGAGCAATACGCCGATGCGCTCGAGGCCTACGACTCAGCGGCCCGTGAGCTCCCAGGAGAGCGGGGAGTGCAGTTGAACCGGGGCCTGGCGCTCTTGGCCCAGGGCCTGAACGAGCCGGCCAGGGAGGCATTCACAGCAGCAGCCGACCCGGCTGCTCCCCCGGAAGTTCGCGCCGATGCGTACTATGACCTCGGCATCTCGCATGCGAGGGAAGGCGATGTCGCCTCGGAGCAAGAGGATTTCGAGCAGGCCTCCGCCCATTTCCGAGAAGCCGCTGACGCTTTCAAACGAGCCCTCCGCGCCCGCCCTGGAGACCGGAACGCGGCGTGGAACCTGGAGTACTCGCTGAAGAGGATCAGGGAGGAGGAGGAGAAGCAGGAGCAGAACCAGGAACAGGAGGAGAAGCAGGAGCAGGAGCAGAACCAGGAACAGGAGCAGAACCAGGAACAGGAGCAGGACCAGAACCAGGACCAGGAACAGGAGCAGGACCAGGAACAGGAGCAGAACCAGGACCAGAACGAGACTGAGTCTGGAAACGAGAATGAGAGCGACTCCCAGATGCAGCCCTCCGAGGTCGAGCGGTTCCTCGATGCGCTCGAGCAGAATGAAGAGAGCTTGCCGTTGCAGCGCGCGCGGCGGCGGAGTGCTGGTCGCCGTCCTCCGGAGAAGGACTGGTGATGCGCACAGTCATGGCGCTGATGATCGCGGTCGCTGCCGTCGCGTGGACGAGCCAGAGCTTCGCCCAGCCAGAGGTCGACGTCACGCTCGACGCCTCGCCGACGGAGGCTCGCGTGGGCGAGATGATGCGGCTCGAGGTGCGCGTCCGCGCCAAGGGCGGAAGCATCGAACAGCTGCAGCTCGACGATCTCCAGAAGTATCCCGAGCTCGAGATCGTCTCTCATCAGACCCTGCGTCCGATGCAGTTCAGCTTCGGCTTCGGCTCCGGCGTCGAGGTCGAGTCGAGCCTAGCCCACGTCTACGTCTTGCGACCGACCGCTGCAGGCGAGTACGCGTTCTCGCCCGCCGTCGCCAAAGTCGATGGCAAGACCTACCGAAGCCAAGCGCTGACCTTGGTCGTCCGCCCCGGCGCAGGAATCGGCGGCGCGCCCGGCCTCGCCACGCCAACGCCCGACGACCAAGGCGAGACCGAGCTTTCCGGCGCTCGGTTTGACGACCGCGCATTCCTCCGAACGGTCGTCGAGCCGACGGAGGCGTACGTCGGTCAACAAATCAACGTCACTGTCTATCTCTACACGCGGCTCCGACTTGGACCGCAGTCTGTCGTGCCCGGCAAACCCTCGATGGATGGGTTCTGGGTGTACGACGATCCCATCTCGAGCTTGCAGGCCCAGACTGCAACGGTCCGCGGCGCACGATATCAAGTCTACGCACTACACCGTACAGTCGCATTCCCGCAGCGCGCTGGCGACCTCACCATCGGTGCGCCGAACGTCACCTTCGACGTGGGCGGCATGAGCTTCTTCGACGCGCCGCAGCGTGTCGAGCGCGAGGGCGTCCCTGTGAACGTCGCCGTCAAACCCCTGCCGACGCCGGTTCCGACCAACGCCGTGGTTGGCAAGTACGACATCGAAATGTGGCTCGACCGAGCGACGGTCACGACGGGCGACGCGGTCACACTGCGAGTAGACGCAAGCGGTGTTGGCAACGTCCAGGACCTTCGAATCGATCTTCCTCCGATGGTGGGCGTACGGGCTCTACAGCCCGCGATTCGCGACCAACAGCGGCTGACCGGCGGCAAGCTGAGCGGCACCCGATCGTGGGAGTGGATCCTAATCGCAGAGGCGCCAGGCGAGCACGTGGTTCCCCCGGTCGCGATCCATTACTTCGACCCGGAAATCGAGCAGTACGGATCCGCTACCGCGCCGTCGGTGAGCTTCACCGCCAGCGGCGTGAGCCGGCCCTCGCAGCCGGCCATCGAGCCCGTGTCCCAATCCGAGCCGGAAGGCGCGACCTTTGGGCCTTTCAGCCTCTACAGCGCGCTCCGTCGCGGCGAAACGCCCGTTCGAAGCCGCGACTGGTTCGGCTGGGTGCTCGCGTTTCCACCATTGGCGTTTGGTCTGTTCGTGTTCGCCATGAGTCTCGCTCGGCGCCGCGAGCGGCAGAGTTCGACCACCGGAGCGGTCCAGCGCAAGCTCATCCGGAGCGCCCAAAGGGCGTTGGAGAGCGACGACCCGAGAGCGTTCTACGACCGAATCGTGTCATCCATCACGCACTCGCTGGACGCGAGGTTGGGCGAGCCCGTCGGAGGTCTCCCACACGCCGAATTGCGAAGCCGTTTGGCCGGCGCTGGCTTTGACGACGACTTGGTCGAACGCATCATCAATGAGCTCGAAGGAGCAGACTTCGCACGATTCGCTGCATCGGGGGTGAACACCGACGAAATGGAGCGCTGCCTGCAACGCACGGCGGCGATTGTCGAGCGCGTCCAGCGCGCGAAGGGAAGCGCATGACGCGCCTCGTCGCGGTCTCATTCATTCTGTTCGCCGTCTCGACGGGCGCCGCTGCGCAAACCGTCGAGCGCTCCTCCCTCACAGACGTGTTCGAAGACGCCAACGTGGCTGCTTCACGCGGTGACTATACGAAGGCGGTCTCGGGCTATCGCACGCTCGTCGATGCGGGCGTTCGTGATCCGGATGTCTTCTTCAACCTCGGGACCGCGTTCGCGCAGGCGGGTGACTACCCTCGCGCGATTCTCAACTACGAGCGGGCGCTGGACCTTCGGCCAAACGACGATGCGGCCGAGAGCAATTTGCGAAACGCGGAGCAGCTCCTCGAAGAGCGACGCGCCGAGGCGGAGGGCGAAGCCACGATTCAGCGCAGGAGCTCGATCGGCGACGCGGTCTACCGAAGCTTCACGGAGGACGCGCTCGCGTACTTGCTACTTCTGGCAAACCTGTGCTTCTTCAGCTGCCTAGCCTGGGCCTGGAGGTCGCGCAGACGGAGCGCTTCGTTGATGGGCGCGTTGGTCATAGCCGGGGGCATCCTCGTCTTCTCCGCGGTCGGACTTGGCGTCAAGGCGGGGATGTTTAGAGACGGGCCTCGGGCCGTCGCGCTGGGCGATCGCGTGGCGTTGCGGGAGGGCCCCGACCAACGCGCCAAGGTGCGTGGCGAAGCACGCGGAGGCGATCGTGCCGAGGTCGTCGCAGTCGACGATGATTTCGTCAAATTGCGAGTTGTTAGCGGTCTTGAAGGCTGGGCGCCCGCGAGCGCCGTCGGCCTCGTCGATCTGGATGAAGGGCTCCATTGACAACGCAACCCAACAGAACGAGGATGCGGCCGGAACTGCTGAATTCCGGAGCGACGAAACGATGACGACCGAATCCACGACCAAGATCCTTGTCGCCGACGATGACTTGGAAATCCTCGCGTTGGTGTCGCGCCACCTGAGTGCCTTGCCCGCCGAGGTCGTCGAGGCCTCCGATGGCGAAGAGGCGCTTCGGCTCGCTAAGCGCGAGAAGCCCAACCTCGTCGTCCTCGACGTCATGATGCCTGGGATGAGCGGTTGGGAGGTATGCCGCGCGATTCGCGAGGACGAATCCCTCGGCGGCACGGGCGTGATCATGCTGACCGGCATTGGCGAGCGCCTGAACGAAATGACTTCGCCGCTCTACGGCGCCGACGGCTTCCTCGACAAACCCTTCGAGCTGGAAGACCTCGCGGACAAAGTCCGGGAAGTCCTCGCCGAACGCGAACCAACCTGAGTTTTGGCCCCATTGCCGCGTACACGGTATATGCTACCCGGCTCATCGATGGTCTGGAAACACACCGCTATCATCGCTCTGGCCCTCGTGGCGCTGGCTTGCGAAAAGAAGTCTGAAGAAGCATCTTCCGATGCCGAGCTGCCAAAGCACGGACTTTCCGAAGAGCAGGCGAACGAAGTGCTCGCCAAGGTCGGAGACCGAACGATTACCGTAGGCGAGGTTGCGGACCGGCTTGCGTCCCAGTCGCCCTATCTGCAGGCCCGCTTCGATAGCCCCGAGCGCCGCAAGGAGTTCCTCGACAACCTCGTGCGATACGAGCTGCTCGTGTACGAGGCGAAGCGTCGCGGCTACGAGAACGACCCGGAAGTCGTGAGCGCGCGCCGCAACATCATGATTCAAGAGCTCATCAAGCAGGAAGTCGACCAGCCGCTCGAGGACAACGAGATCACCGACGCGGAGGTACAGGCATCGTACGACGCGAACCCTACGGAGTTCGACCGAGAGGCCCAGGTGCGCGCCAGCCACATCTTCATCAAGGACCGCGCAAAGGCTGCAAGAGTCCTGAAAGCGGCAAAGGAAGCCGACCGGGCCGGGTTCACGAAGCTCGCAAGGGAGGAATCGGAGGACGAGGAGACCAGAGCCGACGGCGGCGATCTGAGGTTCTTCACAGCGAACGCAGAAAAACCAACGGCTGCCCTCCGCAAGGCCGCGTTCTCGATCGACCGCGTCGGATCAGTCTACCCGGAGCTCGTCGCTGCGGACGGCGGCTACCACATCGTGATGTTGACCGGCAAGCGCGCAGAGCTGAAACGCACCTATGAACAAGCCAAGCGCGCGATCCGTCACAAGCTGTCGCGCGAGCGCAAGGAAGCCGCCATGAAGGCGTTGACGGAGCGCCTTCGTAAGGAGGTCGCGGTCGAGGTTGATTACGCGGCCCTCGAACAGGTGAAGGTCGACGTATCTGATACCCCGGCGATCGATTGATGCGCCATCTCGCCACAATTGGGATCATCTTCGCGCTTCTGCCGAGCCTCGCGCGCGCTGACGTCGTTGAACGCGTCGTCGGCACAGTCAACAACGACGCCATCTTCTTGAGCGATCTTCGAATGCGCGCCGTGCCTTTTCTGCCCCAAGTCGCCGACGCTAGCACCGAGGCGGAGCGCAAAGAGCGCCTCAAGACCCTCTACGAGGAATTGCTCACCCTGCTCATCGACGAGAAGCTCATTCGTCAGATTGCGTCACAAAGCGGCATTCGCGTCACGGACGCGGATGTCGACATGGCGGTCGAAAACCTCCGCATGCAGAACAACCTCACCGAGGAACAGTTCAAGGAGGCCCTCGCCGCGCAGGGCCTGTCGGAGGCACAATACCGGCAGGATCTAAAGAAGCAGCTCGTTCGGCTCAAAGTCATGAACGAGCGCGTCCGCTCTCGGGTCAACATCACCGAAGAAGAGGTGCGTGCCCAGTACGAAGAGCGCGCCCGTGAGAGCGGTGGCGAAGTCCGGTACGAGGTTTCGCACGTGATGATCCCGGTTGCGAAGACCGCCTCGGCAACCGAGGTCGCTGCGATTCGCCAGAAGGCAGTCGAGATTCGCGCCAGCTTGACGCCGGAGAATTTCACGGCTCGCGCCGAAGAGCTAGGCGGCGGAGCGCTGGGTTGGATTTCCCCCAACGATCTACCTCCGGAGCTCGAAAAGTCCCTGGTAGGGCTCGGCGCCGGAGAGATCAGCGAACCGATCCGAGGCAACACGGGCTTTCACATCTTCTTCATACAAGACCTTCAAGTCGGCTCCGACTTCCCGACCTACGACGAGATGAAGCAAGAGCTCTTTCGTGAAATGCTGGACGCGGCGATGACCCGTCAGGAAAAAATCTTCCTCGATGAGATCCGCCGCAAGGCAGTCATCAACCGCATGCTGTAGTCGGCGGGACTTAGGTTTCGAGGCATTCTGCTGCTAGGGTGCTCGCCGATGAGTGGCGAAGTCAGAATCGAACGTGAGGGGCCGATCGCCCGAATGGTGTTCGACCACGAGAAGCGGCGAAACGCCATCACCGTAGACATGTGGGAGGCCATCCCGAACGCCGTGCGCGAGGCGCAGGAGGATCCGGACATCCGGGTCGTCATCATGCGGGGCGCTGGCACCGAAGCGTTCGTGTCGGGCGCAGACATCTCGGAGTTCGAAAGGACCCGGACCGGAAACGCGGGACCTGCCTACGATCAGGTGACCGCGCGCGCGTTTACCGCGCTTCGAAGCCTCGAGAAACCGCTGATCGCGCTGGTTCACGGCTTTTGCATTGGTGGTGGCGCGGCGATCGCGCTGACTGCAGACCTCCGCTACGCGGCAGACGACGCCCGCTTCGCGGTGCCGCCGGCGCGTCTCGGTCTCGGCTACCACACTGAGGGTATTCGGGCGCTGATTCGTACGGTCGGTTTCTCCGAGACTGCCGACTTGCTGTTCACGGCGCGCCGCGTGTCGTCGGAGGAAGCGCGCCGGATTGGACTCGTAAACGAAGTATTCGCGAAAGACGTCGTCGACGAAGCGGTCGACGAAATCGCACACACGATGGCCAACAACGCCCCGCTGAGCATCCGAAGCGCGAAAATCACGCTGCAAGAGCTGGCGAAGCTCGAGTCCGAGCGCGACGATGACCGAATCAGGGCGTCGATCGAGCGCTGCTACCAGAGCGAGGACTTCAAAGAGGGAGTACGAGCGTTTTTGGAGAAGAGGAAGCCGGGGTTTCGGGGGCGGTAGTAGTGCGCGAGACGCCCCGGCGTCGAGGTGCACACGGGTCTCGGAAAAACACGACACGGGGTTTCACGGGACGGGCGGCCTGCAGATGCGGCCTCGTAGGACTGCTTGGGTCAGGCCGCGCACGCCGCCCTCGGACGGC
>JAHEEE010000005.1 GCA_024640845.1 Myxococcales bacterium | reverse complement strand
CGAAGTCGCGCGGCTTGTCGCTGAGCCCGAACCCGATCAAGTCCGGCATGATCACGCGCAGCCCCTGACCTTGGAGGCACATCGCGACCTTGCGGTAGAGGAAGCCCCACGTCGGGTTTCCGTGCACCATGAGTACGGGAAGCCCACGCCCCGTCTCCATGACGTGCATACGAAGCCCATCGCCTACGTCAGCGCAATAACGCGTAAACGGGACTTCCTTCGCGATCCACGCGGGAAGATCGGGCGCCGGCAACCTCTCCACGGCCGCGAGGGTACCCCTGTGTCAGCGTTAGCGCCAGCGCCAGCGTGTACGACCCAACCAATTCGAACGGAGGCACGGTGTGAACTAGGTTCGAGCCGCGTCATCGACCCGTCCACCAAAGCTTGACCGTATCGCTTCGTCCGAGGAACATGAGGACGGTGTCGCGGGGGAGACTCAACTGGAGCGCATGGGTCTGCGCCGGCGCCTTCTTTCTGTTCGGCGCGTTTCCCCTTCACAGCCTCGATGCGTACGGGCACCTCGCACAGGGGCGGAACATTGCCGAGCTCGGTGCGGTACCAAAGCTCGACCCCTTCTCGTTTTGGAAACCGGCTCCTCAGCCGTGGAGCAACTACGAGTGGGGTTACGATCTGCTCACCTGGTTGGTCTACGACGCCTTTGGTCCGAACGCGTTGATTTTGATCAAGTGCCTGATGCTAGCGGTGCTCGGCTACGTGCTCGTGGTGTTGGGCCGACGCCTTTCGATGAACAGCGAGCTCGCCTCACCGTTGACCGCGACGGTTCTGATCCTTTTCGCGCCACTCGCCCGCATCCGCTTCACAGTGCGCCCTCAAATGGTAGGGCTCCTCTTTCTTGCACTCCTTCTGTTGGGCATCAGTGAGCTGTACGCTGAACGTTTGCAGCCGCGGACGAAGCGCTGGGTCGTCCTGGTCCTTGGCCTCATGCAGATCGTGTGGGTGAACATGCATGGCTCTCACCTGCTCGGCATTCTCATCACCGGACTTTTTCTGGCGTTCTCGTTTCGCACCCACGCGTTCCGAAATATGCTAGCGCTGCTCGTCGCTCAGCTTGCCGCAACGGCTTGTACGCCATTCGGAGTCGAGATCGTCACCGACGCCATTGCTCACGTGTTTCAACCCGAGTACCGTGATGTGGTTACGGAATGGTCGCCGTGGAGACCGGAGCATCCACTCTACCTACTGCTCGGCCCCGTGGTCGCCGCGCTCCTCGCCTTGTTCGCGCTGCGCCCGGTAACCCGCGCGAGCCGCTATGGCCTGGCATACGGGGTCTTCTGCGTCGTCGTGAGTCTCATGGCCTTTCGCTCGATTCGATTCGTCGCGCATCAACTCTTGTTCACGGCACCTTTCATTGGTGCGGGGCTTTCGCGAATCGCATGGATTCGCGATTCACGGCGTCTGGTGTCAGCATCCCTCGGATGTGCCGTGCTCGGATCGACCTTGTTGGCGCCGAGGCTCGAGCCTTTCGTGCCGTATGGCTTCGGAGAGCCGCGACTCGGCCATCCCTTCGCTGTAGCTGCCGTCATCAGGGAGCACTTGGAGGAGCCGCGCATCATGGCGCCGATACAGGAGAGCTGGCCGCTGATGTTCGCGGTTCCGAATGGGCGCTTCCTCGTCGACGGCCGCGTTCCTTTCTATGGGCCTGCGTTCATTCGGAAGGTCGCGAACAGCTTCAGCGACCCGCAAGCGCTTCAAGCGCTCTTGGAAGAGTACTCGGCCAACGCTGTGGTGGTGGACCACACGAAAGCGGGACAGGCAGCCGCCGTCGAACACCTTTGGCGCTCGCCAGACTGGTTGCTCGCGCAGGTACAAGACCGTCAATCTCTGTTCGTTCATCGGGGAGCCTCGGAGACACTGATCCCACTTACGGTCATCGGACCTGGGTATCGCGTGGGGCGCTTGCTCGAGCCTGAGATAGAGGATGCCGAGATCGAGCGTGAGCTCGGTTGGGTCGGCGAGCACCGGAGCTCGAGCGCAATCCGAGGTTGGATCCAAGGACTTCGCACGCTCAGACCGCTTGCGCGTAGGGATCAGCTTGCGGGCGTTCGCATGTTTCAGTCGCACTCCGAACGTGAGGCTGCACGGGAGGCGTATCGGCAGCTTTCGCGGGCAGCTGCGACGTACCGCGGCTTCACCTCGATCGAGCTTTACCGCGCGATGGCCGCGCTCGCGGCTTGCGACGAGACCGAGGCCAAAGAGGCACTTGCCTGGGCCCGCTACTCGGGACAATCGCGCGAGACCGCCCTGATCGGGATCGAGCTCGCCCTGCGGCTCGGAAGCGAGGGGGAGAGAGCAGCCGCGCAGCAGCAGTTGGCACGGCTATTGTCGAACGAGCAGAGCGCCCGTGATCCCTGGGTGCAAGCCATCGCCAGGGACGTGGATGCACGTTGTCCCTGAGATGCCAATCCTCCTCACTCCACCGCAGTCTTCCGCCACTTCCGTAGCAAGAACACCCCGAGCGTGACGATGACGACGGTGGCTGCGATGACCGCGGGCCAAATCTGCTCCCAGGGCCAAGTCGCGACGGGGTTCTTCTCGATCCATTCGGCGACACGGATGCCCACGAGCGTGGTCCCAAGTGTGAACGGTGCGACGCCGAGAATGGACGCGAACAGAAACGGAACGAAGCGAACGCGCGACACGCCGAGCGCCCATTGCACCGATGGGGTCGTGTAGAAGACCAGACGAAGGAGCAATACGGTTCGAAACCCGTTCGTGCGGAGACGCTCATCGAAGCGGCGAACGCGCCGCGGCAGCCGTTCCTGAAGCCAATCTCGCACCATGAAGCGAGCGCCAGCGTACGAAAAGAGCCCCGTGCCGACGGTCCCGAACCAGTTGAGGAAAAACGCCTCGGTAGGACTCCAGATCAGGGGCGCACTAAGCAGGAAAACCAGGCCATTGACGCCGAAGGGCTGTAAGCAGGAGTAGGACGCGATGAAGAGGAGCGCGCCCCATGGACCGGCTGCGCGAATCCAATCACGCATCGCCGCCGGATCGAACTGCTCGTACGCGCCGCTGGCATACACCCACGCGAAGAGGGCAGCCACGGCCGCAGCGACCGCGATCTTCAGCAGGCTTCCCCTATCCATTTCGGGATCGTAGCGCGCTCAGCGCCTGCCGTCTGGACTTCGCGGTTCGTCCGAGGGTAAAAGAGCAGTCGGTACGCAGGAGGCAGGTGTGCGTGATGCAATGAAACCGGGGCTGCCGACCGCCGTCACCATGACGCGCGGCGCGGTAGAAAGCGAAACTCGAGCGCGCGAATTCGGAGGGACGTTCGGCGCTGCGTTCATCATGACGTTCTCGCATTTCTTGATGCTCTACCTATGGCTCGCATGGCGCTTCTACGACGGGTCTTTGTTCTATCCAACGGGCCTGTCGGACACCGGCCCGTTCCTCGCGCGCAACTGGGAGCTCGTCGCCTCGAACGCTGCACCCACCTGGAACACGTTTGGAATCTACTGGGCCTTCTTGATCGTCGAAGGGGTCATGGCCGCCTATCTGCCAGGCCTTCGAATCAAGGGGCTACCGATTCCCTCGCGCCGCGGCACTCGATTGGAATATCGGTGCAATGGGATCACGGCATGGTACCTCACCCTAGGAGCTGCTGCCGTTCTCCATTTCAGCGGTGTGTTCCCCCTCCAGACGATCTACGATCGCTTCGGCGAGCTGATGATCGTGGCAATGATCACGGGGAACGCCTTGGCTCTCGCAGTGTATTTCGGAGCAAAGGCGACGAAGAACGCAGAGCGCATGTCGGGAAGCTTTCTCTATGATTTCTTCATGGGCGCCTGGCTGAACCCGCGCATCGGGCCTCTAGACCTGAAGATGTGGGCCGAAGTGCGCGTCTCTTGGCTCACGCTCTTTCTGCTGACCGCGGGCGCCGCCGCACACCAGCACGCAACCTACGGCACGATCAGCACGCCGATGATCTTCATGCTCGTCGCGCACTTCCTATACACGAATGCATGCATGAAAGGCGAGGAGTGCATCCCGACCACGTGGGACATCTTCTACGAAAAGTGGGGCTGGATGCTGATCTTCTGGAACCTCGCCGGCGTTCCCTTCGTCTACTGCTTCAACTCGATGTACATCGCGTCGCGGCCGCCCTTCGAGCATTCGATCGGCTTCACTGTCTCTTGCTTCGTCCTGCTGATCGGCGCGTATTACGTCTGGGACACCGCGCAGAGCCAGCGCAACCGCTTTCGGATGAAGCTCAACGGCTCGTACGTGAAGCGCAAAGCCTTCCCTCAGCTTCCGTGGGGCACGCTCGAAAACCCCCGCTACCTCGAGACTGAAGCCGGCTCGAAGCTCTTGATCGACGGATGGTGGCGCTATGCGCGCAAGATTCACTATACGGCCGACGTGGCGATGGCCCTGTCTTGGGGTTTGATCTGCGGATTCGAGAACTTCTTGCCATACCTCTACGTCGTTTTTTTCGTGGTGATGATCTTACACCGTGCCGGCCGCGACATCGCACGTTGCAAGGAGAAATACGGAGAAGATTGGGACCGCTACTGCGCGGAGGTCCCCTATCTGTTCATTCCGTATGTATTCTGATCTCGGTCGCTCAGAATAGGTACGCCAGGTTGATTTGGATTTGGTGGTACCCGGTTCGGTACGAGGTCTTGGTCGCGCTGTTCATGCTGATCGAGTAGTTGAAGTCGAAGTTGAACATCGCGACGTCGAAATTGACGCCGAAACGGGCCAACGCCTGGTAGATCGCCAAGGAGGCCTCTTTCGGTCGAAACTTGACGGTCGCGCTGTCGCTCTCATCGGCAAGCGTATACGATACGATGACTTTGGTGTTGAAGTGGTTCACGAACCCGCCATAGAGGTAGAGCTTGAACAACGAGTTCTTGTAGGGAACGAAGCCGGCATTCAGTGGAAGCTGGAACGAGTTCACCTGACCCTTGAAATTTCCAAGCTCGGGATCGCTGAGTGAAAACGCCCACCGGTTGAATGAGAGCAAAACTTCGACGAACCACGTCCTCTTTCGAACCCGCGGACCAAACCCGATCTGCCAGCCTGCGAACGTTTCTCGCTCACGACCGGACTCGTACATCGACACGAACGTCGTCGCGCTGGCGCCGACGAAGAGCTTGATGTCCATCTTCGGCTGCTGTGCCGCTGCGCTCGATGGTATCGCCGACACGCCAACGCCGACTGCGAGCGCAAACACCGTTGGAAGAAGCGTTTTCATCGTCATGCCGGGAAGAGGTATTCCTTGCCATCGAGAACGAAACGCTTGTCCATGATGCGCGGCCACATCGGCTTTTTGAGGAGCTTGTCCTTCTGCCAGCGCTCGTGCTCCTCGCGGAGCTTCCGGTACAGCTCGGGCATCTCTTCTTTGAGATTGATCTGCTCCGGCTTGTCGACTTCGAGATCGTAGAGCTCGGCCCAACCGTCACGCGTGCTGAGAATGAGCTTGTACTTGCCGTCCCGAATCGCCCAAATGTGGTCGGCTCGCCAGTACAGTGTCTCGTGTGGGACCCCCTCAGCCTGCCCGTTCACGTAAGGAAGCAGATCGACTCCGTCGTACTCGCGGTCGCCTGGCAACGACCCGCCGACCGCAGCCACCGAGGTGGCGAAGATGTCGGTCGACGAGACCGGATGTTGATACCGCATCCCGGCGGGGACCTTGCCCTTCCACTTCATCATGAACGGCACATTGATGCCGCCCTCGAACTGGGTGAGCTTGCCGCCCTTGAGCGGTCCATTGTCGGTCGCGTGCGTGTACGAGGCGCCCCCGTTGTCGCTCAACAAGAAAATGAGCGTATTCTCCTCGATTCCCGCGTCCTTGATGCTCTGATGGACCTCCCCAATCGCGTCGTCGAGCGCCGAGATCATCGAGTAGTAGACGCGCTTGTTGTCGTCCTCGACGTGCGCGTACCGACAATAGTATTCGATCGGCGCCTGGAAAGGCACGTGCGGCGCACTGAATGCGGCGTAGAGAAAGAACGGTTCCTCCTTGTGATCCTCGATGAACTTCTTCATGCGATCGCGAAACGCATACGTGAGGTACTGCTCTTCGCGCACGACCTTTCCGTTCTCGAGGATCGCCGCTTCATCGCGCCGGCCCATGTTCCATTGGTGTTGCGCGCTAAACGAAGTGTGTTCGTGATTGACGACGTGAGGCCAATTCCGCTCCGGTGTATAGAGCGAGAAGGCGCCGTCGAAACCGAACTGATAGTCGAAGCCTCGTTCGAGCGGCACCTGTTTGCGCGAGACGCCGAGATGCCACTTGCCTACGAGACCGGTCGCATACCCGTATTTCTTCAAGACGTGCGCGAGAGTGATCTCGGAAGGGGGGACGCCCTGCTTGTGAGCCTGCCACTCTGCCGGAAAAGAAGGCTTGGCCTTGACGACGAACTCGCCGGTGTCGACGATCCATCGGCCGGAGATGTACTCGACCCAGTTCGTCGGGTAATGCTCCATAATCTGGGTTTCGAAGCCGTACCTGTTCTGCACACGGCCAGTCATGATGCCGGCGCGCGAGGGAGCACACGTGGGCGCTGTGACGTACCCCTCTTCGAACACCACTCCCTCGGCGCCGATTCGATCGATGTTCGGCGTCTCGATGTGGTCGGCCCCATAGGTTGAGACCTCGTACTTTCCGAGGTCGTCGGCGAGCAGGATGACGATGTTGGGGGGTCGCTCGACTGCAACCGGGCTCAGTGGCGCCTCGAGGTACGCCGACTTCCCCGAATCCATGCTCTTGTCGCGCTTAATCCGCCATTTCACGCGGGTGATCGAGCAACTGACGAGCAAAACGCCGAGCCCCGCCACCATGAGCAAGCACACCCATCGTTTCCCGCTTGGCGCCTTCACGACCCGATTGGTAACGGCCCGCGATCCGCGGTGGCAAAAAACCTGCCACTTGGGGGGTGGCCATCACCGGCCCGCGATGGAACGGAAGTCCCTGAGCTTCTTGATGAGCTGGGGGCGAGTATTGACCCCGAGCTTTTTCATCGCGGAGCCGAGGAGCGTCGAGACACGCCCAGAGGAGACGCCAAGGTTGTATCCGATCATCTTGTTGCTGAGACCGACGAACGCATATGCGACGACCTGCATCTCTCGCTCCGTCAGACCCCGGGGGTCGCTCACATCCGGGGCGTTCGGGATTCCAAGCACGTAGCGGCGCCCGTCGCTGTCGAACCAATCGACGGTCGACCAGCGGCCGCGGACGAGCGCTCGCCAAAGCGCGAGCGCCTGCGCCGGATCGCTCTCGCGCATCTGGCCTCTGGCCCGGTCGACCTGCTCGGCAGCCTCCCGAAGCGAGGCGAGAGCCCGGCTCGACCGTGCCGTGCCCGTCGCCTCCGTGACGCTGAAGTCGAGCGGATCGATCACGATTTCGGCGCCGAAGGGCAACTCTGTCTCGGGCGCTGCTCCCAGGTCGACCTGCTCCAAGGCGCGCCTGAGTCGGTAACCGGCAGCAAAATGGGCGGCAAGCATCTGCCACCGCTCTCGCGCTCGCGCCGACAGGGTTGTGACCTTGGGCAATGCGACCAGTAGGTAGATACCCCGTCCGTCCGGATCGAACGCGGGGATCCCCAGCCCGTCCTTTGCAAAATCGAAGTGACTCATGATCACTTGGAACGCCGCGGGGTTGTGCTTGTCCGTGACTTCACTCAGCGTCTTGGGGACCCCGGGCCGACTGAGGGGCCAGAGCATCGCCGAGTCGATCTGCGCCTGCAGTCCCTTCATGCGCTCGACGAAGTCGTTCCGGCCCGCGGACACGTGAATCCCTTCGATCACGAGCGGCCCCGGTTCGGGCGGCCGGACACAGTTGAGCGCGAAGAACCCGAGGCCTTGGTCGAGGACAGGCGCGCCCGCTTCCATCAGCCGTGCAAACCATGGATCGCGCTCGACCCCGAGGTCGTATGCCGCCTCGACGAAGTCTATCAGAGCCGAATCCCGATCTCGCACTGCCCCTATCAGGTGACTCAATGGCCCCCGCGGTCCATACGTAATTGTTCACCCTATTCGGCGCCAGGGGGCAAATTACGACGAAGATGCGCTACTTCGCCCTGCTTCTGCGGGTTGGGAGCCCCTTGGCAGGGCGGCAGGCGCAGCGGGTCCCAGGGCGGCCGCTTCAATCGCCTCGGTACACGCATCCGGCGGTGCAGGTCTCGCTCACGTCGACGCGGCTCAGATTTGGAAGCGCTGGCCGGAGTCGGGCCCAAATCCATTTGGCGAGCACCTCGCTCGTCGGGTTCTCGAGCCCCTCGATCTCGTTCAAGTAGTAGTGGTCGAGGCGAAGCCGGATCGGTTCGAAAGCCGCCGCGACCTCGGCGAAATCAACCACCCAAGCAAGCGTCGGATCGAGCTCCCCTTCGACACACACGCGAACTCGGTACGAGTGGCCGTGAAGGCGCTTGCACTTGTGATCGTCGGGTACGTTGGGCAGGAGATGCGCGGCCTCGAACGTGAACTCTTTCCAGATCTCCATCGGTCCCAGAGCTTGTCGCCTCGTGCCGGCCCGTGCCACCCAACGGGGCGGCCTCGAGGTGCACACGGGGCTCGGAAAAACGCGACAGGGGGATTCACGGGACGGGCGACTTGCAGATGCGGCCTCGTAGGACTGGGGAGGTCAGGCCGCGCAAGCCGCCCTCGGACGGCGCGCCAATCGCGGTGGCTGCGGTCTTGCGATTGGCACTTCGTACGCCCGCTCCACCCCCTGTCGCGTTTTTCCGAGCCCCTTATGGACGACTCTGTGCATCAAAAGGGCTGCGACGGCGTGTGTACGCACAATGCCTCGGGTCCAAGACAAGCGCGGCAGCGCGAGCCGGAACGGCGAAGCCCGGCGCGAAGCGCCGCCAAGCCCCAGCGAAGCGCAGGGGCGCGGAGGGAGGATTACGGGCGGGGGTGGGCGGGTGGAGATAACCAAACCTCCCGACGCCACTCGCTTGTTCGCTGACGCCGACGCTGACGCTGAACGCGGACGCAACCCGCGAGCCGGAACGGCGAAGCCCGGCGCGAAGCGCCGCCAAGCGCGAGCGAAGCGAAGCGCGCGGAGGCACGCTGCTCACTCGCGTGAGAGTGATACTGAGACTACGCGGTGGGGGTGGGTGGGTCGGATGTAATTAAACCAAACCAGTTCACAAGCCCAACCCAGCGCAGAAGCCACCAACCCGCGAGCCCGCAGGGCGAAGCCCGACCCCAACGGCGCTGCCAATCGCGTTCACTGACACTGACACTGGTGCTAGCGCTGTCGTTGAGGCACCATCGGCCAAGGAGGGCTCTTCAATGATTGGCAGGCTTCGTATCGCTGTTCTCGCGATTGTGTTCTGTTTCGTCAGTTCTCCGCAGAGCGCATCGGCCGCGACCCTCGAAGGGACTGTCACGACCTCCGACGGGCAAGCGATCAGCGGCGCGATGGTGACCGTGTTCAGTCCCAATCGAATGCGCAAGGAGACCGTGTTCACAGACGCGCGAGGGCGATATGCAATCGTCCTGCGGTACGACGGAGAGCTCACGGTCCGGGCGCGAGCTTCGCGCTTCGCGGACCAAATCATCGAGGTCACCATCGGCGCCGACGAGCGGCAAACGATCGACCTCCAACTGCCGCCCTTTGCGACGGATCTCGACCGCTCTAACGCGCTGTCGGCGTCGGCACATCTGACCTCGCTCCCTTGGCGGGACACTGACGACCGGCAGCCGTTCATCGCGCAGTGCAACTACTGCCACCAGGTTGGGAATCCACTGACGCGGGGCAAACGCACCGCCGAATCCTGGAAAGAGTCCATTCAGAGGATGGAGGGCTACATGGCGATCGTTACCGACGAGCAGGTCGAGCGATTCAGTCAGGTCCTCTCCGAAGGCTTTGACGGTGAGCCTGTCGACGTCGTCCAGACTTATGACGCGAGCCCCGAGCTTGCGGCAGCGAAAGTCGAGGAGTGGCTGGTCGGCGATGGGATGTCGTTCATCCATGACGCGGACGTTGGTGAAGACGGAAAGCTCTACGGCGTCGATGAAGGCCACGACGTCATTTGGATTCTCGACCGTGAGTCCAACACGGTCGAGAAGGTGGCCCTACCCGATTCGGATCTGCCCGTTGGCGGACTGCTCTCGGGTGCGGCGATGCCAATCGGGATCTTCACCGGCAAGCACGGCCCGCACAGCCTGGCGCAGGCTAAGGACGGTCGCTTCTGGTTCACCAACGCCCTCTCGTCGACGTTGATGTCCTTCGACCCCGAAACGAGGGGGTTCGAAGTGATCGAGATCGGCGAGGGCGCACTCTACCCACACACGATCCGCATCGACGCAAAAGGAATCGTCTGGTTCACGATCGCAGTGTCGAATCAGCTCGCCCGCTTCGATCCGGAAACCAAGGAGCTGACGGTGCTGCAGCTTCCGCACAACGGCTTCTGGCGCTGGGCGACGGACACCTTCTTTCCATTGTTGCTGAAGTACGCGGCGCGCACGCCGCGCGGCAACAAGCATATCGCGCTCTCACCGCACAAAACGATGAGCGGCATCGAGTATGCGGATCTGTTCAATCTGCCGTATGGCATCGACATCAACCCGAAGGATGGCGGCGTTTGGTACGCGAAGCTGTGGGCGAACAAGATTGGTCACGTCGACCCCGAAACCCTGGAGATCACGGAATACGACACCCCGCTCAAGGGGCCGAGACGACCTCGCTTCGACGCAGACGGTATTCTCTGGATCCCGGCCTTCGATGAGAGTGCCCTGCTTCGCTTCGACCCGAAGACTGGCGAGTTCAAGATCTTCGAGCTGCCAACCCTGTCGCCGGACGAGTACGAAACCCCGTATGCGCTCAACGTCGACCGTGCGACTGGAGACGTCTGGCTGACCTCGAACATGTCCGACCGAATCCTCCGCTTCATCCCCAGTGAGGAGCGCTTCATCAGCTACCCGAGTCCCACCCGTGTTACGTGGCTTCGAGATCTGGTGTTCACGAAAGACGGCAAGATCTGCTCGAGCTCCTCGAATCTACCGGCCTATGCGATTGAAGACGGAGTACCCTCGTTCATTTGTTTGGACCCGGAGGGCGGGGCGAGAGATCGAGCGCGAGTCGCCGACGCGCAAGAATGATCAACCGGAGAATCGACCGGGAGGCACGGATGCGGGACGCCCGGGCGTCGAGGTGCACACGGGTCTCGGAAAAACACGATGGGGGTTTCACGGGACGGCTCGGCTTGCAAAGGTGGCCGGAAGAACAGGGAGGGTCGGGCCACGCAAGCCTCGCCTCGGGCGGCGCGCCAATCGGGGGTGGTTGCTGTCGTGCCGATTGTCACTTCGCACGCCCGCTCCAACCCCCATCGCGTTTTTCCGAGACCCTTATGGACGACTCTGTGCATCCAAAGGGTTGCGACGGTGCGTGCACGCAGAAGACCCAGTTCACAAGACATGCGCGGCAGCGCGAGCCCGAAGGGCGAAGCCCGGCGCAAGTGCGCCGCCAAGCGCGAGCGTAGCGAAGCGCGCGGAGGGAGGACTACGCGGTGGGGGTGGGCGGGTGGATGTGATTAAACCAAACCACATCACAAGCCCCTCCCCACCGCCGAAGGCGTCCGGGCCGGTGGACATTAACTAAACCAAACCACGCCATCAGCCCTCCCCACCGCCAAAGTCAGCATCTCCCGGCGCAAATGTTTCGCTTTTGGGGTTGTGCCCGCAGGTGTAGAGTAGCCCCCCGTTTCAGAGAGGAAGGATTGCCATGACGCAGATGGTCGGAGGAGAAGCGCTTGCGCGAATGCTGGCAGCCGAAGGGGTGGAGGTCGTGTTTGGCATCGTCGACGGAACGTACATGGGCTTCTTCGCGAGCTTCGAGAAGCACGGTATTCGCATGGTGTCGCCCCGCCACGAGACCAGCGCGGCGCACATGGCCGGCTCCTACGCGCGCCTGACCGGCAAGCTCGGAGTCTGCATGGCCTCGAACGGCCCTGGCGTCGCCAACATCCTTCCCGGTGTGGCGGTCGAGAACGGCGAGGGCAACCGCGTGCTCGTGATCACGTCGAGCCGACGCACCCCCATTGCGTACCCCGATCGCGGGGGCACCTTCCAGTACTTCAATCAAGCGGGCGTCACGCGAGCCATGAGCAAGTGGAGCGGGGCGGTTCCTTCATTCGAGCGCCTTCCGGAGTTCTTTCGCCGCGCGCTGCGCATCAGTTGGAGCGGCCGGCCGGGTGTGGTTCACCTCGACGTGCCTGAGTCGGTGATGAACGGCGTGTTCGAAGCCGACGGCATCGATCTTCGTCCTCCCAAGGAGTACCGCAGGACCACGCCAATCGAGCCCACCCCGAGTGCAGTCAAGGAAGCCGCGGAGCTTCTTCGAAACGCGGAGCGCCCGCACGTTCACTCGGGCTACGGCGTGCTTCACGCGCACGGATCTGCGGCCCTCCAAGAGGTCGTCGAAGCACTTGGGTCCCCCGCAACCACGAGTTGGGCCGGACGCGGTGCGATGCCCGACAATCACGAGCAGCTTCTGCCCATTTGGGCGATGGACCCGATCAACAAGGCGCGAAGCGAGGCCGATGTCGTGCTCGTCGTAGGATCTCGACTCGGCGAAACCGATTGGTGGGGAAAGCCTCCGTACTGGGGAAAGCCGGGCGAGCAGAAGATGGTCCAAGTCGACATCGACGACGAGATCCTCGGACTCAACAAGGCCACGGAGCTCGCCATCCTTGCCGACGCGAACGCGTTCCTTTCCGCGTTGGCCGCCGAGCTTCGCGAAACGCCGCTGAGTGCCGACAAGCTCCAAGCCAACCGGGCGCGTACTGCAAGCCTCGTGGAAGGCCAAGGCAAGGTCCGGGCGCAGCTCGACGCAGCCCTTCAAAACACCTCGGTTCCGATGCACAGCTCGCACGTGCCGGTCGCGTGTCAAAAGATGTTCGGCGACGATGCAGTGTATGTCTTCGACGGCGGCAACGCGACGGTCTGGGCAAGCTTCTTCACCGACGTCAACCGTCCTGACGCCCTTCTGTCGACCTTCAAGTTCGGGATGCTCGGCGCCGGCGTGTCACAAGCGCTCGCTGGTCAGATCGCGCGGCCCGACGCCAAAGTCGTCTGCATCATCGGCGACGGCGCGATGGGCTTCCACATCCAAGAGCTCGAGACGGCACTCCGCAACAAGCTTCCGGTCATCTACCTCGTGCTCTGCGACAAGCAGTGGGGCATGGTGAAGCTCACCCAAACGATAGGGCTTCAAATGCTGCGACCTGCAATCGGCACCGATCAGCAGGGCACCATCAACGCGGACTTCGAGGAGATCGAGTTCGACAAGGTCGCCGAGGCCATGGGCTGTCATGGCGAGCGTGTGGCGGACCCCGCGGAGCTCGAGGGCGCGCTTTTGCGCTGTGTCGAGTCCGGCAAACCGTCCGTCATCCACGTCGACGTCGACCCGAACATGCATCTATTCGCGCCTGGGCTTCAAGAGTTCAAGGCGATGCACCAGGAGCCTGGCGCCTGATGGGCGCGGGCCCCGCGGTCCTCGTGACCGGGGCGGCCGGATATGTCGGTCGCCTCTGCGTCGCGGCCCTCGCGCAGCGAAGGGACGAGCTTTCGGCGCTCGTGGCGCTCGACTGGGTGGAGACGGACCGGGCGGACCGGCTCGACGGTGTCGTCTACGAGCAGGGCGACATCTGCGACCCGGATCTCAAGGATCTGTTCCGCGAGCAAGGGATCGACACGGTGGTTCACCTCGCTTCGATCGTGCGGGCCCCCAAAGGAGCACCCGCGGACTTGGCCTACCGCGTCGACGTCCTCGGCACTGAGAACATCCTCGAAGCGTGCGAGGCGGTCGACGCGAAGCGATTGATCGTCACGTCTAGCGGCGCAGCATACGGATACCATCCAGACAACCCGACTTGGCTCGACGAGCAGGACCCGCTGCGCGGCAACGACGAATTCGAGTACTCGAAGCACAAGCGACTCGTCGAAGAAATGCTCGCCAAGTGGCGTAAAGAGCGGCCGGAGCTCCGCCAGGTCGTCTTCCGCCCGGGCACGATCGTTGGCGAGAATGTCCATAGCCCCGTGACCGACCTGTTCGAGAAGCCCGTCATGCTCGGCATCCTCGGCTCCGATTCGCCATTCGTGTTCATTTGGGACCAGGACTTGGTGGCCTGCCTCGTCGACGCCGTCTTTTCCGACAAAGTTGGTGTCTACAATCAAGCCGGCGACGGCGCGCTGACTCCACGCGAGATCGCGAAGATGCTCGACAAACCCTATGTGCCGCTCCCCGCAACGCTCGCGAAGAGCATCCTGTGGCTTCTGAAGAGCCTCGGTGTCACCGAGAACGGCCCGGAACGGGTGAAGTTCTTGCGGTACCGACCCGTGCTCTCGAATCGAAGGCTCAAAGAGGAGTACGGCTACATCCCCAAGCTCACGAGCCGAGAGGCATTCGAGCTTTACGCGCGCGCCCGAGGTCTCCTTGGCACCGCGTGATTTCAATGGCAAGGCCGTGGTGATTACGGGAGGTGCCGGCGGCATCGGAATGGCGCTTGCGCGCGCGTTCGGGAGCGTCGGCTCCAAGGTCGCGATCATCGATCTCGCCTCGAGTCCTCTGAGAGAGGCCCAGCAAGAGCTCGAAGCGGCAGGCATCGAAGCCGTCGCCGTGCCCTGCGACATCACCGCGCGCGATCATGTGCCACATGCGATGGACTCCGTACGGAGCGCGTTCGGTGGCATCGACGTTTTGATCAACAACGCCGGCATCGCGCACCGAAGCGCCTTCGCGGAGACGAAGCCGGAGGTGTTTCGGCGCGTGATGGAGGTCAACCTCTTTGGCGCTCTGCACTGCACGCAGGTCTGCCTGCCCGATCTGATCGAACGCAAAGGTCTGATCATCGCGGTCTCCAGCATCGCTGGGCTAGCTCCGCTCTATGGAAGGAGCGGCTACGCCGCGTCCAAACATGCGATGCACGGACTATTCGAGAGCTTGGGTGCCGAGGTCGCGGAACTCGGCGTCGGCGTATTGATGGTGTGCCCGTCGTTCGTAGAAACCGGCCTCGAGGGCCGTACACTCGGAGCAAAGGGCGAACGTATCGAGCGCCCCCGCTCGAAAGTCGGCCGGCTGGGTCACCCGGATGACGTGGCGAAAGACGTGCTGAAAGCCGCCCGCACGGGGAAGAAGCGACTGGTGCTCACCCCCGTTGGAAAGACGAGCGCATTGCTATCCCGACTCGCACCGGCACTCTACGAGCGACTGATGATTCGGAGCCTCCGCTCCGAGCTCGAGGAGACGTAGTACTCAGCTCTTCGGCGCGGCCAAGCCCTTGACCGGGTGGGCTCGGTACGGGGCTTCGAGAGCGGCCACCTCTTCATCGCTGAGCTCGATCTCGACGGCGGCGATCGCATCGTCGAGGTGCCTGAGCTTGGTCGCCCCGACGATCGGTGCTGTCACCGCGGGCCTCGACATCAGCCACGCGAGCGCAACCCGGGCGGGTGGGTCACCGCGCTCGGCTGCGACCTTCTTGACGGCCTCCACGACCTCCCAATCGGAAGGTTGGTCGTAGAGGATCTGATCGAGACCATCGCTCGAAGAGCGGCTGGTCGAGCTGTCGCCGAGCTTGCTCCGCGTTCCGGCAAGCATGCCTCTTGCGAGCGGCGACCATGGGATCACGCCGATGCCTTGGTCTTCGCAGAGCGGGATCATCTCGCGCTCTTCCTCGCGATAGACGAGGTTGTAGTGGTTCTGCATCGTCGCGAATTTCGCCCAACCGTTCTGCTCGGACATCGAGAGCAAGCGCTGAAATTCCCACGCATACATCGAGCTGGCGCCGATGTAGCGGACTTTTCCCTGCGTCACGAGGTGATCGAGCGCCGCCAGCATCTCCTCCATCGGTGTCACAGGGTCGAGCCGGTGAATCTGATAAAGATCGATGGTATCGACACCGAGTCGTCGAAGGCTGTCCTCGCAGGCCTGCTGGATGTGCTTGCGCGAAAGGCCACCCATGTTTGGCCGCTCGCTCATCGGGAAGAACACTTTCGTCCCGATGACGATCTCGTCGAGGTTGCCGTACTCTCGGAGCCACTTGCCCGTCACCTGTTCGCTCACGCCGATCGAGTACATGTCCGCGGTATCGAAGAAGTTGATGCCGGATTCGATCGCCTTCTTGAAAAACGGGGCGGAGGCTGCTTCATCGTGGACCCAGGGACGCCAGTCCGGCGTGCCGTAGCTCATGCAGCCGAGGCAGACGCGAGAGACCGTCACGCCGGTTCGTCCAAGATGAGTGTACTTCATCCGCGAAGGATACCCGAGTACGCGCCGCAAGCCATGGCCCGGGCTAGCTCCTTCCGTAGACCGGCACGAGCGCGCCACGAGTCACCGCATTCTGCGGAGAGGCGAGGAAGGCGACGGTCTCGGCAATCTCCTCGGGCTTCGGCCAGGCGCCATGATCCGCATCGGGCATCGCGGCACGGTTGGCGGCGGTGTCGATGATACTCGGCACAATCGCATTTACCCAGACGCCCGATTCGGCGAGCTCCTCACCGAGAGAAAGCGTGAGCGCGGCTACGGCGGCCTTGGAGGCAGCATACGCGGTCATCTGGGGCGTCGGCACAGTAACCGGTCTCGCCGCCACGTTGACGATGCGGCCCTGTCGGCCTCGGAAAGTCTTTACGGCCTCGCGGCAGCAGAGGAAACACGTCGTGGCGTTCATGCGCATCAAGTGGTCCCAGGTTTCGAGTCCCGTCTCCGTGATGGGCCCCATCGCGAACCCGCCTGCGATGTGGATGCTCGCGTAGAGCGAGGTCGTGGCGCCATAGAGCCGCGCGACATCAGCCTCGGTGCCCAAATCAAGCCCCTCGTGGAGGCGGACCGCGTCGTGACTGCGATACGAAAAAGCCTCGAGCTCCTGCGCGATGAAGACAGGGACATGCACGGTGGCGCCCGCCTCGATGAGGCGGCCGACCACCGCGGCGCCCAGCGCTCCGGTGCCGCCGGTGACAACCGCTTCACGGCCAGAGAAGTTCAGCATGGGCTGGATACTAGTCTAGGAAGTGGCTGACCTCACGCGTTCGATTCGCAAAGTCGAGAATCAACGACCTACCTTGGTACTCGAACGAGATCACGTCGCCGCGGAACGCAGACTCGCCATAGGGGTTCCCGTACCTGGGGTAGTCACTCACGTCGACGTCTGCGCCGTCCTGCGTCAGCGGCCCATCCCAGTCCATGACCAAACGGCCCTGGGACGGAGAGTCGTAGCCGACAGTCAGCGCTTCGGCATCGACATCCAGTGCTGCGCCGAGAATGGCTGCCTTGAACTCGTCGAGGTTGCCATACTCGGACTCGCTCCCCAACTCGCAGATCCAAACCGTCTTTTCGCCGTTGGCGATGATCTCGTGATCGCCGAGGTCCTGATGGTCGGGATCGTCGTTGACCTTCCAATCCGCGTCGGGGTCCGAGGCCCACAAGGCGAGATACCCGCTGCCCTCCCTGGCGAAGAACCAGCCGTCTTCCTTGTACGCCTCATCGAACTTGCTCTTGTCTAGGAAGGCATGGGTGTAGAGCGGTTGGTTTTCGACATAGATCGTCGGACCGGTCTCGACGTCGTAGAGTGAGATCACGACATTCTCGACCTGGATCGCGCGCGGCATCGTACCGTAGCCGGTCCAGTAGCGGGGCGTGTCACCGCTCCAGGCTTCGTTGGCGGGGTGGGTGGTGAAGGCAACCGCTTCGAAGCCAAGTGTCGCCTGCCAAATCGATTGTTGGTCTCCGCCGTACCCCTTGCGCCAGTCCTGGGCTGTGCTGAGCATGTAGCTCGGAGTCCGATAGGTGTAGATGTTCACCTCCGGCCGCATGTTGCGGGTAATGTCTTTTTCAGCACCGACGGCAAAGGCCTCTCGGACCACCGGATCGTAGAGCACGTCTTTGTAATTCGCGAAGAGCTTGTAGTCATCGTGCTCCCACCACCCGTAGGCGTCCAGCATTTCGACCCACAGCCCGATGGTGAGCGGGTGCGTGTAGGCCTCGAGGGTCATGAAGGTCATGCCGTCCTCGAACCGCGTCGTATCGAGGCCCCAGCTTTCGGCTTCTTCCAGCTTGATGCCCATCCTCTGCCGGTTCTCCATCTCGCTGCGGCTGGTGTCGTGGGCCATGTCGTAGACGACACGGGGCAAGCTGTACTGCGTGCTCAGCGCAAGCATCGAGGAGCTCATGTTGCCGGGTGCAAAATCGTTGAGACCAAACAGGAGGGCAAACGTCGATCCGGTGTTGTCGCGAGCGCCGCTCATCTTGCCTTCGTAGGTGCGACCGTGAGTGCTGCCGAACGTGCCACCGTACTGATTCAAGGCCATGTCGGCATAGATCAAATCAAGCACCATCGTCGCGAGCTGCTTGACCTCTTCGTCTTCGGCAAACTCGACGAGGGCGAGGAGGCCAGGAATGTCTTCGTCGTAGTAGACGTTGGAGAGCCACTCACTGAAGCCGGTCTGGTATCGAAGCTCGAGCCAGCGCATGACGCGGGGCCGGAAGGTTGCCATCTTCTCGACGCCGGTTTCACCGCTGGCCGCGAAGACCTCCTCCGGATAGAGCTGGCCCACCAAGTAAGCACTGCTGGCGTACAAGATGAAGTGGTTCTCCGTGAGGTAGACCATGCTGTCGGTCGTCGGGCCGGGCTCGTTGAGGCGCTCATCGGGCCAGAACTTGTGCTGAAGCAGCGTGCTCTTCGCGTTGCTGAGGATTTCATCACTCAGCAGCGGGGAATCGGCCTGCTTGTAGAGCATCCAGAGAAGACCCGGGAGCTTGAAATCCGACGTGTCCTCGCGCCTGACCAAGCGATCGAGGTCGAACTGGAGCTTCGACTCGTCCGGCGCGACTCCTTGCTCGACGCGAATGATCTCGGAGTAGGTGTTGCGCGGCTCAGCTTCGAGGGTTTTCTCGAGGACCTCTTGCAGCCGGAGGTCATACCCCGTGCTCTCAGGATCGGAGCCCCCCGGGTCAGAGCTCGAACAACCGACCCACAAGGCAACGACGGCAACCAGGGCCAATCTCGCCACTTGCTTCATTTCAGTACCCTCCGCCCGGACCCGAGCTAGCCATAGCGCGGCACATTCTTGAGCGCCGCAGAGAAAATCTCTCGCGCAAGCTTTGCGCGTCGGCCAACCAGCGCTCGACCTAGGGGGCCATGCTCACAGGAGCACCACCATCCCGTCCTCGGCCGCCCCGAGCTCGACATCGGGGACGCGCGACAGCATGTCTTCGCTCATGTGCGTCAAGAGGATTCGCTTGCAAGTCATCCGTATCGGTCCACTGCGTGTCGCCGGAGTAGACGAAGGTCTTGCTTTCGACCTCGACCCGCAGGCTGTACGACGGGGCGGAGGTCGAAGCCCGGGTCCACTTTCGATGACCCCGCGAACAGAATCTCCATCGCCAACATGAGTCGCTCTTCGAGTCCTGGAGGCCCCGCGATGATGAGCGGCGCTTCGCGCTTGGACACGAACTGGGCCTCGAGGACAAAGAACGGAAGCCCGCCGAAGGCGTCGCCACTGCCCACAAAGCGTATTTCCACCGGTCCCCTGCGCCCAGGGGGGCGAGGCTAGCAGACGCCCAAACCCTACACATGCAGGCACTCCCAATTCGGCCCCACGGCGCGGGCCGAACGGTGTATGCTCCCCACCCAGTAAAAACGAGGAGTGACCATGGCCGAGCCCCGACTGACACTAGACGACGCTTACCACTGGGAGAGCACGACGCCCGATCGGATCTGGCTGACGCAACCGATCGGCGACGGCAAGGTGGAGACCTACACTTGGGCGCAAGCGATGGACCAGGTGCGGCGGATGGCCGCGCACCTGCAATCGATCGGCCTCGAGCCCGGAAGCCACATCGGGCTGATCTCGAAGAACTGCGCTCACTTCATCTTGGCGGACCTGGCGATCTGGATGGCGGGACACGTGAGCGTCGCTCTTTACCCGACGCTGAACGCCGACACGATCGAGTACATCCTCGATCACAGCGAGTCGAAGCTTCTGTTCGTCGGCAAGCTCGACGGTTGGGACGAGATCCAAAAAGGCATTCCGAAGAGCATGCCTTGCATCTCGCTTCCATTGGCGCCGCCGAACGATTACGAGACCTGGGATTCGATCATCGCCAAAACGGAGCCGATTCAGGGAAATCCAAGGGTCGAGGCCGAAGACCCGGCGATCATCGTCTACACCTCGGGAAGCACGGGTCGCCCCAAGGGGGTGATGCACAGCTTCGGTGCGATCGCGGCCTCGGTCGAAGGCGCAGAGTCGATCTTTCATGCAACCCCCGAGGACAGGATGTTGTCGTATCTGCCGTTGGCGCACGTCTTCGAGCGCTTCTGCGTCGAGACTCAGGGGTTGCGCGCAGGGATGCAGATCTTTTTCGCGGAGTCGCTCGACACCTTCGTGGCAGACCTCAACCGTGCGCAGCCGACCATTTTCGTCTCGGTTCCGCGCCTGTGGTTGAAGTTCCAGCTTGGCGTGTTTCGAAAGATGCCGCCGGAGAAGCTCGCGCGATTGATCCGTATTCCGCTGCTCAACCGGGTCATCAAGAAAAAGATCCTCACGGGCCTAGGGCTCCAACACGTACGCCTCGCGGCAAGTGGCTCGGCGCCAATCCCGCCCGATCTCATTCAGTGGTACCGTGACCTCGGGCTCGAGCTACTCGAGGGGTACGGCATGAGCGAGGACTTCGCCTACTCTCACGCGACGATTCCAGGCAAGGGCCGTGTCGGCTACGTGGGCAGCCCGATGCCCGGCGTCGAGGTGAAGATCAGCGACGAGGGGGAGATCCTCATCAAGTCTCCCGGCAACATGATGGGCTACTACAAAGAGCCCGAGATGACCGCCGAATGCTACACGGAGGACGGTTTCTTCAAGACGGGCGACCGCGGCGAGCGCGACGAAGAGGGCCGCTTGAAAATCACGGGGCGCGTGAAGGAGCTCTTCAAAACGAGCAAGGGCAAATACGTGGCGCCAGCGCCGATCGAGAACCTGCTCAACAACCACTCCGAAGTGGAGGCCTGCTGTGTCACCGGCTCGGGCAACCCACAGCCCTACGCGCTGATTCTTCCGGCTGAAGAGCTTCGCCCGAAGCTCGGGGACCCCGCGGAACGAGAACGCTTCGAAGGAGAGCTGACCACCCTGCTTCACTCGGTCAACAAGGAAGTGGAAGCATTCGAGCGGCTGCAGTTCCTCGTCGTGGTCAAAGACCCTTGGGTCATCGAGAATGGATTCCTGACGCCGACAATGAAAATCAAACGCAGTAAGATCGAAGACACCTACGGACCGATGAGTGAAGCTTGGTACGCTGCGGGCAAGCGCATCATCTGGGAAGCGTAGCGCGGCAACACGCCGCGTTGTCGCCCTCGCGACAATGCGTTAAGCAGGTCAGTCATGGATCTTGATGCGGATTCGCTCGTTTCCGAGAACCTCGGCCAAATAGAGGTCGGGACGACGCAGCCAGCCACCATCGTCACCCGCGCGACCTTTGCCGCCTCGCGGGCGAAGACATGGCAGAGCTTGCTCTTCTACGAAGAGGTCAAGGAGCGGCCACCTCTACACCTTCGGCTGCTGCTGCCTATCCCGATTCGAACCGAGGGCGACAAGAAGCGCATCGGCGGGGAAGCCATGTGCCTCTACGAAGGCGGCCACCTGCTGAAACGGACGACCCGTATCGTGGAAGGCGAGCTCTACGAGTTCGAGGTCGCGGAGCAAGCCCTTGCGGTCGGCGGCTCCATGCGGCTGTCGGGCGGAAGGTACACGCTTAGCGAAGTCGCCCGAGACCGAACCGAAGTCGCTGTCGTGACGCGCTACACCAGCACGAAATGGCCACGATGGTTCTGGCGCCCCCTCGAGCGTTTCGTGTGCCACATGTTCCACCGCTTCTTGCTCCGCTCGATGCGGCGCAAGGCCGAGTTGGGCTGAGCTCGAGATGCCCGAGCTCATGCCTCCCTATTGGCTGATTCGTATCGCTGTCGCCGGCGTGTGGCTCTACGAGGGCCTCTGGTGCAAGTTGCTTCGCGGCGAGCCACGGGAATTTGAAGTCGTCAAGGCCGTGCCAAAGTATGGCGAGCGGTTTGGAGTTCCGTTCTTGCTGAGCTTGGGCGCCGTCGAGGTGACGATCGGTGTGTGGGTTCTGAGCGGCTGGCTGCCGTTCCTGTGTGCCGTGACGCAGACCGTGTTGCTCGTCTCGTTGAACGCCAACGGGTTGATGTGGTCACGCCACTTGATTCACGACCCCAGAGGCATGATCGTGAAGAACTTCGCGTTTTTGATCCTGGCTTGGGTCGCTGCGGCGGTGCCGGCTCCCTGATGGGCACGGCGGTCACAATTTGGGAGCGAGGGCGGCTCGATGCGCGCGTCGGTCCGCGCCAGGTGCTCTTCGGAAGAATGTACGAGGATACGTCGGTCGAGCTGGACGCATTTCGGCCGGGAAGCCGCGTCTTGTGCATCGCCTCGGCAGGGTGCACGGCAATGAAGCTCGCACCGCACCACGAGGTGGTTGCGATCGACATCAATCCCGTGCAGCTCGAGTACGCTTCGCGTCGTATCGAAGGCGACCCAGGCTTTCGTGGGAAGGCGGAGCGCGTGATGGACTTCATGCGGTTCTTCGCGCCACTTGCGGGTTGGTGGCCGTCACGGGTCCGGGCTTTCGTCGATCTCGAAGACCCCGCAGAGCAGATTCAGTACTGGAACCGAGAGCTCAACACGTGGCGTTTTCGGACGGCGCTCGACGGGCTTTTCTCGTTCACCGCGCTGCGATCGGTGTACGCGCCGCGTTTCTTGGACTTCCTTCCGAAACGCCTCGGCAAGGTGATGCGGGGCCGAATGGAGCGGAATTTCGCGCGTCATCCCAATCGAACCAACCCGTATGTGCGCTCGTTGCTCCTCGGCGAGCTCTCGTCCGATCCGCCGCCCCCGGAGGCACAAAACATTCACCTCGTACACGCCGACGCTGCCGCCTACCTCGAGAGCGAGCCACCAGGCAGTTTCGACGGCTTCACGCTTTCCAACATACTGGACGGCGCAGACGATGCATACCGGGCGCGCTTGTTCGCCGCCGTGAAGCGAGCCGCATCGCCCGACGCGATGACGGTTCTTCGAAGCTTCGGTGATGCCGAAGCGGATTCACCGGCCAACCGCGCCGCAGATGACCGCTCGATGCTCTGGGGGACAGTCCTCGTGCGCCGAGCCAGCGAGCTATGAAGCGTCTCCGTGTCCACCCAGCTGCCCATCTATGACGTCGCGATCGCAGGTGCCGGACCCGCTGGGGCAACGGCGGCGTACTTTCTAGCGAAGGAAGGCAAACGGGTCGCGTTGCTCGAGAAGGCGCGGTTCCCTCGAGACAAGCGTTGTGGTGATGCTTGGTGTGAGCCGGCGCTCGACATCCTCGAGGAGATGGGTGTGCTTCAAGAGCTCGTTGACGCCGGTGCCGTGCAGTTCGTGCGTTCGGGTGGTTTGGTCTCCCCGGGGGGCCTCAGCTTCGTCAGTCCGGACGAGGGCGAGCGACCGAGCGCGCCTCGCGTCGCTGCGATTCGGCGACAGGTGTGCGACGAACGAATCGCACGCGCGGCTGAGCAGGCAGGCGCCGAGCTAATCGAGGATGCGGCCGTCACGAAGGTGACGCTCGACGATGTTTGGACGATTCGCTGTAAGGATGGTCGGGGGTTCTCGGCTCGATGTCTGATCGCCGCGGACGGCGCCAAGAGCAAGATCGCGCGCATGCTCGGGGTCGTGACGACCGGCGCGACGAGTGCGGCGAGCCGACAGTACATCAAGGGCGGCACGCACAACTTCACGAGCGACGGCGTGTTGCTCTACCCGCCCTACGCTATTCCTGGCTACGTCGCCTTTTTCCGCCACTCGAACGGTGACATCGATCTCGGTTGCTACCTCTTGCCGGGCGGCAAGGTGCCGCCCACCAAGCTCAAGGAGCTGCTTCAAAGCGAGGTTGTGAACGATCCCTTCGTTCGCGAGGTCCTCGGGAACCAGGCCGAGCCTCTCGAACCCCCGGGGATTTCCCCGTTGCGTTTGGGTGGAGAGCCGTGCACTTCCGGCGAGCGTTTCCTCGCCGTGGGAGACGCTGCCGGGCAAACCGATCCACTCACCGGGGAGGGGATTCACACGGCCATGATCGCTGCCAAGATCGCCGCCCGCGTGCTTCATGAAGCCTTTGCCGAGGGCGACCTCTCCGCGAGACGGCTGGAGGCCTATCACTGGGCCTGGATGAGTGCGTTCGGACGCGACTTCCCGATCTCCGCCGCCGCGGGCCGTGCCGTCAGCCGCTTTCCGATGCTGCTCGACACCGCCGCTATGGCTGCGCAACGACACGGCGCGGGCTTCATGGACAACTTCGGCGCGGCGATGACCGGAGTGAAGCCAAAGTCGTTGTTTCTCTCACCTCGGATGGCGCTTCCACTCGGGGCGGCCCTCCTCCGGTTGTCACTTTCGCGACGCGCCTCCCAGTACCGCGCAGGCCCACGTGTCGAGCGGGCTACGGGGCTCAGCTTCGCGGAGAACGCGCTGCGGGCATGAACGGCGCGCCGCTCGTTCACCGGTCGAGCACGTCGGGACCGAGCTCCGACAAGCGCTGCTTTCCGGTTAGCGCCATCGCGACCTGCATCTCTTCGCGAATGATGCGGATGGCGTGAGCGACGCCCTCTTGTCCGCCCCCGGCTACCGCATAAGTCCAGGCGCGTCCTAGTAGGCACGCCTTAGCGCCGAGTGACAACATCTTCACCACGTCGAGGCCGCTTCGAACCCCGCCGTCGACGAGAACCTCGAGGCGGTCGCCGACGGCTTCGGCGATCGGTGGTAGCGCGGCGGCGGTGGAGCGCACGTCGTCGAGCTGACGGCCGCCGTGGTTCGAGACGACGATGCCATCAGCGCCGACATCGACCGCGCGCCGGGCGTCGGCGACGTCGAGGATTCCCTTGAGAATGACCTTGCCCGGCCAATGCTTTCGCACCCACGCCAAGTCGTCCCACGTGACGCTCGGGTCGAACTGGCCGTCGATCCAATCCTTGAAGCCAGCAGGGCTCTGCGCCGTCGGCACGGCCGACTCGAGGTTGCCGAAGGTCAACGGCTTGCCTCGCATCGCTACATCGGTGACCCAACCAAGGTGCGAGAGAATATCCCAGCCCCGACGAATCTTTTTTCCAAGGGAGATCGTGTCCATCATGCCATTGCGCGTGTCGCGATAGCGCGCCCCGACCACGGCCAAGTCGACTGTGAGTACGAGAACCGAGCACCCTGCATCCTTCGCGCGCCGAATGAGATCCTCGGCGTATCCACGGTCGCGCATGACGTAGAGCTGAAACCAGAACGGAACGTTAGTCGCGGCCTTCACCTCTTCGATGGAGCAGATCGACACCGTCGATTCGCAGAACCGAATACCCTCCTGCTCTGCGGCCTTGGCGGCGAGCACCTCGCCACGCCGGGCAAACATGCCGACCAAGCCGACCGGCCCGAGCACCACAGGGAGAGATAGCTTCTCGCCGAGCACCTCGGCCCCGAGGTCGATGTCGGAGACGTCCCGAAGAATCCGCTGGCGCAGGTGAATGCTCCGAAGGTCACTCACGTTGGCGCGCATCGTGCTCTCGGTGTAGGCGCCGCCGTCGATGTAATCGAAGAGCTGCCGGGGTAGCTTCGCCCGCGCCAGCTCGCGGTAGTCCATGACGCTGGCTGGGGCTAGGTTCATCGGTCGATCGCGTGGGTCGGTCATCGGCCGGTCATGGTGCCCGAAGACGCGGCGGCTGACCAGACGCGCTTGCTCGACCTCGAAAATCGGCTGGCGCGTCGCGCTATTGACAGGCCGGGGCGTCGGCGTTGGGATAGACGATGAACGCCATTGCACGCGCAGGCACGTCGGCGGGCTTCGTGCCGATTCGCTCCGGATCGAGCGGAGGAAGGACGCCGTCCTCGTCGCGAAGGAGCGTACCGTTCAGCATCAGGTCGGACGAGTCGAGGGCGTCGGACGTCAGAACGTAGAGCTCTTTGTCGGCGTTCGAGAGACCTTCGATCTCGATGCGAACGTCGTTCTCCGCATCCAGATTGATCGCAAGCACGGTCACCGCACCGGGGCGGTGGTAGCTGCAGTGGGCATAGACCCGAACCAAATCATCGACCTCGGTGCGACCGACGTCCAATACGCGTTGCCCCATCAGTCGCCGCCACAGCACGGACGCCCAGTAGTCGGGCCGCGGTTCGAGGGTGACATCATCGATCATGCCGTAGTTCGAGCCGGAAAGTGTCTGCCGAACCGACACCTGAATCTCGCGACGCGCGAGCGCGCCGAGCTGATCGAGCCACCAGAAGGTGCCCTCGAAGGCGTCGGAGGCGCCGGGTTGTCCGCCAAACTGCGCGTGACCGGATTCACCAAGCCAGACCGGGAGGTCGGGTGCGTACGCATCACGATACCCGATGACCTCATCGGCCCACTTCAATGCGATGTCGAGTGCCTCGGGATCGAGCAGGATGCCGCGCTCCCACTCATCGGTCCGGAGGACGCCGCCTCGTTCCGATTGCGTCGGGTAGTAATGCCAGGTGACCACGTCCAGCGAGTCGCCGCCGCCCATCTCCATGAAGGGGCCATACATGGGAATGAGCTCGCCGATGCTTGGCCAGTATGCCCCCGAGGTGCCACCTAATCTGAAGTCGTCGTAGAACTCGCCGAGCAAGGTTCGAACGGCCGCAAACTCTCGGACGGCCATCTCGGGCGTCGCGGGAACGCCGAGAATGATCGGGAAACGGTCCCACTCGTTGCCGAGCTCCCAGAGCGTGACCTCGTACGCGTTTGCTGAAACGTACTCGAGCAAGATGCGCGCCATCTCGGGTGTCCAGTCGCCCTGCTCGTTTCGAGGGCCGGGTCCGGCACTGAGCGTAAACGCGACGTCGAAACCGAGAGCCCCGCTAAACTCGAAGATCCCATCGATCTGGTCGGCCGTTAGGACGAACTCGAAACCCTCGGAGAGATCCTCCTCCGCCACCGGGTTCTCGCTCATGTCGTAGAAGACGCGGTCGGCATCGCTTCCTCCGATGCGCAGAAACGCGGGGGCAAGCTCGGCCGCCAACGCACGCAGGCGAGGTCGCTTGAAGTCGTACACGGGTTGCCGTTCTTGGCCGATGAGCTGCGCAACGGGCTCTGCCGACCAGAAGAGCCCTCCGACCACCTGCGCGGTGTCGACTGCAAACGATAGATAACGCTCGTCGATCCTCGCTACGGGAGCTGACAGGTCGAGCGTGAGCTCGGCGGTCGTGTCGGCCGGCGAGACGGGCGTCCCGCTGCTGGAGTCGCACGCGGCGAGCAGCAAAAAGGATGAGAAAAAGGCGGTTCTCATGGGCTCGGCTTACCGTAGAAACAGCGCCCACGCCATGAGCACGGAGTCGGTACAAATGGCGTTTCGCGGAAGCATCGACGGAACCCGGCACTTGGCCCACTCGCGATTTCGAGCTAGTCCGCACTCCGGAGGTCCTCGATGAACCACGTTCTTCGTCTCAGCATACTCGTTCCCGTTCTCGTGCTCTTCGCGGCTGCCCCTGCGTCCGCCAAGCGGCAAAAGAAGTCCGATAGCCAGATCGCTCAGGAGGTGAAGAAGGTCAAGAAGGCCTGGCAGAGCAAGGACAGCACCTTCGACAACACCCTCAGTGAGGCCTACGGATACGCGATCTTCCCGGAGGTCGGCAAAGGTGGCTTCATCGTCGGCGCCTCGCACGGTGAGGGAGCGGTGTACAAGAAGGGCAAGCTGATCGGCCACGCGAAGATGACGCAGACGACGGTCGGCGCCCAGGTGGGCGGACAAACCTATGCCCAGGTCATCCTCTTCGAGGACGAGAAGGCGCTCGATCGTTTCACCTCGGGTCGCTTCGAGGGCACCGTGGCCGCGACCGCCATCGGCGGCACCAAAGGCGCGGCCGCCGCGTGCAAATACAAGGACGGCGTCGCGATCATGGTGCTCCCGCTCAAGGGAGCGATGGCCGAAGCCGCAGGCGGGGGCCAGAAGTTCGCCTTCGAGCCTATCGGGGAGTAGTCGCCTTCCCGGTCAAGGCTCGCAAGCCTCGCGCGTGACTTGATGGCGGTATTCGAAGAGCCGCTCGAGGTTCTTCCGCGCAAAGCCACCTCCGAATACGCGCCCCAGCACACCGAGTGGCAGCTCATACTCGATGTCGTCGGTCAACACGCAGGCATTCTCGCCCTTCGGTGTGACGATGTGACGGTGAAGCCACTTGGAGAACGGGCCTTTGACCAAGCGATCGGCGAACATCTTGCCCGGCTCGTACTCGACGTGCTCGGCAATCATCGTTTGCCAGAAAGGACCGACCTTCACTCTGAGCACGACCTTGGTGCCCACCTCGAGCGAGGCTGGTGGTTGAATGATTTCTGTCTCCTGCCAAGGCGGCTGCAAGCGTTCGAATGCGTCTGGCGCTTCGTGAAACGCGAACACTCGCTCTGCGCTCGCGTTGATGAGGCTTTCCTTCTTGAACCGCATGTCACCACCATCATGGGTCGGTGAAGGGCGAAGGCAAGAAGTAGCGCTCACGATTTAGAGAACCAGGCGCGCAAGCGTGACAGCACGCCGCCCTTGTCCTGCGCGATCTGCTTTTTGATCTCGCCGAGCGTCTTTGGCGAGGTTTCGAGAGGCTCGAAGCTCGACGCGAGCGCCGCGATGGAATCCTCGAACTCCCGGACGACCTGTTCGAGGCTCGGGTCCGCTTCGAGCAACGCGGTGAGCTCCCTTTCGTCCTCCTCGGAGGCAGCGCCGGCCGCATGGAGAGCCGCGAGCAGCTCAGCTCGTTCTTTGTCGTCGCTCATGCCTTCATCGCCCGGTGAATGACGGGCAACATCGTCCGCATGGAGCGCATGCCCGCGAGAATCCTCGATTTGACCGTGCCTACCGGCAGCCCGAGCGTATCGGCGATCTGCCCGTGCGACATGCCCCGAAAGTAGGACAGCTCGAGCACGGCGCGTTGCTCGGCGCTCAGGCGCTGAAACGCCTCGCGCAAGGCCTGGTGCCAGCGCGTCGAGGACACCAGAACGTCCGGACGGCGGCCTTCGGTCACGAGAGCATCACCCTCCGTGAATTCGGATTGCTTATTGCCATGGCGACGCGCGCGAGCACGAATGGCGTCGAGCGCACGGCAGCGCGCTACAGTCACGACCCAGGCTACCACGCTTCCCCGCTCGGGATCGTATTGTGGCGCACGACGCCAGAGCTCGACGAAGACCTCTTGAAGGATCTCTTCCGCTTCGGCGCGCGAGCCGAGCATCTTCATCAGCAGCGCAAGGACCATGCTCGCATACTGCTGATAGAATGCGTTGAGCGCGGGACCGGAGTCGCCGGCCGCCATCGCCGCTACGATCTCTGCGGGGTCTTCGGTCTGCGCGTTTGCGATCATGTGTCGGCCCCCATATTCGCCGCTTGGATGGTCGCGAGGCTACCGACTGCGGGGTCTCGATCGCGCATGACGACGATGTTTTGACCGACGGTTGCCCACCATTCGGACGCGCGGTCCTGCGACCATGCTTCGATCGCCAGGCCGTCGAGCCGATGCGCCACCTCCAACGCGGAGGACGGCCGATCATCGCGCTTCTTTTCGAGGCATTGCATGATCAGCAGCTCTAGCTCGGGATCGACCTCTCGCTCCACTCGGAATGAGGGGAGCTCGGGCTCGGAGCTCAGGTGCTGCGCGCAGATCTCGATGGCACTCGTTCCGTCGAACACGAACTCTCCTGTGAGCATGTAGTACCCCACCGCTCCGAGTGCGTACAGATCGGAGCGCGGATCGATCGACGGGGGATCGAGGATTTGCTCTGGGCTCATGAACCGAGGCGTACCGATGATCGCCTCCGACACCGTGTTGGTCGCATCCGTGCTTGGTCCAACGTTCTTGACCAATCCGAAGTCGAGCACCTTGGTCACGTCGTGAACCCCGCCCTGCTGCGTCATCATGATGTTGTTGGGCTTGATGTCACGGTGCACGAGACCCATCGCGTGAGCCTCCTGAAGGGCCATCGCACACTGACGCAAAATGTGAACGACCCGCGATTGCGGTAGATATCCCTCGGCCTGCACGATCTCCAACAAAGTGACGCCGTCGAGGAGCTCCATCGCGTAGTAGAAGGTGCCGTCGTCCGTGCGACCGTAGTCGTAAATCGTGACGGTGTTGGGGTGCTTGAGCTTGGCAGTCATCTGCACCTCGCGCCGAAATCTATCGAGATCCTCCGGAGTGTTGCGTTCTGGGCTGAGTAACTTGATCGCAGTCGGACGCTTCAGCATGCCGTGCTGCGCGCGATAGACCTTCCCCATGCCGCCTTCGCCGAGCTTCGCCTCGACGATGTACTGGCCGAGCCTTTTCGCATCGCGAACATCTCGCCGAAGCCCGAAGATCACACGCGTCGCCCAAGCCGCAAGCAAGGTGGTCAAAGACCATGCGAACGCGATTTGAATGGCCTGACTTCTCGCGAGGACGCTCTTGTCAGTGATCTTTCGGAAGAAACCGTGCGCGTTCCAAGCATCGAGATCGACGGTCAGGAAGTTCAAGTAGACCGCGACGACGAGCGGAATGCCGACGGCAAACCCGAGCCAGGCAGTGTGCTGGGCGGTGCTTGGAACGAAAACCGCTCGCGCGATCAAAACGAACGACAAGGAGTATGCAGTCGTGGTCGCGGCGCCCGCGGCCGCCGGCAGGTTGGCGCCCATCACGACGAGGCAGATGCTGGTCAACACCAAGCCGAAGCCTTCGACCACCTGAATCGTACGTGTACCGAGAGAGCGCGAGCGGCAAATCAACCAGACGGCGGTGACTGGAATCCATGACACTGCGTGCGCCCAAAACGAAGGATGGGCGACCTCCTTGGTCATGTAGTTGAACCCAACACCCAGCGCGAGGCGCGCTAGCAGCGAGAGGAGAAGAATGACCGCAACGGCGAGCCCGAACGCAGCGACGCGCTGCTGCAAGAACTCCCGGCTGTCGGTTGTCTGACCTACGCCCGTGCTCACGACAGGCCAAAGCTATCACAGTGGAGCACGTTGACTCCACGCAACCACGCACGTATCAATCCCAGAGGAAGGTCTCGGGATGAACTATCGAAAGTTTGGTGCGCTACATCTCGGCATCGGCCGGCGCCCCTTTCTCAGGGTCGCGAGCGGGGCCACTCTCGGAGCGTCGATGTCGCGTGGGTTTCTCTTGGGATGTGCGAGCTCTTCTTCGAACATTGCCGAACCCTTCGACGCAACGACACCTTGGTGGTTGCAGGGTAACTTCGCGCCCGTATACGACGAAGTCGCGGCAACCGACCTCGAAGTCCATGGCGCGATTCCGTCTGCTCTCGATGGAAGGTACGTACGAAACGGCTCGAATCCGGCGAGCGGAGAGTCCGCGCATTGGTTCTTCGGCGACGGCATGCTCCACAGCGTCGAGCTGAGGGGCGGCCGTGCTACGGCGTATCGAAACAGGTGGGTGGAGACCGGACAGCTGACCGGAGGGACCGTCCCCGGAAACGTGCCGGGAGGCGGCAACAACGCGTCGAACGTCAGCGCCATCCATCACGCCGGCAAGCTACTCACCTCCGGCGAAGTCGGACTTCCTTTCGAGATCGACGCGAACGACTTGTCGACGGTTGGTGTGTACGACTTCGGCGGGAAGCTCACCCAATCGTTCACGGCGCATCCCAAAATCGACCCTGCCACGGGTTACCTCCACTCCTTTGGATACTGGTTCTTTGGCGAAGACCTGCTGCTCTACCACGTTACGGATGAAGCCGGAGCCTTGGTGTCGACACAACGCATCGAGGTCGGCCAGTCTTCGATGATGCACTCCTTTGCAATCACCGAGGAGGATGTCGTCTTCTGGGAGGCGCCCGTCTTGTTCGACCTCGAAGCCGCCGTCGCAGGGGACCCGGTTCCCTTCGTGTGGGACCCAGGCTACGGCGCGCGCATTGGCGTCATGCCGCTCGGCGGACCGACGGAGAGCATCCGTTGGGTCGAGGTCGATCCCTTCTACGTTTTTCACGAAGTGAACGCCTATCGAGACGGCGATGATGTCATCGTGGACGTGTGCTGGCACCCGGACATGTTCAACGGCTCGGATTTAGTTGGAGGCACCGGAGAGAGCGCGCTGAAGCGTTGGCGTATCAACACCGCCGGGGAGCAGCTCAGCTACGCCGAAGAGCTCATCGCCACGAATCCGTTCGAGCTCCCGTCGCACGACCGCCGTTTCAGCGGACGAAAGCATCGGCACGGTTGGTTTGTGGCAACCCGGGATGACCCGCAGACGATCGACTTCGCCGGCATTGGTCACGTGGATTATCGAACAGGCGCCATCTCGGAGTGGGATCCGGGGCGGACGAGACACGCGGGCGAGGCATTTTTCGTTCCGGAGAGCTCGGGCGAAGCTGAGGGTTGGTTGCTGACCTTCGTCTACGACCACGCTTCGCGGCGGAGTGTTCTCGCGATTCTCGAGGCCGAGAACGTCGCGGCGGGACCGATTGCCGAGGTCGCACTGCCTCAACGCGTTCCTTATGGTTTCCACGGCGTCTGGATTCCCTCCTGAGCATGTCACGCCGACGCACACGCCCGGATACTTCGGGCAAACCCGGCTACATCACCCCCGAGGGATACCGCCGATTCGAGGAAGAAGCGGACCGATTGTGGAACGTCGACCGCCCGAAGATGGCAAAGGCCGTGCAGGTTGCCGCGGCAGAGGGAGATCGCTCGGAGAACGCGGAGTACCAGTACAGCAAGCAGCGCCTCGCGGCGATCGATCGACGGCTGCGCTTTCTCGGGCGACGCCTCGAGGTGTTGACAATGGTAGACGAGCAGCCGCCCGACGACGGCCGCGTCTACTTCGGGAGCTGGGTCACGATCGAGGATGAAGATGGCAACGAGCAGACCTACCGGATCGTCGGCCCCGACGAGATCGACGCTCACAAACGATGGATCAGTATGGAGTCTCCGGTCGGGAAGTCGCTGTTGTCACGCGCTGTCGGGGACGAAGTCATCTTGCGTCGCCCGAAAGGCGAGGTGACCTGCGAAATCGTCGCGGTACGCAACACTCCTCCCGACTGAGGGAACCCCTAATGCTCGATGCAATACAATCGGAGCGACGTGTCGCAGCCCGGGAGCTGGCTCGCCGTCCAGCCCGCATTGACCGATCGGGTGCTCCCGCAGAGCGCGACACCGTCGGTGCCACTGGTGAAGCCATCGCAATCGCCCCCCTGGGTGTTGGATTCGCCGCTCGGCAAGGTGCCCGTCCACACGTCACCCGCGCGCTCGACTCCGCTCGCGTCGAGGTTGATGAAGGCCTGAACCGTGCCATCGGTTAGATCAGTCCAGTCGTCGGCGACGCGAGTGCCATCCACCAAGACGTAAGGCACCGTCGACTGCACGAGTCGGTCGCCGACCGCCGATTCAATCGTCGATAGCCAGGCCTTGAACTCGCCCTCTAGTCCAGCCGCGGCGGCCTGCGAGGCGCACAGCGCATCCGCGCCGGCGATTCCGCCAAAGTCAGCATTCTGCGCGCTGCTCGTCACGAAGATCCGGCGCTCGCGTACCCCGGCGTCCGTGCCGGCGTCAGCGTCAGTCCCCGCGTCAGCGCCAGCGTCCGTGTCCGCGCCGGCGTCCGTGCCAGCGTCCGTGCCAGCGTCCGTGCGAGCGTCCGTGCCAGCGTCAGCGTCCGTGCCGGCGTCGCTCGACGAACAGGCAAACACAGCAAGCAGCGCCAGGAGCAGTACGAGCTTCATCCCGCTGCTTTTGCACCTCGGGGCAAGCGATGCAACGAGCGAGCTAGTCATCACTGCCGACACGCGATCTCCGCTGCTTCTTCTCGCTCTGTCGGCGCTTGTCTTGCAGCCGTCTGCGCTTCTGACTCTTCGAGGGTTTCGTCGCGAAACGTCGCCTCGGCTCGATGAGGGACTGGAGAATCAACCGTCGGAGCGTCGCCCGCGCGCGCTCGAGGTTTTGGCTTTGCGAGCGCTCGGCCTGGGCGCTGACCAGCACGCATCCCTCGGCGTCCAGGCGGCGTCCTGCAAGCTTTCGAAGCCGGCGCTTCTGGGCTTCGGTCAACGCTTTGGTCGCCTCGAGGTCGAATCGAACGCTCACCTTGGTCGCAACCTTGTTCACGTTCTGACCACCCGGTCCGGACGAGCGCGCGGCGCTCCATGACAGATCGCTGCCAGGAATCGTCAATCGCTCGTCGATCGGAAGCTCTTTCATCGGTGCTCAGGCGGTTGCGCCCGTCACCCTAGCGCATCGAGAGCGAGATGCCTTCTTGCGGCACGCGTATCTGAACCAGGGTGATCTCGTCGTACTCGGCCACCGCAAGGAGCCCTTCTCGACCGTCGACGTCGACCTTCCAGACCGGGAACCCTTCACTGCTTTCGCCGTCGATCGTGCCATGCTCGTTGTAAACGTGCCGAAGTAGGATGGGCGTCGACGCGTGCAGGAGGCCTGCGTCGGCCTGACTGGGGATCGCCGAGCGCGCCTCGAAGTGGAGCGCGGCGTGCCAGACCTCGCCCGTTTCGGAGTCGATCCATGCGCATGTCGCCTTTGTCTCTTCGCTCGACCCGACCGATGCCTCGGACCGCGCACCCTTGTCGTGGCACCAGGATTCGAACTCCGTTCGCGACATGGTGATGAGTGCCTCGACGGTAGCGATCTGCAGTGCTTCGGGCGGCCCGGTGCTTTGGGCACCGAGCGTACCCGCCATGGCCACGACCAACCCCAATGCTTCGGCTCTTCCCATGCGCCCCACCCCCATCTTTCAAATTAGAAAGCGCAGATCGGGCCGTCACGTGAGCCGGATCACCGCAAGCTCGGAGTTCACAAAGACGCGGTGCATCATCGTTCGAGGGTTCGCCCGAACAATCGAACGAGTTTGGCCCGAGGGCCGGGACGAGTCATGGTTCCGACATGGCGCTGCGCTTCGTCGCGTATATGCTTCCTCTCTTGCTCGTGGCCTGCAGCGGACGATCGGGCTCGCTCCAGACCCTCGAGAGTATCTATCAACGCGACATTGAACGGGCCCATGGCCGGTCGTCGACGATCATTTTCGTGCCCGGTATCATGGGCAGCGAGCTCCACGATACGCGTGACGGACACGTGGTGTGGGGAACGTTCTGGCACGGCGGCGCGTGGGAGGACACGCTGCGGGACTTCGCGCTGCCGTTCGCCATCGACCGGCCCGTGGGCGAGATTCGCGATTCGATCGAGCCAGGCGGAGAGCTCTTGGTCGTTCACCTCGACATTGGAGGACGCGAAATTGCCGCCCGCGGGTATCCGGGTGCTTTCGAGGGCCTGATTCAGTCGCTCACCGAACACGGGGCACACCACAGGCCCAAGAAGATCAGCATCGAAGATGCGAACGAGGGCCGCGACCCAATCATCGGGTTTGGGTACGACTGGCGACGCGACATCGCGTCCGAGGCGCAGCGCCTTCATGAGATCGTCGAAGCGGCCTCCAAAGAGCGGTTGCGGAGGACTGGAAATCCGCGTGTGGACATCGTCGCCCATTCGATGGGCACGCTACTCGTGCGTTGGTACCTCCAGTACGGCACCGCACCGGTGCCTGAAGATGGATCGCTACCGGAGCTGACATGGGCTGGAGCAGAGCACGTCGAACGCGTCCTACTCGCCGGCGCGCCGAATCTCGGCGAGGCGAGCGTGCTCGAGGTACTGCATCACGGCGCGCATGCTCATCCCATGCTTCCAACCTACCCACCTGCCGTCGTTGCGACTTTCGCCTCCGGATTCGAGCTGCTGCCAAGGCCGTGGGACCATCGGGTCGTGTGGTCTGACGACAAGCAGCCGGTCGACCTCTACGACGTCGCGGTGTGGGAGAGGCTCCGGTGGGGGCCGTTCCGGGAGGACCAAGACCAGACACTCCAAGTGCTGCTGCCGGAATCGAAGACACGGAGCGAGCGCGTGGATCTCGTGCGTCGCCACATGTCGGTCATGCTCGCGCACGCGCGCGCATTCCATCAGGCGCTCGATCGCCTTGCTCGTCCACCCGAGGAGCTCCGCATCCACACGTTTATCGGGGATGCACACGGCACGCCCGCCGTCTTGAGCGTCGAGCGCGCTACCGGCGCGATGCAGTGGATCAAGATGGAACCGGGCGACGGGACCGCGACACGCAGCAGCGCGCTTGGACAGCCAAGCGCCGATCCCGTGGCTTCTCCGACGATGATCGCAGACAGCGTCCACTTCAATGACGCCGAGCACCTCCAGATGGTGGGCGATCAGGAATTTCTGGATCAGGCTCTGTACCTACTACTCGAAGCGCCGGATCCGCCGGCCCCGACGAAGTCGGAGCCCTAGAGCAGAACTGCGCCGATGCGCGGGTCCGCAGCGGTCGCTGCGAGCTCATCGATCACGGCCTGATTCAAAAACCGTGACACCGCCGACCACCGTGCGCTCGACGTCGATCGCGAGGAGGTCTGTGGAAGGGCCTACGGGATCGTCGGACAAGATGACCAAGTCGGCCTTCTTGCCGGGCTCGATGGAGCCGATCTCATCGTCGAGATGCATCTGCCACGCCGCTTCGATAGTCATCGCCCGAAGCGATTGCTCGACGGAGATGCGCTCACCAAGACCCAGAGGCTCACCGCTCGAGGTCTCTCGCGCCACGGGGGCCCAGAGCTGAAGCCGTGAGTCGATCGGCACGACCGGCGCGTCGAGGTGGGTGGTGAAGCGAAGTCCGAGCGCAGCCGCCGACGCCGCTGGGCTGATGCGGGAGGCCCGCTCCGGACCCAGGAAGATGTCGCGGTGACGATCGCCCCAGTAGTAGACGTGCGCGCTGAAGAAGGTGGGCGCGACGCCGAGTCTCTTCATCCGCTCCAGTTGATCGGGCCGCGACATCTGCGCATGCACCAGAATCGGTCGGCGGTCTTCGGCTGGACAGGCTTGCAAGGCGGCTTCCCAGGAATCGAGGAACTGATCGATCGCAGCGTCGCCATTGCCGTGAACTGCGATTTGAAAGCCCGCGCAGTGGATCTGCTCCACGTGCTCCCGCATGGTCGCTTCGTCGATGTTTGGATAGCCGCGGTACCCTTCCGGGTGCTCGCCGAGAACGTGGTAGGGCTCGCTGAGGTATCCGGTGTAACCCTGTATCGAGCCGTCGCCGACAAACTTTACTGCCCCGATGTGCATGCGATCGGTGGCGTACGCCTCGAGGTCCAACCCGGACGCGATCGCCTCGAGGGCTAGCTCCTCGGCCGGCCACGCAACGACGCGCAACGGAATCAGGCCTACTTTCGAGCCCATGCTCATGCCCTCGAGCTGCTCCTTGTTTGCGAGCCCGTTCTGGACGGTGGTGAAGCCTTCCCGCGCGTACGCGTCCACCGCAGCGCGGACCACTGCTACTTGTTGAAGCGGCGGGAGCTTCAGCGCCTCGAGAATCATCGGGCGCCCTGCGGTCTCGAGAAGCAATCCGTTCGGCTCACCGTCTTCGTCGCGTCGGATTTCGCCGCCAGGGGGATCTGGCGTGTCGGCGTCGATGCCGAAGCGCTCGAGCGCGAACGAGTTGGCCGCGACCATGTGCCCCGAGATGTGAATCGCAACGACCGGACGAGTCGTGCTCACCTCGTCCAAGTCATCTCTCTTCAGGTGCCGTTTCTCTGCGAGCATGGTGTCGTCGTAGCCCAAACCGACGACCCACCCAGTGCCAGGCTGCACTGCGTCCACCTCACGAAGGGCATCGATCGCCTCTTCGACGTTCGTTACGCTGCCGATCGGAGGACTGTTGAGGTCCGCGGCAACAGCTTCAAGACCTGCTCCGGGAAAGTGACCGTGTCCTTCGATGAAGCCGGGAACCACGGTGCGACCCCCTAGGTCGATCACCGTATCGGAGGCGTTCATCCAGCGTTGGACGTCGTCATCGTCGCCGACCGCAACGATTCGATCTCCCTCAATCGCGATCGCCATCGCAACGCTGCCTTGCGCGTCCATCGTCAACACGTTGCCGTTGTGCCAGACCTGAACGTCCGGGGGGGACGGATGGAGCTTCGACCAAACGACCGCGGCGATCACGGCGACGAGCAACAGGACCCCCAAGAGCGAGCCCAAGATCCACTTCAAAGCTCGCACGCCGGACCTCTTAGGCCTTCGACCACACCCATGGCTGGGAACCATACCGCAAGCACCTCCCGGCTTCTATGCTGTGCCTCGAGCACCGGGCGGAGCGCGTTTTTTCGTGTCGGAATGCGGCGGTGCGGGTAGCATGCGCGGGATATGTATCGGTTGTCTGTCCCGCCCGCGCACTATCCGTTCTTCGAAATCGTCCAAGGCTATTTGAATCAGGCCGCGGACGTCGTCGGTTTGCCCGACCACGTCAGGACGATTCTCGCGGAGCCCAAGAACGAGCTCATCGTCCATTTCCCAGTTCGCATGGACGACGACACCATGAGGCTCTTCAAAGGCTATCGAATTCAGCACAACAACATCCTCGGGCCGTTCAAGGGCGGCATCCGGTATCATCAGGATGTCTCGCTCGACGAGCTGAAGGCCCTCGCCGCGCAGATGACTTGGAAGTCCGCACTGATGGGCATTCCATTCGGCGGCGCCAAAGGCGGCATCAAGTTCAATCCGCGAGACCACAGCGAAGATGAGCTTCGGAGGATCACGCGACGATTCACCCACTCGCTCAGCTCCAACATCGGACCGTCGCACGACATCCCCGCGCCCGATGTCGGCACCAATGCGCAGACGATGGTCTGGATGATGGACACGTTCATGAACACCGGCGGTAACAACGAGAAGAGCGACCAGCGGGCTGTGGTGACAGGGAAGTCGATCACGTCGGGAGGGTCCGAAGGTCGAGAGCGCGCGACTGGTCAAGGTGTCGTCCACTGCATTAGGGAGTGGGCGAGAGACAACCGCTTGAACCTCGAAGGCGCCACCGCAATCGTCCAGGGGTTTGGCAACGTCGGGTCGCACACGGCGGGGCTCCTCGCCAAGCTCGGCGTCGCGACCATCGCTACCGGTGACCACACCGGATACCTCCGAAACGAGGAGGGCTTCAACGCGCCCAAGCTCAGCGAGCACGTAAAAGCCCACGGCTCGATCGAGGGTTATCCGCGCGGCGAAAAGATCTCGCGCGCTGAGTTCTTCGAGACCGCTGCGGACTTGTTCATCCCGGCCGCGCTCGAAAACCAGGTCGGCGCGGCCGAGGCCAACGCCTTGCAGGTGAAGCTCGTTGCCGAAGGGGCGAACGGACCTGTGAATCCCGACGGCGAGGCGGTGCTCGCAGAGCGCGGCATCCCCATCATCCCGGACGTTCTGGCGAACTCCGGCGGCGTGACTGTGAGCTACTACGAGTGGGTGCAGAACCGGAACAGCGAGCACTGGGACGTCGAAAAGGTCGACGCGGGCCTCATGCACGTCATGCGTCGGGGCTATCAGCGCACGATGTTCTTTGCGGAGAAGCACGGCATCGACATGCGCACGGCCGCATACGGGTTGGCGCTCGAGAGCCTGGCGATCGCGTACGCTGAGCGAGGGATCTTCCCCTAGCGTCTCTAGAGCAACTCTTCGGGGACGCCGGCCCGACGCAGCGGCTCGGACAAGTCTCGAGGAAGGCGGCTCTCGTAGCTGACCTGCTCGCCCGTGGCGGGGTGCGGAAACGAGAGCTGTTTCGCGTGGAGCGCGAGACGGTAGAGCCCGAGCTCGGCGCGATACGCTCGATTCTCACCGCCCTTACCATAGCGGACATCGCCGGCCACAGGGTGATTGATGCGTCGGAGGTGGCGGCGAATCTGGTGGCGCCGGCCAGTGCTTGGCCGCGCCGCGACGAGTGAAACGCGCACGACGTCGGAGATGAATAAGGTTTCATACTCGGTCACCGCGGCTACTTTGGGGCCTCCCTCGCGCTTCTCCATCGGGCTGTCGATGACGCCGTGTGACGGAGGCTTGCCGCGGACGAGCGCGATGTATGTCTTATCGACATCTCGGACATCGAAGGAGCCCTGAAGCGTACGGGCGTGCACCGACGAGAGCGCAAATACGAGAACACCGCTCGTCGCGCGGTCGAGCCGATGCACCGGGTAAACCCACTGGCCAATGGCATCTCGCGTTAGATTCAGCGCGAACGTCGTGCCCTGGTCGTCGCCTCTGTGGACCGAGAGTCCAGAGGGTTTGTCGACGACTACGATCGCGTCATCGTGGTGAATGACCGCGATCGAAGTCGGGGTTGCCGGAGGCCGTGGGGCACTGGGATCGGAGCTGTCCAAGCGGGATTATGCGATTGGGTCTGTAGGGGCGCAGCGTGTCCCTATCTGGGGCGGGTGATTTGGAAGCGTTGGACGATGTCCGGGCGCTTCATCAGAAGCTTGCTGAACCGCTCGACTGGCATGCGCAAGACGAGAACGTCGCTCCGTGCTTCTACCGTGATTCGCGAGGGTTCGCGCGTCAGCAGCGAATCTTGGCCGATCGCGAGGCCGAGCTCCATCGTGCCGAGCCGCTTGCCGCTCGGAGCTCTCACGATGAGGCGCCCGTGAAGCGGAAGGTACATGCCGTCCGAGCGCTTTCCTGCCTCGACGAGGCGGATACCTGCGCGGGCGCGCCGCACTTCGAAGAGCCGGGCGATGTTCGCTCTCGTGCTGCGGTCGAAGCCCGTGAAGATCGCATTGGTCCGGAGCAAGGTAGCGATCATCCTCCGGCTCAGGACCTCGAGAAGCACGTCGCCAAATGGCGGATGCTTTCGCACCAGCGCGTCGAGGAGCGGCTTGCCGATCCGGAGCGCGCGGACCCTGCCACACGCGATGACCTCTTCGGCATAGCTGACGTTCGAGAGGAGGCAGGAGACGCCGGCGACATCGCCCTCGCCAAGCAGAAGATTCTGGTGGTCGACCTCCCGTCGCCCGACGGCATTGCCCTCGACCAAGACGTACAGGGCATCAGCGCTTGCCCCTGCGGTCGTCAGCCGTTGCCCATCCTCGATATCGATTAACGTGGATTCCTTCACGAGCGCCTGAAGCACCCGCCGTGGCACCTCTGCAAATAGCGGCATCGAGGGTAGCTGCGCGAGGGCAGCTGCGCTTGGACGTTGGCTGACCAGCGACTCGGGAGGCGCGGGCTGCTCGAGGAGCTCCATCTCCGTGAAGTCGAGCGTAATGTCTTCGGTCTTCTCTGGTTTGGTGAATCGTGTTTCGCCACGTGGAGCTTGGCGGTCGCTGATCAGCGGAAGCGCATCGGTGATCAGGCTTTGCGTATCGGTGGGCGGGGCCTCGTAGTCGGCGGTAGGCGCCTCGTCCGCGGTGACGATGAGCGCACGGTTCTGACGATGGAGCCTGCGCGCAGCCTGCGGATCGACGCGGTCGAGGACGTCACCTCGGCTAGGGTCCATCGCGATGATCAGCTTTGCCATCGCCGCGGCGCGGGCGACGAAGCCCTTGGCCGCATATAGATCCACAGCGCGCTCGTATGCGAGCACCGCGTCGGCTTTGCGTCCCATCCGTTGCAGCAAGTCGCCTCTGCGATGAGACCAGCGCGGCTCGTCAGGCGCTTGCTTCTCGATCTGCTCGTAGAGGCCGAGCGCCTCATCGAGGCGCTCCGCCTTGAGCGCTCTGCCGAGTTGCGCGCGGGGATTCGTCGTTTTGCTTGGCTTCTTGAACATCAGTCCCCCCCGGAACCAGTTTCGCATTTCACCCTAGCGGCTTAATTCGACCCGGGCGCACTCGATCGCCACGCCCTGCGATCTGCCTCACATCCCCACGCCTTCTTCGGTGGGCGACGGACGCTCGCTCAGGAGAAACGGGCGTAGTACTCGGCAACCTTCGGGTGAGCGAGAACACGAGCAAGGTGCTCGACGAGCTTGGGCGCGAGCTCGTCGGCGAGGTCGGTCGGCACGTAGTCGAGGATGCCGGCGCGCAAGCCGCGCACCCAGACCATTGCCTTGAGGTCGGCCACGGTGAGCCTGCTGTCCGCGAAATACTCGCCACCGCGTGCCTCGAGCATCCCCTGCAGCTGGCGCAGATAGAGCGCGATCGGGCCTTCGGCGAGTGCCTCGCGCGCGGCCTTCTTTTCCTCCTCGTCCTTGATCGACATCGTGACCACCTGTTGAGAGACGATGTCTTCCACGGCGTCCATGACCTCATCACAGTACGCCGCCTCGAGCGCGTCGGTCGGATAGAGGCCGGCGAGCTTTGCGACGTACCGGTTGATGGTGTTGCCCTGGCTGAGGTCGACGCCGTCGATCGTCAACAGCGGCACGCGCTTGAACGGATAACGATCGCGGTTGGCACCGAACTCCTGGAAGCTGATCCGATCGTCTTCGAAGGCGACCCCTCCGATGAACATGGCAAGCCGCGCGGGCTCCCCGCGACCGCCGTGAATGTCGAAATAGGTGAGCTTGAGATTGGGCATGCCTACACTCTAGGGCGAAAAGGTCTGGCGCACAGCCTGCTGCGAAGCGGCGACTGAAGCCAGGACGTGGTCGCGTCGCGCCGTGACGGCGGCCCCGGTTGAAGCTCGCCGAAGGTGGAACGGTCGGCGTTGCATGTGACGATCGCCGGCACTCTGATCTCCAGCAACGAGGCCCACTGGCGAACGGGCGTGCGAGCCCAAGATATGGTCGATGCCTGACACCGCGGACCGAGCTCCGTTGTTCCTATTCGATAACGAGTACGCCCAGCTGCCGGAGCGCTTCTTCGCACGCCTGCCGCCGACGCCGGTCTCCGAGCCACGATTAATCCGGTTGAACGAGGGGCTCGCGCGAGACTTGGGGCTCGACCCCCAGCGCTTGAGGATGCCGGAAGGAGTCGAAGTGTTGGCAGGCAATCGCGTGCCTGAGGGCGCTGAGCCGTTGGCGATGGCGTACGCCGGCTATCAGTTTGGCAACTGGGTACCGCAACTCGGCGACGGGCGGGCGATCCTTCTTGGTGAGGTCGTCGATGGGAACGGCGTTCGGCGCGACGTGCAGCTCAAGGGCTCCGGCCCGACACCGTTCTCGCGAAGCGGAGACGGGCGAGCGGCGCTCGGCCCGGTGCTGCGCGAGTACATCATCAGCGAAGCGATGTGGGCTTTGGGAATCCCGACCACGCGCTCGTTGGCGGTGGTCGCGACCGGCGACGAGATCCGTCGGGAAACCAACTTACCGGGCGCGGTGTTGACCCGCATTGCGCAAAGCCACATCCGCGTGGGAACGTTTCAGTTCTTTGCGGCGCGGCGCGACGAGGAAGCGCTGCAACTGCTCGCTAATCACGTGATTGCCCGGCACTATCCCGAGGCCGCCGAGGCCGAACACCCGATCCTCGCCCTACTGGCGGGCGTGATGGAACGCCAGGCAGAGCTGATCGCGCGGTGGCAGCTCGTCGGATTCATTCACGGCGTGATGAACACGGACAACATGTCGGTTGCGGGCGAAACCATCGACTACGGCCCGTGTGCATTCATGGACAATTATCACCCCGAGACGGTCTACAGCTCCATCGACCGCTGGGGGCGCTACGCATACGGCAATCAGCCCGCTATCGCGCACTGGAATCTCGCGGGCCTGGCAAACGCGTTGCTGCCGCTCATCGCTACCAAGCCGGAGACGGCAGTCGCTGTGGCTCAAGAGCTTCTCGGGACGTTCCCTCAACGGTTCGAGTCGTTCTATCGAGCGGGCTTGGAGCGCAAGCTCGGGCTGAGCGAGAGGCAGGAGGGGGATGCTGCACTTGCGGAGGCCCTGCTCGCGCGGATGGCGGAAAACCAAGCGGACTTCACGCTCACGTTCCGCGGGCTTTCGGAGATCGTCGGCCCGAGTGCGGCCAACGACGAGATTGTGCGCCGCTTGTTCGAGGATCCCTCTGCGTTCGATGAGTGGGCCGTCGCGTGGCGAAATCGCCTCGAACGAGGAGAGCGCTCTCCCGCGGAGTGTCGAGACGACATGCGATCGCTGAGCCCCGCCTTCGTCCCGCGCAATCACCGAGTGGAAGAGGCCATCGACGCGGCTGTCGCCAGGGATGATTTCGAGCCATTCGAGCAACTCCTCGAGGTGCTTGCGTCGCCCTTCGACGACCAGCCTTCACAACAACGATACGCCGCACCACCACGACCGGAGGAAGTCGTCCGGCAAACGTTTTGCGGAACCTGATGCGGACAGAGCTAGGCGGCCGCCGCGTTCACGTAGTCGCAGGCGGCGACCAGCTCCGAGACGAAGTTGCCTTGCCGGTCTGCGCAGGCGAAGTGATCTCCGTCGACTTCGAACTGCTTGGCGCCAGGGATTGCCGCGGCGAGCCGATACTGACGGCGAGTGGGGACGATCTTGTCCCGCGTCGTTACGACCACGGCCGTGGGCACCTTGATGTCTGAAGCCCAATTGCGCGACGAGAAACGAAGGACGGCACGGGTTGCCTGGGCGAGCGCTGCGGGGTCGGCGCCCGACATCTCTTTGCGCACGAATTCTCTGGCCGTCGGCGAAGGAACGTCTCGGAGCATGCCTTCGATGATCTGGCTCCGCACGAGATTGGGCGCCAGGCGCGCGCCGACGACGGCTCCCGGTAGGACGGCGCGGGTGAGCACTGGATATCGCTCCGGCGTGAAGTGCCCCGCGGTCGCGCAGAGCACCAGGCCGCGAACGCGTTCGGGGTGCCGACTCCAACAGAGCTTTGCGATGGGCCCGCCCATCGAATAGCCGACCGCGATGAATTCCCGGATGCCGAGCGCATCCGCCACAGCAACGGCGTCGTCTGCGCAGTCTTTCAATCGAAAGCGACGCGTGGGGATCCCATAGCCATGGCCTCGATGGTCAACGGCCACGACGTGGTAGCGTTCGGCGAGTTCGTCGAACGCGGTGAGCCAGTTGAGCGCGCCCGTCGCGGCGAGGCCGTGGAGCAACATCAGTGTGGGTGCGCTTTCGGGACCCGGATACTCGACAACGCGGATGCGACCACGGCCCTCCAAGTCGAGAAAGCGCTCGCGACGCTGGTCCCTCGGCATGCTTCGCGTCGACGTCGAAACTTCACCCAGTTGTCGTTCTTCTGTCACGGACCGTGAGCGTGCTCGCAGTACCAGTTCCGCGCAAGTCGCTGACAGGATACACGAAATCTTTCCGCGGACGCATCGAGGACGGGGTTGCGGATCGACACGGGGCACCCATGCTGGAACGTATGCGCTGCAAATCGATGGTAAACGGCACCGCTCGAGCCGTGGTCGTCGCGGCAGTGAGCCTCGCCATGCTCTCGGCACCAACCGGCGAGCTCGCCGCAGACACCCCTGATGTCAAAGCGCTCGTCGCCAAGGTCGTCGAGAATGCCGGTGGCATCGACGCGCTGAGGAAAAAGGCGGACGTCGAGTATACCTACCTCTACAGGCGCGGGGGAACCGGCGCGCTCGACGTGTCAGTCGAACGATATGTGTTCGACGGAGAGAAGTCCTGGGCGCGATACGACGTGTACGAGGGCCTGAACCCCGGCGGCAGGGGCCCCGTCATTCAGGGGTACGACGGCCGGAGCACCTGGCAGACGGTTGCCGGCGTTCAGAGCAGCGACGCCGACAGCCTCAAGAAGGCCGACTTCCTTCGGAAGACGAACTTCTACTGGTTTGCGATGACGTTCAAGCTGCTCGACCCGGGCCTACAATACGAATACGCGGGACGGAGGAAAGTCGGCGATACCGAGTATGAGCTGGTGAAGGTGACGTTCGACTCAGGCGTCGGCGATGTGTCGGACACGTACCTTCTCTACATCAATCCGAACAGCTGGCGGGTTGATCAATTTCTGTTCACGGTACTCGACTTCGGGAAAACAGAGCCGCTTCTCATGATGGTCGAGTACGAGCGTGTAGACGGTTTGCTACTCCCGACGAAGCGGCGCTACACCGCCTCGGACTGGTCCGGGCAGGTAACCGAAGATGCCAAGTGGACCGACGAAATCAGCGTAGGAATTCGTTTCGGCAACGGGTTCGATGAGAGCCTGTTCGCCCGCCGTACGCACTGAGATCTGCTGAGGACGGCGGCAGCGGATCCCCGTTGCCATTTCGTCAAACGACCGGAGCACAGCGAATACGGAATAGAGTGTAACCTGGACCCGTTGCCAGCAATAGACACTAGCGTCTGGGGGCCCAATGAAATTAGAGATCGATGGCAACGCGCGACCCATAGAAGACACGAGTCACGACAGGCTCTCGGTTCTGAGAGATGCGCATCGGACGTTGATCGCGCTCGCGGATGGAGCAGATTCAGGTTGGGCGGCGCAGACCGCGGCGGCGCGAACGGTTGACGAGCTTGCCCGATGCTTCAGAGCAGGCGCGCTCCCCGAAGACCCGGCGGACTGGGTGATGATCCTCGAGACGATCGATCACGTCATCTTCAGCGACCAGGAAGCAGGGGAGACCAGCGCGCTCGTCATGCTCGTGCAACGAGGGGTCGTGGTGGGTGCATCGGTCGGGAACAGCCTCGCATACATCGTCCCGCCGACGGGCGATCCGCAGCAGCTCACGGGTCGAAGGCGAGTGTCGCCCTCGATCGGGAGCGGCCTGGCCCAACCTGTTGGCTTCGGACCGGCGGAGCTCGACGGAAGGCTGATCACCCGCCGTGCGAGCCGAGTGTCCAGGAACGGCTTCGTCCCTGCAGTGAGCTCTTCAGGAGATCGCGCCTGTCTGCAGTGACAGGCTTCGGATCGCAGCGTAGAGCGCGCGCGATACGCAGGTTTGGTCGCGGACGCGCGCGAGCATCGGCCAGGTCGCGCGCTCCCCATCCTTGATGTGCTTCAAGAGCTCCGCGTGGGAGATGTTCGACATCGCACGCAGGAGCGCGGTCGGACGAAAACGTGGATGAATGTCGATGTCGCCGCCGTAGGGCTGACCTGCGAGGGACTGAGCGACGTCCAGCGCACCGTAGAGGGGCGTGCGGCGGGTGAGATCACGGGCAAGCTCGAGTTGATGAGCGACTTGTATGCGAACGCTCGATGCGACGATGCTGGGGACGCCGGGCGCACCCCGCCTTCGCGTCATGCGACGAATGGGTGCGACATGCGGATTGGCTTGGCTCACGATGAAGTGATTGACGTTGTGGAGCCGGCTGAGCCGACGCATGGGGAGATCGCCCTTGAGAGACCCGTCGATCCAGGTTTCGGTGCCCATGTAAGGAGCAACTTCGCCCGATGGCAGTCGTTGGCGAAGCGTCGTCGCGGGGAACGCGCCCGGGATGGCGGCCGAGGCAACCGCCGCGCTCGTCATCAACACATTCGGCGTCGTGTAGTAGCAGAGCACGCGAGGCTTTTGCCGTTCGCGCGTCGGTGAGACGCTGATGCTCACGGTGCGCCCGGTGCGGGCATGGGCTTCTTCAAAGGTGAAGTCGCCGCAGTTGTGCAGCACGACTTCTTCGAGGCGAGCAGGGTCGTACATGGCTCGCTCTCTTGCCGCGCGTCTCGGAGGGAGTCGCTTGATCGCGTCGGTCCGAATGACACTTGGATCCTCGAAGAGCGCCTCGAGTTCTTCGTCGGTACGAACGCCCACGCCGCACGCGATCAACGCACCCATCGAGGCACCGGAAAGAACATCAGGCAGAAGGGCATGCTCACAGAGCGCCTTGACGACCCCGAGATGGAAGAAGCCTAGGGATGCGCCGCCGGACAATAGAAGGGCGGAGCGCCCGAAGATGTGGGCTGCTCGCTTGAAACCAGCGAGCGTGAATTCGGGATCGAGCCCGGTTTGTGCTGGGTCTGCGAGGTAGGCAATGCACGCCAGCGCTTCCTCGTAGAACGCCTCGACGACATGCTTGGTGCCGAGCGGCGTCAGCGCGTAAAGACGCGGGTCGGCCAGCTCGGCTAGGTGGCGATAGAGCGCCTCACGAAGCAACGGAACGAGCATCATTGCGTTGCCCGCCTCGCGGGTTCGTGTGAGCTCCTCGGTTTGGCGTCGCAGCAGCGCAGCGTCATAGACAGATGACTCGGGGTTCGCGCGCCACGCCTCGGCTCCGGCGCGAGCCGCCTTGTCTTCTGCGCGGCGACGCCAACTCTCGTATGTCTCGGTCAACTTGCTCTCCCGACGCTCACTCCAGCCAACCGCATCCGCGTGCATAGTAGTCGGGTCCGGCCTCGTCGCTAGCCTCGAGCCAGGAGCCCCAGAAATTTCGAGCGCGTCGCACGAAGTCTGCGAGCTCCGGGTCTTCTGACGCAGCCTGCAGCATTGCCTCGGAGTCGAGATCGATGAGCCCGAGCTCGTTGCCTAAGCCGGGGACCCGAGTCGAGAGCCGCTGCACGTCGGGGCCCTCCGCCCAACGGTCGTTTGGATCGGACATGGGTAAGAGGCCCGGTTGGTCTGACCACGCTTCGATAAACGTGATCTCGCCTTGATCGTTGAACACGAACTCCTCGTAGATGGGGCAGTCGCCCTGTTCGTAGTCGAAGGACACGTAGCAACGAGCGAACGGCTGAACTGAGAATGCGCGACAGTCGCGCGTCGGGACGGTCGATGGTTCGAACGAAACAGCGAGATCCGTGGTGAGCTCCATGTTCTCGCGGCCGTATCCTGTCAGCCAGAGCCAGGGCGGCAGCTCCCATCGTGCGACGAGTATCGAATAACTGGGCGCGCTGTCAGGGTCGGCGCTGATGTCGAGGGTATCGAAGTACTTGTTCGCTTGATCAACGTAGTACTCGGGCGGCTGCTGAGGGGTCAGCGCGGTCGCCAGGGCGTCGGGCGACGGCTCAGTCGGCGCTGCCGACGAGGCGGGGGCGCAAGCGACCGCCAAGCATGCGAGGCCGGTAGCGATGACGCGAACATGAGCCATGACGAGAGCGTAATCGCTCGGACACCGGACGAACAGGCGACCCAGCCCGCTCCCCCGAGATCACCTGAGCTCTACGGTGCCAACCCAGGTTCGACAAAACCTACGGTGCCAACCCAGGTCCGACAACGGTAGCGATGGGATACTCCTTGAAGAGGCCCCGATCGGAAGGCAGACCCCGGCGCGACAATCGCATCGTCGGAGGGCTCACGGTGTTTCAGGGCAAGAGTCGTGAGACAAAGGGGGCTGTCCCGGGTCACCTTGCCCCCTCTAGCGGCCTTCGGATACTAGAGTTCGTTGCGCTGTTCAGGCCGTAAGCCGGTTTCGCTGCACGCCAACGGGAGAGAAGCTTTCGATGTCCAAAGACCACAAGAGAAGCGATACAAAGAACGCACCCAAACTCACGACCAAAGAGAAGAAGGCGAAAAAGCCGGCCAAGGCAGCCAAGAAAGATGTCCCGACGGGCCTCGAAACTCTCAAGTAGACCTAGACCCCTCTCCCTCTGAACCTTCCCAGGTTCGATTCGCCCACCCGTCGTCTACTGTGCGCGCGATACCCGCACGGACAAGCTCCCATCGACGCCGCGCGCGACCTGCAACAGCCAAGGTCGACAACAGACATCGCAGTCGCGAATCAGCTCCCCCTCGCTCTGCGGGTCGATGTAGACTTCGAGGCTCTCGAAGCAGTACGGGCAACTGATTTGAACGGTATCCTCCATCGCCGTCCATGATAGCGGCCTGCCAAGACGAGGTCTCGTCCAGCGTGAACGGGCCGGAGTTTCCGCTCCCCTTCGCGCTCCTCGAGCTTATTGCATGGCTACGATGCCGCAGTCGCGCCCGCACACCGTACGACCCACCATGTGCCCGCCGGGAACGCAACCCATCGATCTCCTTCTCGCCAGGCACGATAGGCCTCGCGGTACGCACGGCGGAAGGCCCGCAGGCGCTGGGTTGCGACCCGCCAAGCGACTCGAGTTAGCGCAGAGAAGGTCGGATTGCGGCCTAAGCGCGCCTTCCTACTCTTGGGCTGCGCTGTCACGATGGTCTTGCGCACACGAGCACGGCCCAGATACCCACGGCCTTTGCGTCGGAGCTCAGCTCGGACCTGCAAAAGACGGGCATCAATGAGTGTATCGAGAGCTTGAAGGTAGCTTGCCTGTTCCGAGAAACAGGGAGGAGTACTCAAGGGGAGATTCACGCGCTCGGGAGCGTTGTCCTTGAACCATACAGCGGGGCGCTTGGCCTTCATGACGCCCGCGCCCAGGAACTCGAGCTTGCTCACTGCGCCCGGCCATCGTTCTTGTGAACGCACGAGCGCCGCGCTGACCGGGTTCAGGATCACGTAGGCGACTTTGTCGAGCACTTCGGAAGCGCCGGTGAGCTCCACGGCGCTGTAGGCGACGTTCGGCTCCCACACCACTTCGTCCCAGCGCCTGAGTCGCTTCACGCACATTGCAAGTTGTCGATTGAACCAGGCCATGAAGTCTGGAAGCACGCCTTCGGTGTCGGTCAGGATGAGATGATAGTGATTGCTCATCGCACAAAGCGCGTGGACCGCAACGCCGTGCTTCTCGGCTGCCAGGGCTAGGCAATACACGAAAGCGTTGTTGAGCGAGTCGTCCGGGCGGAGCAGAAACCGACGGCCCAGGCAACGGCGGGTGATGAGGTAGGTCTGGTGGGGGAGAACGCGTCGCGGAAGGGACATGCCCGGATATCGGCCACTCGGGCGCTCGATTGCTTCAAATCGAACCTGGGAAGGTTGTTGGGGTGGGTGGAATAAATACTTGTGGACATGGGTTGGTGGCGGTGGTGTCATACGAAAGCGAGCGAATGGCTTCCTGGAGGGACAGTATCGTCATACACGCGCCTCGAGAGCGCGTGTTCGCATACGTGGACGATCCGGAGACGCTCGTGGAGTGGATGCCAGGCATGATCGCTGTTCACGACATCATCGGGCGTGGGGGGGGTCAGCAACAGGAATGGACATACAAGATGGCCGGCATTCCACTGCGAGGCCAAGCTGTGGTCGTCGAACATGTTCCGGGCACATCCGCAGTCCACCAGACGATCGGGATGATCCACAGCACGTTTGCGTACTCTGTCGAGCCCCACGAACAGGGGACGCGATTCACCCTCGAGATCGATTACGCTATTCCGATCCCGGTGCTCGGCAGACTGGCGGAACACATCGTGCTCGCGCGCAATTCGCGAGAGTTCGAGCTCGCGCTCACGAACGTCAAAGAGCGGCTCGAGAATTAGGAAGCTCCGGCCGCTATCGAATCGGAACGCAGAGCCGCTCGCCCGCGATGACCTCGCATCCGAAGCCCGCGGCCACATCGCAGTCAGCGTCGATCTGGCAACGCTCGACACAGATACGCGCGGGGGCTCTTGCGCCGAGGAACGCGTGATCCACACACGCACCGGGTAGTAGGTTGAACTCCGAGGGGGGGCAATCGAGATCGTCGAAGCATTGAAAGGTGCAGATCGCGTTCACGTAGTCGCTGTAGAGATCGGCTGGAATGGCGAGCTCCTCGCAGTAGTCGCCGGGAAGACAGTCGGTGCTGGAGTAGCAGACCTCGTAGGTGAGCGCCTTGGGCACAGGCTCGTAGTAGTCGTCGTAGTCCCCGACGAAGATACAGCCGGAAAGGAGCGAGGAAATCAGAGCGATTCCCCCCAAAATGAAGTGTGAATTCATGGTGAACGGCATGACGAATCTCTCTCCTGAAAGCTAGACGGAGCAAAGGTGCCGGCGATTCAATCGGCGCCACGCGTTATCGGTGGCGCCGGGTCGCTTCGAACCTAGTGGACGCGCTTCCTCGCAGCGGTGTCGAGCGCTCGTTCGACCGCAGCAGCGCTGAAGCCCACGACGACCTCGTCGCCGATCTTCAACGTGGGCACGCTGCGGCGTGGGTTCAGCACCTCGTACTCCGCGCGGGCCTGCGGGTCTTCGTCGACATCGTGCTCCTCGAACTCGATGCGCTTCTCTCGGAAGTAGGCGCGAGCGCGTTTGCAGACACCACACCACGTCGTCGAGTACATCACTATCGGAACGCGACGTCGCGCAGCCGTTAACTCCCAATCCGAAGGCGCGCCCGCGCCGGACGATCGCTCGACGACGGCGGTCTCCGGCGCACCGGACACGTTCGCGCGGACCACAGGCTTTTGAAGTGCCCCCGGATCGAGGTTCTCGAACGCGCGGATGCGCTCTTGGCGTGTCATCTCGGTGTCCTCGAGGACGCTTTGAAACGTGATGACGCTGGTTTCGGAACGAGCGGTCGAAGTCGCTGGGCGTTCCGGGAGCGATTCCTCTTCGGCCTCGCCGACCGTCGCGGGCGCCGGGGCCTCGGGCTCGAGGCCCTTGCCGAGCTCGTCGATCCAGTCTGCAAGCATGCTGCAGCCCGAGACCACGAGCCCCATCACCACCGCCGCGCCGATACGCGCCCCCCGAGGCTTCACCGCGCTCACCGGCAGAACGGTAGCCCGAGCGTGGCTCCAAAATCAAACGAAAGGCCGGCTATGTCGCCGCTCGTGTTATGAAGGCGTGAACGCGGAGGAAGCTCTGTATTTCGACTTCACGCTCTATCGACTCATGCTCCGCCTTGCTTGGAGCGAGCCGCACATCCGTCCGAGGGCGACGGCGCTGTTCGTCGCGCTCGTCTTCATCCCTCTGTACTCAGGAACGACAGCGCTCTTCTACCTGCTCGACAACCTCTCTCCCTCGCTCCATCGCGCCCGCATCGAAGAACCGGTATTCGTGGTGGGTCACGCACGAAGTGGCACGACCTTGATCCATCGCCTAATGGTGAGCGACGCAGATCGGTTCAATTTCTTTCTCCTGTACGAGCTTCTGTTCCCATCACTTGTTCAGAAGCGGCTCCTCCGTGCTGTGGGCGCCCTCGATCGGAACCTGTTCGGCTCGTTCTTCAAGAAAAAGCTCGTTGCCGCCGAGGACGATGCACTCGAAGGCGCCCGCGACATGCACCACGTTGGGCTTTTCGTTCCTGAAGAAGACGACTTCGTACTTACAGCGTCGTGCATCGCGAGCACCTGGGTCGCTTTGTTTCCCGGAATGCCGGAATTCGACGTGTACTACGTCGATGAATGGACGCCAAAGCGCCGGCGCCGGGTCATGCGCGCCTACGCGGCCGGGGTTCGCCGGCAACTTTGCCTTTCGGGCGCGCAGAAGATCCACTGCAGCAAGAACCCGTCCTATTCGGGACGAATCGCGAGTCTGATCGAGCATTTTCCCGACGCGAGATTCGTGGTGATGATGCGGGATCCACGCGAGGCGATCCCGAGCCTTCTGAAGATGCTGGAGAAGACCTGGCGTTCCCAGGGTTGGAGCGAGGCGCGGATAAAGCGGAGCATCGAGGCGCTCATCGTGAACTCAGTCCACACCTATCTCTACCCGTTGAGCGTACTGGAGAAGCACCCGCAGACGAAATGGACCATCGTCGACTACCGCGACCTCGTTTCGCAGCCGAAGGCGACCGTGGAAGCGGTCTACGACGCGCTCGACATCGAGATGACGCCGGCGGTGTCTTCGGCGCTAGAAGTGGCGCAACAGGATGCTCGTTCGCACAAATCATCACACGACTACGGACTCGAGGAATTCGGGATTGACGAGGCGTGGCTAAAAGAGGAGCTTCGCTCGCTCTTCGATCGCTTTGCGTGGGACGCACCCGCGAAGGAGGACGGACCTCCAGACCCGAGGAAGCAACATGGCTGAGAACCCAAACCCGAACGCCGCCGCCGTTCTGCAGGCCGCCTGGGCCGAGCTAATCACGGCGCTCGACGAGGCGCATGCCACGTTGAGCGCCCCGGAGATCCATCCGCCCGTCGCCACGGACCGAAATCTCGCGGAGGGCCACCGATACTTGCTCGGGCAGCTCTATCGCTTGATCGAAACCGAGCTCCAACAAACGCCGGAGTTCCCGTATTTTCAGCGTCATCCCTGGACGATCTGCAAGTACACGATCGAGAACCCGGATAATCTCTACCTTTATGCGCCCATCGATTCGGAGGGTACCTTTCGCATCGAGGGTCGTGCCTTCGATCATTCGCAGTGGCTGGGCGTCGCGTCTTCGAGCGATCGCTTGGCTCCGCACTATGTGATCTTCGAAGCGCATTCGGTTGCGCCCGGAGACAGCGGGAGCCTGGAGGAGCTCTGGGACGGCAGCCGTGTTGTCACTGGGGTTCTCGCCTCGACGGATATGGAGGTCGAGGCTGACGGCGCATTCGAAATCCTGTTGGCGCCAGAACGTCCGGAGGGCTACCGCGGAAACTTCATTGCGACCGTGCGACGGGATCCGGGGAAGCCTCCGATTGGGGCAACCAAGCTGTACGTTCGGGAAATCTTTGGCGACTGGGATCGGGAGCACTCGCTCGACATGCAGATCACGCGGTTGGGGAACGAGGGCAGGCACCCGCCGCTTCGCACCGCGGCACAAACAGCCGCCCAGCTCCGCGACATCGGGAAGAAGCTCAAGGGCAACATCCGATTCTGGAACGCGTTTTACGGCTTCCTGTTGGACCCTTTCGAGAAGGCACCACAGCGTGGCCCGTTTCATCTTCGACGGAACGAAATCCTGAAGCCCAGGCAGGCGGGTTTGAGCACCGGTGGCGGCCAAGCCACCAATCTTTTCGGCGGCGGCCTATTCGACCTCGCTCCCGACGAAGCGCTAATTGCCGAGGTCACACTCGTCGAGGAGCCGGTCTACGTAGGCATGCACCTCACCGACTACTGGGGTCAGTCGCTGGACTACGCCAACCGGCTCACGAGCATCAACCAGATGCAGGCCCATCGCGACGACGACGGCCGATTCCGATACGTCATCGCTCATCGCGATCCCGGCGTTCCGAACTGGCTCGACACGATGGAGCACCCGTCGGGCTACATCACGCTACGCACGACGTTTCCCGAGTCGCCGCCCGACGAACGCCAGCCAACCGTATCATGCCGCGTGGTGCCATTCGAACGGATCGCGGACGCTCTCCCGGAGGGTACGCCCCGCGTCAGCGAAGCCGATCGTCGCAAGCAAGTCGCCGCCCGACAGCGTCACGTCGCTCGGCGCTATCGGCAGTATTGACGCGGGGCGTATCGTCACCGCCTCGATGCAAATGCAGCCAACGTCCGTTTGCGTAAGTAGTCAGCGGCAAAGATGAGTGGGGCGCCGAGCCATGCCATTGCGAACATCGGCAAGGAGACAGGGCCGGTGCCGAGCACGCGACAAAGCGGGGGGAAGTAGAGGGCGCCCCACGAGAAAAGGATTTCCAACGCGAACCCAATCAGAATGAGGCGGTTGGTGAAAAGCCCGCGATCCAAGCCCGAGCGGGTCGCGGAGCGGCGACCGATGAGATTGCCTATCTGCATCAGCATGATCGTCGCAAGCGCGAGCCCCGTCGCCGATTGGTACAGGGGGTCAGCAGCGCTTAGCCGATCTCCGTAGCGCCAGCCCCCGGCGTGCAGCACCCAAAAGAAGAGAAAGAGCGAATACGCCGCCTCGATCAGGCCGAGGAAGAAGTAACTGTGCGCGACTAGGCGAAAGTTGAGCAGCGGCGCATCGCGGCTGCGCGGGGGCCGCTTCATCGTGTCTTGGTCGGTCGGTTCCTGGCCGAGCGCCATCGAGGGAATGATGTCCGTACCGAGGTCGATCGCGAGAATCTGAATGATCGTCAGCGCGAGCGGCACCGGAAAGAGAATGTAGATCAGGTACGGGAGGATTTCAGGGCCGTTGCTCACCAGCACGTAGTTGGTGAACTTCCCGATATTGTCGAAGATCGTTCGACCCTCGGCGACTCCTGCGACGATCGATGCGAAATTGTCATCGAGCAAGATGATTTGAGCGGCCTCGCGGGCAACGTCGGTGCCTCCCACACCCATCGCCACACCGACATCGGCCGCTTTGAGGGCCGGCGCGTCGTTGACGCCGTCGCCCGTCATTGCGACGACCAGGCCGAGGCGCTTGAGCGCGGTGACGATCTTCATCTTCTGTTCCGGCGTCGTCCGCGCGAAGACGCAAGCGCCTCTTTCGAGGAGGTCGCAGAGCTCGTCTTGCCGCAGACGCTCAAGTGTGTCGCCCGTGACTAGAACCCTTTGCTCATCTCCTTCCGGCGAATCAGCGCTCGGTAGGATCTGGGCCTTGCGCGCCACCGCCGCGGCAGTTCGGGGATGGTCGCCGGTGACGAGCAGAACCCGAATGCCCGCCTCGTGGCATTCGTTCACGGCACCGGGAACTTCGGCGCGAAGGGGATCTTCTAGGCAGAGGAATCCCAGCAGCGAGAGCCCTCGTTCGAGCCGGTCTTGATCTTCGTCGTCAGCATCGGCCCCGAGACTGCGCCTGCCGATCGCGATGACCCGCTGCCCCTCGCCCGCGAGCTCATCGACGAGCCCGTCGGTCTCGGTGAGCGACTCCTCTGTCGCTCTGCGCGCGGTCCCGTCCGGCTCCGCGATCTCGTCGATCAACGGGCGGAGAGCCTCCCAGGCGCCCTTGACCGCGACGACCGATTCGCTTCGATCCTCCGAGACCCCGGCCGACCTTCGTTTGCGGACGTCGAACGCGAATCGGCGCGTAATACGCTGTTCAACTTCGTCCACGTCGCCCACTTCGTTCGCGAACATCTCAGCAAGGGCGACGTCGAGCGGATCCCCCGTCCATTTGTCCCCTTGCCGGTGGACTTCACTTGCGATGAGACCCGAGAGGAGCAGGCTCGCGCGCCTCGGGTCTGACGGCGGAATTTCGCCGGCTCTCGCATCGACCATCCGCGCGATCGAAAGCTGGTTGAGCGTGAGCGTGCCGGTCTTGTCGGTGCAGATCGCGTGGACCGCGCCGAGAGCCTCCACCGCGTTGAGGCTCTTGACGAGCACGTTCTTGCGGGCCATCCGCAAGCTCCCCATCGCGAGCGACAGGGTGAACGTAGGGAGCAAACCCTCGGGAACGTTCGCAACGATGATCCCGAGCATGAAGACGAGATTCACCCAGAGGGGGCGCCCCGCGAAGACCCCATAGGTGAAGAAGCCCAGGCCCATCGTCACCGCAATCACCGTCAGCACCCGGACCATGTGCGTGGTCTGTCGCTCGAGCGGGGAGGCAGGCCGTCGGATGTCGCGGGAAAGCGCCGCCACCTTGCCGAACTGGGTCCGCTCCCCGGTGGCGAACACGACAGCGACGCCTGAACCTTTGAGAACCGAGCAACCCGCGAAGACGATGTTCGTGCTGTCGATGAGGCGTCCGGACTCGATGGCTTCCGTCAGAACCACTGCGGCGGATTCACCGGTGAGCGGCGCGTTGTTGACCAGGAGGTCGTTGGACTCGACCAGTCGTGCATCGGCGGAAATCCGATCGCCTTCCCGGATCAAAACCACATCTCCGGGGACGACGTCCTCGGCAAGCATCTCGAGCTCGCGGCCATCGCGGCGCAACACCAGACGTGGGGGCAGGAACTGCGCCAAGGCCTGCATGGCGCGCTCCGCCCTGTACTCCTGAAAGAACGCAAACAAGGCGTTGAGGAGCGAGACGCCGAGCAGGGCCCATCCGAGGACGTCCATCCGCTCCCCGGGCTGCATCGCATTGGCGACGAAACAGAGGCCCGCAGCTACGTCGAGCAGGAGGCTGAAGAAGTTGGTCAACTGCCGGAATAGGCTTCGGACCAACCGAAACCGAACGGGTGCACCCAAGGTGTTCTTACCGAGCTCGCGCAGACGCTCCGCAGCCTCCTCTTCCGTTAGGCCTTCCGCACGGCTCTGGAGCGATTCGAACACGCGCTCCGGAGCTACCTCGTGGATCTGACTCACGACGGAGTCCCATAGATGGCGATATCACACGACGCGCTTCGCAAGACCTGCTCGATCGGACTGCCGTACACGGAACGCTGACGAAGCGACACTGCAGACGCACCCATGTAGATGATTTGAGACTTGGCCTTGTTCGCCTGGATGACGATTTCTTTGGGCAGGTCGTCAGAAAGGACGACCGCGGCGTCGAGCCGGCCAATTGGCATGTGCAGCTCGGTGCTCAGCGATTGCTCGATGCCGCGAACGTAGGACTCTCCTCGCTGGATCACGTGTGCAGCCTCTTGGTGGCTGATGCCTCGAAACCGTTGGCGGCTCATGCGACGGACGAGGAGGACTTCCAGATGAGCAGACTCCGGCACCAACAAACGAAGAAAGGGCAATCCCACCTGAATACCCTCGGGCCGACCGCTAACAGGAACGAGGAAGCTGCGGGGCCCTCCTAGTAGACCAGGCTGAATGACCCGGAGCGACAGAACCTGACAGCGTCCCTCGCGCAGCAGCTGCTGCGAGACCGTTCCCGCCAAGAACCCGCGGCCTCTGTGGCGGGCGCGAGTTCCGCAAACGAGATAGTGATCGCGACGCTGCGGGACGAGCCTGAGCAGCGTTGCTGCCACACCGCCGCGCGCCGGATGCACTGCGAGCTCACACGGCACCGACAGCGATGCGCATTCGGATTCGATCCGCGCGAGGCCTTTCTCGAGGACGGAGTCCGAGCGTTGCCCGTCTCGGATGTGCAGCACTTGGAGCCTCGGCTCCGGAAGCCGCGTTGCCATCCGCATCGCGTAGCGCGCAACCCAGTCGCCGTGAATCGACCCGTCGTAGGCGAAATGAAGCATGACTGATCCAACCGGAACTGCTGTCATCCCGATCTTGAAAGAACGTTCGCTGAGTGCCTTACCAGAGCGCCTCGGGCACTGCAATTCTGCTCCGTGAGCCCGGCGTTGAATAACCATCCGTCCGGTGGCATCCTGCGCCGCCCGAAAGGCAGCAGTTGGCAACAAGCGTTTACATTGCGTCGATTCAAGCGCGCGCCGGGAAGTCGTTGGCGGCGCTTGGTTTGATGGAGCTGGCATCTCGACGGGTGGAGCGACTCGGGTTCTTTCGACCGGTGGTCAATGGTGCGGCAGAGGCCGATCGCGAGATTGCGCTCATGCGATCGCGCTATGAGCTGCGCCCCGATGCTGACACCTCGAGCGGCGGCCCCTACGACGAGGCCCGTGCCATGGTGGGAGCCGACCAGTCGGACGAGCTGCTGGCGCGCATTCTCAGCCGCTACAAGAAGCTCGAGTCCGAGTGCGACTTCGTCGTGTGCGAGGGGACCGACTACTCTGGCGTGGGCGCGGCCTTCGAGTTCGAGTTCAACGCACGCGTGGCCGCTCACCTCGCGTGTCCGGTGTTCTTCGTCGCGAACGGACAAGGCCGCGAGCCAGAAGCCATCGTCGAGGACGTCAGGGCGGCGCGGCGTGCCTTTGCGCGCGAGGACTGCTCGATCGTCGCCACCCTAGTCAACCGGGTTGCGCACGAACGAGTCGAAGAGGTTAAGGAGGGTTTCGCCGGAAGGTGGAACGGCGAGGAGCCGGTGTACGTCGTGCCCGAGGACGAAACCCTGGGGCACCCCACTCTGTCCGAGATTATGAGCGCACTCGATGGGAAGTTGCTTTTCGGTGACCAGCAACGCCTTCAGGGCCTCGCTCGAGGGTTCGCGGTTGCGGCGATGGAGGTGCCTAACCTCTTGCCGCGCCTTGAGCCCGGCGCAGTGGTGATCGCCGGCGGCGATCGTGCCGACGTCTTGCTCGCATGCCTGGCCTCGGTGCGCTCCGAGTCATTCCCCGACATCGCCGGTGTCGTTCTGACGGGTGGCTTGGAGCCGGCCGAGCCCGTAGCCCAGCTCATCAGGGGCTTGAGGCGCACATCGGTCCCGGTGATCGGGGTGGCGAACGACACGTTCGGCATCGCCGCCAAGCTCAGCGAGCTCGCTGGGGCGATCAGGGCGGGCAACGATCGCAAGATCGCGACCGCGCTCGGACTCTTCGAGGAGCACGTCGACCTATCGGAGCTCGCGGAGCGCATCCAAGTGAGCCATTCGCCACGGATGACACCGCTTCGCTTCGAGTACGAGCTGATCGAGCGAGCCAAAGTCAGCCGCCAACACATCGTGCTGCCAGAAGGGACCGACGAGCGCATCCTGCGCGCCTCGGAGATCCTGCTGCGGCGACGCGTGGCAAACCTGACACTGCTAGGAAACCCGAGAGAGATCCGGGAGCTCGCCTCCACACTCGGTGTCCAACTCGACGGCGCCGAGATCATCGATCCTCTGACCTCGGAATGGCGGCGTAGCTTTGCGGATGTCTATCTCGAGCTCCGAAAGCACAGAGGTGTGACCGAGGAGCGGGCCTACGATGTCATGGGGGACGTGAGTTACTTCGGTTCGATGATGGTACACCAGGGAAGAGCCGATGGGATGGTCTCCGGCGCCGCGCACACGACAGCGCACACGATTAGGCCGGCGTTGGAGTTCATCCGAACCCGCAAAGGCGTTTCGGTGGTCTCGAGCGTCTTTCTGATGTGCTTGCGCGACCGGGTGTTGGTCTACGGCGACTGCGCAGTGAACCCTAACCCGAATGCCGAAGAGCTCGCGGACATCGCCATCAGCTCAGCAGAGACGGCGGCAACCTTCGGCATCGAGCCGCGCGTTGCCATGCTTTCCTATTCGACCGGAGCTTCCGGATCAGGAGAGGACGTTGCTAAAGTCCGGGAAGCCACTGCGATCGCGCGCTCGCGCCGACCGGATCTCGAGATCGAAGGCCCCATCCAGTACGACGCTGCCGTAGATGTCGAGGTCGCAAACAAGAAGCTTCCGGGCAGCGCCGTGGCAGGGCGCGCGACCGTTCTGATCTTCCCCGACCTCAACACCGGGAACAACACATACAAGGCGGTGCAGCGCTCGGCGAATGCCGTGGCGATCGGTCCGGTGCTGCAGGGCCTGAACAAACCCGTCAACGACCTGAGCCGCGGCTGCAGTGTGCCCGACATCGTGAACACGGTGGCGGTGACCGCAATTCAGGCTCAGTCGCACGAAGACAAGTCGTGAAAATCTTGGTTCTCAACTCCGGAAGCTCTTCGTTGAAGTACCAGCTCTTCGACATGGCGGAGCGGACCCTCCTCGCGAGAGGCGCCGCCGAGCGCATCGGGGATTCGGGCAGCCGACTCGTTTACGGCCAACAAGATGGAGGCGGAACGTTCCGGGAAAGCACCGCTTTGTGCGAGATCCGGGACCACGGCGCAGCCCTCGACCGAATCGCCGATCTCCTCGCTGAAGACGGCGCAGTGGGGAGTGGCAGCGAGCTCCATGCGATCGGACACCGCGTCGTTCACGGGGGCGAAGCCTTTCGAGAGCCTTCTCTGATCGACAACCAGGTGATCGCCGCCATCCGGGAGCTCGAGCCTCTGGCACCACTGCACAACCCAGCCAACCTTTTGGGCATCGAGGTGTCCATGGCTCGCCGACCGGATGTCCCGCAGGTTGCTGTGTTCGACACGGCCTTCCATCAGACCATCCCGCCCCGCGCCTATCGATACGCCGTCCCTGACGAATGGTATCGATCCCACGGGGTGCGTCGCTATGGGTTCCACGGGACCTCGCATGCCTATGTGGCGAAGCAGACGGCTCGCGAGCTCGACCGGCCTCTCGAAGAGCTCAATCTCATCGTGTTACACCTCGGCAACGGTGCGAGCGCGACCGCCATTGCGAATGGCAAGAGCGTGGACACGTCGATGGGTCTGACACCGCTCGAAGGCCTGGTCATGGGGACGCGGGGTGGCGACCTCGACCCTGGGGTGCTCACGCACTTGGTGCGACACGCCGGTGTGGACATCGCGCAGATCGACGCCAGCCTCAACAAGGCGTCCGGGCTCGTGGGCCTCTGCGGCGTCGGTGACATGCGAGACGTTCTGCGACGCGAAGCCTCGGGCGATGCGTCGGCTCGACTTGCGTTGGACGTCTACACGTACCGCCTGCGCAAGTACATCGGCGCATACATGGCAGCGCTGCGCCAGGTCGATGCAATCGTCTTCACGGCGGGCGTCGGCGAGAACTCACCGGAGATTCGCGAGCGAGCCTGCGAGGGACTCGAGGCTCTGGGCATCGAGCTCGATGACGCCCGAAACCGAGCCAACGCGACGGGCGCCCGGCCAATCCATCGGCGAGGAGCGCCGGTCGAGGTGTGGGTCGTGCCTACCAACGAGGAGCTCGAGATCGCCGAGGAGACCCTGCGCTGCATTCAGCGCGCTCCGAGCGCTTAATACGGTGTCCCGTCCTTGTGCTGGGAGGTCGGGGCAGTCACGCGGTCGATCTTCGGCATATCCGACGCGTAACGGATTGGAGATCGGCGGCAAGTCGAAGCAGCGGAGCGCAGCGTTCGCGAGTCAAGCAAGCGCCTTGGTCGGGCGGAATCCCTCTCATACTTCTCGAGCCATCTCTGGAACAGCGCGGACGGGCATCAAAGTCGATGAGTCCGCCCGGCCGGTGTCTTCTCGACTCTTCACCACCACCAGACCACGGTGCCGAGCGTGAGCAGTCCGAGGAGTGCCGACTGGTAGCGATAGTCTCGGTACCACGGCGTGCCGAGCGCAACGGCCGCATCGCTTGGTCGCCAGACATGCCCCTCGACCTTCTGCTCAGGGGGTGCAGGTGTCAGCAGGCTGACCCCGACGACGAGCACCACACCGAGCGCAAACATGATCTGGGCAGCGTAGAGAAACTGAAGCTCGAACAATCCGAACAACTCGACCGCAGCCCAGCTGGCAACGCCGAGCGGAACTCCCACGACGAGACCCGCAAGCGCGCCAGCACCGTTTGCGCGTCGCCAGAACAACCCCAGCAGGAACACGGCCACGATCGGGGGCGTCAGATACGAGAGGATCGATTGCAGGTACTGCCAAAGGGTCGGAAAACGCGAGATCTGAGGCGTCCAAAGGACGGCGAAGACCATGAAGACCAGCGTGGTCACGCGGCCCCAGCGTGCGAGCCCCTGGGTGTCGATTTCTGGTCGCGCGGGTTGGACGAAGTCCATCGTGAACAAGGTCGCGCCCGAGTGAAGAATCGCTTCCAAGCTCGATAGCATCGCCGCGGCAAGCACCGCCAGCATGAAGCCTCGAAGCCCGACCGGCAGCAGGTCGAACGCCAGCATCGGAAACACGAGGTCGGGATTCTCGAGATCCGGGTAGAGGACCGTGGCCAACACGCCGGGCAGGATGAGGATGAAGAGGTTCGGCAGCTTCAGCAGGCCCGCAAACAAAGCGCCCCACCGACCATCATCGAGCGTCTGCGCCCCGAGCGCGCGCTGGATGATGAATTGGTTGGTGCACCAGAAATACATCCCGACGATGAACACCCCAACGATGCCCGGCCACGGCATGATCGGATCATCGGCAGGTTGCATGAGATTGAGCGCCCCTGGCGGGGCGGCTTGTACGACCGCGTCCCAGGAGGGGACCGCTTGCCAGGCCAGAACGGCGATGACGATTCCGCCGGCAAGAATGAGAAGCGCTTGCAGGGCGTCGTTGGCGACGACCGCCCCGAGGCCGCCGAAGGAGATGTACACGCCGGCCGCCAGCGCCGCGACGGTGATCGTGATCCAGATCGAGACACCAGGAAGCAAGGTCTTGAGAACCATCGCGCCGGCGTAGAGCGAGCCAGGCGCATCGACGAGCATGCTGGTGACGAGCAGCATCGCAGAGAATGCGACGCGGGAGCCGCGGCCGAAGCGTTCCTCGAGGTATTGAGGGGCCGTGTAAATCCGGGTGCGCAAGAACACCGGCAGAAAAAACATCGAGAACAGAATCAAGAGCAGCGCCGGCATCCACTCGTAGTGAAAGACGCTGATGCCACTATGATATCCGGCTCCAGGAAGCCCGACGAAGCTGCTGCCGCCCATGTTGGCGACGTAGAAGGAAAGCCCAATGATCGGCCAACGCATCCGATGGCTGGCGAGGAAGTAGCCCTCGGCGCCTTCTCCACGTGTTTGCCTCGCGAAGAACCATCCGAAGGCGATGCGGGTGAGGACGACGTAGCCGATCAAAATGGCAAGGTCCCACGACGTGACCTCTAGCTGGGGCATGCTCGCCAGCATAGTGTCGTCCAGCGCTTCTCGCGAGTTCGGCGAAGGCGCGCGCGGTTCGCGGCATCGAGATCTCCGCGTGCCCGATTTAGCTTGCGGGGTGGGTAGCGGGCGCCTCGAGGATCTTCTTATACTTCCTGAGCCAGCTCTGGAACACGAGCTTCATGAGCGGCGCAGTGATCGCGTTGAGGTACCGCATGAAACCCTGGTTCTCGATCGCCACGGTCCAGGTCAGTCGCGTTTCATTCGGTCCAACGCGTTCGACTCTGTAGTCTTCTGCGAACTTCGAAAGGCCTGGAATGGTCGATTCGGTGACGTAGAACGCGATGCGCTCGTTTTCTTCCCAGTGAAAGAAGAGCTCCTTCACCATCATTCCGCCCGTCAATGAGACGTTGCGAGTGGCGTTCTTGGCGTAGGGCTTCGGAGAAGTCCACTCCACGCCCTGAATGACGCCCGCCCATTCGGTCCAGACGGCATCGCCGCGCAGGGTTTCGAAGAGTCGTTCGGGACTGCAGTTGGCCTGCAACGTGCACTGCACGCGCAGCGGCGCCGTATCGAAAAAATCGAGAGTAACGGGGTCGAGTTGGTGGAGCTCAGTCATGGGCTTGGTACGAGAGCGTGAGGACGCCTTCGCTTGTAGGCAAGCACAAACATGACCCCCAGCGCGAATTCATCGTCAATCGTTTTCATCGTTAGCGGGGGGTTGGGGATCAGCGCGCTCGCCTGGCCTTCACGACCTGCTTGGCACCAAGCACTACGGCGTCCGCGAGGTCCAGCGGAAGGGACGCGCGAATGTTTCTGAGCGTGTCAGCGCGCAAGCGCTTCTTGGATGTCGCGTGCGCAGCTGGATCGAGCTCGAGAAGCGCCGCAGCCTTGCTACGCGCTTCATCGAGCAATCGCTCGACGGGCACCAACGCGTCGATGAAGCCCACCTGCAGCGCGCCCTCTGGGGAGAACTCTTCAGACAAGACCACCGCACGCTCACGAGCTGCAGGGTTCAAGCGCAGTCGAAGCACCTCGCAGGCAACGCGTGGCATCGGAAGACCGATCGCCACCTCGTTTGCAACGTAGGTGTAGGGGCCCGGTACTCCGAAGCGGTAGTCTCCGGACAGCAGCATGAATGCGCCCATCGCATACGCATGACCGGGCGAGGCGATGACCACGGGCTTCGGGAACGACAACAGCCGTGCGGTCAGGCCGTACCCAGCGCGCAGCATCTTCACGGCTTGAACGCCGCCGGCCTTCATCACCTTGAGGTCGAAGCCTGCGGACAACACCCCTTCACGCCCGGTGATTACCACGGCCGCATCCTCCCGCTCCGCGCGCTCGAGCCCCTCGTAGATTTCGTCGAACATCGCGGGCGATAGGGCATTGCGCTTGCCGTCGTCCATCGTGAGCGTAGCGATGGAATGCTCGAGTTCGAATGTCACTAATGAGCTAGCCATGGGGTCACGCATAGCACGCGGCGCGTTCTTCGTCTGCTAAGCTCGGCCAGCGATGCCTGACCTCAGAAGCCGGGTCCTCATCCTCTTCGCCCATCCAGCTCTCGAACGATCTCGAGTCAACCGCGTGCTGACCGAGGGGCTCGAGACGCTCGAGGGCGTGACCTTCCACGATCTGTACGAGGCGTACCCAGACTTCGACATCGACGTTCGACGCGAACAGGCCCTGCTCGAGGCCCACGACATCATCGTTCTTCAGCACCCGTTCTTCTGGTACAGCACCCCTGCCATCCTCAAACAGTGGGAGGACCTCGTGCTGGTCCACGGATGGGCCTATGGACAGGACGGAACCGCGCTTCACGGCAAGAAGCTCATGAACGCAGTGAGCACTGGCGCCCGGCAAAGCGCTTACAGCCGCGATGGCTTTCACGGGACCACAATCGAAGAGCTGCTCTTACCGATCAAGAAGACCGCGGAGCTCTGCGGCATGCAGTATCTACCTCCGTTCGCAGTCTATGGAGCGCACGGGATGACGCGGGACGAGATGCATGACCACGCGGCACGATACAGGGCAATGCTGAAAGGACTGGTCGCGGGCTGATGTACGGTCAAGGATTCTTCTTCCAAGCCTTCGTTTACCTCGCTGCGGCAGTCCTGGCGGTGCCGGTTGCCAAGCGTCTTGGCCTCGGATCCGTGCTCGGCTACTTGCTAGCCGGGATGGCGATCGGTCCTTTCGGGTTTGGCCTGATCGGAAGCGAAGGTGAAGACGTCATGCACTTCGCCGAATTCGGTGTGGTCATGATGCTGTTTCTCATCGGGCTCGAGCTACAGCCATCGCTCCTGTGGCGGATGCGTGGGCCGATCCTGGGCCTCGGTGGGATGCAGGTCGCGGTGACGACGGCAGCATTCACGGGCATCGGCGTCGCACTCGGTCAGCCTCTCCGGGCTGCGTTCGCCATTGGAATGATCCTCGCCCTCTCCTCGACGGCGATCGTGCTTCAGACCCTCGCGGAGAAGGGCTTGCTCGATACCGACGGCGGACAAGGGGCGTTCTCGGTGCTGCTTTTTCAGGATATCGCAGTGATCCCGATCCTTGCAGTGCTTCCGCTGCTAGGAAGCGGCAGAGGAGGAACGTCGAGCACCGGGCACGGCGCTGCGTGGGTCGATGGGCTTCCAGCTTGGGGTCAGACCCTCGCGGTTCTCGGAGCGGTCAGCGCGATCGTCGTCGGGGGCCGCTACCTGATGCGGCCGCTCTTTCGGTTCATCGCCCAGGCCCGTCTTCGGGAGATCTTCACCGCTGCCGGGCTGCTCTTGGTCATCGGAATCGCTCTACTCATGGCACAAGTTGGGCTGAGCCCCGCGCTCGGGACGTTCGTGGCCGGCGTAGTCTTGGCAGAAAGCGAGTACCGTCACGAGCTCGAAGCCGACATCGACCCGTTCAAAGGGCTGCTGCTCGGCGTGTTTTTCATCGCCGTCGGTGCTTCCGTCGATTTCGCCCTCATCGCCAACGAGCCAGCGACAATCGCGGCCATCGTCGGCGGGCTCGTCATCGTGAAGATGATCGTGCTCTTCGGGCTCGCGAAAGCGTTTCGAATGGGGCTCGATCAGAGCATGCTCTTTACGTTCGCGCTCGCACAAGGAGGCGAGTTCGCCTTCGTCCTCTTCTCGTTCGCGCTCCAGCACGGCGTCATCGCTGCTGAGCTGACTCACTCGTTGGTCGCCGCGGTGGCAATCTCGATGGCGGTCACGCCGCTCTTGATGCTGTTCAACGAACGCGTGTTGCAGCCCCGCACGGGGACTCGTCCGCTCGAGACGCGGGAACCCGACAAGATCGAGGAGAGTAATCGGGTCATCATTGCGGGCTTCGGCCGCGTGGGAGGCATCGTCGGTCGATTCCTGCGTGCGAACCGGGTCGATGCGACCGTTCTCGAGTACGATTCCGACCACGTCGAGCTCCTGAGAAAGATTGGGTTGAAGGTCTTTTACGGGGACGCGTGCCGGGTCGACCTGCTCGAAGCCGCAGGGGCGCAAAAAGCGGAGGTGATCGTCATCGCCATCGACGAACATGCGCGCGTACTCTCGTTGGTGCGCACCTGCAAGAAACACTTTCCGAATCTTTCGATCATCGCGAGGGCGCGAGGTCGCCTGGAGGCGTACGAGCTTCTCGACGAGGGCGTCTCCCGCGTCTATCGAGAGACCCTCGACACCTCGATTCAGATGGGTGGGGACGTGCTTCGTCAGCTTGGCTTTCGCGCCTATCAAACGCAGCGCGCGGCCCGCGCGTTTCGCCGGCACGATCAGGACTCTCTCATCGAGCTCGCTCGGATACGCTTCGAGAAGAAAAACTACTTCAGCGCGGTGCGCGAACAGATCAACTACCTCGAGCAGGCGTTGATCGACGACTTGAATCTGCAGAACGAAGAAGCTGACGCGGGCTGGGACTCGACGAGCCTCCGCGCCGAGTACGGCGAAGCCGGTCCTACGGGGCGATCTTCTTCTTGATCGCCTTCGCGACAGGCGAAGGGACGCGGCCGAGGGCGTTGAGCATGTGCGGCAGCACTTTGAGCTTCAGTCCTTCGTACTCGCTAGGGACGATCGCCTCGATCAGATAGGGCCCGCGAGTCTTCACTGCCTTCTCGAGGGCCGCGTTGAACTCCTCGGCTGTTGCGGCGCGTCGTCCAGGTACGCCCATGCCTTTGGCCATCGACACGAAGTCGATCGCGGGTTCTGACAGGTCCAGTTGCTCCTTGGCTTTGGGTCCGATCTTGTCCGCCCCCACGCGCTCGAGCTCGATGTTGAGGATCCCATACGATCGGTTGTTGAAAATGATGGTCGTTACGTCGAGACCTTCGCGCGCGATCGTCCAGAGCGACTGAATCGTATACATGGCGGAGCCATCGCCAATGAGCGCGAGCACGGGACGGCCCGGCGAAGCCGTCGCTGCCCCAACTGCGACCGGCAAACCTTGTCCGATTGAGCCACCGGTCAGGGCCAACACGTCATGACGAGGCGCACCCGCCGTGAAGCTCGGCAGCCGAACCCCGGAGGTCTGCGCCTCGTCGGAGATGATCGCTTTCTCCGGCAACAGGGCACCGATGGCCTGGCAAACCTTGGCGGCGTTGAGCTTGCCTTTGGGCAACTCTGGCCGCTCCGCGCTTTGCAACTTGGGGTCAGTGTCGGACGCACCAACTGCCTCGACGAGCGCCCGGAGCGAGGCGAGCGCATCTTCATGCGTCTGCACCAGGGTGTGGGGTGTGCAGTCGTCCGGTACGAGGTAGCTCTTCTTGCCTGGATAGGCGAAGAACGACACTGGGGCCTTGGCATCGACCAAGACCAGATGCTCGTGGCCGTCGAGCTGCACGGACGCCATTTCCGCTAGATACGCGATGCGCTCGACAGCGGGCAGTCCGGCGCCTCGCTCGAGGCGTGTCGGAAAGACCTCGCAAAAGAGCTTGGCACCGGTCTTCTCGGCGATCTGAGAGGCCGCACGCAGCCCATCCTCGCGCAGCACCCGATTGCCCAACAACAACGCGACCTTCTTACCTGATTTCTGGATGACACGTGCAATCTCGCGCACCGTGGCTTCGGACGCTGGCGGCGCTTGCTGAGGCTTGTGCGGCTGCACGGCTTCGGCACCCTCACCCCAGGACACATCTGCGGGCAAGATCAGGGTCGAGATCTGTGCTGGCGGGCCCTTGGCTACGGCAACTGCTTCGGCTGCATCGGCTGCGAGTTGCCCGGTTTCCGGCGTGGTCTTGATCCAGGTCGAAATGTTCTTGGCGACGGTCTCGATGTCCGACTGAAGCTGCGCGTCGTACTGAGTGTGATAGGTCGCGTGATCTCCGACGATGTTGATCATGGGCACACGCGCCTTGCGCGCGTTGTGCAAGTTTGCGAGCGCATTGCCGAGTCCGCACCCAAGATGCAACAACGTCGCCGCAGGTTTGTCTGCCATGCGGGCATATCCATCGGCAGCCCCAGAGGCCACGCCTTCGAACAAACACAAGACCGCACGCATGTCCGAGCGATCCAACGCGGCGACGAAGTGCATCTCCGACGTGCCAGGATTGCTGAAGCAGGTGTCCACACCGCAGTGGATGAGAGTTTGGATGAGAGCTTGTGCGCCGTTGCCCATGGTCCTTCAGTTCGCGGCAAGGTACTCTGCGACGGACCCGTTGACTAGGACTAGGGGGGCAGGGCCGCTCGAGAGCTCATCTCGCCTAGGCCCGACCGGGGCCTACATCCTGAGGCGGTCCTGATTTCCCCATCGCTGGTTCTCGGCCTGTTTGCGGCCCGAATGCGGCGCCGACCGATCTGAGCTCGCGCCCAGGTCGAGTCAGAGATTTGGTGCTCGGGCTCAGTCGGACTAGCCTGTACTGCGTCCGGATGTCTTGACCGGCGCAGCTTGGGGACAGGGAACGAGCCGTGCTGTCGAAAACGCGTCTTAGTATACTCTTTTTCATCGCCGCGTGCGGTTCGACTCAGCACGCCCCGACCGCCGTCGAGCACACGAGCGGTCGTCCGGCCGACGACTCGTCGGCGCGACTAGCCGAGGACACGATTCGGTTCTCGATGACGGTGATCCAGGCGCTGAGCGACGACGCCAAGAACCCGCCGGTGAGCAACAGCTACAGCCACCAGAGGCTTCTCGGTCCGCGAAAGCGGCTCGGCGAGCCGCAGGTTCACCTCGAGCCCGCGGACCAATACTCGCTGCTCGCTTCGACCGACTGCTCCGGCTGGCTGAGCTTCGTGCTCAACACGGTCTCCCCGCTCCATCAAGCGGTCCTGCAAGTCCAGCGCGAGCGAGATGAGCACAATCGCGTCTATTCGGAAGGCTTTGCGCTGAGAGAACACCGGAGGCCGTGGCCGCGAGCGTTCGTGGTGGCGCAATACTTCCGCAGTCACGACGCGCCGGCGACTGGCTTCGAGCTAGTGAAGAGCTTCGAAGACCTGCGTCCGGGGGACATCGGCGCCTACGCCATGGGACGCTACGCGAAGCCCTCGGACGAGAGCCGACCCAAGCCACGGGACACCGGCCACGTCTTCATCGTCGCGGGCACGCCGAGCGTGGTCGATCCCACCATCAAAGGCTATGATGGTCGCGGCACGCTCTCGGAAGACGCGACGAAAGTCATCGCGGTGCCGGTCATCGACTCGAGCGCCACCGTGCACTTCGATCGCGATTCGAGAAAGAACGCGCACGGGCGCTACACGCTGCCAGAAGTGCGTCCCCATTCCCGGGCGAAGCCTGGTGGGGTCGGCACCGGCACGATTTGGTTTGCCTTGAGCGAAGAGGGTCGCGTTCTTCAGCGGCGCATTGGGCCCCACCAAAGATATCGCCCGGTGCTCGCCCGCGCAGCTCGCCTCAGTGGCACCATCGCTCTCGATGAAGGGGTTCTAGACGGTGGGGACGCACTGCCGGTGCGTGTGTTCGACAACTCTCCGGCCGAATTCGGCGGGATCGCGTACGGGGATGCGCCCGTTCATCTGACGGGAGAAGGCGCGCTGCGGCTCGGGAGCGGACGACTCGTTCTCAACGGGGACAACGATTTTTCCGGCGGTGTGACGGTCCAGGCCGCGGACCTGATCGTGGACTCCCCGACGGGCCTAGGAACTGGTGACGTCGCGGTCCGAGGCGGGTCGATGACACTGCACCAGCCCGCGATACCGGACTCCGCGACGCTGAGCGTCGTCGAGGGCCTCGCCGAGGGAGCGATTCGTCTCGATTTCAAAGGACGAGACCTCGTACAAAACCTGCAGATCGGACACACGATGCACCGCTGCGGCACATGGGGAGGACCCGACTCCCGGGCGATGTTCGTCGACCCGGTCTTTTCCGGGAAAGGCATCCTCGAGCTCTCCGCGAAGCCACTCGAATCGTGCTCAGAGGCTCCAGAAGCTTCCTCGGGGCGCCGGGCGAAGAGGCGCAACGCGGAAACACGAACCGACGACACGGCGTCATCAACCTCGATACCGACTGGTCGTTCGGCTCGACTAGGGCTCCTGCGAGCTCTTGGCCTCTAGCTCGATCCAGCGCGCCATGAGTCGATCGATCTCGGCGCGGAGCGCTTCTTGGCGAGCGATGATCTTCGGTACTTCCTCCGCGCGTTCCGCGTAGAGCGCCGGGTCGTTGAGCTCCTCGTTGACCTCGGCAGCCGCTGATTCGGCGCGCTCGATTTCGTCCTCGATGCCGTCGAGCTCGCGCTTCTCCTTGTACGAAAGCTTGGGTGTCTTCGGGGAACCGCCGCGCTTCGCCTTCTTCGGCTCTGCATCCACGGCAGGCTTCGCATCCGGAGGACGCGCCGCGCGCTGCGCTCGGTAGTCACTGTAGTTGCCCGCATAGACAGTCGCCCTGCCCTCGCCTTCGAACGCCAAGATCTTCGTCGCGACGCGGTCGAGGAAATAGCGATCGTGGCTGACGATCAGCGCGGTCGATCTCGACTCGACAAGCATGTCTTCGAGCGCGGCCAAGGTGGCGACATCGAGATCATTGGTTGGCTCGTCGAGCACCAAGACGTTGGCGGGTGCGAGCAGCAGCTTCGCGAGAGCCACCCGAGCGCGTTCCCCGCCCGACAGAGAAGACACCTTGTCGCGGACGCGGTGCGGCGCGAACAGGAAGCGCTTCAAATAGCTCCGAATGTCGAGCGAGCGTCCCTGAAACGTCACCTGCGGCCGGTCGAGTGCCACATTCTGCTGGACTGAGGCATCCTCATCGAGCCCGCTTCGCCCCTGATCGAAGTATGCGAACTTGGTGTTCTTTCCAACGACGACTTCCCCATGCGCGGGCTTCAGCTCTCCGAGCAGTGTGCGAAGCAGGGTGGTCTTGCCCGAGCCGTTCGGCCCGACGATCCCAAGGCGGTCCCCACGACAAAGAATCAACTCTAGCGAGCGCACCAGCTCGAGCCCACCAATCTGAACGCCGAGCCCCTTCGCTTCCAGTACCGTGTTGCCGAGTCGCTCGGTCTGCACGCCGAACTTCGCGACCTTTTCGGCCGAGGGCGCTCCAGCGTCGCGGAGCGCTTCCACGCGCTCCACCCGTGCTTTCGATTTCGTCGTGCGCGCCTTTGGGGAGCGACGCAACCATTCTAGCTCGGTGCGCAGGAGGTTCTGTCGATTCGCCTCGGCGCGGTCGGCATGTGCGAGCCTTTCCGCTTTGGCCTCGAGATAGACGTGCCAGCCCCCGGAATAGCTGTGAACCTTGCCCTGGGCGATCTCTACGGTTCGCGTGACCACGCGATCGAGGACATAGCGATCGTGCGTGATGAGAATCAACGCCCCGCTGTACTGCTCTCGAAGATAGGTCTCGAGCCATTCGATCGTGTCCGCGTCGAGGTGGTTGGTGGGCTCATCGAGAATCGCGAGGGTGGGCGCCTCTACGAGAAGCCGGGCAAGCGCGACGCGCCGCCTTTCGCCTCCGCTCATCTCGCCCACCGTTCGATTCAATTCGTGCAAGCCGAGCTCCTGCAAGAGCACATCCACGCGCCGGCTGTGCTCCCAGCCGCCGAGTCGTTCGACTTCGTGGGCCGCTTCCGCCTGGGTCTCGGTGTGCGCCTCCCAGCCCGGCCCCTGCGCAGCGATCAAGCGGCTCAGCTCCTGATGACGCTCGAACGCCCTGGCCCAGTCGCCAAGCCCCTCGAGCACGACCTCTCGCGCGCGCCGGTCCTTGGGCAAGCGCGGTTCTTGCGGCAAGTAGCGGATGCTCGCCTCCCGACGCCGGGCGACCCGCCCGTCATCGGGGTGCTCCTCTCCGACCAGGATGCGGGCGAGGGTCGATTTCCCAGACCCATTGTTCCCGACCAGCCCAATTCGCTCGCCCTGGTGGACGGACAGATCCACGCCGTCGAGCAGCTGCGTGTTGCCGTAGGTCTTGCGCAATCCTTCCGCCACCAAGATGGGCACGGCCTTGCATGTGTTCGATCTAGAGGCCCTTTACAAGCCCGCCTGCCATGCTGGGGCGCCACGCGCTCGCGAAGAATCGGGTCGAGTAAGATCCGCACACGTGCTAAGAAGCTTTTCCCAGGGTGATTGCCACCCTCGCTGCCACTTCGGCTGTGAGCTACTGGGATCACCGACGATGTCGGGTAGGAACGAGTACAACATGGCTGAAGGTACAATTAAGCGTCTCACGGACCGGGGCTTCGGGTTCATCGAAACCTCTCCGGGCAACGACATCTTTTTTCACATGTCCAACGTGGAGGGCGTGCGATTCGAAGACCTGCGCGAGGGACAGAAGGTCTCGTTCGACGAAGGCCAAGGGCCCAAAGGGCCACGCGCAGAGAACGTCCGCCCTCTTTGAGGCTTACGGCCTGCGTGCCGACCTCGAATCGTAGTCGAGTGCCGCAAGTCATGCGGTTCCTCTCGTCCCGACGCCCCTCGAGCGCTCGGGGCCTCTTCATATTTGCCCTCCTCCTGACGGGCTGCCCAACGGGCACAGATTCATCCCCGGCTCCCGGGGCGACTTGCGTCGAGCGGTACGCACAATGCCGGATGCCCGATGGGCCGCTCGGGGTGTGCAATGACGCGCCCTGCGCGGAGGGTCAGCCGGGGCCCTGCTTCAAGTGCGTCTCACAGCACTAGACGCTTGAGTCATCCTTTCGGGCCGGAAGTCGAGGCGGGGGACCCGATCGTGGGTCGACAATGGGGGCATCGGGGTGCTCCAGATCTGCTATCGTCGTCCGGGTCCAATCATTTCCCTAGAGGCAGAAGACTCGTGAGCATCAAACATTCCCTCTCATCGGCAATGCGCTTCATCACCCGCGTTGCTTGGATAGGCGCCTTTTTTGCGGCTGCGGCCTGCAGCGATTCCGGCGATCCCACGGAGTTCTCCATCGGCGGCACGGTCTCGGGCCTCGTTGGCACCGTCGTTCTGAGCAACAACGGCACGGATGACCTCAGCATCAGCGCGGACGGACCCTTCACCTTCGCCCAGCCGATCGCTCAGGGCGCAGCTTATTCCGTGACGGTGAAGACCCAGCCTGCCGTTCACGTCTGCGAGGTCAGCGACGGCTCGGGCATTGCGGAGTCCAATGTCACCACGGTCTCGGTCGTTTGCACCGCCGACCCAGCCCTGCGACCTCTCCCCGAGATCTACGCCACGGGCAACGCCATCAACTACGGTGAGTTCCGCGCCGGCGGGCCCAATACCGGGGAAATCCCAAGCGACGAGGACATCCTGGAGGACCTTGGCCTCATGCAAGCCGCCGGCTTCAACCTGTTGCGCCTGTTCCGTTCAGAGGCAGTGACCGAAAAGATCCTGCGGCTAGCGTCGGAGAACTTCCCCGAACTGCAGTTCCAGCTTGGGGTCGCACTCTTTGGCATGAGCGACGACCTCTGCGAGGTCCCGGAAAACGACGAGCAGATTGAAAACGCCATCCGGCTGGCCAGCACCTACAAAGACAATGTGGCAACGATCAGCGTCGGCAACGAGACATCGTTTTTCTCGTGTTTCATGCCGATCAACTGCCTCGAGCTCTATATCGAGCGGACCCGCCAGAACGTGACGCAGCCGGTCACTGCCGACGATGACTACACCTTCTTTGCGGGTGAGAACGCGGTGGGTGGAAGCAGGTGTGGCAACCAACCGGACACCATCCTGCCGCTGCTCGACTTCGTTTCCATCCACATGTACCCCTTCAGCTACTACCAGGAATGGGACTGGAAGCAGGAGGGGGTCGAGGCGGGACCTCTGCGAGCAGCCGCCATGATGAACGCGGCGCTTGCACGTGCTCAGGAAAACTACCAGGCCGTCTACGACTACGAGTACGTCAACGGCGCGGGCGAGACCGTCACGGTCGGTGAGTCCTTGCCGATTGTGGTCGGCGAGACCGGTTGGAAGTGGCGGCAGACCAATCCGCGCCAAGAAATCGAGACCTATGCTGCAGATCCCGTGAACGCGAAGTGGTATTCCGACCTACTCCGAACCTGGGAACGATCTACCGGAGGGCCTCCGACCATCTTTGTGTTCGTCTCCTTCGACGAGGCCTGGAAGCTCATCGACGATGGCTGGGGCTTCTGGGACGAGCTCCGGATGCCAAACTACGTACTGTGCGACACCTCAGCACCGGACGCCCCGCCCTGCAACGCCGACCTGTACGAGGGCGCCGGCTTCTACTTCGTCGAGCCCTAGCGAGACCCTCCGCCCAGAAGGCATGGGATCACGCCGGAAGCAGAGGCGCCTTTTGGAGGTCGCCGCCACGGATCGGACGTTCGAGCCGAGGGAGCTCGACGGTGAGCAGGTGCTCGAAGGCAAGTGCATCCACTGCCAGCGCAAGCTCGCGCTTCGAGCCGACGGCACCCCCATCAACGGCGCGACGCTCGAGCACATCGTACCGAAGAACCATGGCGGCACCGACGATCTCGAAAACCTGGCCATCGCGTGCGCCCGCTGCAACTCGGAAAAAGGCCTACGTCACGATCACAAACGCCCAGACGATCCAAAGCTCCGCGAGGTGATCGAACGGCTCCAGGAGCGGCGCAGCAAGAGGCTCCGCAGGTGAGTATCCGCGCTTGATTATCTGAGCCCGGATGACGACCCGCGTTCGTGAATCTACCAGGCTGGACTTCATTCAAGTGCGCCGTTGCATCTCATCGGGCTACCCTGAAGGCATGGCGTGGAGAGTCGCGATGACGATGTTGCTCGTGACCCTCACGGGCGCATGGCTGTTGGCGCCGATTCAGTCACGGGCGGGTAGTTCCGATCCCGATGAGAAGAAGGCGGCCATCTGCACAGACGGACCCCTTAGCAAGCCTCGCGCCAACTGTGCGCCTCCTCCGCTTGCGAGCACCGGTGATCCTCACGAAGATTGCGTGCGACGCATCAACCAGCTCCGCCGTGCTTGCCAGTGTCTACCGCCGCTTGGGCGTTGGAAGGGCGGGGAGCAGTGCGCGAACAAACACGCGAAGCACGATAGCCGCAAGGGTATCCACGCTGGTTTCAACGCGCGCATCTGCAAGCCACAGGGCTTTGCACAGAACGAATGCCCGGCTTGGCCTTCCACCGAGCGGGTCGTCGAAGGATGCCTGCAGGCCATGTGGGACGAGGGACCTGGCAAACGCTTTTCGGAGCATGGTCACTACATGAACATGAGCAGTATGACGTATGAGCAGGTGGCATGTGGTTTCGCGCGGGGGCCCGACGGTGAAGTCTGGAGTGTCCAGAACTTCCGGTGAGATCGGTCCCGCTCATGGCGCGCGGATGACGATCTCTTCGCCGACACGCACGTAGCGATGTGCGGCGCCGAACGCAGCTCGAACACGCTCGATGACGGCATCGCTGCTGTCGTGGCCGCCGACGGCGATGAGTCCCAGATCATACGACTTCAGCAGGGCGATCTGCTCTTCGACCTCTTCCATCGTAATGGGCCGAAAGAAACCGTCGCCGGATGCAAACCGGCGCTGCAGGTTGATCGGGCCGAGGTTCATTCGGCCGTCGGGAACGGGGAAGTGCAGACCTCCCACGATGCCGTAAAGCGGAACATCGAATGCGTCGTCGAACCGCGCGACGAGATTCGGCACGGGTTGATGGCCGCAACCAACGATGATGACAGCGCCGAGGCCCTCTACGCTCACGACGAGCGAATGCTCTTCAATCCAACCGATCACGAGCTGACGCGGAATCAGACCCGTGGTGGCAACCCCTTGAGCGATCTTCATTGGACGGGTTGCGTAAATGGGCGACAGCCCAGGGTATGTCATCCGGTCCGGCACGACTGCCCGAAGCTTGGGATTCGGAAACGGCCGTTGCTCGGTGCCGAATGAAAACGTGTTTCGGGCTGACCAATGCATGCCACCCACGTGGTCCAAGTGATTGTGCGAGATGAACAAGGTGTCGATGGTCGCAAGCTCGATGCCGAGCTTCGCCATGTTGGCTTCGAGCGGCGACGGAGTCTCGAAGTCGGTGTTCTGCCCGAGATCGAAAAGGATTCGGTGATCGTCGGTCTCGACTAAGTACGAAACTCCCACCTCCGTCCGGAGCTTGGGGTCTGACGTGTGGTAGTCGACGAGGGGAAGGATGCGAAGCGTCTTGGTGGAGCCGAGATCATTGACAGGGACGACCTCAAAGGTCTCGACGATCTCCGCAGCCCGGCGGTTCCCGCGCTGCTGCCGGACCTGGAGCACAGTAATCCCAAGCAAGAGCAGCCCGAGCACCGCAACCGCCACCATCGAAAGCACCCGTCGCATCAGACTGAGAGAGTCCCACAGAAGAGCGTCGAAATGAACCTCTCATGATCTGTCGACCTGGTGTGCGTCGAGCGTCTCAGAAGCTCAGTGTCGCCGCACCTTGCTTGACGACCTCGAGCATCGCCGGAGCGCCCGCGATTGTTACGCCGTCGAGGAGGTCGTCTTCGGAATAGCCTCGAACCTTCGCGCATGGGGGGCAGACGAGGACACTGCCGCCCCCCGACATCAGGTTCCCAATCAATTCCCTGAGGCTCGGATCGAGCGGGTTTAGGTGGGCTACGGCAGTCGCACCCTTTCGCACCCAATCGACCCCTGAAGCCACCAAAAAGACCGTCACCTCGAGGTCGGAAGCGATCCCCGCATTCGCGATGCTCCAAGCGACTGAGGAGCGCTCGTCATCGAAGCCTCGGGAGATCACGATCACCAGCTTTTTCGTCCCAGCCATCATTCACCTCCATCCAGTGTTTGCGTTGCGATGATACGCAGGCCCTCGTGTTCAATCCAGGTCGATCTCGCGAAGCCTTGACGCGACGCGCCATCGCTGGTGGACTGTCGCCCAGATGCACCGATGGGACGCGGCCGAGATGGGATGCGGACAGCTCGTCGTCGAGCTTCGGCGCCGCTTAATCGAGATGCCCGCAGGCGAGATGCTCGAGGTCGTCGCGCGAAGCCCGGGCGCCCCGACCGACCTGCCGGCCTGGTGCCGAATGACCGGTCACACGCTCGTCAGCGCCGAGCACCCGATCTACATCATCCAGCGAAGGGAAGACTAGGGCAGGCGCGGGCTCGCAGAGGTTCTTGGAAATCCATGCTACAATCCCAGCGCAAGGCGGGCGGCGGACGGCCTGCACCACATGAAGGAAATCGTATGCGATTGATGCAGCGAGTGAGTTTGGTGATGTCGTTGGTGCTTGGCGCCCTTTTTGTTCTCGGGTGCGGAGGCCAGTCGAAGACGAACACCGCCCACGACGAGACTGCGGAACACGGTGAATCGGCATCTGAGCCGGAGGTTCCCGCCGAGTTCGAGATGCCAGAATCACCCAAGACCAAAGCCGACGACATGGGGCGATGAGGAGAGAAGATACTTAACCCCAAGAAGATGATTCCAAGCCTCGCTTCTGCGTGTCTTGCATTGACCGGCTGCGGCGACTCCGACGGATCGCTCTCCGAAGGTGTCACCAACGCGATCCAAGACTTCTGCGTCAAGATCGCGGAGTGCTACGCCGGATACACCGTCCAGGAATGCGTCGAGTACTACACGACGTACATCGAGACCTATGGCGACTTCAGCAACCCGGCGTGCGAGCCGGCCCTCGTCAGCTACGTGGCTTGCCTCTCGGTGCTCTCATGTGAAGACTTCGCGAATTCGGTCGAGGTCTGCGACGAGGAAACGCAGGCCCTCGACCGCGAATGCTACGCGGTCGAGTAATCCGCGGAAGCCCGATTCTGCCTAATGCATGCTGAGGTGTCTCTACGATGATCGTCGTTACCGGAACAAAGCGCTCGGGAACGTCCATGTGGATGCAGCTTCTCAAGGCGGCGGGCTTTCCGCCCATCGGCGATGCATTCCCTCGGAATTGGGGGAAGACGATTCATGACGCCAATCCGGGGGGTTTTTGGGAATCGGAGCTCCGACTCGGAATCAACTACCAGACCAATCCTGACCCGAAATCGGGCACGTATTTGTTTCCCAATCAGACCCGGCGTAACGCCGTGAAGGTCTTCATTCCCGGCCTGATCAGATCAGACGTCGCGTTCATCGATCGCGTCGTCGCGACCGTGAGGCCGTGGCGCCAATACGTGCGCTCGCTGAACCGACTCTACGCGATGGAGAGCAAGGCCCGACAGGCTGCAGCCAAGGGCTCGATCACAAAGCCGCTTCCACCCGTGGTCATGTCTCCCATCGTCGAGTGGTGGGTCGAAAACTTCTCTCTCATCAGTGACATCGTCACCCGTCGCTATCCCTTCTACATGGTTGCCTACGACTCGGTGCTCGAGGCGCCCGACGCGACTCTGCGAAGCGTCTTCGAATGGCTCGGCGAGGGCGATGTCGAGGCAGCCATCAGGGAGGTGCAGCCTGCGCTCCGCACTCAGAACGAAGTCTCGGACGACGAGACGAGCCTCGACTACCTCGATCTGGAACCGGGGGTCATCGAGGTCTTCGATTCCCTATACGAACTGGTGCGCGAGCAGCGTCCGCTCGACCAGAGTTTCGTCGACCTCTTGAATCAAACCAACCGAGCGCTCGATGATCGGATCCAAGCGGCCGTGAAAGAGGTAACGCAGAGCCGGGCGGAACGGAAGCGCTTGCTGGAGGAGCGGCGACGCGGCGCCGAGCAAGCGGCGAAGAGATGATTGCGCAGCGCGACTAGCGCGGCGAGGCAGCGATGTTGCCGCCGTCGACGGTCACGACACAGCCGGTGGTGCTCTGCGCGAGCGCGAGGTGCAGGAGGGCTTCGGCGACATCCTGCGCCGACACTTCACGGGCCAACAGGTTCGAACGAAAGTAGGCATCGGCATCGAGCCCACGGGCCTCTGCCCGCCGCGCAACGACTTCCTGCGGCAGCAACCCCGTGCGGATGCGATCCGCATTCACCGCATTGCTTCGCACGCCGATCGACCCTCCCTCGAGCGCGTACTGCTTCATCAGCGCCACGACAGCCGCCTTGGGCACGGCGTAAGGGCCCAAGCCCTGTCCTGGATTGAAGGCTGCCTTCGAAGCGTTGAAGCACAAAAAGCCGCCCATGGCTTGAGCGCGGAACACCTCGACGGCTGCGGATGCCAGATACTGGTGCGAAAAGAAATTGATCTCGAAGCTTCGCTTGAGCTCTTCGCTCGACACGCGTGTGATATCCCCCTGAGGCGCGGTGCCTGCGTTCGAGACCACGCCATCGAGCCCGCCGAACAGCTCCACGCAGTGCGCGATGCTGGCGCGTACGCCCTCCTCGTCGGTCACATCGACGACCTCGTGACGCGCGCCGATCCGCCCAGCGATGGCGGATAGCGCGTCTTCGTCCCGGTCGGTCAGGTAGAGCGATGCACCCGCGCTCGCGAACACAGCCGCCGTCGCCGCGCCGATCCCACCAGCCGCACCGCTGATGTAGACCACCCTGCCCTGCATGGCCTTCGGCTTAGCCCGGCCGAGCTTGGCTTGCTCGAGTGACCAATACTCCATATCGAAAAGATCACTCGTCGCGAGCGGTGCGTAGCAGCCAACCGCTTCGGCGCTCTCGATGACGTCTATCGTGTGCTCGTAGACATCGGCCGCGATCCGGGCCGCCTTTTCGGTAAACCCCGCGGCGATCACTCCGATGCCAGGCGCGAGGATGATCCTCGGGTCGGGATCGAGGGGCGAGACTTCGCGTTGCTTGGCGCCAGACTCTCGTTCGACATACTGCAAGTATTTCGCACGGTAGGAAGCCAGGCGCTGCTGGACGTGCGCATCGACCGCCGAGGCATCCATCTGCGGCGTGAGCTCGAGCAACAGGGGAACGCGCTTCGTACGGATGACGTGATCGGGGGTCGCCGTCCCGCGCTGGCTCACCTTCGCGAGATCTGCGCGGGCGAGAAACGCGTCGATCCCGGGGCTCCGTCGGCGCTCGAGAAGATAGTAGCGTGTCCCCTCGCCGAGCCTTCCTCGTAAGATCGGCGCGACAGACTCGTAGGAAGGCGCAGCCGGCTCGCCGCGCTCCGCGTGGGACGTTCGCACGGCCTCCGAGATGTATCGCTCCGCAGCATCGACGGCTGCGATATGCCGTTCGTAACTCTCTCTCGCGGTCTTGCCAAAAGTGAACAACCCGTGCTTGAGCAAGAGCAGACCCTCGACTTGGGGGTCGCGCTCGTAGGTCGCTGCGGCGAGCTTGGCCAGGTCGAATCCTGCCATGATGTAAGGCACCACGGCGAGCCGGCCGTCATAAATCTCGCGTGCGATGGCCTCCGCCTCGGGTTGATCGACGATGGCGAGAATCGCGTCCGCGTGCGAATGATCGATGAACTTGTGCGGCAAAAAGGCGTGCAGCAGGGTCTCGACCGAAGGGTTGGGCGCGCTCGAGTCGATTAGTCGGGTGCGCTGGGCGTTGACCATTTCCTCGTCCGAGAGCGACTCGCGCTCGCGCAATGCACCGAGGCTTTGCAGCCGGACCGCCGGAAAGCCTTCCGGCTCGATGTCGCCGAGATTCCACCCGCTGCCCTTGACGCAAAGGACCGGAACATCGTGGCCGGTGTCGTCCACGACCGAGGTCTTCACGGAGGTGTTGCCGCCCCCATGCAGGACGAGCCGAGGGTCACGTCCAATCAGCCGCGAGGTGTACACCCGAAGCGCGATATCCTCGTTCACCCACGGAACGGCGCGATAGCGCTCGATAGTTGCGCGCGCGTCGTCATCATTCCACTGGCTCTGCACGCCGCGATTGTGGCATGGAGATCGCGACCGCGACAACGGAGCCCGCCAGCCGTCGGTTCGAGGCTGTGAGCAGCGCGCTATCGTGCCTACGAGAATCGCGATACAAGGAAAACTATGAAGAAGTTTCGCGCATTCCAGATCGCTGAGGGCGACGGTGGGGTCACCGCTCGGTTGACCGACTTGACCCTGGACGACTTGTCCGAGGGCGAGGTCGTCATCAAAGTGAGCTACTCGACGATCAACTACAAGGACGCCCTCGCTGCGACCGGAGCTGGTCGTATCCTCCGCAAGTTTCCGCTCGTTGGCGGGATCGACCTCGCTGGCACGGTCGTCAGCTCCGAGGTCGACGGGTTTGCCGAGGGCGACGCGGTCCTCGTCAACGGTTGCGGCCTGAGCGAGACGCGCGATGGTGGCTACGCGGAGTACGCTCGAGTTCCCGCCGACGCGGTGGTTCCGATCCCAGAAGGCCTGACGGCAGCCGAGACGATGCAGCTTGGAACTGCCGGCTTCACGGCGGCGCTCGCCATTCATCGGATGGAACAGAACGCGCAGCGCCCAAAGAACGGGCCCGTCATCGTCACGGGCGCCACGGGTGGCGTTGGCAGCCTCGCGATCGACATGCTCGGAGGTCGCGGCTACGAAGTGGTTGCGCTGACAGGTAAGGCCGAGCAAGCGGGCTACCTGCAAAGCATTGGCGCAGCCCGCGTCTTGGTGCGCGGCGAGATCGACTTGGGCAAGAGGCCGATGGAAAAGGCCCTGTGGGCAGGAGCGATCGACAACCTCGGTGGGGAGATCTTGACGTGGCTGACGCGGACGGTCGGCTATGGAGGCAACATCGCAAGCATCGGCCTCGCAGCGAGTCACGAACTCAAGACGACTGTGATGCCTTTCATCCTACGGGCGGTCTGCCTTTTGGGAATCAACTCCGTCGAGACTCCGCGCGATCTGCGGCTCGCCGTTTGGAAGCGGATCGCCGGCGACCTCAGACCGAGACATCTCGACGTCATCGGAGGCTCGACGATCGATTTCGCCGACCTTCCCAATGCATTTCAAGATTTCATCGATGGCAGAGTGACTGGGAGGACGCTGGTAAAAATCGGAGCACCCTGATCGATGCTTCAATCGTAGTATTCGCGGCCGAGGTGCGTGATCAGCTCTTCGCCTTGCATCCAGCGTAGCGTGTTCTTGAGCTTGCCGAGTTGCACGAACAGATTGTTCTCAGCGTACAAGCCTGCGGGAACGATGGGGCTCTTGTAGTAAAAGGAGAGCCACTCTTGAATCCCGCTCAGCCCCGCGCGGTGCGAAAGATCCATCAAGAGCGCCAGGTCGAGAACCAATGGCGCGGCGAGAATGGAATCGCGACAGAGGAAATCCACTTTGATCTGCATCGGGTAGCCGAGCCAACCAAAGATGTCGATGTTGTCCCAGCCCTCTTTCTGATCTCCTCGCGGCGGGTAGTAGTTGATACGAACCTTGTGGTACATGGCGCCATAGAGTTCTGGATGAAGCTCCGGCTGAAGGATGGTTTCGAGCACGCCGAGCTTGCTGACCTCTTTCGACTTGAAGCTTTCCGGGTCGTCGAGGACTTCGCCATCGCGATTGCCGAGAATGTTCGTCGAGAACCATCCTCGAATACCGAGCATCCGCGCGCGCAGGCCGGGCGCGAGAATCGTCTTCATGAGTGTCTGCCCGGTCTTGAAGTCCTTGCCTGAAATGGGAGTCTGGGTTTCACGTGAAAGCTCCAGCATCGCAGGGACGTCCCCGGCAGTGAGATGTGGCGCCCCGTTCGAATAGCTCACCTCTTCGCGAAGGCAGGCGTACGCGTACACTTGCGAAGGACTGATGGCGGGATCGGAGCGACGCAGGCCCTCTTCGAATTTCGACAAGGAGGAATGGACGTCGGCTCGTTCCCGGAAGACCTCGGTCGAGCCGCACCAGACGGCAACACACCGTTGGAGCGCGTTGTCGCGCTTGAATCGGCGTATGTCCTCACGCACCGCTTCCGCAAGCTCCATCTTGTCTGCGCCAGCTTTGACGTTCTCGCCCCGTAGTCTCTTGACGAACTCCGGAAAAAACACGGACTCCATGGGCTTGATCGCCGAGAGCTCGTCCTCGACGGCGTTGAGATGCTCACGCGAAAGGACATCGGCATTGACGGCCGCTTCATAGGCATTGTCGTGGAAGAGATCCCAGCCGCCGAACACCAAATCGCTCAGGTCGGCGAGGGGAACGAAGTCGCGGATCAAAGGCGATCGCGCATCGGTGCGCTTGCCCAATCGAAGCGTCCCCATCTGCGTGAGCGAGCCTATGGGCAAACCTAGTCCTCTGCGCGCTAAAAGGGACCCTGCGATGAATGTCGTTCCGACGGCGCCCATTCCGGGCAAAAGAACACCGAGCTTGCCGTCGGCGGGCTTGAGTGTTGGCTGCGTCATTCCAAACCTTTTCCTGTGGGTTCCGTGTATACCATGAGTGCAGACGAGAGTTTCGTCGTTTTCGCGGCCTCAGTCCTTTGGACTGAAGCAAAGCATGAGCGCGGGCATCGTGACGAGCGTGGTTGACCACGGCGAGAGCGCAGTTTCGCCAGTTGCGCGAAGAACGCGAAGCGACACGCTCGTTTCGGTCGCGCACCCTCATCACCAAGATGAGAGGGCCCCTGTGTCAGCGAGTCGGACGCGAGCTGGTCGTTGCCCCATGCGACCGCCTCATTCGCGAGCTCATCGTTCTTGCGCCTTCTTGATGGTTGCAGATCGGCCCGCGCGTGCCTGCGGCCACACCCGCCGAGTAACCGTACTGTGCTCGGCTGAAGCATGCCGCCGCGTTTCCAGTTCCTCACCGAGCACGGAGATCAGTCGCTCCGCTTCGGCGTGCGCCTCGGGCGTGTCCACATCGATCCATGTAGCGTCGCCGACGTCGACACCCCTCATTCGGCCTTTCGAAGCAAGCGCCGCCACCCCTTCTGAGAGCGAGCAGCCCTCAGGGCCGTTCACTGCGTCCAGTGCCTCGATGAGCGCCGGCGTGATCAGGAAGAGCCCGGTGTCCAATGCGTTGTAGTCTTCGAGCTGCTTACCAATTCTTAGAATGCGGCCATCCTCGACCTGAACCTTCGTCGCGTCGTCGAGATCGAAACAGGCGTCAATCCGATAGTCGACGCCGAGGGCTGCCTCCTGTTCCCCGACCGCATACGCGCCCATGGACGAGAGTAGCTCCGGGGACCACAAATGATCGCTCATCAAGAGAAACGTGGGCCCGTTGACGAAGTCGCGCGCCTTCAAGAGCGATGTCCCGTTGGGCTTTTCGTATTCGTCGTTGATGAAGAACGAAAGCTTCGCACGGTGCTCGTACTCCAGCAGACCGTTCCTCAAGTCGTCGCCGAGATAGCCGATCACGATCCCGATTTCGCGGACTCCGCCCTGCTCCAGACCCCGGATGATGCGAACGATGAGGGGAACTCCGGCAACCTCACGGAGCGGCTTCGGGACGGGTCGACCGTCGGAGAGCCGACTGCCGAGGCCGGCGGCGAGGATGATTGCGCGCTGTGGACTGTTTCGTGTTTTCATTCTTGAAAATAACCCTTTAGGCGGACGACTCTATGTGGCGAATCCTTCACGCCTGTGAGGGAGGTTCACGTTCGCGTGGCAACACTGTAAGTTTGGGATCGACTGCCTAGCGCCGCTCAGTTCCCTGGTGTCTCCCTCACCGAGGTCCTCGATCGTCCTGCATGTGGCATAGCGCTGCCAGATCAGAGCAACCAAGAAAACGACGTTCATCAAGAAAACCCGGAAATAGAGGTACAGTTCCAAGCGATCGAACATGGCGCATATCGCCATCAAATAGCTGTGCGGCGCCGAAGACACGAGCGCCCAGAGCCGCATGGGCCCCAGGTTGTGTTTCCTATAGATTTCGGATGCTTGGCGGTCGCCGTCCCGCAACTGGCTCAGACGCCATCCGTCGGGATTGAGCCAGTTGATGAGCGCCTTTTGGCGATTGAGGTGCGGGACCAGCCCGTGGTTGATCGCCATCTGCGTAATGGGCCCCTGGCTCCGTGCCGCCCGAACGGTCTCGGCGATCTGGTCCGCATCTCGCCCCTCGCCGCCCTGTCCTGGGCGGGTGGCCCTGAGATAGGACTCCTTGTAGAAATCATAGATCGCCAAGTGCACGATCGTGAGACCCAACGCGGGGACCATGAGCAAAAGATCGTAAGGATTGCTGCGAGTTACCCAGATGTGGTAAAAGGCCGGGAACACGGTTAAAACCGCGACCAGACCGTCAGCAGAACCGTCGAGCGCGCGCCCAAACTCCGACTGCAGGTTCTTGGCGCGGGCGAGAATTCCGTCGGCCCCGTCGAGGATGGCGGCAGCCCAGAGGCCGGCGCCCCCGAACAACATCGCGGTAGGCGTGCCCCAAATGAAAGCGCAGCCGGCAGCGAAACCGAGAAAAATCGTGGAAAGCGTGATCATGTTCGGGGTTATCGGGGTCCTGAAGACCGATTTAACGAACAAATACGCGAGCGTGCGGTGCACGTATCGGTTGACCAGATCCTCCACGTCGTTCGATTTCAGAACGTTCTCGAGGCGCGGCAAAGTGGCCATCTTCGGGGGCACCAGCGATACCGATGCAAGAGTTGCGCCGTTTCTCTAAGGATGCGGTCAATTCGACACTGAGGCGCCTCGGCGACGGAGGATGTTGTGGCTATTCTGATCGAAGCTCCCGCCCAGATGAGACCCGCGGGAAACAAACCAAAGACCATCGAAGAGTTCGTGGGCCGGGCCAACTCCGACACCTCCGACGTGAGCATTGCGAAAATGGTCAGCCCGTCGGGATGGGAGGAACCAAAGCAGACTCCCGAGTTCGATGAGTACACCGTCGTGCTTCGCGGGATGCTTCGGGTCGAAAGCGAGGCGGGTTTGCTCGAGGTGCGGGCGGGCCAGGCCGTCGTGGCCCCTAAGGGGGAATGGGTGCGCTACAGCTCTCCGGGGCCCGAGGGGGCCGAATACGTAGCGGTGTGCGTTCCGGCGTTTTCCTACAACACGGTGCACCGAGAATGATCCCCGGTATGAACGAGATGCAGTAGCGCGCCGTCGAACGGGTGTTCGAGCACTGAAGAGGTTTACTAGCTGCGCGACCCGAACGACTTCGGACATTACCGAGTGCTGCGCGAGGGTCCATGGCTAAGGACGAAGCACGTCAGTGCCCTTGGGCATACGGCGACCCACGTGGGTCCGGTGCGCTGCTCGAGCAACGGCCGTCGCAACCTGCCGACTAACCTTTCGATTGAAGACGCTCGGAATGATGTAGTCCGCCGACAGCTCTTGCTCCGTCACCACCGCTGCTATTGCCTCGGCGGCCGCACGCTTCATCGCTTCGTTGATGTCCTTGGCGCGTGAGTCGAGTGCGCCTCGAAAGATGCCAGGGAAAGCCAACACGTTGTTGACCTGGTTCGGAAAGTCACTTCGCCCGGTTGCCATCACCGCGACGATGTCCTGAACGAGCTCGGGCTGTACCTCGGGATCCGGATTGCTCAACGCGAAAACGATGGGCGATGGCGCCATGCGCTGCACGTCATCACGCGAGAGGACGTTGGGCGCCGACACCCCGATGAACAGGTCCGCTCCCGCGATCACCTCGCAAAGGGGGCCGGCCTCCCCGTTCGGGTTCGTGTGCTCGGCGAGCCAACGTTTCGCGTCATTGTCTCCGAGGTCGCGCTTGCCATGGATGGCACCCTGCGAATCGGCCACGACGAGATTCCGAACCCCATAATCGGCAAGGAGCTTCGTGCAGGCGACTCCGGCGGCGCCCGCCCCGGATACGACGACCTTGAGGTTTTCGGGGCGTTTGTCGACCACCTTGAGCGCATTGATGAGCGCCGCGAGGACCACGACGGCCGTTCCGTGTTGATCGTCGTGAAATACGGGAATGTCGAGCGATTCCCTTAGACGTGACTCGATCTCGAAGCAACGAGGCGCGGAGATGTCTTCTAGGTTGATGCCTCCGAAGGTCGGCGCGATCTGTTCGCAGAAACGAACGATTTCGTCAGTGTCTTGCGTCGACACGCAAAGCGGGAAGGCGTCGACATTGCCGAACTCCTTGAAGAGAATTGCTTTGCCCTCCATGACCGGCATCGCCGCTGCGGCTCCGAGGTTACCCAGGCCCAAAACAGCGCTACCGTCGGAGACCACGGCGATGCAGTTCTTGCGAATCGTCAGATTGAACGATTTCTTGTAGTCCTCGCAGATCGCCTTGCACACGCGAGCAACGCCGGGGGTGTAGGCCATCGATAGATCCGCTCGTGTCTTCAGCGGCATCTTCGGGGAGATTTCGAGCTTCCCGCCAAGGTGCATCAACATCGTGTCGTCGGAAACGGAGTGGAGCGTGACCCCGTCGATCTGACCCACGGCATCGACGATCTGCTGGGCATGTTCGACGGACGATGCGTCGATCGAGTAGTCCCTGACGCTATTGCCTCGGATCACCTGAACGAGATCAATCGCGTGAATGACCCCGCCGGCCTCACCGATCACACCCCCGATGCGAGCGATCCAGCCGGACGCATGGGGGCACTCGATCCGTGCCGTGAGCTTGTACTGAGCGCTCGTGGATGGTCTTCCGAGCTCGGTCATCTTGTCCTCATGAGTGCCATCAACAGCGATGATAGCGCTTCGACCGGACGCTGCGAGACTCGGAAGTTCCGGAGCAAATCAACTAGTTTTCCGAGTTGCTGATGTCGATTTCGTCGATCTTGGCGGCCTCGATATCGGCGGCACAGTACGGCATGTCGTTCCAGCCCTTGTCGGAGTAGACCTGGGTCAAGTCCGCGTAGTGGTCCGATGCGGGGTTGGTGGACTGGGAGTAAGTGAGCACCGCATACGCGTCGGGGCATTCGCTTTCATCCCAGGTCACCGTTTGGATGTAGCTGTTGCCTGTTGGAATGTCGGCGTAGCCCACCTGGTCGACGAATCTCGAGCTGATCACGCTGAACATGAATCGTCCGGAACCCCCGTGAATCGGGATGTTCTGACCTTCGCCTACCGGACGGAACTGAACCTCTCCCCAAGGTCGGTCGAGCGGAATACCGCCATTCACCATGAAGTCCACGCCCGCGCCGATGGCCTCCTTCACCGCTTCGACGACGTCGGGGTCTTCGTCGTTGAGTGTATTGGGTGTGTTGACCGCGTCGTTTGCGTCAAAGGGCACGGCCCAGAGGTCGGCGTTGTTGTCGATTCGACGCCAGAGCTCGTTCCAAATCATCGCGCCGACGCTGCCGTTGTTGAAGAGGCCGTCCCAAGCCGCGAGAATTCCGCATGCGCTCGCTGCCTCGACGGGATTGGCGCTGTAGGCGCTCCAGTCTCCGACGCTATCGCAAATCGACAGCACGTCAGTGAGCGTCAGCTCCTGCGCGATGTTGCGATTGCCGTACATGACGTCCTGAAGGAGCTCGACCGTGAAACCCGGCTCGGCGCTGAGTCCGTCCGTGCCGGCGAGTCGCTCCTCGGCTTGCACGAAGGCTTGCCGGGTTCGGAGCGACTGCTGAACGCCTTCGTTGCCGATCAGGGGGGAAAAGCCCTCGAGCAGCTGGTTCGGGTTGCTCAACCAGTAACTGTCGTTCGAATTCGCCACGTAGGGCACATCGGGACTCGTCTCGAGCTTAGGCAAGTTCTCGACGCCGAAGAGCCCCGGGGGCGCACCCGGGTCGTTGCCCCATTGGCATTCGCTTCGTGAACCGTTGAGCGTGAAGAAACGGTTCGCGGTGAGTCCAACCGAAATGATGGAGTCCGCGCAGCTGTCGAGCTTCTCCGCGCTCACATGCGGCACGGTCGTGATATCGGCGTAGAGGGCCGCACCTTGGCGATCTGCGGCGATGGTGTTCACCCATGGAAGCCCGATCATCGCGAGCGCCTGCTCGAGCTCGGCGATGCAGTTCGCCTTGCCCATGGCCTGGAATTGATTGAGCGCGCGAGTGTTGTCGATGTTCGCATCGCGAACGGCGACGACCGTGGTGTTCCCGGTCGGCCAGCCACCGAAAGCGCCGTTGACCGGAGCGAGATCGACGATCGGACCGTACTGCGTGGTGTAAATCGCTTGGATCGTGTCTTCGATCGTCCCGTCCTCGAGCTTCACCTGAATGGGGACCTCGAAGGTTTCGATGTCGAGGACCTCGTCATCGTACATGTACTTCATCGGGTCATCCTCGAGCAGGTGCAGCTCATAGCCGGTGAATCGCCGAGCGGTCGACACCGTGTGGGACCAGGCAAGGTTCCCGTTGAAGCCGATATTGACCACCGGAACGCCTTGAAGGGAGGCGCCCATCACGTCGTACACACCAGGAATGGTGAGATGCTGCTGGAACCAACGCTCGGGCCCGCGCCAGGGGAAGTGGGGGTTGCCGAGCAGAATGCCGTACTCGGTCTGCGAGCCTTCCGCTCCAATGCCGTACGCATTGCTGCCCATCGCCGTCGCCTCGGGCATGCCCCAGGCCGACTCCTCGATCAGCACGCTTTCCGGCACGACCCGGCTCTTGGCCGCCATCGTCATCGTCGGCGCGTCCGCGGCGAGAATGAGCGGAGCCAAGGTGCCCACGCCTGCTCGGAGGATGAGCTTTCGATACACCTTGGCGAGGTCGATCTCGGTGATCGGTCGAACCCAATCCGCACCGCGGCAGCCCTCGGGGCCTTCTGGAAGATTTTCGACGCCAGTCTCCGCAAGATATCGATTGAAGCCCTCGGCGTATCCGACGGTCATCGCTTGCAGCGTCTCGTCGGCGGCCGCGATGAACTCGTTCTCGATGTACTCGTCGTTGCTGTAGAAGCGGTACACGAGGTCGTCCGCGAGGTTTCCTCCGTCGTTGCCGAACCAACGCATGCTCTCGCCGTTGGCGCGGATCACTTCCTGCATCAGGACGCAGAAGTTCTCTTTCGCATAGGCGTAGCCGGCTCCGTAGCCGAGGCTTCCCCAGTCGTCGGCGGTCACATGGGGAATGCCGTACTGCGTCCACACGATGTTGGCGTCATAGTTTCCGTCCCCTGGATCACCGGGGAGATCCTCGGTACTGAGGTCGCCGCAAAGAGCAACGCTGCCGCCCGTGCCGCCTTCGCCGCCGCCGCCGTTGCCACCGTTCCCGGCGACTCCGCCCCCATCAGACGAGCTGCATCCAGCGGCCGCCAACAATCCACACAAAGCAATCAAAGAAATGAAACGCGCCATCCGACCCTCCGCGAAAGCCTCGTCAGGCTCCGAAAAAGGGAAGCACGACGGGCCCGCGACGATAACAGAAGATCCGGCCGCGTGTGACCAAGATTTCAGTTCGATGATCGTGGGCCTAGAAGACTGCATTGACGTAAAAAAAGTGGATGATGTCCTCGCTTTTCGGTCAAACCACAGCTATGCGAATCCGGATCCCTACAGGGCAGGCATTTCGGACAGGTCGCTTCAGTCGGAGTCCCTGGCCTTCGGAATGCGGGATCGATTGGTCGTGGCGACGCCCAGACGGTGAATGATTGCGCCGCACGCTGCACCGGAAACATTCAAGATCAGATCGAGAAAACTGGACGTGCGGGCGGGCAACCACGCTTGTGACACCTCGATGGCGCCGCTGAGCAGACTGCTGAGGACAATCACCAGCAGGAACGCTCGACCACTGCTAAAGCGCGAGTCGCATCCGAGCACCCAGGCAAGCAGAAAGCCGAATGGCATGAACCCTAGAGCGTTGATCCACATATCCTGCGTTGAGGAGGGCTGCAGGGACAAGCTGGCCAAGTCGGGCTGCAGAGGTTTGCGGATTCGAGGCAGCAACAGATCGTTGCCTCTACCGGAGAGATCCATGACTTCGGCGCCGGGAGGTTGGGCGAAGTCGTAGTAAACGCTCGCCGCGGCGGGAGCTGCCAGCGAGAAACGCTGATCTGCAGACCAGTGTTGCCAGGCGCGGGCGAGCTCGGCCTCCGGCAATTGACCTTCGAAAAGCGCCAAACCAGCGATGCGACCCGACCATGCATTTCTAAGCTCGAAGGAATCTCCGAGGATGAGGCGAAGCTTGGCGTCCTCCGGCGGCAATTTGAACATGGAGCTCAGTGCTGAGGCGCGCACGCCGTCTACGAACAGCTCGCTGGACCGAGCGCCGAGCCTGATCGCCAAGAACACGAATCGATCTGCGTCGTCATCGACTTCAGTTGTCAGCCGCGGGCGCCGCTCGTCGTGTTCATAGTCATCGCCGTTCATGACGATGAGCTGACGCTGCCATTGGGCGACCGCGAGCTGCGACTTGCTTTCGCCACTGCTGAAGGTGACGATAATCTGAAAGCCGCGCTCGGATGATCCTCTATCGGGGTCTAGAACTAGAAAAAGTGTGGCGCCCTCGTTGTTGGCGGCAGAGTCGGAAAGCAACAGCACACCCGTGTATGCCAGGCCGTTGCCACGGAACTCCAGTGCCGGAGGATCACTCACCCAAGCAACGTCATTGGTCGCGACGAAACCTTTGCCCGCGAGTCCCGCGATGGCGATGCCAAGAACCGAGATGGCGAGCAGAATGGCGGGTATGGTTCGTCTACTCAAAAATACCTCTAGTAGCCGCGAAGCTCATCGCGCACGAGCCAGCCCCACATGTTGTCGTATGGGTGGACGGTCTTGACCCGGGTTTCGTCTACGAACAGCGGGCGACCGGCGTTGGCCCATCCGAAGATGCCCCCCGTCAGGTTGTAGACTTGGTCGATGCCTCTGCGGCGAAGCTCCCCGACGAGGGCCGCGCTTCGATAGCCGATCGAACAATAGACGACGACCGTTGCACCCTCAGGAATCGGCAATTCCGAGACCTCCGGCCTCTCCGGGTCCACACGCATTGCACCTCGTAGATGGCTCACCGCGTACTCTTCCTCGGTGCGCACGTCGAGAAGCAGGAGATCCTTCCGGGCGTCATCCTGCATCCAAGCGGCAAGGGTGCTGGCATCGATCCACGAGACGCTCGGGAAGCGGGCAGCGATCATCCATTTGATGGATTCGGGCTTCGGTGGACCGGCGATGAGCGGAGTCGCGACCACCGCGGCGAATATGACGACCCAGAGCCAAAGAGATCTCTTCACAGGGCAGAGTATTGGACTCATCGGCGTGAGCTGCCCACCAGAGAATGGCTTCAGTCCTGCGAGCAGGTATCAAGATCGATCAGGTCTTCGTCATCCGAAGCAGGGAAAGGAATACCTCAAAGCGCATGCGTTCGGCTTCCCACTCGGGATTTCGCACCTCGCAGAGGAAGAGGTAGTAGCGGAGCAGGTCTTGCTCCAAGTCGCGCTGATAGGAGGCGAGGTCGACGCCGCCATCGAAGTGGAGGAGCGCGTAGGCCCGGAGCAGATGGAA